>NZ_BAABHF010000047.1:0-13773 GCF_039541955.1 Actinoallomurus oryzae | reverse complement strand
CACCGTGGAGACATCGACCCCGGCCGACTCCGCGATCGCACGCAACGTCGCATGCCGTTTCCCTGGTGAGGTCATCGCACGCCCGCCTTCTCGGATCGGGGGGTCGCGCTGCCGAGCGGCGGTCGCCTGCCGGTCGCCCAGACGGCCAGCGCGCAGGCCGCGAATCCGGCCCCGAGGAGGCTGGAACCCGCCCAGCCGCGGGCGGTGAAGACGGCGGTGGTCGTGGCTGCGCCGAGGGCGGAGCCGAGCGAGTAGAAGACCATGTAGCCGCCGATGACGCTGCTGGTGCGATCCGGATGCGCGGCGGTGAGCACATGCTGGTTGCTCACGTGCACGACCTGGACCGCGAAGTCGAGAACCACGATTCCGACGATGAGGAGCCACAGCGACCACGGCAACTGCGCGATCGCCGCCCACGAGAGGATGAGCAGGGTGAGCGCGAGACCGCTGACCGGGGCCGCCCGTCCCGCATCCGCCCACCGTCCCGCGCGTGCCGCGCCGAGCGCGCCGGCGAGTCCGACGATGCCGAACAGTCCGATCCGGCTCTCGCTCAGCCGCCATGGCGTGTCCGCCAGCGGCAGGGACAGTCCGCTCCACAGGGTTCCGAACGATGCGAACAAGAAGAACGCGATGAGCCCGCGCGTCAGGAAGACACGCTGCCCGAACAGCCCGCCGAGTGAGGCCAGGGCCCGCCGGTACCCCGCGGGCCGGCGAGGGCGCTCCTCCGGCGGCAGTACGCCGAGGACGAGGGCCGCGAGCCCGAGTGACAGCACCGCGAGAACGGCATAGACGCTCCGCCAGCCCCACAGCTCGGCGAGCACGCCGGTGACGACCCGCGCGCCCAGGATGCCGACCACGACGCCGGAGGTCACCGCACCGATGTTCCGTCCGCGTTCGGCCGGCGGCGAGACCGACGCGGCGTAGGCCACCGTGGTCTGCACCACGACCGCGAACACCCCGGCCGCCGCGAGCCCCACGAACGCCGCCCATGCGGCTGACGCCGTGGCCGTCAGCAGCGCGCCCACGGCGACGAGCGCCAGGTGCACGGCGATGAGCCGGCGCCTGTCGACCACATCGCCGAGCGGCACCAGCAGCACCAGCCCCGCCAGATAGCCGAACTGGCCGGTCGCGACGATCCACCCGGTGAGTTCCGCCGGCACGCCGAGATCGCGTCCCATCGGATCCAGAATCGGCTGCGCGGCGTAGATGCTCGCCACGGCGACGCCACATACCAGCGCGAGCAGCGACCGCCGCCACACGTCCATCGCACTCCAACCCAATCAGTAGCAGATTGCAACCAATCTGACCGTACGGCATGATGGTTTCAATCCGCAACCGATCGGGAGGTGTCATGCCGCGCACCACCATGCGCGTTCCGGACCCGGGCTGGACCGACCCCGACTGCCCCGTCGCGCGTACGCTCGACCTCGTCGGCGACAGGTGGAGCCTTCTCGTCATCCGTGACGCCATGGACGGGGCACGATCGTTCACCGAGTTCCGGCGACGCACCGGCATCGCCGGCAACATCCTGACCGACCGCCTCCGCAAGCTCACCGCTCACGGGGTCTTCGCCCAGCGCACCGCGCCGTCGGGCCGCCGCCAGGAGTACGTGCTCACCGACGCGGGCCGCGACCTCTTCCCCGTCATCGTCACCCTGCGACAGTGGGGAGAACGCCATGCCTTCGCACCCGGCGAGATCCACTCCACACTCGTCGACCGGCACGGCGCCCCTGTGCCGGAGATCGCGCCGACCAGCGCCGACGGCACCCTCCTCGACGCCGACACCGCCCACGTACGGAAGGTCCGGTAGAGCGCGAAGCCTCGGTTACGACCGCATCGCCCGCGCCGGGGGACGCCGGCCGACCGGGGACCCGCCTGCTCCCGACGTTCAGGAGCCGCGGCGCCAGGACGACAGATAGATCTCCTGGTCGGGGGTCAGGGCGTCGATCTCGATGTCCATCGAGGCCAGCTTGAGCCGGGCGACCTCCGTGTCGATCGCCTCCGGCACCTCGTACACCCCCGGGGCCAGATCCTGGGTGACCAGCCACTCACAGGTGAGCGACTGGTCGGCGAACGACATGTCCATCACGGCGGCCGGGTGCCCCTCGGCCGCCGCCAGGTTCACCAGCCTGCCCTCGGCGAGCAGCACCAGGCGCCGCCCGTCGGCCAGGACGTACTCGTCCGCCTGCGGGCGTACCTCGTGGCGGACCTCGACCGCCAGGTCGGCGAGCGCTCGTACGTCGACCTCCACGTCGAAGTGGCCCGAGTTGGCCAGGATCGCGCCGTCCTTCATACGGGCGAAGTGCTCGGCGCGGATCACGTCGGTGTTGCCGGTGACGGTGATGAACACGTCGCCGTCCTCGGCGGCGCGTGACATCGGCTGCACCCGGAAGCCCTGCAGGGCCGCGTCCAGCGCCTTGACCGGGTCGATCTCGGTGACGACGACCCGGCCGCCCATGCCGCGGGCGCGTTCGGCCAGGCCACGGCCGCAGTAGCCGAAGCCCGCGATGACGATCGTCTTGCCGGCGAGCAGGGTGTTCGTCGCACGGACGATGCCGTCGAGGGTGGACTGGCCGGTGCCGTACCGGTTGTCGAACATGTGCTTCGTGTCGGTGTCGTTGACCGCCACCATCGGGAAGCGCAGGGCGTCCTCGCGGGCCATCTGGTGCAGCCGGATGACGCCGGTCGTGGTCTCCTCACAGCCGCCGCGTACGCCGCCGGCCAGGTCGAGACGCTCGGTGTGCAGCGTGTTGACCAGGTCACAGCCGTCGTCCAGCACGAGGTCCGGCCCGATCGAGAGCGCCTGGTGGATGTGCCGGTAGTAGCCGTCACGGTCGACGCCCTGCCGGGCGAAGACGGCCGCCCCGTACTCCTCCACGAGCGCCGCCGCCGTGTCGTCCTGCGTCGACAGCGGGTTGGACGCCGCGAGCGCGACCTCGGCGCCGCCGGCCTGGAGCGTACGGATGAGGTTCGCGGTCTCGGTGGTGACGTGCATGCACGCCGCGACCTTCATGCCGTCCAGCGGGCGTTCGGCGGCGAACCGCTCACGGATCCGCCGCAACACCGGCATGGAACGGTCGGCCCACTCGATACGCCGGACCCCGGACTCGGCGAGCCCGGGGTCCGAAACGTCGTACTTCATGGTCGGGCTCGCCTTCTCACTCACTCCGCAGACAACCTCGTACCTCGGCCGTCCACTCCGCTCGCTCGGCGGCTCGCCCCTCCAAGCTTCATGGTCGGGCTCGCCTTCTCACTCACTCCGCAGACAACCTCGTACCTCGGCCGTCCACTCCGCTCGCTCGGCGGCTCGCCCCTCCAGCGAAGAGGGCATCAGTACCGGTAGTGGTCTGACTTGTACGGGCCCTCGACGTCGACGCCGATGTAGGCGGCCTGCTCCTTGGTGAGCGTGGTCAGCTTGACGCCGAGCGCGTCGAGGTGCAAGCGGGCGACCTTCTCGTCCAGGTGCTTGGGCAGGGTGTAGACGCCGACCGGGTAGTTCTCCGTCTTGGTGAACAGCTCGATCTGGGCGATCACCTGGTTGGTGAAGGAGTTCGACATCACGAACGACGGGTGGCCGGTGGCGCAGCCCAGGTTCATCAGGCGGCCCTCGGCCAGCACGATGATGGAGTGGCCGTCCTCGAAGGTCCACGTGTGGACCTGGGGCTTGACCTCCTCCTTCTTGATCCCGGGGATCTTCGCCAGCCCGGCCATGTCGATCTCGTTGTCGAAGTGGCCGATGTTGCTGACGATCGCCTGGTGCTTCATCCGCGCCATGTGGTCGGCGGTGATGATGTTGAAGTTGCCGGTCGTCGTGACGAAGATGTCGGCGGTCTCCACCACGTCGTCCAGCGTGGTGACCTGGAAGCCGTCCATCGCGGCCTGGAGCGCGCAGATCGGGTCGATCTCAGTGACGATGACGCGGGCGCCCTGGCCGCGCAGCGCGTCCGAACAACCCTTGCCGACGTCGCCGTAGCCGCACACGACCGCGACCTTGCCGCCGATCAGCACGTCGGTGGCGCGGTTGAGGCCGTCGATCACGCTGTGCCGGCAGCCGTACTTGTTGTCGAACTTGGACTTGGTCACCGAGTCGTTGACGTTGATCGCCGGGAACGCCAGCGTGCCCGCCTTGGCCATCTCGTACAGCCGGTGGACGCCGGTCGTGGTCTCCTCGGTCACGCCCTTGATCCGCTCGGCGGTCTTGGTCCAGCGGCCGGAGCCGTCGACCGTACGGCGGAGCAGGTCGAGGATGACCTTCCACTCCTCCGGGTCGTCCTCCGACGCCGAGGGCACGGCGCCGGCCTTCTCGTACTCGGCGCCCTTGTGGACCAGCAGGGTCGCGTCGCCGCCGTCGTCGAGGATCATGTTCGGGCCGGTGCCGTCGGGCCAGGCGAGGGCCTGGTCGGTGCACCACCAGTACTCCTCCAGCGTCTCGCCCTTCCAGGCGAACACCGGGACGCCCCGCAGGTCATCGGGGGTGCCGCCCGGACCGACGACGACCGCGGCGGCGGCGTGGTCCTGGGTGGAGAAGATGTTGCAGCTCACCCAGCGCACGTCGGCGCCCAGCTCGACCAGGGTCTCGATCAGCACGGCGGTCTGGATCGTCATGTGCAGCGAGCCCATGATCTTCGCACCGCGCAGCGGCTTGGACTCGGCGTACTCCCTGCGGACGGCCATCAGGCCCGGCATCTCGTGCTCGGCGAGCTGGATCTCCCTGCGGCCGAACGCCGCCAGCGACAGATCGGCGACCTTGTAGTCCATGCTTGGTTAACTCCCCTGGATTCGGTGTCACGAGCGAGTCTAGGCGCGGACGGTCGAGCCATGCACGAGCCGGGTGCCGTTTCTAACATTGATTTGTCAGAATAGGATCCATGCGCATCACGGAGGCCGCCCAGCGGCTCGGCACCTCGCCCCGCATGCTCCGCTACCGCGAGGCCCTCGGTCTGCTACCGCCGATCCGTGAGCCTCGGGGACACCGGCGTTTCGGCGACGAGGAGCTGCGGGCGGTGGCGCTCGCGCTGACGCTGGAGAAGCGGTACGACATCAGCCCGGGAGAGCTGGCCTTCGGGCTGCGCGTGCTGGCCGAACCGGACGTCCGGGCGGCAGTGCGGGAGCTGGGCGAACGCGTCGGTCGCCTGTCGCCCCCGCCGGCGCGGGCCCTGGACTTCGAGAAGGAGAAGGCCCTGCGCCTGCTGCGCGGCCGACGGTAGAAGTCAGACCCTCGCCTGGGTGGCCGGATCGGGGAGACCCCAGCCCATGGTGTGCCCGATCGCGCCGTCCACGGGGAGTTCCCGCGGGAGACCACGGACGGTCGACGGCCACCCGGCGAGGGAGACCGGCCGCCATCCGCACCCCCGAAGGTCGGATGGCGGACCCGGGCCGGCGTCCCCGGACCCCCTAGTACGGAGACGCCGCGCCCTTGTCACGCTCAAAAAGCTACGCCGCCCGTACCCGTCCGCGCGTCCGCCTGTAGGAGGGACCTCGCATCGTCCTCCAGGTGGACGCCGGCCCACTCTCGGGGAGGGGTAAATCGCTCCGTACGGTGAGGCGAACACCGGCATTGGGAGGTGAAGATAAAGGGTGGCTAGCGACAAACCTGACTTCCTGCACGAAGCCGGCCCTGCGGCGTGGCGTCTGGCCGCCCAGGTGGTCACCGCCGTGGGTCAGGTGCTGTTGTGGATCCTCACCGGCATCGGCCGCCTGCTCAAGCCGCTCACGGGCCGCCTGGTCGCGTCCCTGTACGGCCGGAGCGCGCCGCCCGATCCCTCTCACCGCACGCCCGGCGGCACGATGTACGCCCGGCCCGGCCCGCCCGCGCCCGCACCGCGCACGCCACCGCTGCTGCGCTGGCTGCACGCGTGGCGCCGGTTCGGCCGCTCCTGGTGGTACGGCCCGGTCACCGGGGCCGTGCTCGCGCTGGGCGCCCTGTTCGAGATCCCGCTGCACCACCGGCAGGCGGTCAGCCTCCTCGGCGGGTTCGCGCTGGCCTCGACCGTGCCGCTGATGTTCCGCCGGGAGTCGCTGCGCCCGGCCGCGGCCATCACGCTCGGTGCCCTCGCCGCGAGCCTGCTGTCGGGGCAGCCGCTGCTCGCCACGACGGCCTTCGCCGGGCTGTACACGCTGTACCTGCTGGCGCAGCAGCTGCCGCGCCAGTCCACCGGCGTGCTCGGTGTGGGCAGCGTCGTCGCCGTCGGCGTCGTGTACCTCGCCTCCGGCAGCCTCGACGGCATCCCCTGGCCGGCCTCGTTCGTCGCCGTCGTCGCCGCCCTCGGGCTGGGCGACGCACGCCGTACGGTGGAGACCGCCGAGGCCAGCATGGACGAGGAGCGCGAGCGCAACAGCGAGACCCTGACCCGGCTGAACGCCGTCCAGCACGAGCAGGCGGTGCTGCGCGAGCGCGCACGCATCGCGCGGGAGCTGCACGACGTCGTCGCGCACTCGGTCTCGATGATCGCCGTGCAGGCGGAGACCGCCCCGTACACGATGCGCTCGCTGTCACCGGAGGCCAAGAAGGGCTTCGGCGAGATCGCCGGCGCGGCGCGCGAAGCGCTGGAGGAGATGCGGCGGCTGCTCAGCGTGCTGCGCGCCGAACCGGGCACCGAACCCGAGGTGACGCCGCAGCCGCGCCTCGACCGCCTGAACGAGCTCATCGAGAGTCACCGGGGCGCCGGCGGGGAGGCCCAGCTCAGCGTGGGCGGCGCCGTACGGCCGCTGTCGACCACGATCGAGCTGTCGGCGTACCGCATCGTCCAGGAGGCGCTGACGAACGCCCGGCGGCACGCGCCGGGCTCACGGGTGCGGGTCGAGCTGAACTACCTCGGCGACCGGCTCGCCGTCCGCGTGACCGACGACGGATCGCCCATGCCCGTCACGAGGGTGGAAGACCGCACGAAGGCGATGGGACACGGGCTCGTCGGGATGCGCGAGCGGGCGACGATGCTCGGTGGCCGCTTCGCCGCAGGTCCGCGCACAGAGGGCGGATTCGCCGTGCAGGCCGAGCTTCCGGTAGGCCAGAATCGGCGTTCATGATTCGAGTGCTGATCGCCGACGACCAGACGATCGTGCGCGCCGGCTTCGCCGCACTCCTCTCCGCCCAGCCCGACATCGACGTCGTCGCGCAGGGCGGTGACGGCCGGGAGGCCGTACGCCTCACCGAGACCCACCGCCCCGACGTCGTCCTGATGGACATCCGCATGCCCGGCATGGACGGAATCGAGGCGACCCGGCGCATCCTCTCCGACCCCGCGAACGTCGCGACCCGGGTCCTGGTCCTGACGACGTTCGACGTAGACGAGTACGTCTACGACGCCCTGTCGTCCGGGGCGAGCGGCTTCCTGCTCAAGGACTCGACCGCGGACGACCTCGTCTCGGCCGTCCGCGTGGTGGCCCGCGGCGACGCCCTGCTGGCCCCGCAGGTGACGGGCAGACTGATCAGGGAGTTCGCCCGCCAGCGGCGGGCCCGGCCACAGCGCGCACCGGAGCTGGAGAACCTCACGGCACGCGAGACGGAGGTGCTCGGCCTGATCGCCGGCGGCCTGTCCAACGCCGAGATCGCCGAGCGCCTCGTGGTCAGTGAGCACACCGTGAAGACCCACGTCGCCCGGGTGTTCACCAAACTGGGCCTGCGCGACCGCGCCCAGGCCGTGGTGCTTGCCTACGAGTCCGGCCTGGTCGTCCCCGGAGCCACGGACGAGTAGCCGACTCATCCGATGATGTGCTTACCTGTTGCCCGCTCCCCGGCGGACGAGAAGACAGGGCATGGAACGACCTGCGCGCCTCCGGCAAGAGTCGCCGGGTCCATCCCATCGGCAACAGGGATGATTCGTGAGGATCGATCGCCTCAGCACCGACGCCGACGAGCCCGACAAGAGCGGCCAACAGCCCATGGAGCGGATGCCGTCATATGACGGCTCAAGTGTCGCCACGCTTTCGCGGATCGAGTAGCCCGTCTCCTGTTCGCCGGCCGGCGGACATCACGTACGCCAGCGGTCTGTCCGGCGCCGAGCGCCGCCTGGTCGGCGAGCGAGCAGGCCGCGCCGGATCGTCGGCATCGGGGGCGCGGGGCTACAAGGCGTGCGCGTGACATATCGCTCCGCATTGGACACACTCGTCCAATGCGTAACGGACGGGTCTTCACCATCGTCGGCGGGATCTTCGGTCTGGTCGGGCTGGTGCTCCTCGGTGCCGGGATCGCGGTGGCCGCCTCCACGGCGAGCTTCCTCGCGTCCGCCCAGCGGACCGACGGCACCGTGGTCGAGCTCACCGCGCGGACCAGCACGACACGGAGTTCCGGCGGCCACACTCGAACCAGCACGAACTGGTACCCGACCGTGAAGTTCACCGTCGACGGCAGGTCGTACTCGTTTCAGAGCTCCACCGGCAGCAACCCACCGGCTTACGAGAGAGGCGAGAGCGTCCCCGTCGCCTACGATCCGGACGATCCGTCCGACGCGCGGATCGCGTCGTTCTGGGCGGCGTACCTCGTCCCGGTGATCGTCGGTGGACTGGGCCTGGTGTTCACCCCGCTCGGGACGGTCCTCTTCGTCAAGGGACGCCGGACCGCCCGGCTGCGAGCCTGGCTACGGCGGCAGGGCCGGCAGGTGTGGGCGAAGATCGAGCACGTGGGCCCCGACCTCAGCACGCAGGTGAACAACCGGCACCCCTACATCATCCGTGCGACCTGGCAGGATGAGGGGACCGGCCGGACGTACACCGCGGTCAGCGACCCCCTCACCTACGACCCGGGCCCTCGTCTGAGCGGGCAGACCCACGTTCGCGTGCTGTACGACCCCGCCGACCCCGATCGCAACCTGGTCGACCTGGACGCGCTCCCCTCCCCCTCGTGACCGTCGCGGAGTCCGGCCGGGGTCAGGAGGCCTCGGTCTCCGGGGCCGTACGGGCGCGGTCGAGGTCGGGTTCGATGTAGATGTGGCGGGCCATCGGGACGGCCTCGCGGATGCGCTTCTCCGCCGCGTCGATGCCGCGTGCCACCTCCGCGGCGGTGTCGTCCGAGGTGACCGCGACCTTGACGGCGACGAGGAGCTCTTCCGGGCCGGTGTGCAGGGTGCGCAGGTGGATGACCCGGTCGATCTCCTCCACCGACTCCAGCTCGGCGGTGATCCTCTTTTCGATCTCGCCCACCGCGGACTCGCCGATGAGCATGCTCTTGGTCTCCACCGCCAGTACGACGGCGACGAAGCCCAGCAGCAGGCCGATGACGATCGATCCCACGCCGTCCCAGACGCCGTTCCCGGTGATCACCGCGAGGGCGACGCACACGAGGGCGACGACGAGGCCGATGAGGGCCGCGAAGTCCTCCAGGATCACGACCGGCAGCTCCGGCGCGCGGGCCCGCCGGATGTAGGACACCCAGCTCTGGTCGCCGCGCGTGCGGTTGGACTCCTTGACCGCCGTACGGAAGGAGAAGCCCTCCAGCAGAATCCCCAGGAACAGGACGGCGAACGCCCAGACGGGGTCCTCGATGTCGTGGGGATCGCTGACCTTGTGCCAGCCCTCGTACAGCGAGAACAGCGCGCCCACGGTGAACAGCACGACGGCGACGACGAAGGCGTAGAAGAACCGCTCGCGGCCGTACCCGAAGGGATGCCGGCTCGTCTCGGCGCGCTGCGACCGGTTGCGGCCGAGGAGGAGCAGGCCCTGGTTGCCGGAGTCGGCGATCGAGTGCACGCCCTCGGCCATCATCGAGGCCGATCCGGTGAACGCGAACGCCACGAGCTTGGCCGCCGCGATGCCGAGGTTGGCTCCCAGTGCGGCGATGATCGCCTTGGCCCCGCCTTCGGCGCTCACGGTCGTTCCTCGGCGATCATGAAATCCTCACTTTGAGTTCCTGGATGGCGGGCAGGGGGGTCGGGTCGGTTCCGAGGGCGAGCGCGAGGTACACGCTCGCGTAGTCGACGTGGGCGGTGAGGCCGGCCAAACGTTCGAGTGGATGCTCGCCGCGGGCGACCAGCTCGGTGACCGGCACGCCGCGTTCGGCCGCGAGCTCGACGGAGGCCTGCCACCGCCGCGTCACCTGCGGGTGCTCCTCGGTGTCGCGGACGACGACGAGGCGCAGCCGCGTGGTCTCCGGCTCGTCGACGCGATCGCGGAAGAAGTCCTCCTCGCCGGCGGAGCCGCCCGCCGACGTGAAGGGGCCGTCGAAGACCACCACCTGGCCGTGCGCGGCCTCGGGCAGCTCGCCGGGGATGGCGGGGTACTTGGCGTCGGTGGCGAGCTGGGCGGCGAACCGCCGCGCCACCATGCCGGTCAGCGGCGACGTGCCCCAGATCACCGGGATCGATCCGGCGATCTCCAGCGCGGTCTGCTTGCCCGGGTTGACGAACGACTCGCTGGCCGGGCGGCACAGGTGGCTCATCTCCTCCAGCCGCTCGGCGGTGCGTTCGAGCACCTCGGGCGGTGCGGCGGCCAGGCCCAGCGCGTCGAGGGCCAGCAGGGGCGGCACGGCCAGGCCCCACAGCGCCGCACGGGAGCGCGCGGCGGACGGCGCCGGCACGAACAGCCCACCGGCCTGTACGGCCATGTCGGCGAGCGGCGAGCCGCCGGCGCCGACGCACAGCAGCCGGCATCCACGCCGCGCGGCGTCGGCCACCAGGCCGAGGGTCTCCTCGGTCGAGCCGGAGCGCGAGACGGCGATGACGAGGTCGGCGACGCCGACCCAGCCGGGCAGCCGGTGACCGCGGACGGTCGTCACCGGAATCGGGCAGCCCAGGCCGCAGACCGTGGAGAGCAGGTCGCCGACGGCGGCGGACGCGCCCATGCCGGCGATCACGACGGCACGCGGCCGCCCGCCCCCGGCGACACGGTCGATCCCGGCCTCGGTGGCGAGCAGACGGGCCTCACGGACCTGTGCGGCCGCCGAGGCGACATGACGCAGCATCTCGCCCGGGTCCGCCTCGGCCAGTGCCTCCGGATCGTCGAGGCGGCCGTAGTCGGGCTCGGGAAGGCTCATCGTCGCGCCGGCCCTCCGATGTGACGAGGGTCCCCGGGGGACACGGCGTGGGTCATGCAGGCGTCCTGGCCTCGTCCACCAGGAGGACGGGGATGTCGTCACGGACCGGGTAGGCGTACTTGCAAGTACCGGTGCAGACGAGCTCCTCCGCCGCCTCGTCGGTCCTCAGCCGTCCCCGGCAGTTGGGGCAGGCGAGGATCTCCAGCAGCCAGGAGTCGATGTTCATTCGTTTCCCTTTCGCACGATCTCGAGGACCTCGTCGCGTACGGCGGCCATCGTCTCCTCGTCGGCGGCCTCGGCGTTGAGTCGCAGCAGCGGCTCGGTGTTGGAGGGGCGCAGGTTGAACCACCAGTCGTCGTGGCTCACCGTGAGCCCGTCGAGCTCGTCGACGGTCACGCCCGGCCGGCCCTCGAACGCGGCGCGGACCTGCGCGGCCGTGGCCTCCTGGTCGTCCACCTTGCTGTTGATCTCCCCGGAGGCGGCGTAGCGCGTGAACTCGCCCAGCAGCTCCGACAGCGGCCGGTCCTGCCCGCCGAGCGCGGCCAGGACATGCATCGCCGCGAGCATGCCGGAGTCGGCGAACCAGAAGTCGCGGAAGTAGTAGTGACCCGAGTGCTCTCCGCCGAACATGGCGTCGCGCTCGGCCATCGTCTGCTTGATGAACGAGTGGCCGACGCGCGTGCGCACCGGCTCGCCGCCGTGCTCGCGGACGATCTCCCGGACGGCCCGCGAGGTGATCAGGTTGTGCACGATCCGGCCCGGGCCGTGCTTGCCGAGCTCGCGGACGGCGACCAGGGCGGTGATCGTCGAGGGCGCCACCGGCTCGCCGCGCTCGTCCACGACGAAGCAGCGGTCGGCGTCGCCGTCGAAGGCCAGCCCGACGTCGGCGCCGTGCTCGCGCACCGCCGCCCGCAGGTCGCGGATGTTCTCCGGCTCGATCGGGTTGGCCTCGTGGTTGGGGAAGGTGCCGTCGAGCTCGAAGTAGAGCGGCACCAGGTCGATCGGCAGGTCCTCGAAGACGGCCGGCACGGTGTGGCCGCCCATGCCGTTGCCCGCGTCGACGACGACCTTGAGCCGCCGGATGCCGGACAGGTCGACCAGCGACTTCACGTGCTCGGCGTAGCCGGACAGCAGGTCGCGCTGCGAGATCGTGCCGGCCGGGCCGTCGTGGGCGGGCACGCCCTTGTCGATCAGCTCGCGGATCTCGGTCAGGCCCGTATCGCGGCCGACCGGCTTGGCGCCCGTGCGGCACAGCTTGATGCCGTTGTAGCGCGCGGGGTTGTGGCTCGCGGTGAACATCGCGCCCGGGACGTCCAGGCTGCCGCTCGCGTAGTAGAGCATGTCGGTGGAGCCCAGCCCGGCCTCGATCACGTCGGCGCCCTGGGACGTGGCGCCCCGGGCGAAGGCCGCGGACAGCGGGCCGGAAGAGGTGCGCATGTCGTGCGCGGTCACGATCGTCGTGGCGCCCGTCACGCGTACGAACGCGGCGCCGACGGCCTCGGCGATCTCCTCGTTCAGCTCGTCCGGGACGACGCCCCGGATGTCGTACGCCTTGAAGATCTTGGTGAGGTCACTCACTCCTGGCCCCTTGCCCTCTTGCCGGGTCGCTCGGCACGGTATCGCGTACGGCAGAGCCTACCGGGACCTCGATCGAAGACTGTGCCTGCCGGGGTCGGGGTCACGCCGCCGGGGCGGTCGCTCAGGGCTTGCGGGGCGTGTCGGAGCGCAGAACGCGGAGGTGACCGCGCCGGCCGACCTCGGTGCCCTGCCCGACCGGCTCCTCGCGGGGCGCGGCGGGCTTGGCCGCCTCGCGCACGGCGTTGGCGAGCGCCTCGAGGTCGTCGCTGCTGGGCTCGGACTCCTCGGCGGGCAGCCGGACCAACTCCCAGCCGACGGGGGCGGTGAGGCGCTCGGCGTGTTCGGCGCACAGGTCGTAACAGTGGGGCTCGACGTACGCTGCCAGCGGGCCCAGAACAGCGGTCGAGTCGGCGTAGACGTACGTGAGCGTGTAGACAGCAGACTGCTTGCACGCGGTGCGGGAGCAGATGCGGACGGGGCTCACGACGGGAACGTATCCCCTCCCCCCGTACCCGCGCCACTATCCTGCCTTCGTGTCGCCGTATTTCAGGCGGGCACCCGCATAACGGATCTTTATCGCCGCCGGTCACGGGACGAGCGGAGCGGGCGCCGGGCGACCGCCGCACGCGCGAACCTCCTTCCCCGGCTCCGGCCCACCGAAGAAACGGCGCCCGCGTCTCGTCCGCCGTTGGCACTCCGGAGCGCGTTCGGGGCGGACTATGCTCGAAGTTGTGCGATCACGCGTGACAGGAGGCTCCGGCACGCGCCGTCGTGACCGCCGGGGTCGCGGCATGCGCGGGCCGCTCGCCCCGGCGGAGGTGCCCATCTCACGCACGCGCGCCGAGCGGTTCGACGAGCTCGTACGCGACGAGGCGCACCGGCTCGAACAGCGGTGGAGCCGGCAGCTCGCCGGAGTGGAGTTCGCGGTCGAGGAAGTGCCGTCGGTCGAGCCGCACTCCCTGGACGCCGACACGGTGCCGCTGAGCCGCCTGATCCCGGCGGCGGACGGCCGGCCGCCGCGCATCGTGGTCTACCGCCGCCCGGTCGAGGCCCGGGGTGGCGACGACGAACGCGACCGCGCCCGCCTGGTACGCGACGTGGTGGTCGAGGAGGTCGCCGACCTGCTGGGGCTGTCCCCGGAGTCGATCGACCCGACGTACGACTCCCCCGACGACTGACAGTGATGATGTAGATGAGCGCCTCCCGGCCGGGTCTGACCCAACGACTGA
>NZ_BAABHF010000046.1:0-610942 GCF_039541955.1 Actinoallomurus oryzae | reverse complement strand
TCATCAACACGCCGACCGCGGCGCCAGCCCGTCCCGACGGCTTCTGAAACACGGCCTAGCGGCGCCTCGATACGTCGACTCCGCCTGGCGTCCGGCCTGGCGGGCGGCGCAGTACGGGCGGCGGCCGAAGTCTTCAGCACCTGGCGGTCTCCGGGCGAGCGGCTGCTTCCTGCTCTGGCGGAGCGAACGGCGGACCCGGCGGGAGCCGTCCGCGCGTACGCGACCCACGTGCTCGCCGCCGCCGGCGAGGAGCTGCGTGAGCTGGCGGCCGACATCCTGGGGTCCGCCGGCGCGGCCCCGCGCTGTCGCGTTCAAGGTCAGCCGCAGTGACTCCAGTCGGAGTTCCAGACGGCCACATGGCCGTTACCTTCGTTGACGGTGCCTCCCCACTTGATGCAGACCCCCGCGGCGCTTACCTTCACCGGACCGGCGTAGTACTGGAAGTAGCCATTGTTGGCTATCTGGTCCCCGCCTTGCTTTTGGACGTAGGCCGTCGTCCAGCGTGCGGTGCCCACGTCCTTTGTTCGCCATGTCACCACGCAGTCGGTGCTGCCGTTGTACATCAGGTAGATAGTGGCGTACCCCGACAGGTCGTGGGTGTCGATGACGTGGTAGCTGCCGCCACCGCAGGCCGCGATCGGCGACGACGCCGCCTCCGCCGGGCCACCCACCGCGACGACGGATCCGGCCACCGCCACGGCCGTGGCGAGCGTGATCAGCGCTTTGCGCATGTGCTTGTCCGTTCTCACTAAGGGCGGACGGCTGGTTCACTGCCGCAAATGACGGCGAGTGCCCGCGGAAAGTCTCCGCCAAGGATTCCGTCGACCTTAGCAGGGGGCGATGTCACTTCTGAAAAGCGAAAGGTCGGCGGCTCGCCCCACCCCCTGACCACCACAGCTGACCAGCCAAAAGACCCTGAGGCGAAAAATCATCCGGGGCCTTTTGACGACACCGCATGAAATCCCAAACCTCAAAAGAGGGCTCATCGAGGGAGAAGGGCGGACGGGACGATGACTCGGCCGGTCGAGCGGCCCGTCGCGTCCAGCATCCAGCCCATGCGTTTCGGGGTGCGCAGGTTGATGGCGTTGTCGCGGACTCTCAGGAAGGGCAGGCGCGCTCCGAGCAGCATCTCGATGCGCTGAATGTCGCCGACGGAACGGGTCCAGATGGTCATCGCGAGATTCGTCTCGCCGGTGGTCGAGATGCACATCCGCAGTTCGGGCAGGCTCGCCAGGGCGGTGACGGCGCGGTCGTGATCGGCGGCCTCGGCCCTGGCCGTCCAGGTGCTGCTCACCGACCAGCCCGATACCTCTGCCGCCAACTCGCAGCGGAAGGACAGCAGCCCCGAACGCAGCACCCGGTGGAGCTGGCGGCGGGTGGTCGCGGGGTTCTGACCGAGGGTCCGGGCGAGGTCGGCGGCGTTCGCTCGACCGTCTTGGGCGAGCGCGTGGATCAGTGGCGTCAAGGCCTGCGGGACCGCGCCACTCGGCCCCTTCGGAGCCGATTGGGCGATCCGCTGGAACGCCGCCTCCTGTGCCGGTTCGAGGGCATCGAGTCGCCAGTGGCTACCGTGGCGGTGGACGCGCGTCGCCACGTGGCTGCGCTGGCGTGCGATGCCCGGCAACGACTCCAGGTGATCGAGCAGGAAAGCGGTCAGCTCCGGCAGGTCGTGGGTGATGACCGTGAGGAGGAGGTCCCGGCCGCGAGTCGATTCCTCGACGGTGACGACCCGCGGATCCTGGCACACGGCTCGTAGCACGTCGGGACGGGTTCCCGGGAGGCAGTCGACCTCGACGAGCGACAGGGTCACGTCGCGGTATCCGGCGCCCGGCTGCGCACTCATCCACGCCAAGCCGGCCGATCGCAGCCGAGTCCAGCGGGCGACGAGCGAGGAACGGCTGGCGCGGAGTATGCGTGCCGCGTCCGTCCACGTGACCCGCGGAGCGATCTGCAGGGCGTGCAGCAGTTGCAGGTCTCGCTCGTCGAGTTGCACGAAACGCCTCCGAATCTGGCCATCTCTGTTTGATTTGGTCGATTATCGCTCCCGCACGCGTCCGTCGCCGATGCTGTCCGGACATCGACGGGAGGCGGCGACATGGAGATTCATCGCGAGGCGCAGGCGCTGCTCGGCGAGCTGACGGGTTTGCGGCACCGGCTGCATGCCCATCCGGAGATCGGCCTGGATCTTCCCAGGACTCAGGCGGCGGTGCTCGAGGCCCTGGACGGTCTGCCGTTGGAGATCACGCCGGGAGACCGGTCGACGTCCGTGACCGCGGTGCTGCGCGGGCGTGCGCCGACCGCGACGGAAGAACGAACCACCGTGTTGTTGCGCGCGGACATGGACGCCGTACCCGTGTCGGAGGAGACCGGACTGCCCTTCCGCTCACGCGTCGACGGCGCGATGCACGCCTGCGGCCATGACCTGCACACCGCCATGCTCGCGGGCGCCGCGCGCCTGCTCGCGACGCGGAGGAACCACCTGAGCGGCGATGTCGTCCTGATGTTCCAGCCGGGAGAGGAGGGCTGGGAAGGGGCCAAAGCCATGATCGAGGACGGCGTACTCGACGCGTCGGGGCGAAGAGCCGACGCCGCGTACGGGCTGCATGTCTTCTCCACCCTGCCACAGCGTCTGTTCACCCGCCCGGGCCCCATGCTGGCGGCGTCCTCCGCGCTGCTGGTCACCGTGCACGGTGAGGGTGGCCACGCGTCGGCACCACACCTGGCCCGCGACCCGATCACCGCCACCGCAGAGATGATCTTGGCTCTGCAGACCATGGTGACCCGGCGGTTCGACGCGTTCGACCCCGTCGTCTTGACGGTCGGCACGTTGCACGCCGGCACGCGGCGCAATGTGCTCCCCGCGACGGCGACGTTCGAGGCGACGATCCGCACCTTCGGCGACTCGGTCGCCGTCAGAGTGGGTGAGGAGGCGCTGCGCCTGATCCATGGGATCGCCGACGCCCATGGCGTCCGCGTCGACGCGCAATTCGTCCGAGAGCGCCCGGCCACGGTCAATGACGCCGCCGAGACGGCATTCGTGGAGCAGACGATCCGCGCGGTCTTCGGCGATGACCTGCACGAGCCGCTTTCGCACCCGTTCACCGGCGCCGAGGACTTCTCCCGGGTGCTCGCCGAGGTCCCGGGCAGTTTCGTGGCGGTGGGTGCCCTGCCGACCGGCGCGGATCCCCGACACGCCGCCTACAACCACAGCGGCCGTGCGGTCTTCGACGATGCCGTGCTTCCGCTGGGTGCCGCCTTGTACGCCGAGTTGGCGCTGCGGCGGACGGCCGTACGGCCGTCCCGCCTTCCGGCCGCGACCGGGGAGGTCCTGTAATGAACAATCGTCTTTCCGCGCGGCCCACGCACCGGGCACTGCTCGGCACGGCGCTCGGGCACGCCCTCGAGTGGTACGACTGGGGGATCTACGCGATCTTCGTGCCGTTCTTCTCGACACGGTTCTTCGCCCCGCACGACGAGGTCTCCGCCGTACTGTCGAGCCTCGCGGTCTTCGCGGTCGGGTTCGCGGCCCGCCCGATCGGCGGCCTGGTCGTCGGACGACTCGCCGACCGTGTCGGACGTAAGCCGATGATGCTGGCGACCGTCGCGGGTATGGCCGCGGGCAGCCTGATCATCGGGCTCTGTCCGACGTACGCGACGCTCGGCGCGGGAGCTTCCGCGATTCTCGTGCTCGCCCGCGTCCTTCAAGGACTGGCCACCGGAGGCGAACTACCGTCGGCCCAGACATACCTCGCGGAGTACGCGCCGCGGCGCCGCCGGGGTCTTTGGTCCAGCGTCATCTACATCGCCAGCGTCGGCGGGAACACCATCGGTGTGCTGCTCGGTCTTCTGCTGTCGGCACTGCTGTCCGAGTCGGACATGGCGTCCTTCGGCTGGCGTATCCCGTTCATCGTCGGCGGTGTCCTCGGTGCCGGGACGCTCTGGATTCGCCGCTCGCTCGCCGAGACCGCCGCATTCACCGACGAGCGGGAGGAGCGGCCCCGGCTCTGGCAGGAGGTGCTGCGTCATCGCCGCCAGGCGGTCCAGGTCGTCGGCATGAGCGTCGGGCTCACGGTCGTCTATTACGCCTGGGTGATCGCCGCCCCGGCGTACGCCATCGACGCGATGCACGTGAACGCGGACTCGGCCATGCTCGCCGGAGTCCTGTCCAGCCTCCTGCTCATCGGCCTACTCCCGGCGTGGGGCGCGCTGTCCGATCGTGTCGGTCGCCGACCGGTGCTGCTGATCAGCACGCTCGGCACAGCCGTCTCACTGTTCCCGCTGCAGGCGATGATCAATGGCAGCGCCTGGCGGCTGGGCGTGGCCATGGCGATCGCGATGGTGTTCATCGGCGCCGGCGTGTCGATCCTGCCCGCCGCGTACGCGGAGATGTTCCCGACTCACATCCGTACGGTCGGGCTCGCCGTGCCGTACTCGATCGCCGTCGCCGCCTTCGGTGGAACGGCGCCGTACCTGCAGACGTGGATGGGGGAAACCGCCGGCCGGGCCGCGTTCACCGGCTATGTGGTGCTCCTGCTATTGGTGTCCGCGATGACCGTCCTCACATTGCCCGAGACCCGCGGGATGAGCCTCACCACGACCGGGAACGACAGCGACGATACGGAGGGCATTGAGCGTGAAGCTGCTTGACCTGCTCGATGACGGCATCGAGGCGATCGACCTGGCACAGCCGCTGGAGACCGGAATGCCCGTGTCCCCGACGCACCCCGGATTTCAGTTCGCACTTCGCCAGCGGCACGGTGACGTCGAGCGCCCGGACGGAATGACCGGATCGCACGAGATGCTCGTCCTCGGCGGGCACGTCGGAACGCACATGGACGCGCTGTGCCACGTCGCCGTCGACGGCCGCATGTACGGGGGCGTGACGGTCGCCGACGCCCTCGAGAACGGCCGGTACAGCAGCCACGGCATCGACCAGGTGCCGCCGCTCGTCCGCCGCGGAGTGCTCTTCGACGTACCCGCCGTACGCGGGCTGGACCGCCTCCCCCCGGGTGAGCCCGTACGCGTGGAGGACCTGCGCGCCGGCGAGATCCTGCCGAAGCGAGGCGACGTCGCGCTGGTACGCACCGGATGGGCACGACTGTGGGACGACCCACCGGCCTACCTCGGGGACGAGCGCGGCGTACCCGGCCTCGCTGTCGAGGCCGCGGCCTGGCTCGCCGAACGGGGTGTCGCCGCGGTCGGCGCGGACACCATCGCACTCGAGCACATTCCCCCCGGCGGCGGGCTCACCAGCCTGCCGGTGCACCGCCTGTTGCTCGCCGAACACGGCATCAATCTGATCGAGGTGATGGCGCTCGAAATCCTCGCCGCCCGCGGCATACGCGAATTCCTCTTCGTCGGCGCACCATTGAACATCCGCGGCGCCACCGGCGCACCCATCCGCCCGCTCGCCCTCATCGGAGGCTGAAGTTCGATGGTCACCATGAAGATCTGAAGCGAAAGCCGGTCATCGACTCCCGCTGGGACAGCGTCATCGGCAACTGTGAGTCCCTGCTCAACGAGCGCAGCAGGCTCACCGTTGAGACGGCCGTCTTCACCCAAGGCGATGGGGCTTCGGCCCTCTACATGGGTTCTCCACTCATGACCTGCCGCTCGCTGACGCTAGAAGGGTGTTGAATCCCTCAATGACGACGTTCGCCGTATTGTGCTCAGCCAGCGCAGCTGACTCGATCGAGACACGGGCGGCATAGTCCGCCTTCTTCAATTGTTGGGACACATCAGCCCAACCTGGAAGCCGCGACAGGTTACCTGCGAGCTGAGAGAGCGTCTGGGGCGGGACTCCGTGGTCACGCAGTTCGGCGAAGTTGATTGACAGCACGGACTTCGTGACACCGATGTAGACGCTCCACGCCGCCGCTTCGTCAGTGCCGACGCTGAACCGGGCCGTGACGGAAGGGTATTCACCTTCGCCGTAGTGGTAGCCGCGAAACGCGCCATGCCGTTCAGCGTGCCTGTACACCGCTAGAAGCGCATTCGCTACCTTGCCGGGACAGTACCGGTTGATCGCTTCGAGAAGGCTTTCCTCGTCCCACTCGCGTTTCGCATGTGGGGCGTCGTCGCGGCGCTCGCCGATCGGCGCCGGCGCGGGCCCCAGAGTGCCTGCCTCCGCTGGTGCGGAGTCGTAATCGATCACCGGCGGCGCGGGGTCGCCCAGAGCCTGTTGGATGGCGAGCGCGATCGACTCAAGCCAGGCGATGGTCTCTTCCGCCTCATCAGCGCTGATCGGCAGCTTCTGGTCGGGTTGATCAGGATTGTGGTCAGCGGTGTGGGCGATGTTGTTCCTGCGGCGTGCGATCTCTCGCATCCTCGCCCGCACCTCATCGGAGGTCACCGGAGATCTTGGATCCTCATTTGTAAGGATCTCCGCTACCTTCACCCAGAGCTTGACCTCGCTGACGTGCGCGAATCCCTCTTGAATTTTTTCAGGGCTCTGGAAGGTCTTGTACTCGAACTCACGCTCCAAGTGCGCTCGAAACACCTCGGCCAGTGGCTCGGAGTGGTGATGGATCTTCTCGAAGAGCGCCACCGGCATGGTCAGCTTGTCGAACTTGGCGGGGCGCGGTACTCCGGGACGCAGCGCGAGGACGACGCCTCGGTCGACGATCTCTCGAGTGACCCAGTGATCGATTGCCGCTACGGCCTGGCTCCAAGCCGCCCGGTAGAGGTCAGTGACGTCAAAGGCGCCCACCTTGAGATGTTCCAGGTTCTGACCCCCCTGGATGAGTTGGCGTGCGTAGTTGATGTTCCGCTGGAACTGGTCGAACGGAGCCAGATGCCCATTCGAATCCTCCTGGGCATCAGAGAAAGGCGTGGGCACCCTCTTAGGATCAGCGTAGGTCCGGGTCTCGCTAGCTTGGCGCCGGGCGCGGTATTGGCGGCCCAACGCCCGATAGAGTTCGTCTCCCGGAAACTCCTCTAGGGCCTGGATCCCGGCTTCAGTGATCGCCCAGCCGTTTCTCTTGGTCATCCAGCCGAGCGACGCTGCCTCTCCGGTACGGAACCCGAGCTGCGAATGCCAGCGAACCTGACCGTGAGCGTTGGGGTTCTCATGCTCCGGGTCGATGGTGACCCGCGCTGCGACGGCTTCCCTCACCTCGGCTGGCTGCAACGGACGCCCAGCGTCCCGCAGGACCTCCATGGCCGCACGGAAGATCGGCGCGATGTGCTCGGCGAAGGACATCGGGAGGCTCCTTGACGTCGGGGGACAGTTCTCCGGGCCATCCGCATAAGACAATGCCGGTCCTGCCGTTGAGACTTCGTACGGACACGACCATGGATTGCTCGACACCTATATTCGTACGACTTCGGGGGCCCGTGTGGCGAGGCCGTGAAAGAAGTCAACAGCGATCAGAACTCAAGTCCCGGCGCTGTCCGGCGCACTCTTGCCCGACGCTCTCAGCTGAAAAGGTCCAACTGAGAGGAGGCCTCGGACGCATCGGCTCCGGGGCGTTCTTCTTTGACCGGCAGGTGCTCGGCGGCGGCGTACTGCCAGTAGACGCCGCTGACAGTGGCCGCCCAGTGATGCACGCGCGCATCAATGCTGGATCGACCTGCTGCCGAGGGGACCGTGGCCACGAGAAAGCGGCGATGAGGAGGAGCCTCGACGACGCCGCCGAGATCCCGTAGACCCTCCGCCAGGCGCTCAACGTCATCTCCGCTGAAAGCCGGCTCCCTGAATGCCTGCACACAGACGTTCGGACCTCGGCGCACGACCTCGAAACGCCCGCTCTCCTCCACACGAAGGACGTCTCCTGCGGCACAACCCATTACCAGCGCCGGACTACCCGTGATCTCGACCAGATCGCCGTCAAGGCGCCTGGCCGGCACCAGCTCCCGCGCAAGGCGCCCGTCAGGTTCCTCGGACGCGATGGCCGCGTGATACCCACAGTCCTCGATGGCCGCCGACATCGCGTCTTGATCCATGGATGCAAGTATCCGGCCTACCGGGAGGCAGCGGCGGTTGCCGTCAAAGAGAACCTGGGCGCGAGGCGCTCCGGGAGCCGTTGGAAGGGGACGTTGTCCTCAGGTCGCGTGCGTTCGCCGCAGGGGCGGGTCGTCGCGGGTTCGCGTGAGTCGGAGTACGGACCTGTACGACGTGGGGCGATGGTTTTCGCTTGCGGCAGCTAGCACGAAATCGTATAGTCCGAAATCGTGACATCTGAATCCGTGCCATCTGGGTGGTCGGCTTTGCTCGCATTGCAGCGGGCCACCCACGCGACTCTGCAAGTGCTCTCCGCGGAGCTCGTCGACCTGGGCCTGACCCCCTCCGAGATCAACGCGCTGGCGAACCTGGCTGACGGCCAAGGGCGGACCGTGTCTGAACTCGGCGCGGCCGTGGGATCCCGCCCCACCACACTGACCAGCGTGCTGGACCGTCTGGAACGACGCGGCCACATCACCCGCGGCAGCCGGCCCGGAGACCGCCGCGCGGTACTCATTGAACTCACCCCGTCCGGACGATTGGCCGCCGCCACGATCCGGCGGGCCATCGGTGACTTGGAGCACCGCGCGCTCGACGGCCTGCCGGACGACGCGATCGCCCACCTGCGCACTGCCCTGCAAGCCCTGACGGAGACTTCCTCATGACCATGCGTCCCTCCGACGAACACGTCGTCGGCGCCCCCGACTTCGATGCGTTGATGGCCGAAGTGATGGCGACCGCCGAGCGGTTCGGCCACCGGGAACATGTCCATCTGACGTGGCTGGCCGTGCGACGGGTCGGCGTGTCCGCGGCGGTCGGCCTGATCAGCGACGGCATCCAGCGCACCGCCCGCTACGCGAAGGTGCCCCAGAAGTACCACGCGACCATGAGCCGAGCCTGGGTCGAACTGGTTGGTCACCACGCGACCGAAGACGGCGAAGACGACTTCACCGCGTTCGCCGGCCACCACCCCGCCCTGCTCGACAAGCGCCTTCTGACCCGCTTCTACCGCCCGGCGACGCTGACCTCCTCACAGGCCAGGACCGGCTGGGTCGAACCCGACCGCGCTCCATTCCCGTGGCAGGACACGGGCCGGCGGTGAACCCAAGACGAAAGGGCACGGCGACCGTGATCGGGCGATGGCGGCATGCCTGCCGTCGCGGGCACCCGCCCCGCCGCAGGCACGGGCGGCGGCATTCTTTGCGTGGTCACTGAAACTCCGCCGGCCCGGGATCGCGGGAAAGCGTACCCGGGCCGGGAAGGAGTGGTGAGGTCAGCTCGTCTTTTTGGTCAGCGATATGACGGTGGCGTCATTGGCCTTGATCGAGTACTCATAGTAGGAATCGAATCCGGAAGCTTGGGTCTTCGTACGCGCACTGCCCTTGTGGAATGTCGTGCCGGCCGGTGGTGTGGCCGTCGCGGTCCAGGCAGTCCGTGTGCCACGGGTGCAGGCGATCTCCTGGGAGTATTCGGCCTGTATGCGCTGTCCCTGGCGCTTCTGCGTGATGGTGCCGGTGATGTCGACGAAGGCGTCCTTGCTACAGCGCACGGTTCCGTGCACGGTCGCGCTACCGTCCGGGGTGTTGACGGTGCCGTGGCGGGCGACGGTCACACCCACTTTCAGCACCGGCGGTGGCGGCGGGTTGAGGATGTGTACCGTCGCCCGCAGCCCCGGCTCCTCGCCCCAGCAGTGAAAGTCCACGGTCGCGTCGAACGCGCGGACGTACCAGTAAGGACCCCACTCGATCTTGTTGATCGTGAACGATCCCAGGCCCCAGCAGAAGTACGAGGGCCGCCAGATGCTGATCCCCGGAGCGCCCTCGCCGGTCGTGTCCTGGTACGTGCCCGGCACCAGCGCTTCCCCCTCGGGAACGAAGAGACCGAGGTGCCAGTCGTTGCCGTCAGTCCCGTTGATCTCCATATCAACGGAGTGATGATCTGCGGCGCCGTCGACCTCCATTTGGTCCCCGGCCGTCGTGTCGTACGAAAAGGACTGACCCGAGGCGATCGGATCGTCGGGGTCGCTGGTCAACGAGAACGACCCGGACGTCACTGGCTGTGCGGACGCGGACCCGACCAGGAACAGGGATCCGATCACGAGCGCGGCCGCGGCGGCCACCATCGCCATCGCACGACTCCACGACACTTTCATGCGCTTCCCCTTGCTGCCGTGAATCCCCCGCTAAGGGTGATCATTGTGAATGGGGTGGATCGGCCGATACGGGGAAGACGCGCGTCGCGTTATCGTGGTTTACTCTCTGACCGGTACACGCCATAGAGCCGCTCACGGCGCCCGAGCTGGTCCGTTGCTGAGGAACGATGGTTGATGGGGCCGCTATGCGTCCCAACCAGCCCTGCGACAGATCGCGGCTAGACGGTGAGGGGCTTCACGGTGAACTGGTAGTCATAGCGGATGAGTTCGTCCTCGCCGAGGATGAGGAAGACGCGGGCGGCCCAGGCGAGCTCTCCGTCTTTGGTGGTCAGCTGGATGGTGAACGTGACGGCGTCGTGGTGAGCGAATGTGTCGTTTGCCGATGTAACAGTGAACTCTCTGTTCACAACGAATTCTTTGTGTGCCTCGGCGATCCTGGCGTCGAGCTCCTCATGTCCTTGGAACCGCGTTGACTCGACGAGTTCAATGCCGTCCTCTGCCCAGAGGCCGGCGATCGCGCTGCGGCGCAGTTCGGGATCGGGCTCGTTCCACACGGCTACGTAGTGGTCGACGATCTGATCGACATCGATGTCCATGTCGCGGACGTTAACCGTGCCTCCCTGACATCTGGTGTCAGTGGAGACGAGCGGATCTCAAGGTGCCGCATCATCTGCTGACGGAGGATGTCAGGTGACTCCTCGTACGTTTCCTGGCATGGAGAACATCGCCCGGTCTCTGGGCGCCCTGCGGCGGGCACGGCTCCCAGGTGCCGAACTCACATATTTCGATCGCGGCAGCGGCCGCCTCACTGTTTACGCTCACGGCGTCCTTTGGTCCCAAGAGACCGAGGAACGGCTGGGCTTGATCGACTGGCCCGCTCTCCCCGGACGACGTCTTGTCCGGTACGACGCGCGTGGACATGGCCGTTCGTCCGGCCGGCCGGTCAACGGCGACTATGCCTACGACCGCCTCGCCGATGATCTGCTGAAGCTTCTCGATCACCTCGGAGCCGAAGGACCCGTCGACGCCGTGGGTGCCTCCATGGGGTGCGCGACCGTGCTGCACGCGGCCGTACACGCTCCCCATCGGTTCGACCGGCTGGTGCTGCTGACCCCGCCGAGAGCATGGGAGACACGTACGGACGCCCGCCGCGCGTACCAGGCCGCAGCGGACCAGATCGAACGCGAGGGGCGAGACGCCTGGGCCGCCGGCCTACGCCGTCTCCCGCCACCCCCGATCCTCGCCGACGTATGGAGCTCCTTGGCGGACCCGGACATCTCCGACGCGCTGCTACCGGCGGTGCTCCGCGGAGTGGCGGAGTCCGACCTGCCCGACCGCGCGGCGTTGGCGGCGTTGCCTCATCCCACGTTGGTCATCGCCTGGGAAGGAGACCCGACCCACCCGCTCTCGACGGCGCAGGAACTCGCCGAGCTGATACCCGACGCGGAACTCCACATCACACGCACCTCCGCCGATCGGCCGGCCCGCGGCCGGCAGATCGCCTCCTTCCTTTCCCAAGATGAGGGCGTGAGGCCGGTGGTTCCGTAGCCGAGTTCGACCACGACGCCGGACAGCTCGTGCCCGGGGATGCTGGGAGTCCGGTCGCGGCCGGCGCGATCGGACCACGTTCCCGGCCAGTCGAGCTCTCCGGGGGTGAAGCCCGCGGCGTGCACGCGCACGATGACGTCGTTCTCCGCAGCGTGGGGGTAAGGCATGTCGGTCAGGGTGAGGCCGCCGACACCCGCGTCACGGTCTCGCACGGTGATCGCTCGCATGCTCGAATCCCTTCCGTGTCCGGTCAGCTCGGCCAGGACGAGCCGTCGATGCGCTCGACCATCGTCGTGCGCTGGAAACCGGGGATGAAGTGCTCGAGCACGTCGGAGTTCACGGTGCCGTTCGTTGTTTCGGGACGGTCCTTGAGCCCGTCGACGAAGGCTCGCAGGAACTCGTTCTTGAAGTCCCCTCGTGGGTGGACGGCGAGGATCTCACCCAGCTGATCTTGTGCCAGTTCGTCCAGGCCGAAGCCGATCGCGTCGGTCAAGACGCCGAGGTGCGTGGTCGCGATCTCCGGGCCCATCCGGCCGGGAATGCCCGGCGTGGTGTGCAGCGCGATCGCCGTCCAGACGGTGTCGGCGGCGGCCGTCGAGAAGCCCCGGTCCAGGAGGAACTTGCGCGCGTGGTCGGCCCCATCGACTTCGAAGCGCTGTTCAACGTCGGAAAACGGAGTCAGGAGGCCGGTGTCGTGGAACATGGCCGCCAGGTAGAGCAGCTCCGGGTCCGGTTTCACACCGAGCTCATGAGCGTGAATCAGGCCGAAGAAGAAGACCCGCCGAGAGTGGTGGTAGATGAGGGGACTGGTCGTCTCCTGAACCAGCCTGGTCGCTTCGGCGACCGCCGCTGTCTCAGGAATCGCCAAACCCGCGATGACCTCTGCCATGATCTTTGACTTTCTGCGAAGTGTGCCGGCTGTGGACCCTGCGTCCGACGTTCATGCTGGCGACGGGGCGGCGTACGCCGCCGCCTTCATCCGGCCAGAAAACACGTGAATCCGGACGGGCGGAGTCACAGCCGTGTGCCGAAGGTCGCGACGCCCCGCGCGCCGCCGTACCCCTCGCCACGGCACGACGCCGTCCAGTGGCGGTCGGAGGGGTCGCTTCGGCGCCTGCTGCCGGTGGGGCGGCCTAACCGACGAGCACCCTCGTCCTCTCAGAGTAACGGTGTGTTACCAAAGAACGGTGTCCATGCCTTCTTGTGTCGCCGGCCCGACCGCGTTCGGTGCCGCCGGGACCCGGCCGGTCACCGGCCCTGGAGGGACCGGAGTGGTGAACGCCGCCCCCCATCGCGTCGCGATCCTCGTCTACGACGGAGTGACGTTGCTGGACTTCGCCGGTCCCGCAGAGGTGTTCAAGGAGGCGAACCGGTTCGGTGCCGACTACCGGATCGTGCTGCTGTCGCCGACCGGCGCGGGGGTCACGTCGAACCTCGGGATCCAGATCGCGGTCGACGGCGCCGTCTCCCCGGATCCGGCCTTCGACACTGTTCTGGTGGCCGGGTCCGACCTCTATCCGCGCGCCCGTATCCCCCGCGACCTGGCGGACGCCGCACGGATACCGGCGGCTGCGGCCGGCCGGGTCGCATCGATCTGCACCGGGGCGTTCGTCCTCGCCGCCGCCGGCCTCCTCGACGGCAAGCGCGCGACCACGCACTGGAAGGTCGCGCACGAACTCGCCGCCCGGTGTCCGACGTGCCGCGTAGAGCCCGACGCGATCTACGTTCGCGATGGCGCCACGTACACGTCGGCAGGGGTGACGGCCGGCATCGATCTGGCGCTCGCTCTCGTCGAAGAGGACCACGGGCCCCAGCTGGCGCGCGACGTCGCCCGCGCCTTGGTGGTGTACATGCAGCGTGCGGGCGGCCAGTCCCAGTTCTCCGCACCGCTGCAGGGACCGCCGCCCCGCTCGCCGGCTCTCCGTAAGATCACCGATTTGGTGACGGCGAACCCCGACGGGGACCACTCGCTCGGTGAACTCGCGAAACACCTCAACGTGAGCACGCGGCACCTCACCCGGCTTTTCCACGACGAGCTGTCCACGACACCGGCCCGCTATGTGGAGAACATCCGATTCGACATGGCCAGAGCACTGCTCGACCAAGGCCATACCGCGACGCAGGCCGCGATCCTCGCCGGGTTCCCCAGTTACGAAAGCCTGCGACGGGTTTTCGCCAGGAAGCTGTCGATCAGCCCCGCCGCCTACCAACGCCGGTTCAGCACGACCCGCCGCGCCAACGCGGGTTAGGTGGACGAGAAGTGCAATTCTGTCGGAAACTCAGCAACCTGTTGACGGCATCCGACATCCTGCAACGATCGCGCACGACTTCGCGCCAAGCGTCCTCATCCTCCCTGGGGTCGGCGCGATGGACATCCTCGGCAGGCTCGCCGAAGACCAAGATCCAGCCATCGAGCCGCGGAGTCACATAGATCCGCGAGCACCGACGGCGTTTCTTACCCGGACCGTTCCAAGTCAATTCCTGAATTCCCATGTGGGCAGACAGAGGAGCCGACCCAGCTCAGGCGCGGGTCAGCTCGACTACCGGGATCTTGCGAATGCCGGCGGTCTTCTCCTCGTACCCGCCGAAAACGGGGTAGCGCTGCACCACGGTGGCCCAGATTCGGTCGCGCTCCTCGCCTTTCAGGTCGCGCGCCGTCACCCGATAGGTCTCGGTTCCGGTCTCGACCTCGGCCTCACCGGCGGAGGTGATGTTGTAGTACCACCCGGGGTTCTCGGGTGCACCCCAATTCGAGGCCATCACGAACAGGACGTTCTTGTCGTCCGATGGCAAGTACACCATGGGAGTGACCCGCTCAATGCCGCTCTTGCGTCCTCGGTGGTGTAGCACCATTACCGGGATACCGGCCAGCTGGCCGCCGACCTGTCCCGCGTTCGCTCGGAACTCCACGATGATCTGGTCGTCAATGTCGCTCATCGCCCTGCCTCCTGGCCGCAGTCCGAGGTCAGCCTTTCCTCTTTGCACGGCAGGGCCCCGTAGCAGCCCTCGAACGTCCTTTTTGATCCTATCGTGCGCTGGTGAAACTGGGGGATGCCGGCGCTCGGCTGGATCATTCGGGATCTGGGTGAGCTGACCTGAGTTTCCGGTGCAGCCGGGCCGGGTCGACTTCGGTCACGGCCGTCTTCCCGTCCAGCTGCCAGCCCTTCCCGTACGCCGCGGCGAAGGCCTCCTCCCCCAGTGCGGCTCGCCCTCGGTGGGTGAGCTCGCGAACCTGCCGGTCGGTGCGGTCGTGAGCGCCGCGCAGCCGAGAGGCGGCGCCGAGCAGGACGGCCGACTCGTGATGCCGGCCGTGCGCCCCGGCGAGCGCGGCCGCGTTCACCGCCACCAGTGACAGGATCGGCAGGTCCCGGGTCTCCAGCCCCGCCGCGTACGCCTTCTCCAGCGCCTTCTCCGCGCCGGTCAGATCACCCGTCTCCAGGCAGAGCGAGGCTCGTGCGCTGCCGACCAGCGTCCGCGCGTGGTCGCCGGGGAAGGTGGTGCCGCCGTGCAGACCCCGTTCGGCGTCGTCGAGCAGTTGCCCCGCCCGGGCCAGGTCGCCGAGCCGCACCCAGAAGACGGCCTCCCACGCGTCGACCAGGACCAGCATC
This sequence comes from Actinoallomurus oryzae, assembly GCF_039541955.1. Taxonomy (NCBI): domain Bacteria; kingdom Bacillati; phylum Actinomycetota; class Actinomycetes; order Streptosporangiales; family Thermomonosporaceae; genus Actinoallomurus; species Actinoallomurus oryzae. The sequence goes on along the minus strand of NZ_BAABHF010000046.1, from coordinate 595,692 downwards.
TCCGGCGAGTTCGCGCGCCGCGCCCACTCCCGGGCCGAGCCGATCATCGCGATCGCCAGGTCGGTGTCGCCGCGCCGCAGGTGCAGGTCGATCCAGCGCAGGTCGCTGAACACCTCCTCGCCGAGGCTGAGCGAGCCGAGCTCACCGGCCAGCGACCGAGCCTCGCGCAGGTCGGCCAGCGCGCCGTCGAGGTCGTCGTCGTACTGCCGGAGCTGCGCGCGCATCGGCAGCGCGTTGGCCTGGCCCCAGCGGTCGCCGACCTGCCGGAAGCAGGTCAGGGCCGCCTCCACGTCGGTGCGCATCTTGTCGAGCTCGCCCGCGTTCTCGGCGAACTGGGCCCGGAACATGCGGGCCAGCCCGGACAGCCACACATCGTCGCCGCCGGCCAGGTGCTCGATGATCGCGAACGTGGCCTTCTCCTCCTGGAGGAACGCGAGCGGGAGCGCGGTGAGCGCGCCGTAGGGGCCGGGCGGCTGCGGGTACGCGAGCAGCCGGTCGGCCAACTCGCGCAGCTGCGCCCGGTCGCCCGCCACCTCCTCGGCGGCCGTCCCCGGCCGGGTGACGACCCGGTTGATCAGGTAGATCGCGTGGGCGCAGTCGCGGTCGGGCGCCGGCTCGCCGCCGGGCACCGCCAGTGCCTCGCCCAGCCAGTAGGCCGCGTCGGGGTGCCGGCCGAACATCTGCCAGTACCAGGTCAGGTTTAGAGCGAGAGCGACCGCGCCGGAGGCGTCGCCGGTGCCGCACCGCCGGCGCAGGGCGGCCAGCGTGTTGTCGTACTCTGCGCTGATGACCCGCATGGCCGTCGGCTGGCCGGGACCGCGCAGCTGCGGGTCGTACCGGGCCAGGATCGAGACGCGTTCGGCGACCGTGCGCTCGTGCTCGCTCAGCAGCTCCCAGCTCCAGGCGATGACCGCGCGCAGCGTGCGGTGCCGGGGAAGCGCGGTGCGGCTGCCGGTGGTGAGCAGCCGGAACCGGCCGGACAGCCCGTTGGCCAGCTCGGGCAACGACAGCGTCCGCAGCCGGGCCGCGGCCAGCTCCAGCGCCAGCGGCATTCCGTCCAGGCCGCGGACCACCCGCCGGACCTCGGGGAGCGTCGTCTCGTCCACGTCGAAGTGCGGGCGTACGGCCGCGGCCCGCTCGGTGAACAGGCGTACCGACGCCGCCCTCCGGGCCTGCTCGACGCCGTCGTCCGCCCCGGGCAGCGCGAGCGGGCCGAGCGGCACCAGCGCCTCGCCGTCGACGGCGAGGGGTTCGCGGCTGGTGGCGAGCACGCGCAGCCCGGAGCATCGGGACAGCAGTGCCGCGACCAGATGGGCCACGGCGTCGATCAGGTGCTCGCAGTTGTCGACCAGCAGCAGGCTCTGCCGGTCGCCGAGCCGGTCGGCGAGCACGTCCAGCTCGTCGCCCTCGACCCGCATCCGGGCCTCGAACATCGCGCCGCCGCGCGGCCCGGTCCCGGCGAGCACGGCCGCGCCGACCTTGGCCGGCTCGGTGACCGAGGCGAGGTCGATCATCCACGCGCCGTCGCGGTACTCGCGGCGGTGGCGGCGGGCGGCCTCGACGGCGAGCCGGGTCTTGCCGGCGCCGCCGGGACCGAGCACGGTGACCAGGCGCCCGGCGGCGAGCAACGTGTCGATGCGGGCGAGGTCGTCGTCGCGCCCGATGAAGCTGGTCAGCGGCGCGGGCAGGTTACTCGGCCTGGTCCGCGCGGCGTCGGCGGCCGGGGCGGGCGGCTCGGCGCGCAGCAGGCGCAGGTGGCGCTCGCGCAGGGCGGCGCCCGGGTCGGTGCCGAGGACGTCGGCCAAGGTTTCGCGGACCCGCTCGTACGAGGCCAGGGCCTCGGCCTGGCGCCCTTGCGCGGCGAGCGCGTCCATGAGCAGCGCGGCCGCCCGCTCATGGACGGGGTGCTCGGCGAGCAGGGCGGTCAGGCGGGCGGCGGCCGCGTCGGCACGGCCCAGCGTCAGCTCGGCGGCGGCGAGGTCGGCGGCCGCCTCGACCGAGGCGTGGGCCAGCCGGGTCGCGGCGGCGGGCGCCACCGCGGCGACGACCGCGGGCTCGGCGCCGGGACGGTCGCCCCACAGCGCCACGGCCTCGCCGAGCACGGCCGCCGCGGCGTTCGGGTCGCCGGCGCGCAACCGGTCGCGGCCGGCGGCGGCGAGCTGCTCGAACCGCAGCGCGTCCACGTCGGCGGCGTCCACGTCCAGCCGGTAGCCGCCCGCGGCCTGCGCGACGTCGGTGGCCGAGCCGAGGGTCCGGCGCAGCCGCGAGACGAGCGCCTGCAGGGCGTGGGCGGGACCGGCCGGCAGGTCCTCGGCCCAGATCGCGTCGACCAGGACGCCCTGCTCGACCGCCCGCCCGCCGGCGAGCGCCAGCCGTACGACCAGACCTTGCAACCGCGCGCCCGGAACGGGCAGGGCGGCGTCACCGCGAGACGCCTGAAAGGCGCCGAGCAGCGTGACACGAAGCCGCGCATCCCCGTCCATCTCCCAATCTTCGTGGGCGCACCCTCGAGTCCCCAAATCGCGGCTTTCCCCTTGTCAGCGCCGTGTGAGCGCCGTGTGAGCGGCTCGCTTCAGTCTTTGCGTACCTGAAGAGAACGAACGGTGAGCTTCGGAAGGGGAGTTCTTCGTGCATGACGTAGTGATCGTGGGCGCCGGCCCCGTTGGTCTGTTCCTCGCCTGCGAGCTTGGCCTCGCGGGCTGCTCCGTCCTGGTGCTCGAACGGGAGCCGGAGCCCCGCTCCCCGTGGAAGGCGAACCAGCTCGGTATGCGGGGCCTGTCCGCCGCGTCGGTCGAGGTGTTCCACCGCCGCGGGATGCTGCATCCGCTGCTGACGGCGTCGGGCGTCCACGACGATCCCGGCGCGGATGAGCCGTCGCGCCCTCGTGGCGTGGGCCACTTCGCCGGCATGATGCTCGATCCGGCCAAAGTCGACGTCGCCGCCCTGCCGTTCCGGCTTCCCGCGAGGGAGGGCGTGATGACGAACCTCCAAGCGGTCGAATCGGTGCTGTCCGAGCGGGCGGCCAAGCTCGGCGTGGAGGTCCGGCGCGGCGTCGCGGTCTCCGCCGTCACGCAGGACGACGAGAGCGTGGTCGCGCAAGCCGGCGAGCACGAACACGCGGCGCGCTGGGTCGTCGGCTCCGATGGCGGACGCAGCGCGGTGCGTACGCTCGCGGGCTTCGACTTCGTCGGCACCGAGCCGCAGTTCACCGGCTACGTCGTGCTCGCCACCATCGCCGATCCCGGCAAGCTGCGCCCTGGGTTCAACCTGACGCCGACGGGCATGTACCTCCGGACGCCCGCGGAGGGGTACATCGGCATGCTGGAGCCCGACGGCGGCGCGTTCGATCGCTCGCAGCGGCCGACTCGCGAACATCTCCAGGCGGTTCTGCGTCGTGTATCCGGCACCGACGTGACGTTGAGCGACGTCCATCTCGCCTCGAGCTTCACCGATCGGGCGATGCAGACGACGACCTACCGGCAAGGGCGCGTCCTGCTCGCGGGCGACGCCGCTCACATCCACTCTCCCCTGGGAGCGCAGGGGCTCAACCTCGGCATCGGCGACGCCATGAACCTGGGATGGAAGCTCGCGGCGACCGTGCGCGGGTACGCGCCGGACGGGCTTCTCGACACCTACACCCGCGAGCGCCATCCGATCGGCGCCTGGGCGCTCGACTGGACGCGCGCCCAGGCGGCGGTCATGAAGCCGGACCCGCATGCCCAGGCGATCCAAGGAGTGATTCGCGACCTGATCGGGACCCGTGACGGAACGACCTACGTGTTCGACAAGATGTCGGGATCGTCGTTCCGCTACGACCTTGGCAGCGAGCAGCCGCTGGTCGGCCGCAACGCCCCGGACCTGCGTCTTGAGGACGGCACTCGCCTCGGCGACCTGATGCGGGATGGACGAGGCGTCGCGCTCGATTTCAGCGTCGATCGCTGCCTACACGGTTCAGCGACGGGCTGGGAGAGCCGGATCCGGTACGTGGCCGGACCGGCGAGAAACGACTTCGGATCAGGTGCCGTGCTCATCTGGCCTGACGGCATAGTCGCCTGGGCAGGTGATCGCGTCCCTGATCGTGAAGCGTTTGAACGGGCCGCCGGCCGTTGGTTCGGCAGCCCGGAGATCTGACGACGCCTCTCCACAACCGAGTTCCAGGAGCGCATATGACGATCACCCTCCGACCGGGAAGCACCGTGATGTTCACCGGCGATTCGATCACCGACTGCCAACGGCTGGAGAGCGAACACGGCCTCGGGTTCGGCTACCCGCTGCGCATCGCGGGCGAGTGGGGACTCCGGCACCCGGAGCGGGCCGTGACCTGGCTGAACTCCGGAACCGGGGGCGACAAGGTGATGGACCTCGAACCCCGGTGGCAGACGGACGTGCTCGACGCACGCCCGGACGTGGTGTCGATCCTCGTCGGCATCAACGACGTCGGCTGGCACACGTACGCCCCGGACGGCTACGTGATCCCCGCGGAGGACTATGCGGCAGGTTACGACCGCCTGCTCGCGCCCCTCGCCGAGGCCGGCGTCGATCTGATCCTCATCGAGCCGTTCCTCCTGCCGGTCCACGGCCCTGTCGAGGTCGGCGACGCGCACCTCGGCGTCGAGGTCAGGAAGGAGTGGCGGGCCGACCTGGACCCGAAGATCCAGGTCGTGCGCGAACTCGCCCGCGAGTACGGCGCGCACCTGCTCGCCGCCGACGGCATGTTCGCCGAGCTGGCCGCCACGACCGGGCCGGAGTACTGGGCCGCGGACGGCGTGCACCCGACGCCGGCCGGTCACGCCGCACTCGCGGCGGCCTGGCTGCGCCTGGTCACGTGACCGTACCTCGGGAGACCGAGACGAGCTTCCCGCCCTATCCGGGTGTGACTGTCCTGCCCAGCCACGGCCTCAGGCCCCGCTGCGCGACTCTCAGCACCTCGCCCTGGGGCAGTTCATCGGCTCGCTCGATCACAACGAGGCCCCAGTCCTTCCGGCCGACCGCGCCAAGTGTCACCGCACGCTCGCGCAACAGATACCTCACCGCCGACGGGACGTCTGTCACTCGGGGGCTTACCTCGTACCTAGCGAGCTTTCTGACATACCAATCCAGCCACTGCTCCCCATCCCTTCTCGCGGCTCGGAACAGTGCGACCTCGGCATTTCCATCGAGGAAGACCATGACGGGACAGACCGGTGCGAGCACCTCCGTGAGGTCGGCCATGAACGCGTCGATCGTCTCTTCACCGTGCCCCATGGCCAGCAGCGTCGGCACGAACGGCACCAGGGCGTCCGCGATCACCACGTCATCGCCACTCGCCAGAACCGAATCAACGAACTTTGCCGTTGACGCGATCAACGTCTCCACGTCGACGGCACCGGTCGCTTTGAAAGCCTCAGCCACCGCAGCGAACTGCGGCCTGGTCAAGACCTCCTCCTCGCGGAAGTGGTCCACCCGCAGTCCCGCATCGGCCAGCCAACGGGACAGTCCGCCACACAGCGTCGACTTGCCCACGCCTGGAGATGCTCCCCACACGGTGATCAAAACCGTCACGGCCGCCGAGCCTAGTACTCCGGCCTTTTGCGATGATCCGAGCGCGGTGCTGACCGTCCTGCCAACGGGGCGCCCGGCATACGCGTGGTCGGCTCGGCAGACCACTGCGGCCACCGCGAATTCCGGCCGGGCGGCGAGGGTGAGGCGGACGACATGCTGCGGACACTACGCCCGGGGTACGACGGGACAACCCGCAAGGATCTTCAAGACTCCGCAGTGCTCCGGAGTGGATGCTGGGCGGGCAAGCGACGACACCGAAGGAGTCATCGAAATGGCCGTCACCGCGGATTTCACCGCGACCAAGCCCGACTTCCAGCCCGGCGAGGGCCGCCGGACGGTCCTCGCCGACCCCGAAGGACACCCTTTCTGCATCGCCGCGGCCTGACCGGGAGTACCAATGGCCTCCATCCATAAGGAATTCATCATCGACGCCGCGCCCGAGGCGGTCTGGGACGTGCTCAGCGACTACGGCGCCGTGCACGAACGCCTCGCCCCCGGCTTCGTCACCGATACACAACTGAACTCCGACACCCGCACCGTCACCTTCGCCGACGGCACCATCGTCTGTGAACGGCTCGTCGACCTTGATCCAGAGAACAGACGTGTCGCCTACACAGTCGTCGGTGGAAACCTCCACCCCTCCCACCACCACGCCTCGATGCAGGCTCTGGCCGAAACCGACGGGCGGACCAGATTCGTCTGGCACACCGACGTCCTCCCCGCCACTCTCGCCACCCCGATCGCCGAGTTCGTCGAACAAGGCTCGAAGGTCATGCGCCAAGCCCTGGAGACCGCGACAGGTCGTGTGCCCATGTAAGCCGTTGGAAGGGGACGTTGTCGTCAGCCACGGCGTGCCTGCCCTGGTCTCTTCGCCGTCGCTCGGGCCGCAAGGTAGGCGGAGCCGATCGCGCCAACGACGCCGTGGACGCTTCTACCCCGTTGCCGCGCAGTGGGATCCGAGGTGGACTGGCTGCGTTTGAAATTCGACTTCAAGCGCGACGACAGGGTCTCCCTCTACGGAAAACCCGCCCACCGATGATCCGCCTACACCGGATCCGATCACAGCGGGCGTAACGGTCGATCCGCCGGTCGTCACGCCGTCCCCTGCTTGGCGGAGGATCGCTCCATGGCGTTGTCCAGATGATTGATGACGGCCGGCACGTCATCATTCTCAGTGCTCCGGATCAGCTCCAGGGCCGGCCGGACGAGGCTGCCCGGTCGCGCTATCAACCGTGCGAGCACGGCGGCCCGAATGTCGAGCCGCTGGATGGTGGCCTCGCGCTCCTCCTCGTTCTGACCGGCAAGCAGGACGGCGTTGTACCACGCCTCCTCGCGGGACTGACGGACACTGAAGTCGAGGATCCGCTCATCGGTGCGGGCTCCGACCCGATCCAGCAGCGACATGAACGGCGACAGGGCGTCGACCGAGTCCTGCATTGTCACCACCACCCGCGCAAGGATGTCGTTGATCAGCAGAAAGTCGCGCCGCAACGCATGAATGGCCTCGCCTGGGCTGGTCCGCGCAGCGGCGATGGCCAGGTCGAGGTTGATGTGCGCGTTCACACCCAGTATCAGGTGCTGGACGATGATGGTGTCGGGGTCGTCTAGCAGTCCGAACGCCTCGCGCCAACAACGCGGCCCGCTCTGATCACGCCGCCAGGCGTCGTACGCGTCGAAGTAGCGGTTCCCGAAGTGCGTATCGAAACGGTCCATTCTGGCGCCATCGTCGAACAGCCCACCGTGAACGGCCGTACGGACCTCAACGGTCACCTGTCGGTAAAGCGCCGCGAAGTACCCGACCCGGTCACCGGCGCGGCCGGCCTCCCGCACGATCCCGGCAAGCCCGTCCACGACATCGTCGATGTTCTCTGCCGCCACGCCCAACTCCCCTCTCGCGACCCCCCTCGAGAGGACGCGTCAGGCAGCACACCGGTTGGCGGGGGTATGTGCGAGTTCCTACCGCCGGCCACGGAGGCGGTACGAGCCGGAAGCGTTGTGGCAGGTCTGCCGATGGTCTCGCTGACCGTAGTTCGATCAAATTAGTTTGATGTATTGTCTCGGCTGTGGATGCGAAGCCTCCCGACGTGTTGGCCCTGGCGGGCCACGAGCTGCGGTGGCGGCTGCTCGGTGAACTGGCGAGAAGTGACCGGCAGGTGCGCGAGCTGACCGGTTTGGTCGGCCAGCCGCAGAGCCTGGTTTCGTACCATCTCGCCCGGTTGCGGGCTGGTGGTCTGGTGGCGATGCGGCGTAGCTCGGCCGACCGGCGAGATACCTATTACCGGATTGACCTGGCGCGCTGTGGGGACTTGCTCGCCGATGCCGCGGCAGCGCTTCATCCGGGTCTACGGCCGGCCCCGCCTCTTCGTACGCCGCAGGTCTCGCCCGCGGCTCGAGTGCTGTTCCTGTGCACGGGGAACAGCGCGCGTTCTCAGATCGCCGAGGCCCTACTCCGCCATTGCGGCGGGGAGGCGGTAGAGGTCTTCAGCGCGGGCAGCCATCCCAAGCGTCTGCACCCGGACGCCGTACAGGTGATGCGCGAGCGGTTCGATATCGACATCTCCGGCCAGCGGGTCAAGCATCTGAGCGAGTTCACCGACCAGGACTTCGACGCCGTGATCAGCCTGTGTGATCGGGTTCGCGAGGTCTGCCCCGACTTTCCGGGTCCACCAGAGCTGATCCACTGGAGCATTCCCGACCCGGCAGCCGAGGGCGAATACCCGGCGTTCGAGCGAACCGCCGCGGAACTTGAGACGCGCGTCCGCTTCCTGCTCCACCACCTATCAAGGGAGGACTGACGATGCCCGACGAGATGGTCAACGTCCGCTACATGGTCGACGACGTTCAGAAGGCCGTCGACTTCTACACCACTCACCTGGGATTCGAGCTGCGCTCGTCAGCGGCGCCCGCGTTCGCCGACGTCACCCGCGGCAGGCTGCGGCTGCTGCTGGGCGGGCCGAAGTCTTCGGCTGGACGGCCCATGCCCGACGGCACCACGCCCGGTCCGGGCGGCTGGAACCGCATCCACCTGATCGTCGATGACCTGGTAGCCGAGGTGGACAGGCTGCGCACGGCCGGGCTCTCCTTCCGCAACGACATCGTCACCGGGCCGGGCGGGTCGCAGATCCTGCTCCTGGACCCGTCCGGCAACGTCGTCGAACTCTTCCAGCCCGCCGCCCGCTGACAAGGATCGGCCCATGACACGGCAAGCGAGCACGAACGATCCGGGACGCCTGCAACGACGCCTCGGACTGAGCGATGCCGTGGTCATCGGGCTCGGCTCAATGATCGGGGCGGGGATCTTCGCCGCGCTCGCTCCGGCCGCGTCGGCGGCGTCATCGTGGGTGTTGCCCGCCCTCGCAATCGCGGCAGTGGTCGCGTACTGCAACGCCACGTCTTCGGCGCGGCTGGCCGCCCGTTATCCCGCCTCCGGCGGAACGTATGTCTACGGGCGGGAGCGGCTGGGCGGATTCTGGGGCTACCTGGCCGGGTGGGGGTTCGTGGTCGGTAAGACGGCATCGTGCGCGGCGATGGCGCTGACCGTGGGTGCCTACGCCTGGCCAGGCCATGCCCGGGTGGTCGCGGTCGCCGCCGTGGCGGTTCTGACGGCCGTCAACTATGTCGGTATCAAGAAGAGTGCCGGGCTGACCTGGGTGATCGTCATCGTCGTGGTGGCGGTGCTCGCCGTGGTGGTCGCGGTCTGCCTGACCGGTCAGGGCGCCGATGTCGCCCGCCTGGAGCTGAGTGGGGATGCGACCGGGTGGGGTGTCCTACGGGCGGCCGGGCTGTTGTTCTTTGCCTTCGCCGGATACGCGCGGATCGCCACCTTGGGTGAGGAGGTGCGAGACCCGGACCGTACGATCCCGCGGGCGATCCCGCTGGCGCTGGCGATCACCTTGATCATCTACGCGGCTGTGGCCGTCGCGGTGCTGATGGTGCTGGGCCCGGCGAGACTGGCCGGTGTCACCGCGCCGCTGGCGGACGCCGTACGCACCGCCGGAGTGCCAGGGCTGGTCGCGGTCGTGCGCGTCGGCGCCGCCATTTCGGCGCTCGGCTCGCTGCTGGCGCTGATCCTCGGTGTCTCACGCACCACCTTGGCGATGGCACGGGACCGGCACCTGCCGCGCGCCCTGGCCGCGGTCCATCTCCGGTACGGCGGCCCGCACCACGCGGAACTCGCGGTGGGCGTCGTCGTCGTTCTCCTGGCCGCCACCGTCGACGTTCGGGGAGCGATCGGTTTCTCCTCGTTCGCGGTCCTGGTCTACTACGCCATCGCCAACGCCTCCGCCTGGACCCTGACCGCAGCCGAGAGGCGCCCGCCCCGGGCCGTTCCCGTGCTCGGCCTGGGCGGATGCCTGCTGCTGGCGTTCACCCTCCCCGTCTCATCAGTGATCGCCGGGGCCGGGGTGCTGGCCCTCGGTGCCGCCGCGTACGGCATACGCGCCGGGCTGAAACCGGCGTCATGACCCGATAGGGCTCACGGCCTGTGCAGTCGAGGGCGCGTTCGGTGTCCGGCGTCCGGGCATCCACCAGTTGGCCTTGCCGCACAGTTCCATCACCGCGGGAACGAGGATCATCCGGACGATGGAGGCGTCGACGAGCACGGCGACGGCCATGCCCAGACCTCCCTGCTTGACCGCGACGTCGGGACCGAGCAGGGAGGTCGTGAAGACGGCGATCATGATGGCGGCCGCGGCCGTGATGACCTTGGCGGTCCGCGCCAGCCCGCGAGTGACGGCCATCCGGGTGTCGCCGGTGCGCTCATACTCCTCACGGACCCGTGAGATCAGGAAGACCTCGTAGTCCATGGACAGGCCGAACAGGACCGGGAACATCATCATCGGCACCCAGGTCGTGATCGGCATGGCGGCCGGGAAACCGAGGGCCGAGCCCAGCCACCCCCACTGCACGACCGCGACGATCACGCCGTAGGCGGCGCCGATCGACAGCAGGTTCATCACGGCGGCCTGCAACGCGATCGTGACCGACCGGACCAGCGCGATCAACAGCACCAGGGACAGCGCGATGACGACCGCGATCATCAAGGGCAGGCGCGAGCCGACCTCCTCGGCGTAGTCGATCGTGCCGGCGTTCGGGCCGCCGACGTAGACGCCTGCGCCGCCGGGGGCCTTGGGCAGCACATCGTCGCGGAGCCGGTGCACCAGGTCCGTGGTCGCCGCATCCTGGTAGCCGGTCTTGGGGAAGGCCATGAAGGTCGCGGCCTGCCCGTCCTTGCTGACGCGAGGCTGGGTGACGTAAGCGATGCCACTGGTCTTGCCGACCGCTCCGACGACGGAACGTAGATCGGCGTCCTTGGAGTCGCGTCGGGTGGCGAAGATCAACGGAGCGCCGTAGCCGGGACCGAAGCCCTCGGAGACGACCTTGTATGAGGTGTAGCTGCTCCTGTCGTGGGGCTGGACACTGGCGTCGGGCAGGCTCAGCCGCATCGACAGCGTGGGGGCGGCCAGCACCAACAGGACCGCGCCGGCCGATATCGCGGCGACCAGCGGCCTGCGCTGCACCACGCCGGCCCAGCGCTCGGCGGGACTGCGACGCTCCCCGGACCTGTCGGCCCCCCGCCGGCGGGACGTGCGACGGGGCAGACGCAGCAAGCTGATCTTGCGGCCGGTGAAGCCCAGGAACGCCGGCAGCAGGGTCACTGCGGCCATCATCGCCACGAGCACGATCACCGACGTGGCGATGGCAACTCCGGTCATCAGCCTCTGTCCCATGACGACCAGGCCCAGCAACGCGATCACGACGGTCGTGCCGGCGAACAGCACCGCACGACCGGCGGTCGTGATGGCCTTGACAGCAGCGCTCTCAGGCTCGTCACCGCCCTGCAGGCTGTCCTTATAGCGGGTCACGATGAACAGCGCGTAGTCGATGCCGACGCCGAGCCCGACCATCGCGGCGAGGATCACCGTGAAATCCGGCGAGGGAAATACGTACCCCACCAGCTTCATCAGGCCGATGCCGCCGAGGATCGACAGGAGCGCGGTCACGATCGGCAAGCCCATCGCCACCAGTGACCCGAAGGCGATGAACAAGATCACCGCTGCCGCCAGAACACCCACGCTCTCGGCCGGACCCGGACCGGGGGTCTCCGCCTTTTCTGCTCTTTCCCCGCCCAGTCCCAGCGTCACGCCGTCACCGGAGGCGTCCTTTACCTCGGCCACCAGGGGCTTGACCTCGGCCTTCGTCGCCTCTTTCTTGGTCAGCGGGATGGTAGTACGGGCGATACGACGATCCTTCGTCACCAGACTTTCGTCCTGATAAGGCGAGGTCACCGGTCCCGTAATAGATGAGGCGGCCAGATCGGCGATGACCTTCTCTATCTTGCGCCGGGTCGCGGGGTCATCGATCCCCTTTTCTGCCTTGATCGCGAGAGTCAGCGTGTCCCCTTGCTGCTCGGGAAAGTGCTTCTCAAGCAGCGCCTGCGCCTTGGCGGACCCGGAGTCTCCGCCGGAAAAGTCGTTGTCGGAGGCCGCGCCATAGCCGAAGCCGGCAAACGCCACGACGATCACGCCGACGATCCAGGTCATGAGGACCAAGCGGCGGCGACGGTAACAGAACCGGGCCAGCCTCGCCAGAACTCCACCCGTACGGGGAGTCTCGGTTGCCATCATCTTCTCCTCGAGCCCTTCTGCACTTTCACAAAGCAGCTGAAATGCGGGAGTAGGGCCCGATTTTGCCTGTCGACCGCAATTCCGGTCGTCCCCCGAACGCAGGCAATCCGCGCTACGGTTGATGACGCACCCTGATACCGCGGGAGCCGCAGGCGCCGTGAACGTACTGCGTGCGCGGTAGATGACCGTTCGTCCGCCAGCAGGAATCGCACGTGGCAAGACCTGGCTAAGGTGCGCACATGGGCACAGATCGGGCCACCGTCAGAGACGGGGCGATCGCCGTCTGCGTGACGGCGATCCAACTGGTCACCGGCCTGGCCGGACACCACCCCGGCACGGATCTCGATCTACTCGGCTATGCGCTGATGGCGATCAGCGGCCTGGCGCTGGCAGTGTCCAACCGCGCTCCGATTCCCGTCCTGGCCGTCACCGGGCTGTGCGCGTTGAGTTGGCAGGCCGCCGGTTTCGAGGTACCCACCGTCGCGTTCCTGTTCGCGGTGTACGCCGCCGTACGGGCCGGGCACCGCAAGATCACAGCGGCGGCGAGCGTGACCATGCTGGTCACTCTCCCGCTCGCGATACTGGCCTCCCCGCTCGACAGGACCGTGAGCGAGGCGCTCGCCCAGGCCCGGAACGCCCTCGGGCTGGCCTGGCTGATCGCCGCCGCTGCCGCTGGTGAGGCACTGCGGCAGGCCGAGAAGCGTGCCGACGAAGCCGAACGCACCCGGGAGGAGACCGCTCGACATCGCGCCAGCGAGGAGCGGCTGCACATCGCGCGGGAATTGCACGATTCACTCACTCACCACATCTCGATCATCAGGGTGCAGTCCGGCGCCGCCGTCCACCTGGCCCGCAAGCGTGGCGAACAAGTGCCGGAGGCCCTGCTGGCGATCCAGGAGGCCGGCCGGGAAGCGACCCGGGAACTCCGCATGACCCTGAAGACGCTGCGCGACGACACCGAGACGCCGTCGCATGGGCTCGATCACGTCCCGGACCTGGTGGAACGGGCCCGTGGGATGGGCCTGAACACGACACTGACGATCGAAGGACAACGACACGACGTGCCCGCCGCGGTGGACCAGGCCGCCTACCGGATCGTGCAGGAGTCGCTCACCAACACCGCCCGTCACGCTGCCGCCACTACGGCCTCGATCCAGATCGACTACCGACCGGACACCCTTGCCGTACGGGTCGATGACGACGGCAACGCCATGCCGGGCACCGCCCCGACGCCCGGGATCGGGCTGCTCGGGATGCGGGAGCGAGTCACCGCGCTCGGCGGCCGTCTGCGCGCGGAACCGCGTAGCGAGGGCGGCTTCAGGGTCCAGGCCGAGTTCCCCGTGAGCCGACCGTCATGATCCGTGTCCTGCTGGCCGACGATCAGCCGCTCCTTCGGAGGGGATTCCGGGCAATGCTCGATGCGGAGGACGACATCGAGGTGGTGGCCGAGGCCGGCAACGGCGAGGAGAGCCTGGCGCTCATCAAGGAGCACTTGCCCGATATCGCGCTCATCGACATCCAGATGCCGGTCATGGACGGCCTGGAGGCGACCCGCCGCATCGCCGCGGACCCGGCTCTGGCCGGGGTGCATGTCGTCATCCTGACCAACTACGGCTTTGAGGAGTACGTCTTCAACGCACTACGCGCGGGCGCCGGCGGATTCCTGGTCAAAGACATCGAGCCAGAAGACTTCCTTCATTCCGTACGCGTCGCCGCACGCGGCGACGCCCTGCTCGCACCGTCGGTCACCAAAATGCTGATCAGCCGGTACGTCGAACTGCCGCTCAACACAGAAGTCGGCACCGGACTGCAGGACCTGACCAACCGCGAACGCGAGGCCGTCGTATTGGCCGCGCAGGGCCTGTCCAACAACCAGATCGCCGACCGCATGGTGATCAGTCCAATGACCGCGAAAACCCACATCAACCGAGCCATGATCAAGCTCCACGCCCGCGACCGCGCTCAACTGGTCGTCCTCGCCTACGAATCCGGCCTGGTAGCCCCTCGAAACCGCTGACATCGACGGGCCGCCATGCCACGTCGCCCAGCGGCGGGCAGGCCACTGTCCCTCGATGTGGCTCCGCAGGTGTCGCCCGCCGCTGCATGCTCGACACCCGTGGATGGGCTGACTTGGTAAGTGCGGCGGCTTCCAGGTTCCGACCGACGCGGAATCCGCCGCATGAGTTGCGTCAGGAGACGACACAGCACTGCGGCTTCTTCTTGGGGGCGAACCCACTACTCACGTCGCCGCGCCATGGCCAAGTCGGTGGAGGCGCGCTGCGGAAGGTACATGGCCGCTCCATAAAGCCAGATGGGGCTGGCTTGTCCCCATGTACCGCACTTGTAGTAAGTACATACCATCGGCCTAGGCTCCGAATGGACTTCCCCCCGTGGCATCTGACGCTCCGAACGCCCAAGCGGCGCACACGAAGTATCTGCTGCTCTGGTTCGCGCCAATTGCGGCCGGGCTAACTTTCGTTCTGCTGCGCGTACGCCCTCGCGCCCCTAGCCAGAGCTCCGGACAGGAACCTGCACCTCAGGACGTGCTGTCTCGAACTGCGGTACTGATCGAAGACGCACGAGCCCAGCACACACGGGTGGACACCAAAGCATCGGTACTTCTGGCCGCGACAGGCACCCTCCTAGCCGTGGTGATCGCCGTTCTGGGTGCAGTCAGCTAGAGCCGGCCGGGCAAGGCTGAACTTCCTATCACGGTCCTGATTCTGGCCTGGGTGGGAGCCGCTCTTCTCGCGGGCGCCCTCGGCCACCTGGCATGGGCCGTCCGCCCGATGCGAACTGCCCGTGGCGGCGGTTCTCCCACAGACCCTTCATTACTCCGCGCCCTGGCCGACGGCCCCTCCGCAGCAATCGACCACATCCGCCAAGAGCTCGCTGGCGGCGACGAAGCCGAGCTTCACCGACAGACGATCCGCCTGACACTCCTGTCCCGCCATGCCCGCACCAAACACCACCTAGTACGTCGAGCAACGGATCTTCTGCTCGTGTCCCTCGGCCTCCTCATCGCCGCTGCCGTGACCTACGTCCTCACGTGCTGAGAAGTCGGCGCGCCGCTGGCGCGAACCCAGGTCCGGCCAAAACCGAAGACTCTGAGCGGAACGCGCTGCGCCTGGCGGTCGGAGACCAGCTTCGTCGAAGTTGGGGACGCATCCGCAAACGCGTCTCGGTGACCCGCCGCGCGTCTACCCCTGCTCACGGTGATCCCTGGTGAGGTCAGAGGGTGGCCGACGTGTGTCGACATGCGTCGGTGGTGGCTGCGGTTGCTGTCACCCGTGGGGGCGCTGACCTCGCCTTTTCAACCGTCGTACATGGCGCTCGTACTGGCCCGCTCGGCGTCGCTGGGCGCGGTCGATGAGCAATGTTCGTGGGTCGGCCGCCAGTTCGTACAGCTCGACCTCGAATGGGTCGGCGTCGTGCTCGATCAGGCGTGCGAGAGCATCGCGGTCTTGCTCGGCTGTGGCTCGCCGGCGCACTTCGTACCGCCATGCGTGACCGCTGGTCTCCCCCTGCTCCACGCTCCGGAGGTCTCCCTGTGAGCCCACGATGAGAACCTGATCGGTCCGAGGACAAGCCGAGCCGCCGGCCAGGCGCAGGTCTTCCCGTGGTGCTCGGAGTCCCTCGGCCTCGATCGTCGGCCCTGTTTCCGTGCCGTTACCCATCTGTCTTCACCCCTGCGGCCGTATCCGGGGCAGGTGCGGCTGGCGCTGTGGCCAGGGGGTAGACGACCTCGTCCATGATCCGGCCGGCGAACCGGGCATCGGGGGGGTCGCCGGGCATCAGCAGCTGCTGGAGGACGAGCGCGGGGAACAGGCCGGCCAGCAGGTCCAGGTCGTGGCCTTCGGGCATCTCACCGCGGGCCTCGGCTCGCTCGAACACCGTCCGGAAGCCTGCCATCCGTGGCGCGAGGAAGTTTTCCCAGAAGACCCGCCGCAGTACGGCGTCGCGGGCCAGGGCGCTGACCATGCCGGTCGTCACCTGGGCGCCGAACCGGCTCTCCGCGCTGGTGGTGGATTCGGCCAGGGCACGCAGGTCCTGCCGCAGTGATCCGGTGTCCGGGACGTCGGGGACGCCCTTGAGACTGTTGAGCGCGTCGACGACAAGGTCGGCCTTGTCCCGCCATCGCCGGTAGATCGTGGTCTTGGCCGCGCCGGCCCGGGCGGCCACGGCATCCATGGTCAGGCGGTCGTAGCCCACCTCGGCGAGCACGGCGAGCGCCGCCTCCCGCAGGGCCAGGTCCCGTGAGCTGTCCAGGTAACGGCCGCCACGACCGCGAGCCTTGCTCGTTTCGCCGACCCCGTGGGTCCGGCTCATGTCGGCCTCCTCGCCGTACCACCCACCGCTACGGAAGAGTTTCGATACTGTATCGTAGCGCCTAGATTCGTTCGGTGCGAACTCGTGGACGCTCGGCGCCAGCGCTGAGCGCAGGGGACGCCGCAGGTGGCGCCTGCGGCGAATCACAGATGGACAGGAGCACCATGGAACCAGGGTTCACGGTGACCGTTAATGGCGTCGCCCGCGAGGTGGCCGCCGGGCCGGAGCGCAGCCTGCTTGAGGTGCTCCGCGAGGAGCTGGGCATCACCGGACCAAAGCTGGGCTGCGGCGAGGGGATGTGCGGGGCCTGCACGGTGCTGCTGGGCCGCCGGGCCGTGACGGCGTGCACCACCCCGGCCGGCGAGGCCGCCGGGCACCGGGTGACGACGGTGGAAGGGCTGGCCGAGGACGGCCTGCTCCACCCGGTGCAGCAGGCCTGGATGGAGACCGGGGCGATGCAGTGTGGCTACTGCACGCCTGGCTGGCTGACCGGCTGCGCCGCGCTGCTGGCCCGCGTCCCTCACCCTGACGACGCCCGGATCGACGCCGAACTGGCCGGGCACGTCTGCCGGTGCTGCACCTACCCGCGGATCCGGGCGGCGGTCCACCGGGCGGCCGAGCTGATGGAGCAGCCGGAGTCGCTGGAGCCGGTGCCGGTCCCGGCCGCCGAACCGGCCGTCGCGGTCGGCGCCGCGGCCCGGCCCTGGGACCTGGTCGCCCCGGATCCCGACGCGTTCCTGGCCGGGCTGCGCGAGGGCCTGGTCAGCGTCGCCGGGCGGGAGCCGGCCCCGGGTGTCTTGACCACCAGCACGCGGGCCTGGCTGCACGTCGGGCCGGACGGGGTGGTGACGGCCTTCACCGGCAAGGTGGAGGCCGGGCAGGGGACCCGGGGCGCGCTGTCGCTGCTGGTGGCCGAGGAGCTGCGGGTGCCGCCCGGGGCGGTACGGGTGCTGATGGGCGACACCGGCGTCTCCCCGTTCGACATGGGCACGTTCGGCAGCCGGTCCATTCCGGACGCGGCGCCGCTGCTGTGCCGCGCGGCGGCGGCGGCGCGGCGGGTGCTGCGCGAGGCCGCGGCGCAGCGCTTCGGCTTGGCCGAGGCCGACATCACCCTGGCCGAGGGAATGGCGGTCGGCCCGGACGGCGCGCCCAGCGCCTCGTTCGGCGAGCTGGTAACCGGGATGCGCCGGGTGGAGCAGGCCCGCGCGGATGAGCAGGTCACCGACCCGGGTGCCTGGCGCCGGGCGGGGCGCCCGGCGCGGTCGGCCGCAGCCGGCACCGCGGTCACCGGGACCAAGCGGTTCCCCTCCAACCTGGCTGTGCCGGGGATGCTGCACGGATGCGTGCTGCGGGCGCCGGCCTACGGGGCCCGGCTGCTCGGGCTGGACCTGGCCGCGGCGCAGGCCATGCCCGGCATCCAGGTGGTCCGCGACGGCGACTTCGTCGGCGTGGTGGCGCCCACGGCGCGCGCGGCCCGCGCGGCGGTCACGGCCATCGCGGCGGACTGGGAGCTGACCCCCCAGCCCGGCCAGGCGGAGCTGGAAGCCTACCTGCGCGCTCACCCGGCCGAGGGCCAGGGCCACAGCGCCCCGTACCGGCACGCTGCCGGCGACGTCGACGCGGCGCTGGCGACCGGGCCGCTCCGGCTGGAGGCCACCTACACCACCGCGTACGTGGCCCACGTCCCGCTCGAGCCCCGCGTCGCCCTGGCCCGGTGGGAATCCGGGCGGCTGACGGTCTGGACGGGCACGTCCACCCCGTTCCGGGCCCGCGGCGAGCTGGCCGAGGCCCTCGGCCTGGACGAGGCGGCCGTACAGGTCATCGTGCCCGACTACGGCGGCGGGTTCGGCGGCAAGCACGGCGCGGCCGCGGCCCTGGAGGCGGCGAGGCTCGCGCGGGCTGCCGGCGGCCCGGTCAAGGTGGCCTGGACCCGGGAGGAAGAGTTCCGCTGGGGGTACCTGCGGCCCGCCGCCGTCATTGACGTCGCCGCCAGCGCGGACGCTACCGGGCAGCTCACCGGCTGGTCGTTCACCAATATCAACTCCGGGCAGGCCGGCATCGGCACCCCGTACCGGGTGCCAAGCCAGCGCATTGCCTACCAGCCCGCGGACTCTCCGCTACCCCAGGGCTCCTACCGGGCGCTGGCCGCCACCGCGAACAGCTTCGCACGCGAGTCGCACATGGACGAGATGGCGCGGCTGGCCGGGGCAGACCCGTTGGTGTTCCGGCTAGACCATCTGGACGACGAGCGGCTGGCCACGGTCTTGCGCCGGGCCGCCGACCGGATCGGCTGGGACCGGCACGACCAGCAGCCCGCCGGCCATGGCCTCGGTCTGGCCTGCGGATGGGAAAAGGGCGGCCGGGTCGCCACCGCCGCCGAGGTCCGGGTGGACGACGACGGCAGGCTGTACGTGCTGCGGCTGGTGACCGCCTTTGACTGCGGCGCGGTCATCGACCCGGCCAACCTCGCCAACCAGGTCGAGGGCGCCACCGTGATGGGCCTGGGCGGGGCCCTGTTCGAGCAGGTGGACTTCGCCGACGGCGTGATCCGCAACGCCTCCCTGTCGCAGTACCGGGTGCCCCGCCTGCCGGACGTCCCGCCCGTGGAGACCATCCTCATCGACCGGCCAGACCAGCCGTCAGCCGGCGGAGGCGAAACCCCGCTGATCGCCGTGGCCCCGGCGCTGGCCAACGCCATCCGGGCCGCCACCGGCACCCGGATCCGCTCCCTGCCGCTCGCGCCCAACGGAAAAGTCGGTCGCGCATGACGGCATCCGCTTTGCGGCACAGCGGACTACGCACGCTGTACGTCGTGTCCTCCGCATGTGCACCAGCTCAAGGAGGTTCGCCCTGATGCGCGTCGTGGCGATCGAGGAACACCACACCATCCCGGAGATGAGCGGCTCCATGGATCTGTCCTGGCTGCCGTCCGAGGTACGGGGCCGCCTGCGGGTCATCCCGGCCGCCGAGCGGCTGGCCGACATGGACGCCGCCGGCATTGACATGCAGGTGCTGTCCGTGGTGCTGCCCACGCCCCGGATGCTGCCCGCCGAGACCGCGGTGCCGCTCGCCGTGAAGGCCAACAAGGAACTGCAGGACATGGTCACCGCACATCCGGACCGGTTCGCCGCCTTCGCCACGCTTCCGGTCACTGTCCCGGACGCGGCCGCCGCCGAACTGGAGCGAACCGTCGGCGAACTGGGCTTCGTCGGCGCGATGATCCACGGAACCATCGGCGGCCGGTTCCTCGACGACCCGTTCTTTCACCCGATCCTGGAGACCGCAGCCCGGCTGAACGTGCCGATCTACCTGCACCCCGCCCCGCCGCCGAAGCCGGTCGCAGACGTGTACTACAACGGCTTCAAGGACCCGGTCAACCAGCTCCTGGCCACCGGCGCCTACGGATGGCACTACGAGACGTCGCTGCACGCAGTACGCATGATCGTCGGCGGGGTGTTCGACCGGCTCCCCGGGCTGAGGGTGATCCTCGGTCATCTCGGCGAGGGCATACCGTTCCACCTGCCCCGCATCGACGACAAACTCCCCCAGTCCGCCACGGGGCTGCCCAAGCCGGTCAGCGGTTACTTCCGCGAGCACTTCTGGATCACCACCGCCGGCTACTTCTACGACGGCCCGTTCCGGCTGACCCGGGAGACGTTCGGCGATGACCGGCTGATCTTCTCGGTCGACTACCCGTTCGCGGACAACCGGCGCGCCGCCGACTGGTTCGACCGCCTCACCCTGACGCCCGAGGTGCGGGAGAAGATCGCGCATGGCACCGCCGACAAACTGCTCCGCCTGCGCTGAGCCCGTAGGCGCCGAATATGGTGTCGCCTCATGGGGGGAGCCGGTCCACGACCAGACCAGCGACGGCGGCGACTACTCGGCCACCAAAGTCTTCGGCCGCATCACCTACCGCGCCACGCCGGGCTGGGAGGCTGCGAATGACACCGGATGTCCAGTTGGTCGAAGAGCTGGTGAAGCGGTTGCCCGCCTTCAAGGACATCTATGAAAGTCATGTCTTCAACGAGGACGGCGTGCTGCCCCACGTGTTCTTCTGGGATGTCACCCAGGAGACAGTTGCCTCCTTCCTCGGCGACGAGGACGCGCCGGACTGGCGGGCCACCGTGGCCTTCCTGGATGAGCAGTTCGGCACTGCCGAGCCGCAGGCACAAGAGGTCGTGGTGACGTCGTTCCTGGATTACCTGCCTTTCCCGGGGCAGCCGGGAAGCGACCTGACCCGGTATCTCGGTCCCCAGCTCGCCAGCAAACTGGCCGAGCTGCGCCCCAGCCTTACCTTCTGATGGCTCCGGGGCGTCTTCGCTGGTCAGATGAGTGGGCAGGGGCGGGGTCGAACCGCCGACCTTCCGCTTTTCAGAAGTGACATCAGCCCTGTTCACTGTCTCCGCGCCGAGGTCAGACAGTGGTCGACACGTGTCGATGTACGTGGCTGGTGGCCGCCGTTGCTGTCACCGTTGCCGTCAGCCCATGCCGCGCATGTTCTTGACGTAGCTCGGACGGACGCCGGACCTGGATAAGTTCCGCCTGGTCCAGTCGGCGCACGGTATCCACCGGCCCGAGCGGGTCGGGACTGCCGGAACGGTCGAATCGCGGAGGCTCCACCGGCCCTGAGCCTCCGCATCGGGTTGGTGACTATCTCTGCCGTAATGGTGACCGGGCCTGCCGACTCTCTTGAGGCGGACCCACGGGTCGCCGTTCAATCCGATGCACAGCGTGTCCTCGATATCCAGAGGACCTCAGGGGAAGGCACGACAGTGACCGAATTCGTGAACGTGACCGGAGGCCGAATCGCGTACGACGTGATTGGGGACGGGCCGCTCGTGCTGCTGTCGCACGGTATCGGCGACCGGCGCCAAGCGCACCGGCACCTGGCACCGCGGCTGGCCGCCGCGGGCTATCGCGTGGTCAACGCGGACATCCGGGGACACGGCGAGTCGAGCATGGACTGGCCGTCAGTGACCGGCAAGGCCGCCATCAGCCGCACCGATATCGCGGGCGACCTGATCGAGGTGATCGAGCACTTCGGCGGTCCGGCCGTCATCGTCGGGCACTCGATCTCCGGCGGCGCCGCTACGATCGCTGCGGCCACCGCGCCGGAGGCGGTCGCGGGCATCGTGGAGATCGCCCCGTTCACCTTGGTCCAGAAGCTCGACGTGGCCGCCTTGTTGAGGGTGCGCCGTTATCGGCTGGGCATGGTTCGCCTCCTCGGCGCGACGCTTGTGTTGCGGAGTCTGCGATCGTGGTTCCGCTACCTCGACATCGCCTATCCCAGCAAGCCGGACGACTACGACGAGTACATGGCGGCGTTGGCCGCCACGCTGCGTGAACCGGGGCGGATGGCGGAGTTCATGAAGACGGGCAAGAGCACGCCAGCCGACGCGCAGGCGCGGCTACCCGACGTCACCTGCCCGGCGCTGGTGATCATGGGAACGCTGGACCCCGACTTCGCCGATCCGCGGGCCGAAGGCGAGGCCGTCGTGGCCGCGATGCCGCCCGGCGTCGGCCAGGTGGCGACAGTCGAGGGCGCAGGCCATTACCCACACGCCGAAAGGCCGGACGCCACGGCCGAGCTCATTCTCCGCTTCCTGGCCACCGAGGTGCCGGACTCCCGGCGCGGGCTCAGCCGCCGGGTGAGCTGATCTCCTCGCCAAGTCTGTGCGAGTCGCGACAATAATGGGCGGGTGTCCGCTCGCACCATCGTCCTGGTCGTCTATGACGGTTTCCAGCTGATCGACCTGGCCGGACCGCTCGACGTGCTCGCCGCGGCCAACCGTGCGTTCGACACTCCCGCATACCGGTTGATCACGGCGTCGCCGGGCGGCCGGGCGATCGCGGTCTCCGGTGGGGCGAGCATCGCCGTCGACCGGGCTCTGGAGGAGATCGCCTCGGGTGCCGACGACATCGACACCCTGATGGTCATCGGCGGTGACGGGGCCTTCGCTCCGGATGTGTCCTCGGAGGTGGCTCGCCACCTGCCGACCCTCGCGCGACGGTCGCGGCGAATCACGTCGGTGTGCGCGGGTGCGTTGATCCTGGCCGCCGCGGGACTGCTGGACGGGTTCCACGCCACCACACACTGGGGCGCCTGCGACCACCTGGCCCGACGGTATCCGCGCGTCACCGTGGAACCGGACCGGATCTACGTCCACGACCGTGACCGGTGGACCTCGGCCGGGGTCACCGCGGGCATCGACCTGGCCCTGGCCTTGGTGGAAGCCGATCTGGGCGCCGAGGTCGCGCAGCTGATCGCCCGGCATTTCGTGGTCTTCGTCCGGCGTGCGGGCGGCCAGGAGCAATACAGCGCGCAGCTGCGCAGCCAGCCCGCCCGCACGCCGTCGATCCGGGCGATACAGCAGTGGCTGCCCGACCATCTGCACGAGGATCTGACGATCGCGACCCTCGCCGAGCGAGCCGGCATGAGCCAGCGCACCTTCGCACGATCCTTCAGCGCCGAAACCGGCAGCACGCCCGCGCTGTTCATCGAGACCTTGCGGGTGGAGGCGGCTCGCCGAATGCTGGAGACCACCGACCTCACCGTCGACGCCATCGCACGCGCCGTCGGCTACAAGCACGGCAAGACACTCCACCGAGTCATCGCCCGGCGACTGTCCACCACCCCCGATCGCTACCGGCAGCACTTCGCCACCACCCCAGCCGCCCGCCGCGCCGCGAAAGCGATCTAGGCGCTTGACATCCGATAATCAGCCCACAAGGAACAGCGAACCGCACAGCATTCGTCACCGGCCGGAAGGACGCGTATTCGTCGGCGTGAAGCGGCATCTTCAACAGCGGAACGGTCACGCTCAGGACGTCGATCGTCCGCAGCACCCGCCGAACAACTGCGTCCCGCTGAACACCATCGCCCGCCAAGAATAGCCCTCGGCTTCTGACCTCGGTCGTGATGGTCGCCGCGGTGAGTTTGTTCGGACTCCGTTGACCACCACAGCACCGAGCCTGTTCACGTCGGGCGGCGCGTCCGGCGGCGAGGCTTGGGGGTGGAGTGCTTTTGCGGCGGCTTCTTACGGGTGGGCGGTTGCCGGGGTGTACGGCCCCGGGAGCTGTTGGGGGTGCGGCCGCGGACGATGCCGATCAATTCCTCCATGAGGTCGGTCGTCTCGGCCTCGAGCCAGGCGAGGCCGATCTGGGACTGAGGAGCGTCGGTCACGGTGCGGTACGTAAGGTCTTTGCGGTGGTGGAGGCGGGCCAGAGACTGAGGGAGCAGTAGTACGCCGGCCCCCGACGCCACCAGCTCGATCGCGTCCGCCGCGCTCTCGGGACGAGTGAAGGCGGGCTGCCCGGGCCGGTCGCCCCAGACCAAGACCTCGTCGAGCGGCTCGAACACATGCTCGTCGGCGAGGTCGGCAACCCCCACCTCCTCGACTGCGGCCACCGCGTGATCCTTCGGCACCACCACCACGGTCGTCTCCACATACAGCGGGATCACGTGGAGAGCTTCGCGGTCGACGGGCAGGCGCACGAACGCCGCGTCCACGCCGCCGTCCCGCAGCAGGAGGACGGCCTCGGCGGCGGGCATCTGGAGGAGCCGAAGCGGCACCTCCCGTACCCGCTCGGCCCACAGCCCGGCCCATTTCCCGGGCGTCACTCCTGGCGCGTAGGCCAGCCGAAACTCACTCTTGGTCACCTTCTCACCCTAACCGCGTCCAGATGACTTCCTCCCGCTGGCTACCCTCTGTGTCATGAGCACGTCCAAGGCGAAGACCCCGCAGACCATGAAGCCCGCGACCGCGGCCAAGAAGCTGGGGATCCTGCTATCGGCAGCGCCCGCCGAATTCCAGGAGGGCCTCGTCTCCCGGGACGAGCTGAACGCGCTCCAGGCCGACCCGCCCTCTTGGCTCGCCGACCTACGCCGCGAGGGCCCCCACCCCCGCCAGGTCGTCGCCGCCAAGCTCCGCGTCTCCGCCTCGGGCCTGGCCCGCGCCGGCATCACAGGCCCCCTTACCACTGCCGAGATCGAGACCTTGAAGGCCGAAAAACCCGACTGGCTAGAACGCGAGCAGACCATCCAAACCCGGGTCCGCCAAGAGGAGCTCCGCCTGAAGCAGCAGCGTGCCAAGGCTTGACCCACCGGACGACGTTGGTCTCTGCCGGGGTCTGCACAGCGTTCGGCTCTGTCGCTCTGACGGTGGTAACCGAGGGTGCGCTGTTGGAGCGATGGTGCCTCCGTCGAGTCGGCGGAAGTGTAGCGTGGGGTTGGCCGATGCCGGTTCGCCGAATGCGTTGCGGTTCACCCAGGATCTCGTCGCCGTACCGGAAGAGCAATGCGCACAGCCTCGTGCGCGCGGCGCCCTAAAGCGTCGAGCCCGCTTCAAGTCCGCTGAGTCGGGACTGTCAGCCGCCCTACTCGGTTTCACTTCGAACGTCGCTTTGCAACACTGCTGGTGCGGTGGCTGTGCATCAACTCGCTCGCGTTAATCGCGACGGTGACGCTGTTCGGGATCCTCATGTCGTGGTGGCTCGCGAGCTCTGGCCCCCGCAGAGGGGGCCGATGGGCCGAGCCGGCTGCGTCCGGAGCAGGTGCAGTTCGTCGGCAGCTTATAGCGACGATCCGGGCCCGCTTCGGGCCGTTTCGGATCGGTGCGACGCGGGCTAGCGGTGTGGGTCGTCGATCTTTAGCTGTTCTCCGGTGTCCGGGAGGAAATCGTGCCCCGCAACGTCGCCAAGCTCGTCAAGGTCTCGACGCCCAAGTACAAGGTCAACCGCGGCCTGACCGTCCCACAGGCCCGTGCCGTCCTCACCGCCGCCTACGACGAACCGCTCGGCGCGCTCTACGTCCTGGCCCTCTGCCTCGGCCTCCGTCGCGGCGAGCTTCTCGGCCTGCGGTGATCCGAAATCGACCTGGAGGCCGGCACCCTCGAAGTCATCCACGCGCTACAGCGCGTCGGTGGATAGCTGTGCTTCGTCCCGCCCAAGATCGGGGACTCCGAGAGAACGGTGCCGCTCCCGGAGATCTGCATCGAGGCCCTCAAGGCCCATAAGGAACGCCAGAAGACCGACCGTTCCAACGCCTGGCCCAACTGGCAGGAATACGACCTCGTCTTCCCATCCCGCATCGGAACGCCACTGGAGCCGGACAACCTCCAACGAAGCTTGGGGCCGGATCCGCAAGCGCGCCGGACTTGGACACGTCAGGTTCCACGACATCCGGTACACCTGCGTGTCGTTCCTGCTCGACCTCGGCGTCCCACCGCACATCGTCCGAGACATCGAAGAACTGCGTGAACTGTCCTGGCCGCATGTGGTGACGTTCGACAAGAGCGCGCAGACCTGGCGGCCGGCGACCGAGGCCGGGCGGCCTGTCATGCAGGAGCGAGCGACCGCGATGGACGCGATCTTTCCAGCAGAGTACTAGCCGTAACCGCCCATTCGGCACTAATGCCACGTCTCCGGGCACGGAGGCAGGGCGTTTAGGCATAAACATCTACCCACACCATATCGGAGTCCCGGTACTGCTATTGTCGGTTTCAGAGCGAGCGCTCCGCCGGTTACCGGCAGAAAATGTTTGTAATGTTAGTGCGGCTACACGCCCACATCTATGTTTTGCTATATGAGTGCGCTACACGCGCACCGGCGAGGCGACCGACCGTAGCTCTGCGGCCATAAGGTCACTGTGCCTCTATATCTATGCGCCGAGAAATTCGTGCGCGCCCGAATATACCGGACCCAAAGATGGGTCTGTATTGAGCGTCGCAGAAACATGTTAAGCGGCTTCCGAAGGCCGCCACCTCATTTGTTCGTACAACGCTTTGCCATTTCTAGCACGGCTAAAAGAGAGGAGGTTAAGATGGAAAACGTGACCGAAGAAGTCGGGCGTACGGTGCGGTTCGCTTTGGAAAGTCGGGGCCGGACCGCCCGCCTCCTGGTCGTGCTGGCCGTTGCTACGGCCGCGCTAGCAGTGATCGTCGCGTCTACCCCTGACTACGCGTAGCGCAGTCAGGGCCGTAGTCACCCAGTTAGACACTCACGCCCCGTCACTGTGATCAGTGGCGGGGCGTCTGTGCTGGGCAGGGGCGGGGTCGAACCGCCGACCTTCCGCTTTTCAGGAGTAACGACCGCCCTGCTCAGAGCCTCCATGCCGACGGAAACGGTGGCCGGCGTGTGCCGATGGTTGTGCGTGGTGGCCGACGTTGCCGTCAACGGCCGCGGCTTGTCATGGAGTATCGGTCATGGCCATTCAACGCGAAGCACGTGTACCTCGCGCTGTTCTTCCAGGACGAGGTATGTGGCGAGCCCGCGTTCGCCGAAGGCGTGCGTGAGCATGTTGCCCCGTGGATTGGCTGGGTTGAACGGCTGTCCGCTCCATGGCGCCGTTTCCAGCAACGTGAACAACTCGGCGAGCGGGCGTAGAGCTCCCTCGGGGACCGCTTTGATCTGCTCCTCGGCGATCGGGTCCAGGTTGAGGCAGTACACCTACCGCCCGTTCTCACGCTCGGCAAGGATCTCGCGCCATGGCCTGCCCGCAGGGACGGCCTCCCCCGCGGCGAGCTGACTGGCGCGGGCATGCATCCGCCGACGCCCTTCAGGGTCGTGTACGGAGTCGCAAGCGGAGATCCACCAGCGGTGCACGAAGTCGTTCAGCACTCCAAGATCGAGGTTCACGCGGACCTCGTCGAGCACCGCTTTGAGCCCGGCGTCGAAAGCTTCACGGTCTTGGGGCACGACCAGGGCGGCCCGGATGGCGCGCAGACTCTTGGCCGGCTCGGGCGCGCTGCCAGGGGCAAAGTCGTGTGGTTGCGCGGTCATCCTGGGCCTCCTCTCGCTCCCATAGAGCTTACAGAGCTCGCCCGACACACTCCCTGCGAGTCGAAGAGACAGGGAAGACGAGCATCGGAAGCCGGACCCCACGGCGAGACGATGTCAGCCTCGCAAGCCGGCCACAATCAACGCACACTGCGACCGTCCGCCGTACGTTGGTTGCTGTCAAAAAGACCCCGGACGCGAGGCGTTCGGGGTCTTTCAGCAGGTCAGAGAGGTGGGCAGGGGCGGGGTCGAACCGCCGACCTTCCGCTTTTCAGGCGGACGCTCGTACCGACTGAGCTACCTGCCCGCACGGCACCGGGTGGTGCCTCAGCGGTCCTGACGGGATTTGAACCCGCGGCCTCCACCTTGACAGGGTGGCGAGCACTCCTAACTGCTCCACAGGACCTTGCCTTGCTACCCCGAAGGGTATCGTGCCCCCAACGGGATTCGAACCCGCGCTGCCGCCTTGAAAGGGCGGAGTCCTAGGCCGCTAGACGATGGGGACTCGACGGCGTGGCCGCCGTGTTGCCCTTGGCGCCTGCCGTCGGGGACACCGAAAGCATAGGGGACAACCGCCCCAACCACCAAAGTGATTCCCCTACCCCGGCCGTCCCGCTGCGCTAGAGCTCCCTGACCTGGGCGAACCCGACGGCGAGCCCGACCGCGAACCTGACGGTGAGGCGGGCGTGGTGAACGGTGTTCGGGCGGACGGTGGTGGGGCGATCGGGCGGTCCGGCTTGGGTTCGAGGGTGCGTTCGATCTGGGCCGAGGTCAGGCCCAGGCCGCCCAGGCGTATGTCGTCCCAGCCCTGGAGCCGGTGGCTGGCGCGGTTGAAGTACAGCACCGACATCTCGATCGGGGTCGGCTGCTCGTGTTCCAGGCCTCGCATGCCGGCGCCTCCCGTGGAGCCCTGGACGAACAGGCGGGTGCCCGAGGGCAGCAGGCGGGTCGAGCGCTGGTGCAGGTGGCCGCTCAGCACCAGGGGCGCCGTGCCGTCGAACGCCTGGCCCTCGGCTGGATCATGGACCAGCACCACGTCCGGGGCCTCGTGAGAGGCCGTCAGCTGCGCCGCGGCGCCCTGGCCGATGGCGAGCATCTCGTGGGCGTCCACGTCGTCTCCGCGTGTCGTCTTGTCGGGGGTGAAGCGCGGGTCGCCGATGCCGAAGATCCGCAGGCCTCCGACGTCCTTGGCCTGGTTGTCCAGTACGACCGCGTTCTTCTGCCGGCGTACGGCGCGTTCGGTGTCGGTGGAGTCGTGGTTCCCGCGGATGAACACGTACGGGATCTTGAGCTTGGAGATGTCGTTCGCGAACTTCTCCTCCGCCGAGGAGCCGTGGTCGGTCAGGTCGCCCGTGTCGATGACGAGCTGGATCTTGAACTGCTTGGTCACCTGGCGGATCACGCTCCACGCCACCGGATTGAGGTGGATGTCGGAGACGTGCAGGACGCGGATGGTGGTCGGATCGGGCTCGTACGTCGGCAGCGTCGAGGTCACGTCGTACAGGCGCGAGACGTTCCCGATGAGCTGCGCGAGCTGGGCCCGGTAGGCCCCGAAGCGGGACACGATGGACTTGGCGTCGCCGACGACCTGGGGCGCGCTGGCGAGGATCCCGGTGAAGCGCGGCTCCGCGACCGACTGCGGGTCGAACGTGATCGCGCCCAGGATGCCGACGATCAGCAGGCCGTTGAAGGCCGCGAGGGTCGACCACAGCATGCGCTTCCACGTGCGGAACACCACGAGGCCGGCCAGGGCGGCACACGCCAGCGCCGCCAGCGTGGCTTTGGCGATCATGACGATGAAGCCGTGACGAATGTCACCTCCGATCGTGGAGGTGAGGTGGTCGACGGCGGCCGGGTCCTCGATGAGCTTCTGGGCGGGTTCGGGGCGGATCTGGGTGACCTGGGCGTCGATGCGCACCGGGCCGGAGTGGCTGTCGAGGCGGAGCGTGCCGAGCGGCGGGATGTCGATCACGGTGCCGCCGGAGAGGGACGGGCGGAGGGAGAAGGTGACGTCGGCGGGGCCGATGTCGGTGCTGGCGTGACCGCCGTACAGCATGCCGAGCCAGCCCGCCAGCAGTCCCACCGCGACCACCGCCGTGATCCGCGCGGGGAGCCGGACACGCCGCATCGCCACGACACGGCGGACTTCTGTCATCACTCGGGTCAACACGTTGGTACCTATGCTCGCTTCTGCCCCTCTCCACGCACAATGGCAATGTGATCGACGTCAGTCGCGAGGAGTTCGAGGAACTGGTCGGCGAAGCGCTGGACACCATCCCGCCAGGGCTCACAGTGCTCATGAAAAACGTTGTGATCATGGTCGAGGACGACCCTCCGCCGCAGGCAGGCGTGCTGCTCGGCCTGTACGAGGGCGTGCCGCTGACCGAGCGCGGCGGCACTTACGCCGGCTTCCTGCCCGACCGGATAACGATCTTCCGGCGTCCGCTGCTGGCCGTCTGCGAGACCCGCGCCGACCTCGTACGAGAGGTGCGGGTGACCGTCGTGCATGAGATCGCTCACCATTTCGGCATCGGCGACGAACGGCTCCACGAACTCGGATGGTGATCTTTCCCATACACACGTTCGCACACAATGGGTCACACCTCAGCGACGCAGCGTGAGATAATCCCTGGGACCGCCCGGTCACGGACAGCGATGACAGGGGAGCGCGCGTGGGTGGACGACATCGACGGCCGTTGGATCGGCAGGCCACTTATGGCGACGTGTTCGGTGTCGGCGAGTTCCGTTCCCTCTGGCTGGCCCAGGCCCTTTCGTACATCGGCGACCAGTTCGCCCAGGTCGCTCTCGCCGTCCTCGTCTACAACAACACCCACTCGCCGCTGAAGACCGCCGTCGCGTACGCCCTGACCTACCTGCCGCCGATCCTGGGCGGCCCCGTGCTTTCGATCCTGGCCGACCTGCTCCCCCGGCGCCGGGTCATGATCGTCTGTGACCTCGCACGGGCCGGCATCCTCGCGCTGATGGCGGTTCGGCCGTTGCCGTTCGCGGCCCTGTGCGCGCTGATCTTCTTCAGCGTGCTGCTGGGCACGCCGTTCACCGCGGCGCGGGCCGCGCTGCTGTCGGAGGTGCTGCCCGGCGACATGTACGTCGTGGGCTCGGCGATCAACAACATCACCCACCAGCTGACGCAGATGCTGGGCTTCCTCGCGGGCAGTGCGGTGATCTTCGTCGTCGGCACGCACCAGGCGCTGGGGGTCGACGCGGTGACGTTCGTCCTGTCCGCGCTCATCGTCATGACCGGCGTACGGCGGCGGCCGGCGCCGCTACGCGACGCCAAGACCCGCGAGTCGCTGTGGCAGATCACACGTCGCGGTGGCCGCCTGGTGCTCGGCGACCGCACGCTCCGGCCGCTCGTGTGCTTCGCGTGGCTCTGCGGCTTCTACGTGCTTCCGGAGGGGCTGGCCGCACCGTACGCCAAGACGTTCGGCGACAGCCCGTTCATCGTGGGGCTGCTCATGTCGGCGACGCCGACGGGCATGGTGATCGGGGCGTTCGCGTACAGCCGGTTCGTCCGGCCCGACAACCGGCTGCGCATGATGGGCTGGATGGCGATGCTCGCCTGCGCGCCGCTGGTGGGTTCGGGGCTGCGCCCGCCGCTGTGGGCGGTCGTCGTGCTGTGGGCGCTGTCCGGCGTGGGCTGCGCCTACCAGGTGGCGGCCAACGCCGCCTTCGTGGCGGCCGTGCCCCCGTCCGGACGGGGGCAGGCGTTCGGCTTGGCCCAGTCGGGCATCCTGGCCAGCCAGGGCATCGGCATCCTGTCGGGCGGCGCGCTGGCCCAGGTGCTCGGGCCGGAGCCGGTCGTCGCCCTCGCCGGCGTGGCGGGCCTGACGGTGGCGACGATGCTGGCCATGTCGTGGACCCAGGTGCGCACCGAGGTGATCGCCTCGACCCACGACCGCGCGATCAGCGCCGCCGCCTAGTTACGACTGGTCTGCTTGTTGATGAGCTCCTGGGCGATGGAGACGTCCTTGCCCTCCTCGGGGATGAGCAGCACCGCGGCGGCGTACAGCAGGATGCCCGCGCCGCTGGTGAGGATGGTCACCACCGCCGCGCCGATCCGTACGAGGGTGGGGTCGACGTTGAAGTAGGCCGCGGCGCCGGAGCAGACGCCGGTGATCATGCGTCCGTCGCGGGTGCGGGTGAGGCGGCGGGGGCCGGTCGTGTCGCTGGGTTCGTGCGTCATGTCGTCGTTCATGCCTCGATCGTGCCCGGGCCCGTACCCCCTTCGCCATGGGGGCTTGCCCTGATCCGTCCCTGAGAGAGCCCCTATGGCCCCTCGGTCACATCGATGACGCACGACCTCCGGACGAACCGCCAACCCTGAGACGGTGCCGGAGAGTCCCCGAACGCGGCCGTCACGCGCAGCCGTGAGCGGTCCAGCGGCCGTGCCGCGCCCAGGCCGTAGATCAGGCGGTCGCGTGCGGACGGCGAGCCGTACGTCAGCATGCGCTCGCCGTCGATCACCACGACGCTCCTCGTGTCGTACAGGCCGGGCCGCAGCCCGCCGGAGAGGTCGGAGAGCGCGAGTGTGCGGGGCTCGGTGAGCGCGATCCGGGCGAACACCGCCGGTTCGATCACCGGCGCCCGCTCCTCTCGCGGCGTCCGGCGCAGCAGCTCGCGCAGCGGCGCGGCGTGCGCCGCGTCGTCGAGGATCAGGAACTCTCCCCCGCCGACCGCCACGAACCCCTCAGGGCCGCTGTGCGGCCCGCGCAGCCGCTGGAATCCGCAGTCGTACACGCTCTCGCCGCGCAGCACGTCGCCGTCGCGGCGGAACGCCACCGACAGCTGCACGCCGACGCGCAGCCACAGCGGGAGCACGAGCAGGCCGCCGTCGGCGAGCTGGTCGCGCCAGGCCCTGGAGATGTCCGACGTGCCGATGGTCAGCTCGATCCGGTCGTACGGCGCGTGGTCCGGCGCGCCCGCCCAGCCGTCACCGGTGCGGACCTCGACGTTCGCCACGCCGGACAGGCGTTCGCGCGCCGCCGCCGCGAGGTCGTCGTCGATCTCGACGGTGATCACCCGGGCGGCGAGCCGGCCGAGCAGCGCCGCGTTGTACCCGGTGCCGGCGCCGATCTCGAGCACCGAGTGCCCAGGCTCGACCCGCAGCTGCTCCAGCATGATCGCGACCACCGCCGGCTGGCTGGCCGAGCTGATCGCCACGCCGGCGCCGTCCCGCTTGGTGATCAGGACCTTGTCGTCGTACGCCTCGGCGCGCAGGCTCTCGGGCACGAAGAGCTCGCGGGGTACGGCCGTCATCGCCTCGGCCACCCGCCCGTCGCCGAGCACGCCCTTTTCGGTCAGGAGGCGTACCAGATCGCGGGGGGCCATGGATCCCAACGTACGCTGAGGGTCGAACCCCCTGGGAGGTCTTGATGGATCTGCTGCGCGTCGACGACCGGCTGACCGACGAAGAACGACTGGTCCGCGACACGGCCCGCCGATTCGCCGCCGAACGCATCGCGCCGCACGTGGCGGACTGGTTCGAGGCCGGCACCTTCCCGGCGCGCGAGCTGGCGCCCGAGCTGGGGTCCCTGGGTCTGCTCGGCATGCACCTGTCCGGGTACGGCTGCCCGGGCGCCGGCGCGGTCGCGTACGGCGTCGCCTGCCGTGAGCTGGAGGCGGCCGACTCGGGGCTGCGCAGCTTCGTGTCGGTGCAGGGTTCGCTGGCGATGTCGGCGATCCACAAGTTCGGCTCGGAGGAGCAGAAGCGCGAGTGGCTGCCGCGGATGGCCGCCGGCGAGGCGATCGGCTGCTTCGGCCTGACCGAGCCCGACCACGGCTCGGACCCGGCGAACATGCGCACGCACGCCAAGCGCGAGGGCTCGGACTGGGTGCTGAACGGCTCGAAGCTGTGGATCACCAACGGCTCGGTGGCCGACGTCGCCGTCGTCTGGGCGCGCACCGACGACGGCATCCGCGGGTTCCTCGTGCCGCGGGACACCCGCGGGTTCTCGGCGCGCGACATCCACAAGAAGCTGTCGCTGCGCGCGTCGGTGACCTCGGAGCTGTCGCTGTCGGACGTACGGGTGCCGTCGTCGGCGATGCTGCCGGAGGTGCGCGGGCTGCGCGGGCCGTTGAGCTGCCTGTCGGAGGCCCGGTACGGGATCATCTGGGGCGCGATCGGCGCCGGACGCGCGTGCTACGAGGCGGCCGTGGAGTACGCGGGCAGCCGCGAGCAGTTCGGCAAGCCGATCGCGGCGTTCCAGCTCACGCAGCAGAAGCTGGCCGCGATGGAGATCGCGCTGGGCCAGGCCGGCCTGGTCGCGCTGCACGTCGGGTGGCTCAAGGAGGCGGGCGAGGTCACGCCGCAGCAGGTGTCGTTCGGCAAGCTCGCGAACGTACGGGCGGCGCTGGACGTCGCACGCTCGGCCCGTACGGTGCTGGGCGCGAACGGCGTCACGCTGGAGTACCCGGTGATCCGCCACATGACGAACCTGGAGTCGGTGCTCACGTACGAGGGCACGGAAGAGATCCACACGCTGGTGCTGGGCGAGGCGATCACCGGCGTTTCCGCATACCGCTGACGGACCGCGCTGCCAGACCTGCCCGGCGGACGCGAACGGCCTTGAGGAAGGCCAGGTGCTCAGGAGAATCTTCCGGCCCGCGCCCAAGGGACCCCGTCGGGCCGGAGCTCGGCGAGAATCTCGTCCGCGTCCGGCGTGTCCAGCAACGATACGCACGACCCGGTCACGCGCTCGCTCCCCCGAGGCGGGAGCGGCCCCGTACGGGCGGCGGACCGCCGGGGCCGATCGCCCATGGTGAGGATCACGCGAGGCCGTCCCCTCCGGTACGCTCGTTACCAGCGGGGCGTTAGCTCAATTGGCAGAGCTGTGGACTTTTAATCCATAGGTTCCGGGTTCGAGCCCCGGGCGCCCTACCACTCACTTGGCCACTGACCTGAGGTTTCTTGCCACCAACGGATCTTGACGTGATCGTTTCGGGGGCGTGGGTGCTCCCTGGGTGCTCTTTGTCGCGATCTTGTGCAGCGTGGCCATCGCGGGTGTGCTCCCTGCTGCATAACTATGCAACCCGGCGGTGCCGGGCCGCGACACTCGGCGAATCTGGAGACCTATCATGTGTCCCGGCTGCCGCAATCAAACGTGCGAGCTGGATCGTCATCGGCCCTATTACCTGCCCGTGCTGTCACTCCGTCCCCATGAGTTTCTCGGTAGCTGACCTGTCGTCGCGCGCGACGCGTCCGCTTCAAAGCAAACCCTCGACTTTCCCACACGTCCAGTAGCCAGCGAACAGCAGAACGTCACCCGGGGTCCCGGCACTGCCGCCGAACGCCTCAACTTTTGGCGGTCGATCAGGCCGCTGCTGACCGAGCGAGCACCGTCAACTCTGTGACCAGTCTTCTGATGATCGGTGCCTGCGTGGCATGTCGGTCTGCGGCGCGAAGCAGTGCCCCGCCGATGGCGTCCAGTTCCAGTGGGCGGCCGGCTTCGGCGTCGCGTTGCATTGAGGACTTGGTCTCGGGTGGGAAGTCGTCGTACACCCGCATCACCGCATCGGTGTTGATCTCGGCTGCGAAGGCGCGGCTGATCGCTGTGGTCTCTTCGACGAGTTCGAGCAGTTCTTGCCTCCGTGCGGTGCGTAGCTCGCCTATGGATAGTCCGTGGCGTGTTGTCAGCAGTGCCATCGGGGCAAGAAAGCTCATCTTGCGCCATAGTGTGGCGGTCTGGTCCGGCTGCACTTTGGTGTGCGCGCCGGCTGCGTTGAGCATCGCGGCCGTGGCGTCGAGGCGCTTGGGGGGTACGGCATCGCCGGCCAGGTCGATGTCGGTGAACGGGCTGCCGTGTTCGATGACCCCGGGAGCGATCCGGGTGGATTCGACACGGATCACGGCCGGCGCCACCAGTTCCGTGCGGTACCGCCGGCACAGCAGGTCCGGATGCTCGACACCGTTGAGGAGCGGAACGATCAGACCGTTGTCGACGGCTGCCGGCGGGACGCGCCGCAAGGCGGCCTCCAGGGCGGTCTGCTTGCAGGTGATCAGGCACAGGTCGACGGGTTCGATGAGTTCGGTACCGGCTTCGACTGCCGCGGTGAAGTCTCCGAATTGGGTACTGTGCACGCTGATTCCGGTGCGAAGTAGCGTGGCCGCGGTCGTCTCGCGGGCCAGGCAGATCACTCGGTGTCCGGCGCGTGCGAGCAGTGCGGCGAGCAGTCCGCCCACGCCACCGGGGCCGAGCACGGCCACGGTCCAGGGTGTTGAGTCGTTCATGGTGATCCTTGTTTCGATAGGTAGGGATCTGGGCATTCAAACGGGATTTCGCCAACGTCCTGGAATGCCGTGAGCTGACGGTCGTGCTCGATCGCGGCCGTGGGTTCCAACACAGGGTCAGCCACGCCGGTAGGTGGGCCGAAGGACGCCACGGGCCAGGGTGCGCGTGGTCAGGATGAAACCGGCGTATCCGGCGCTGGCGTCTGGGGTCAGACCGAGGTCGTCGGTGTCCACGGCATGGACTGCGAACACATAGCGGTGTGTGGGGTCTGCGGCCGGTGGGGCGGCGCCTCCGTAGGCGTGGGTGCCGAAGTCGTTGCGCAGATGCAGCGCGTCGGCCGGAAGGTGCCCGCCGTCACCACGGCCGGCGTCGCCGGGCAGCCGAGTGCACGTGGCGGGCAGCCCGAGCAGAATCCAGTGCCAGAAGCCGCTGCCGGTGGGGGCGTCCGGGTCGTAGCAGGTGACGGCGTAGCCGCGTGTACCTTCTGGTGCACCGGTCCAGGCCAGTTCCGGGCTCTGGTTTCCGCCGCCAAGGCTGTCGTGGATGTGCGGTTCGGTGAGGGGCTGCCCGTCGGCGATGTCGAGGCTGTGCACGGTCAGGGCGGCGACCGGCGGGAGCAGGTCGTAGGGGTCGGGTGCCTGGGGGCGGCCGGAGTCATATGTGCTGATCTCCACGAGGTTCTCGTCCGGATCCCGGAGATAGATGCTGGTGATAGGGCCAGCGGCTCCCGTACGCGCGGTCGGCCCCAACTCGATGGGCACGGCCAAGGCACGCAGGTGTTCCTGGACGTCGGCGAGGGCGACGGCGCTGATCAGGCATAGGTCGGCTGAGCCGGGCGCCGGGTGCGCGGCTTTGGGTTCCAGCTCCCGTCCCGCCTGGTGGAGGTTGAGCTTCTGTCCGCCGAAGGTGAGAGCTTGCCTGCCCTCGCCGAAGGTCACGGGTCTCATCCCCAGCACGGTGCTGTACCACTCGACGGTGGCCGGGATGTCGCGGACGGTCAGTACGAGGTGGTCGGCACGGACGATGTGCACGGTGTCTTCTCCTCAGGGTGTGGTCGCGCGGCCATGGTGGTGGACCCGCGAATGGACGTTGGTTGAACGTCGCCGCCGCGCAGCCTGCATCGAGGCAGAAGAACCGCCGGACCTGCAAGCGGATCACGATCTGACGACCTGCGATCACGCCATCGGTCACCCGCCGTACGTGTCTGCTGTGGACCCGCGCGTCGAGGCGTCTCGAGGCTGCGGTGTGATCAGGTCCTGGGTCGGATAGCGGCGTCCAAACGGTAGTGCGCTCGTTCGGTGTCGGGGATGGGGAACGAGCTGTGCACCCACATCTGGTCCACGGTGCACGCGGTCATCCGCCAGAGGCCGTCGTCCTTGCGGAACCGGTCCACCCGCAGGCCCTCGCCCGCGATGATGGGCCGCTGCGGTCCGTCCTCGTCCTCGCCCACCAGCACGCCGAGCAGGTAGGACAGCGCGGTCGCGGTGCCGTCCTCCTCGGCGTAGACGGTTGGGTTGAGGCTGGCATGGCGCAATCCGTCATTGATCGGCAGCTTCTCGCGCAGCAGCGCGATCGCTGCTTCCCGACCCTCCCGGTAGCCCCATACATGATCCAGGACGAAGTCTTCGGTGAGCATCTCGCTCAGTGCGTCGAAGTTCCGTGAGTCGAAACACCACTCGAAGCGGGCGACCAGATTCAGGCATGCCAGCTGGTCATCGGCGCCAAGTCTGGTTTGGACCTTCTCCAGCGGAGCAAAGTAGCTCCTCGGGAGGATCGTGGAAATCATGGGTCTCTTGCCTTTCGGTACTGGGATTCGGTGGTTCGACCGCGTTACCCGTCGCGGTCGGCAACTCCGCCATGAAACTGGGCGGGTGAATCCAGGCGAACCTGGATATCGAGAAGGGGGTGCCGCGAAGGCGGCCAGGGCAGCCTCTGGGATGGTGCGGCGCCGACCCGCACGTTCTCATCCACGGCCGGTAGCGAGGCTCAGGCCTCCGTTGACCTCGATCACCTGGCCGGTCATGAACCCGTTCGTCGCAGCCAGGAGCACGGCCTGCGCCACGTCTTCGGCCTGCCCGACCCGGCCGACCGGCAAGGCCGCGGCATGCTCGGCGAACATCTCCTCGCGCTGCCGGGCCGGCATCTTGTCCCACCACGGGGTGGCGATGATGCCGGGGGAGACCGCGTTGACCCGCAGCGGTGCCAACTCGGTCGCCAGCGGCCGCACCATCGCCTCCAACGCCCCGTTGATCGCCGCCAGGCCGGCCGTGCCCGGCACGGCCGCCCGCGCGGAGGACGCGGTGATGAAAGTGACCGAGCCGGTCCGGGCCAACGACGCGAGCGCCGCCTGAAGGATCTTGAGGTGGACCCAGAACTTGCCGTCAAACCCGTCGCGCAGCGCCTGCAGGTCCAAGCAGGCGAACGGGCCGGCGCCTGAGCCGCCGCTGAGCGCCAGCACCAGCTGGTCGTAGGTGGTGCCGTCGGCGAAGAACGCCGCCAGGGCCTCCCCCGAGCCGCCGTCCAGACACCGCGCAGTGATCTTCCCGCCAATGGCCGAGGCGGTCTCGGCCAGCCGCTCCTGGTCGCGACCGGTGATCACAACCTCGGCGCCCAGCCGGGCGAACAAGGCAGCGCTGGCGGCCCCGATCCCCGAACTACCTCCCATCACCAGCACACGCTGATCATTAAGCGACGCGGGTACCGGATCCGAACTCCGCCAGGAACCCGAAACCTCTCCATTCGAGAGCATGATCATAATCTCCTAAAGGTGTGACTGGAACAGGGCGAGCTGGAGCATGACCGCTTACCGAGAAGGGACAAAAGTCAGGTGCTGCGCTCCGCCACCGGCATCGGTGGGTCGTGCCACGCGGGCTAGAT
Source organism: Actinoallomurus oryzae (assembly GCF_039541955.1). Classification (NCBI taxonomy): domain Bacteria; kingdom Bacillati; phylum Actinomycetota; class Actinomycetes; order Streptosporangiales; family Thermomonosporaceae; genus Actinoallomurus; species Actinoallomurus oryzae. The sequence goes on along the minus strand of NZ_BAABHF010000046.1, from coordinate 557,291 downwards.
GACCAGACGTTGGAACCAGTTCAGCTCTTGACGAATTCCAAGATCTCGGCATTGAGCTGTTCGGCATGGGTGACGTACAGGCCGTGCCCGGCCGTGGGGTATTCCCGATACACGGCATGGGGCACCAGTTCCCGGGTACGTCGGCCGGTGACGTCGATGAGTGCGGACTGATCGGCTACACCATGGACGATCAGGGTCGGAACGGTGAGTCGACGCAAGTCGGCACGGAAATCGGTGTGGAACGTGGATTTCCACACCTCGGCCGTCGCGAACGGCGATGCCGACATACAACGCTGCATCTCGTGCTCAATCAGCGCCGGCGAGACGTCATTGCCAAGATGCGTGGCGAAATAACCATGGGCCCGATCGGCGAACCACTTTGGCCGGTCCTTGCGGAACTGCGCCAACGTCGCTTCGTTAATGGCCTCAGGAATTCCTTCGGGATTGTCCTCGGCCAGGCGGAGGTACGGCAACGTCGCCCCGAGGAATACAACGCCTGACACCCGCTCCTCACCGTGCCGGGACAGATAGCGTGCCGCCTCACCACCGCCGGCCGAGTGGGTGACCAAGATGGCATTACGCAGGTCCAAATGCTCGATCAACGCGGCAAGATCGTCGGCGCGAGTGTTCACATCGTAACCGGAGGAGGGCCGGTCCGAACGGCCATGCCCGCGCCGATCGAGGAGAACACACCGGAATCCGCGGTCAACGAAGAACGGGACCTGATACTCCCACATGTCGGCGTTCAGGACCCAACCGGAGACGAACACCATCGGGACACCCGCACCGTAATCCTCGTACGCGAGACGGGTCCCGTCGCCGACCTGAAAAAGGCATCTCTTAACTCCATAACATATGTTGTGATCGTAACGTTCTCAGACAGAGTGAGGACAAGCGATTACCTGGCGGGTAATGATCGCGGGCCTTTCGCCGGAGGACAGGAAAGCCTTCGAGGCTACCGAGTCGACGACTGGCACCAGCCGAGCTCCCGGCTCTGCCTACACAGATCTGCCCGGGACGCCCAGCCATTCTCGCGGTACCGGCGGCGCGTCAGTAGGGGGACGCCGAGTTGCTCTCAGCCCAAGACTTCTCGGCGTCGGATCCTGCCGGGGGCGGCGCGATCCCGTTGATCATCCAGAGCTCGTCGCTGGTCTCGTCGATGTGGAACTCCCAGTGCAGCCCCGCCTTCCGTTCGAGGTGGGGCTGCAGCATGCCCTTGACCCACTGGGCGGTCCGGCGCCGGCTCTCCCGGTCGGCGCTGCGCCGGGCGATGTGATCGATGGCGATGCGAACCCCGACCGGCGCGCGCTCCCCGCCGACGTAGAAATCCTCTGGCCGGGTCTCGTGGAACAGCGTGACCACGTAGAACCGGGGCAACCCGACCTGTTCGTAATGGTCCGCGATGCGCGAGGCGAGTCGGTGCTTCTCCTCATCGGTGAAGGTTCCGGGTGTGTGATAAATAGTCCACAGCGGCATGGCGCTTCGTACTCCTCGAGTGTTGAGATGGGGTGTCAGCGGGCGGCAGAGAAGGTCAGGTGCTCCACAGGGCCGGACAGCGCCGCCTTGGCGGTGACTGTCACGTCGTCGGCGAGCACCTCCGTGGCCTCGGCCTCCAGGCCGTCGAGGATCCGCGCGGCCACCTCGGCCGGCGTCGCCTTCGGCAGCTCGATGGCGGAGACCATCTCGGTGTCGATGAACCCTGCGTGCACGCCGACGACCTGGGTGTTCTGGCGCGCCAGTTCGAGTCGGAGCGAGTTGGTGACGGACCACGCCGCCGCCTTGGACGCCCCGTAGGCGCCGCTGCCGGCCAGCCAGGACAGCACGGAGTGGATGTTCACCAGCGCGCCCCCACGGTTCGCGGCCAGGATCGGCGCGAACGCCCGTGCTACCCGCAGCGGCCCGAAGACGTTGACGTCGAAGGTCGCGGTGACGCGCTCGAAGTCACCCGTCAGCAGCGGATCCGGCAGCAGGATCCCAGCGTTGTTGAACACGATCTCGACGTCGGCGGCGACCTCCGCGAGGGCGGTGACCGACGCCGCCGAGCGGACCTCCAGCTCGGCGGTCACCACCTCTGGACGGTCGTCGACGTACGCCGAGCGCGCGGTGGAGTACACCTTTCGCGCCCCGCGCGCCAGCAGCTCATCTACCAGCGCCGCGCCGAGTCCACGCCGCCCCCCGGTCACCACGGCCACCCTGCCCGCTACCGCAACCACAGCACCTCTTCATCTGACTAACGATGTCGTTAGCCAGATGACATCACGCCACGCTGGATAACGCAAGCATTAGTTACAATGGCGAGGTGACCATGAGGTTCGAGGAACTGCTGCGCAACCGGGATGCCTGGTCGATCGGCGACCGATGCTCGGCGGGGCGGGTGCTTGACCTGCTCAGCACCAAGACGGTGTTCCTGGTGGTCCGCGAATTCTTCTACGGCACGACCAGGTTCGACGACTTCGTGGCGCGGATCGGGACCTCGGCACCCGCGGTGTCGCGGGCACTCAAACAGCTGAAGGCCGCGGGGATCGTCGTGCCCGTTCTCTATCGGGAGCCGGGGAGCCGGGCCCGCGAGGAGTACCGGCTGACCGAGGCCGGCGAGGACCTGCTGCCGGTGTTCCTGTCACTGATGCAATGGGGCGACAAGTACCTGCAGGAAGGCCGCCCGCCACTGTCCTTCGTCGATGCCGACACCGGCCGTCCGATACGGGTCCGCGTAACCGCCGATCCGGCGCCGGAGACGATGTCCAACGACATCGAGATCCGGCCGAACCCCGCCTGGCGGCGCCGCTAGCGGCCACGACCGGCAGGCAGCACCTGGGATGCCAGGCCGGAGGACCAGCACTTCTGGAGCCGGGAACGCCTTGGCCGCAAACCACAGCGGGAACCCCGCTCAGTCTGTTCGCCGTGCTGGATACCCAGGAACTGGCTCCGTGGCTCGGCGACCAACTGCCCACCCGGCTCGGCCTGGTCAACATCTTCGGCACGGTCGCAAGCGCCTCCGAGGAGTGCAAGATCGTCTGCGCGGACCCGGAACGCGCCGTGGAGGTAGCGGTGTCGCCACCGGCCAAGGCCCTGAGCCCAGTTCGGCTACACGCCGCACCGATCGTGACCCTGCCTGCGGTTTCGGGTGAACACGACGAAGTCGACCCGGTCCTGAAGACCTTCGACTACCGCGCCGAACCCGACTTCGACGAAGACCACTGGGAGTCTCCAGCCGCGCGGTTCGTGCAAAGTCCGCTTCGCGAGGAGTGGCACTTCTACTGCCGAGACGAGCAAGGATTCACCCTTGGAGACAGCCAGGCGTTCGGCTGGCCCCACATCGACAGCTGGACCGGAATGAGGGCAGATGGGTACGCGCACCTGCTCACCCTCGGGGGCGACCTGTGGGACGACAACGGATTCCAGCGCGTGATGGTCCCTCCGAGTGCGCTGCGAACTGGCAGATTCACCAACGTGGTACTCGAACAAGACGGCTTGCACTGAAACGCCAGCGCCGGTCCCTCAAGGCGAGCTACACCCGTCGTCGTGGACCGCCAGGAATCAACATGCTGGTTTTCCAGGGCCGGGATGCTTTGGGGGTGTGTTGGTCGAGGTGAGGAGGTCGGCGGCCGAGGCGGAAGACTCCGCCGCGGGTGCCGGGGCGTCGGTTTCGCCGCGTTGGCGGTAGTGGCGCTGTTCGATCGCGGCGGCGTAGGGCACGATCAGTTTCTCGAGCAGGGTGTCCAGCGCGTCGCGGCTCATGCCGGTCAGACGTGGGTCGGTCAAGGCGTGGCGGGTCGGGTGCGCCGGGACGTGCGCGGCAGGGTCGGTGCCGGTCATCCAGGCGCGTAGGTCGCCTGCTCGGGTGAAGTAGCGGACGACTATCGGGGTGATGCTGATCTTCTCCTCGTCCAGGAGCTGGCGGGTGGCTTTTATCGCCTGGCCGATCGTGACCGGGTTGATTCCGAGCGGGTCGCACAGAACCTTTTGTGGGCAGAGCTGCCGCAGGTAGATGACGGTGGCGCGGCTCAGACCACTCGGTCACACCCACCGCATAGACACAGGCGCTGACGGACGGTCCTTGACGTGAATCCTTCTCACCGCGGCCGCAACCCGCGGAGGGCGAGGTCGACGACGCTTTCCGTGAACGCCTCGTCGTGCGGGCCGGGCGCGACCAGGAGGCGGTAGTACAACTGGGCATAAATGAGATCGATGGCGCGGTACGGATCGATGTCGGGCGCGACCTGCCCTTCGTCTTGCGCGCGGCGGATCCGCGCGGCGACCCGGTCCCTAGCGGGACCGATGAGGCGGTCTCTCAGTTCGATGGCGAGGTCCGGGTCGTGCTGGGCCTCGCCGATGAGCCCGGCCAACACGGAGCGCGAGTCGCCGATCACTTCGAGCCACGACTCCTTGACCGTCTGCTTCAGGTCGGCCTCGAAGTCGTCGCTCTGCGCTGATTGGAGGCGCTTGTGAAGCCGGTCCTCGAGCCGCTGCGCCCAGGCGTCCAAGACGACTGCACCCTTGGAGGGCCACCAGCGGTAGATCGTCCGTTTGCCAACGCCCGCACGCGCCGCGATGCCCTCGATACTGACCTTCGCCAGGCCGCTCTCACGGGCCATGGCCAACGCGGCCTCGCGGATCGCGGCGGTCGTCTGAGGACTGCGCCGGGCGGGATCGGGCGTGTGCGACGGGCTCATATCACCTCATGTTGGGTGGCCTCTCAAGCTACCCCATTAGGGAGACGATCCGGTCCGTATTGACACCATCTCAGCGCCCTACTCTATAGTCCGGGGAGACGATCCGGATCGTATCGCGATACGGTCCGGATCGTCTCTCGCCTTGACCTGGGCGGGACGACCCCTCCAGGAGGAGATCTCATGCGCAACGAACTGTACGACTACAGTCCGATTACCGAACGCGCGCCCATCACCTGGCCCGGAGGGGCCCGAGTGGCGTTCTACGTCGGGCTCAACGTCGAACACTTCGTGCTTGGCAAGCCGTCCACCAGCATCAACCAGGCGACCACGACGCTCGTACCCGACCCCCTGAACCACGGTTGGCGCGACTACGGCCCGCGGGTGGCGATCTGGCGGATGATCGAGGCGTTCGACCGCCACGGCGTGCGCCCGAGCGTGCTGCTCAACTCGGACGTCGCCGAGCAGTACCCGCAGATCATTGAGGCCGGCAGGGCCCGGGACTGGGCCTGGCTTGCGCACGGCAAGAACAACTCCACCGTGCAGCCCGAGGTGGAGGCGCAGGAACGGGCGTACCTGACCGATGTCGTCGAGACCATCGAGAAGGCGACCGGACGGCGTCCCCGCGGTTGGCTGGGACCGGCCCTGAGCGAGACGTTCCAGACTCCGGCGCTGCTCGCCGAGCTCGGCTTGGACTACGTGCTGGACTGGACCAGCGACGACCAGCCGTACCGGCTGAACGTGCCCGGCATGATGAGCGTCCCGTACTCCCTCGAGCTCAACGACCTGGGGCTGTTCACCGCCCACTCCGTCAGCGGCTCGGACTTCGTACAGATCGTCAAGGATCAGCTTGACCAGTTGTACGCCGACTCCGAGTACAGCGGACGAGTCATGGCCCTGGCCCTGCATCCGTTCGTCACGGGGCAGGCGTTCCGCCTGAAGTACCTCGACCAAGCGCTGGAGTATGTCGTCAACCACCCCGGCGTGTGGAACACCACCAGCGACGAGATCGCCGCGCACTACGCCGCCGCCGGCCGACTGGCGTAATGCAGGCCACGGCGCCACCTTCCACGAATCTCACGGACCTCGATCTCCCACGAGCTTGTTTTGCCTGCCCAGAATCGAGGCATGAGCGACGGACGGGACGCCTCGGCCGCGCCGTCCGTCGCCTGCAGCAGGAGTGACTGACCGGGTGGGGGGACGGCGCCGTGGACTTGTGGGTGCACGACCACAAACGGCTCGGCCGCGGTAATCGACAATCGCTCCCGCTCGTTCACCGAGCAGCGATCGGCGAACACCTGCGCTGACCGTGATGCCTAGCCGGACGGCTCCTGCTCTGCGCCCTGCTCAACCGCGTTAGCCGGAACACGGTTCCGATCACCATGCGCGAGCACGATCCTTTGATTATGGAGTCGTACGGTCATCCAGGAATTCCTGCATCTTTCCCTGTAGTTCGCTGTCGGGCTCGGCTGCCGCGGCAGCGCTGATCCAGTCTTGGAGGCGGCTCGGCCGGCTCTCTGCCGGCCAGGTCGTCAACGTCCGAAGAGCACGGTGCCGTATCCGGACCACTCGATTGGACAGGGAGATCCGAAGCAGTTCGAGACCGATCCCGGGATGCTTGTCCAGGCCGTTGATGTGGCCTCTAGCGCGCGGTCGGGTGCGTGTTCAGGTCCGAAACCTTGGCTGTCGGCGGGGCCACCGGCGAGCACGTCGAGTGGGAGCACCCGCATGGCCAGCGTGATCACGGAAGTGATGGTTTCGCTGTCGGAGTGGTTGACCGCCCATTGCCAGGCATAGGCGTTGAACGGTTCTCGTTCCAGATGGCGGAGCGCCTGGGGAAGCACCGGCATGTCAAGATGGCCGGCACAGAACAGTGCGACGTTGAAGCCGTACGGGCCGGTGCCGCACGGATCGCTCAGGTGCGCGAGCACCAGATCCCGCCAGAGGGGCCGGGCCAGCAGCGCCTCGTAGCGACGTGCCAGGCGTTCGGGCTCGCCATCGGGCCAGACGACGTCCCCGTCAGACGTCAACGCACACCGTCTGACGGTGAGCAGGTGATCCAGCATGCCCAGCGTTGGTTCGGTGTGCCGACGAGTTCGGCGTAGCGGTGCATGGTGGGTACGCCGTCGTCGTAGTCGGTCATGTCCTTGGCCGGACCGCCGAGGGCAAGCGCGGCGAGAATGCCTCCGGCGCCCTCGAACAGGGCCTTGTCCACATCGGGTCCGAGGAGGGCGGTGTAGAGATCCCCGGTTGTCGCGGCGAGATGAGCGAGGTACTCGTTCATGACGTCGTTGCGGAAGCCCTCGCGGAGCAGCCATGCCTTGATCTCAGGATCGTCGCTACCCTCCAGGCGTTCCACCGCGTGAATCCGTCCCCAGCCCTTCACCCACCGTGCCAGCTCGTAGACGGCGCGCTGCCGGTCGGGTTGGGTCTTCATGAGGGCCACCACGGCATACAGGGTGAGCTCTTCGAGCGCGCCGAGCAGAAGCAGCAACTCACGGTCGCGTTCGTCCCCGCATTCTCCCAGTACCACGATGCCCAGCTTGACGGTGTTGCGTGCGTCCTGACGCCATCGAGCACCACGCTCGTCATGAGGGGCCCGTCGTCGCCGCTGTGGCGAGGCGGTTCGTCAGGGAGTGGATAGCCGCCATCCGGCCAGGGGCCGGGACCGTGAAGTGCACTCAAAGCAAGAACGTGGGCCAGGAAGGTAGTCCGGTCATCAACGGGACCACCGTCCAGCTCCCACTCGCCGGGCTTTACCGGCCAGGGCGCAGGACGCCCTTTCCGTAGAAGGTCATGCACCGATCTGACACCCGCCCCGCAGAACCGCAAAATGGCATCATACGAGGGCCCTCAGGAGTAGATGCGATGCATAGTCATCCAAGCCCAACGGCCGGTGTGGGTGCTCCGCGGGTGCTCGTATGCCGCGGTACCACTCGGCAGCACCCGGTACGCCGTCGGGCTGATATGCAGTGAAGCGAATGGTGAACGCGGATCAAATGGCAGGTAGTGGTACTGCGAAATAGGACGCGGTAGCGCGTCGAGTAGGGGATTCTTGCAGAGCTGTGGACTTTTAATCCATAGGTTCCGGGTTCGAGCCCCGGGCGCCCTACCACTCCAACAGCCCACTGACCTGCGCCGCCATACCGCGGCGCCAACGGCGTTTCACAGCTGATCCCGAGCTTTTCGGGCCCGTATGTGATGAGTGCGACGCCGGTGTGCGGCAGCGGCGGCACGGCAGGCCACGTCAATCTAGATGGCCTGGGCATGAGGCCGCTGAGGGCATTCAACGGCGCGGACGTCCTCGATCTGGCGGATCATCTGGACCAGGAACGTCTTCGCCTTGATGCGGGTGACTTGGACGAGAAGCGCGCCGACGGTGGGCAAGAGGCGTGCCCAGCCTGCCTTTCCGCCGTACGGTCAGGTAGGAGGCGAGGATGAACGCTGGTAGGGCGACGCCGATCAGGGCTGCACAGCCGGTGAACGCGCTGGCCACAAAGTGGCCGCCTACCCGCGCCACGCCCTGGTAGTAGCCGACCACCACAGCCATCAGCAGCAGGTACCCGCCCAGTACGGTAGCGGCAACCCGGCGGACCAACCCCAACAAACCACCTACAGCACCGACGGGACCAGCCCCTTGGTCGCGGCGCAGGATCCACAAGCCAGCGCCCAGATAGCCCATGGTCAACAGGTAGCCGAGCAGCATGACCGCAGCGGCCAGCGCAGCGGGCATCACCGGTCCGCCTTGCCTGCATGCCAGAAACTCGTCACGGATCCCGGAGCAGGAAATGCCAGCCGCGGACGAAGAAGTGCCAACCGAACCACAGCCAGAGCGCGAAGAGCACCCATCGCCCTGCCGGATACCGCATGACCGCCCGTACCGCGTCGCTGAGAGTGGGCACACCCATGGCCCCGGCCAGGGCCAGCCCTTCCCAGGCGAACGTCGCCCCGAACAAGACCGCCCACACCAGGTACCCGATCAGTGGATGCTGCGCCACCGCGATCACCCCCACTCGGTGTCAGTACCCGTGCGCACTGGTCCGCCCGCGTTACAGTCCAGTCAACTGCGGTCACCCTCAACCGGTCCGGCCCGGCGACCGGGCGCGGCGTGGAACCGGAACGGGCAACCGCTGCGCCGGTCACAGCCAGCCCCGGCGTTTGAACACGACATACAGCGTGACTGACGCCAGCACCATCAGGATCAGCGCGGCCGGGTACCCCACCGACCACTGCAGTTCGGGCATATGCCGGAAATTCATGTCGTACACAGTCCCGATGAGCGTGGAAGCGAACAGGATCGCCGCCCAGGCCGAGATCTTCTTGATCTCCTCATTCTGCGCATAGTTGGCCTCGGTCAGCCGTTTGACCTCCTCGTTCTGCGCCTGGCCGATCAGGGCGGCGTTGATCATGAGGGTGGTCTGATAGAACTCGGTCACACCCTGGAACTACTCGCGCTCACCGTCGGCGATGCCGCGGATCCGGTCGAGCTGATCGGCGCTGTCGGCCACCAGCCGCCGCGCCTCGGGCCGGAGACCGGTGAGGGTGGTCATCCGCCCGTAGATCGCGGCGCCGGCGATGCCGCCCCGGCTGCGGGCGGCTTCTCGCGCCGGACCGCGATCATGGCCATGTCGTCGCACAGTGCGCCAGGCACGTACTCCGCCAGATCCGCCGCGATCTTCTGTATGAGAGCCTGCGGATCGCAGTCGGACCAGGCCGCGGCCCGCTGGGCCAGGGGATAGAAGGTCCGGTCCAGGTTCCGGGCCTCGGTGAGGCCGTCGGTGTAGAGCAACAGCAGGTCGCCCATTCCAAAGGGAAAGGCCTCCACGGCGTAGGAGTCATCGGACAGGTCCCCCAGCCCGAACGGCGGCGCGGGGTTGGACACCTGCAACGGCGACGCCTTCCCGTGGTGGAGCAGCAACGGCGGCGGATGCCCGAGACTGATCAGGCGTACGACGGGTTCGTCGTCTGGTATGTCGACCATCACCGCCGTGACGAACCGCTCACCGGCGTCCACCCCGGCGCCGGAGAACTCCACCATTCCCCAGCAGATGCTCTCCTCCAGGTCGGCGGCCATCTCCTGGAGCGACGTCCGGCGCCGCGCGGAGGCACGGAAGGCCTCAAGCATGATCGCGGTATCGCTGATCGAGGCGAGTCCCTTGCCTCGTACGTCGCCAATCAGCAGCCGGGTGGAGTCGGCGGCGCGGGTGACGGCGTACAGATCACCGCCGAGGTCGGTGTCGGCCTCGGCCGCGTGGTACGCCGACGCGATCGAGACCGGCCCGGACCGCTCCGGCAACGGGCGCAGGACCACCCGCTGTGTGGCCTTGGAGATCGACCGCACTCGCACCAGGTCCCGCTCGTACCGCTCCCGCAGGTGGCAGAACAGCACCATGAACCCCGAAAGCACCGTCAGGGCCACGAGTTGCACGGTCACGTCCTCGGTAGCCAGGGTGCCGCGGTCCAGCGCGGCGACGATCAGCGCAGCGACCGCGCCCACGCCGACCAACGCGGTGACCAGCGCCGATGCGAAGGTCGCGGTCATGGCGGCCGCCACGAACAGCGTCGGAGCGAGATGAACGTGGGCCGGCGTCACATGGTCGATCGCCGGGACGGCCAGGACCAGGAGCACGGGGATCGCGATCAGTGCCTGTCTCGGTATCCGCGTCCCCGGCAGGGCGGCAGGACCAAACCAGCGCATATCAGCTCTCTTCGTCGGTTGGAACACTCAGCCGAGGGACGCCGGCTCGGAGATCGACTGACACACGAAGCCTGGGCTCGTGCCGCGGCGGCTTCGCCGTGGCGTCGAGCGGGGTTCAGCGGTCCGGGAGCCGGCGGCGCACCCACACATGAGCCAAGGAGTCCTACATTTGCTGGTCAGGGCCTACTTGTCCACAGCCACGGTTCCCGCCGAGGGACGGACTGGCGTACGGATATCGCCGGTCCCGCCGCCGTACTCGCCGTGTCCTGAACTCGGCGCGAGAAATCGCGCGGTCAGCCTGGTTTGCCCAGCCGGGCCGAGATCTGCGCGAGCTGGTCGAGTCGGCGCTCGAGGCTGGGGTGGGTGGACAACAGGTTGGATAGGACCGCGCCAGAGCCTCGGACCGGGGTGAAGAAGAAGGCGTTGAACGCCTGGGCGGTGCGTAGATCCCGGGTGGGGATACGGACGATGTCTCCGCTGACCTTGGTCAGTGCGGAGGCCAGCGCGGAGGGACGGCCGGTGAGCATCGCCGCGGCACGGTCGGCGGCCAGCTCGCGGTAGCGCGACAGCGCGCGGATGAGCACGAAGCTGATGGCATAGACGACGGCCGAGACCGCCATGACGGCTATGAACAGCACAACGGTGTTTTGGTCACGTCGGCCGCGCCCGCCGAACAGTTGGGCATAGAGGGCGAAACGGACGATGAGTCCGGCGATCACGCCTAGGAAGGAGGCGATCGTGATCACCGCCACGTCGCGGTGCGCGACATGAGAGAGTTCGTGGGCGAGGACGCCCTCCAGCTCCTGGGTCTCCAGGCGGCGCAGCAGTCCGGTGGTGACGCAGACCACCGTGTGGTCGGCGTTACGACCGGTGGCGAATGCGTTGGGCAGGTCCATCTCGGATACGGCCACGCGGGGTTTGGGCATGTCCGCAGTGGTGCACAGCCGGTCGATGATGCCGTGCAGATGAGGTTGTTCGGCCGGGGAGGCCAGGCGGCCGTGCATGGCGTACAGGGCGATCCGATCTGAGAACCAGTACTGGGCACCGAGCAATCCCGCCGCGATGACCACCACCAGGATCCAGGACTTGAGCAAGACGATCAGCACCGCGATGAACGCCACGTACAGCAGCCCGAGCAAGAAGAGGGTGACCAGCATGCGCGCGGTCAGTTGCCGGTCAGGCTGGAAGCGGCTGCGCACCGTCCTCACCCCGGAATCAGGCCCTCGTCCGACAGCGACTGCCGCATCTGCCGCAGACCGGTGTCCTGGCCGGGCAACATCAGCCGCGACGCGGTCAGCGCCTCGTCGAGTGGCGGCGTGCCGAGGCGGCGCACGGCGTCCAGCAGCGCCCGCAGCACGGTAGTGAACGCCTGCTCACCGACCGATTCCATAGCCGCCTGTAGGCCGGAGTCCGGCTCGTTGAAGCCATCGAGGTGCTCTTCGGCGACCCCGTACTTCCCCTCGCCGAAAATCCGGATGATCATGTCCTCTCCTTCGGCTCCTTCGGCCGGGCTTTCGGGCGCTGTCGCGCTCGCGCTCCAAGGCGGCGGACCGGCAGCTGTGACTTGACCCGAACCGGCTCCGTGTCCACGTCGTGGCCCACAGTGAGAGCTTCGTCCGCCGTGCCACGCCGCGGCCGTACACCTCCACCATCGGTCTCCGGCGCCCGGCCGCACCTCGACCCCGACCCTGGCTCCAGGGTCCCTGCACATCCGACCAGTGGGTACGGGCCGTTCGTCCCGATCTCCAGGTCAATGTGCCCGAATCCGGGACGTCCGCGTGTGCCGCACGAATGTGAATTTCACCCGGCCGTTCGATGAGGTGTTCACGAGCGAAGGTATCCACGTGATGCTGGCCGCGCCGCAGGCTCCCCGAATGACGCGGCTGGCCTCTACCTCGGTTAGCCGACGGGATAAGCCGGGCGGTCCCTGGGTAATGCCGATCTTGAGGGTGAGTTGTGTGGGCGTCCGCCTGCTCACCGACATCGGGGTCGGAGGATCGTTCCGGTCGATGAGCCGCCCAGGCTACTGATCTGGGTGGACACTCCCGGCAGCTAACCCGAGGCGGGGCGGGTGCTGTCGGAGTTCTTTGGATTCCATCCAACGTCCGTACGCGACTGTTTCTCGACACCTTGTCAATCGCACGTGATCGACGGCCGGGTCCGCCGATCATTAGCCCGTCAGTGAGACTGAGGAGATCCCAGACCTGTCCAGCCGTCAGTCCGGTCCACGCCCGTCGTACGCCGGGTGTCGGACGATGAACACCGAAGCGGTTATGAGCCGATGACCGACTGGATCTTCCCGGTGATCGACAAGCTCGGCCCGACCGGCGTCGGTGTGCTCGTGCTGCTGGAAAACCTCATTCCCCCGATCCCCTCCGAGGTGGTGCTGCCGCTGGCCGGATTCCGAGCCCGCACCGGCGCGATGCATCCCGTGATCATCTGGGCCGCCGCCACCGCCGGGTCGCTCCTGGGTGCCCTGCTCCTATACGGTCTGGGCGCCTGGATTGGCTACGACCGGCTACACCGTCTCGCCGAACAACGCTGGTTCCTGCTCACCAGCCCCGCCGACCTCGACCGCGGCCGCAGGCTGTTCGACCGGCACGGCGCATGGATCGTCGTCGTCGCCCGCTGCGTCCCGGTGCTACGCAGCCTGATCTCCCTCCCTGCCGGGGTGGCCCGCATGCCGCTGTTCCGCTTCGCCACCCTCACTACCGCCGGTGCCGGCACGTGGAACGCGGTTTTCATCACCGTCGGCTGGCTGCTGGCCGACAACTGGCACCAGGTCGGGACCTACACCCGCCCCGCCGGAATCGCCATGACGATCGTAATCGGCGTGGCCGTCGCCTTCCTGGCCGGCCGAAAGCTCCGCAACCACAGCCGCGGCGAGGACTGACCCGGCGGCGGGCGTGACCGAAGGCCTACATCCCCCGAAACGCGGACCGCTCTAACCGGCTACACCCTGCGCCTGAGCCCACAGCAACGCGACGATGACCATCGCGCTGACGATCGACGTGCCCCATGCCCGCGTGGTGATCCGCCCGCCGAACCGCCCTAACCGTGCTACCGCGCATGGGCCCAGTCCCTGCGCCCGGTGCATGAGCAACGCTCACAGGTCGGGGGGACGCTTGTCAACGACGCTCGAATTCTGACCCCCTGGCGACGCCGGAACGGTGACCCCCCTGGTGGTGTTGTTCGTCGTGGGTTGTTACTGATGGTCGTTGTTGGTCTGGGCTGCGGGGACGCGGCCCAGGTCGCGGTTCTTGAGGCGGTAGCTGTCTCCCTTCAGGCTGATGACCTCGGCGTGGTGGACGAGGCGGTCGATCATGGCGGCGGCCACGACGTCGTCGCCGAACACCTCGCCCCAGCGGCCGAACGGCTTGTTGCTGGTCACGATCAGCGCGGCGCGTTCGTAGCGGCTGGAGACCAGTTGGAAGAACAGGTTCGCCGCCTGGGGCTCGAACGGGAGGTAGCCGACCTCATCGACGACCAGCACGGGGATGCGGGTGAGTTTGGTCAGCTCATCATGGAGTTTGCCGGCGGCGTGGGCGTCGGCCAGGCGGGCGACCCATTCGGCCGCGGTGGCGAACGCGACGCGGTGGCCGGCCTGGCAGGCGCGGATGCCCAGGCCGATCGACAGGTGGGTCTTGCCGGTGCCGGGCGGGCCGAGGAAGACCACGTTCTCCTTGCCCGCGACGAAGTCGAGGGTGCCCAGGTGGGCGATGACCTCGCGCTTGAGTGAGCGCTGGTGGTCGAAGTCGAAGTCCTCGAGCCCCTTGCGGGCAGGGAAGCGGGCCGAGCGGATGCGGGCCTCACCGCCGTGGGATTCGCGGGCGGCGACCTCGCGTTGCAGGCAGGCGGCCAGGAACTCCTCATGGCTCCAGGACTCGGCCCTGGCTCGTTCGGCCAGCCGTTCCACCGCGGCGGCCAGGGACGGGGCCTTGAGTACCCGGGTCAGGTAGGCCAATTCGGCGGCGAGGTTGCGGCCGCTGGTGGTCGTGTTGGCGGTCATCAGGCCACCACCCCTTCGATGCCGAGCAGCGCGTCGTAGTCACTGAGTCGGCGTTGCTCGACCTCCAGCTCGCCCGGGGCGGTCACCGTCTGGATGCGCGTGCGGCGCAACAGTGCGGCGGCCTGAGCGTGGGCCGGGTCGGTGATGGTCTGGTGGGCGGCCCAGCACCGGGCATGGCGGGCCACGACCTGGCTGCCGCAGGTCACGGTGACCTGCTCCGGATCGGCGACGACCTCGACGAGACGGCCGATCACCGACGGGTGGACCGAGTAATCGTTGGAGGCGACGCGGACGTAGTGGTCGCGGGCCAGCCGGGTCGAACTTCGCCAGCCCACCGCTGGAGCCACCGGCGGCAGGCCGACCATCGCCACCCGGTCAGCTTCGATGCGGTCGGCGGGACGGCACTCGATCCGCCGGTGATGGCGCGTGTTCGCCCTCACCAGCCAGCCGGTCAGCTGAGCGTTGAAGTCGTGCGGGCCGGTGAAGGACCGCCCCGGCAGGAATGAGGTCTCCAGATACCCGTTCGCCCGCTCCACCAGCCCCTTGGCTTCGGGATCGGCGGGCCTGCACTGGTGGATTCCCACCCCCAGCATGCCGCGGAACGCGTTCGCCTCGGCGGTCAGCTGCGGCCGGCCGCCCTTCCACTGCCCGATCGCGCTCTCGTTGTCCCACACCAGCGTCTTGGGCACCGCACCCAGAACCGTAAGCAGGGTCCACATCCCGGCGAACAGGTCCCCGGCCGCCCGCGAGGGCAGCATCCGCACCATCAGCCAGCGCGAATACCCACTCACCATGACCAGCACCGGCGGACTACCGTTCTGCCCGGCGCCCAGGGGGATCTTGGCCGGCGGGAACCACAGATCACACTGGGCCAGCTCCCCGGGCTGGTATGTCGTCCGGGACGCAGGATCGATCGGCTTGTAGTGCGGCCGCAGGATCCGGATCCGGTCCTTGAGCACGGTCAGGGAGCGGGTCCAGCCGATCCGCTCGGCGATGACCGTGGCCGGCATGTCCGGGAACTCCTCAAGCAGTGCCCGGATCTGCGGCTCCACCGCGTCCACGATCGACCCCCTGCTCGCCCGCCGGTACTTCGGCGGCTCCTCGGCCGCCAGCGCCCGCTTGACGGTGTTCTTCGAGATGCCCATCCGCCGAGCGATCGCCTTGATCGGCATGCCCTCGGCCCGGTGCAACCGGCGGATCTCCGCCCAGTCCTCCACCTTGATCACCCTCCACAGTGACAGCAGAGGGGGTCAGATTTCGGCCGTCGCCTGGGGGTCAGTTTCCACGTGTCGTCGACAACGCTTGATGCGCTCCTCTCGCCCAGGTCCTGACCACGATGCCCGGGATCGGAATCAGGACCGCCGCACGGATCCTGCTGGAGCTCGCTCGGGGTGGATTGCCGTATCACGCCCGCTCCCGCGCGCAACGAGGTTTGCTCTCCGTGCCGGAAGATGGTGCGCAACACGAGCGCGGCATCGAGGGCGCCATGGGTGTCGACGGTCAGCACGGCTCCCCCGTAGAGGCCGCGAGTTCCGGGCTCGTGCCGGGTGAGGGCGGCGAGTGCTGCGGCCTCGGGGACGCCGGTGGCGGTGATGGCCGGGAAGAGCGCGCCGAACGCCGGCCATGGGCCGACGCCGTCGCGTAGGCGTCCGGCGACTCTGGAGGCCAGGTGCTGTACGCGTTCTTGTACGGTCATGAACTCCTCGACCGCGACGGAGCCGGGCCGGCAGATCGTTGGTAGTTCCTCGCAGGCCAGCCGTACGGAGATGGCGTGTTCGTGCACCTCGTTGGAGTCCCCGAGGAGCTCGGCGCGCAGGTCCGGGCGGCGAGATCATCTGCCCCGGCCGAAGCTCGCCGGCCTGCTGATGGCCGAGGCGGGCCGCCCAGCCCCTCCGGCATGACGTACGCGGGGTGGATGCGGCCCCCACCCTTCCGCGCGGCCAGGGGCGCCCCTCCACAGAGCGCCAGCGGCGCCGTTACCCTCACCGTCACGACCGGGCTGATCGGGCTCCTGCTGTCATCGCCGGAGGCGTCACGGTGGGCATCGCCACGGCTCGACAGATGCCGCGAGCCCCCTCCGCCGGCCTGCCCGCGCCGGCGAAGCAACGGCGCTTGAGGAAGAGCGCGCCGCCCGGTGAGGCACCGGCACCCACCCCGGTCACCGGCGACATCCCCGTGACCGGCTGACACCACAACCCCCGCCGTACCTGTCCCCCACAGACCCGCAACGACCGGGCACGCCGTGGGGATGTCACCGTCGCACATCCCTTCGCCGAACGAACCGCCGCCGACTGGGACCCACAACCGAGGAGACGACCGTGGCCGACTGGCGAATCGACGCCGACACCCTCACGCTCATCGAAAAGGGACGACCACGCCCGAACGGATACACCTGGGCCGAATTCAGCGCGATCGAGCGTCCGGCCTGCCCTACCTGCGGCGAACCGATCTACGTCACCCCTATCGGCGTCGAAACCGACGGAAGCGATGAGACGCTGTACGTCCCCGGCCGCGCCCGATGCGTACACGGCTGCTACCGCCGCTGACCAGCCACAACCGTCATGCGCGCCGCAAGATGTCGACAGGACAGCTCCGCGCGGAACCCGTTGGCCTGGGGGCGAACAGTTTGAGCGGAGGTGGTGGCGGCGTCGACCACCTCGCTAGGTCACTGGCGGGCACGCCGTTGTGATAAGTCTCAAAGGTCGCCCAGGATGCGGGTGATGATCTCGACCGATTCGGGAGAAGAGGCACTGATGACCGACAAGCGTTCCATCGCGAGCGTGTAGCGGTCCACCTCCTGGCGTTTGTCCAGATAGAGGGCGTTGGTGAGCTGTTCGACGTAGATCACGTCGGTCATATGAGGGTCGGGGAACCGCAGGATGGTGAATCCGTTCAGCGCGGTGTGACCGCCGGCCGTGAACGGCGCGACCTGTAAGGTCAGGTTCGGCAGCTTGGTGGCCGCGATCAGCTCTTCGAGCTGGCGGCGCATGACGTCGGTGTCGCCGAACCGCCGTCGCAGCGCGGCCTCATCCACGATCACCCACAGGCGTAGGGCACCCTCGCGGAACCGCCGCTGGCGGTCCAGCCGTAGCCCGACCCGGCGGTCAACTTCTTCGGGCGGGAAGCCGTCCAAGGCGATCACCGCGGCCGCGTAGTCGTGGGTTTGCAGCAGTCCGGGGATGTAGTGCGCTTCATAGGTGCGGATGCGCCGCGCGGCGGCCTCGAGCCCGACGTAGGGCTGGAACCAGCCGGGGAGGATGTCGTTGTAACTGTGCCACCAGCCGGGCTGGTTGGCGCGGCGGGTCAATGACAGCACTTCTTCGCGCGCGGTCTCGTCACTGACACCGTAGAAGAAGAGCAGATCCGCGACGTCATCGCACTTGAAGGCGTGGCGACCGTGTTCCATGCGGCTGATCTTTGACTCCGACACCCCCAGCGCGCGTGCGGCCTGCTGAGGGCTGATCCCAGCAAGCTCGCGCAGGCGCCGCAGCTCGGCGCCGAGCAGGATACGCAGTACGACCGGCCCGGAACCGGAGACGTCCATCCTGCCTACCCCTTCGCGCTGGGATCCGGTCCAGCCAAGTCTCTCATCGCAGTCAACCCGTGACCCAACGTCAACGATTATGTATGCATCGGCCGATGCAGTTGCAGGTCGGGCGCGAGGATGTCCTAGTGACACGGTCTGTGGCGTTTGGCCTGCTCCGTACCGCAGTCACAGGCGTACCGCCATCGAGGTGGGTTCTCGGAACTGGTGACGAACGCGCCGCGCCACACGAAATCGCCAACATCGCCAACATCGCGACGAACCGGACCATCCAGTTGCCACTGATCGGAGGCGAGCACGACGTGATGCGCCTGGTCGCCGACCTTAGCGACCGGCCGCCCGTACTCACCCACGCCGGCTTTGTCGCCGATACCGGCTGCGGGGCCTGGATCTGGTAGCCGTCCGCAGCATCCCGCGGGAGGGGGCGCAGCGGCAGCATCGGTCAGGCAAATGGGTAGAGAAGCTGTTGCGACCTGAGTAAGTGCGCGATGATGACACCATCGACCTTTCTTCCCCACCCCGACAAGGGAGTCTCGGTGTCCAGCGGCGATCCATCGAGAGTTTTCCGTCCCGACGTCCCCAGCCCCGCCCGGATGTATGACTACTACCTCGGCGGCAAGGACCATTACCCAGCCGATCGTGAGGCCGCCGAGAAGGTCATCGCCACGATGCCGCCGGGCGTCATCCGTACCGCCGCACGTCAGAACCGCAGCTTCCTCGGCCGCGCCGTCCGCTACCTCACCGGCGAAGCCGGCATCCGCCAGTTCCTCGACATCGGCACCGGGCTTCCGACCATGAACTCGGTCCACGAGACCACCAAGGCCATCGCGCCCGAATGCCGCATCGTCTACGTCGACAACGACCCGATCGTGATCGCCCACGGCCGGGAGATGCTCCAAGGCATCGACCAGACCGTCATAATCCAACAAGATCTACGTGAACCCGAAAAAATCCTCACCGACGAGCAGCTACACCAGACACTGGATCTTGATCAGCCCGTCGCCGTCCTCCTCGTCGCCATCCTGCACTTCATTCGTGATGAGGAAGACCCCCGCGGCATCATCGACCGGCTGCTCGCACCGCTGCCGTCCGGCAGCTACCTGGTGATCTCCCATGCCACCGCCGACCGCTACATCCAGATGCAAGACGCGGTCCAGGTCTACCGCAACGCCACCACCACCATGCACAACCGCAGCCGCCAAGAAATCAGCACTTTGTTGACCGGCCTCGAACTCGCCGACCCAGGACTGGTATGGCTGCCCCAATGGCGCCCGGACGCCGACACCGGACTCCACGACAACCCCCAAAAATCCCTCTGCTACGCCGCCGTCGCCCGCAAACCTTAGAGGTCGTTTCGTCTGGTGCGGCTACGGCGACCGATCAGTGCTGCAGTGATGGCCGATGAAGCGCGGTGTTGACTATTAGGGTCCGATCCAGGATCTCGCGCCGTACGCTGCCGACCCAGCGTTCCATGATCGCGTTCATACGAGGTGCTTGAGCGGCTGCGCGCACGACCCGGATTCCTTCAGCGCGGAACACACCAGCAAAACCGAACGCCCCACAGGCGACCATGCGCTCCATCCACGCTGAACACTGAAGGGAACCCACCCAGAATCAAGGCCCCTTCGGCATTTAGCCCTAATACGGCATAAAATCTGAGAAATATCATATGTAACCCATATAGGCTGCTTGCCACGCAGGGGCGGGCGGCTTCGCGCGCTCGAAGCATTACTCGACTCACTGTCGATGCTCGGGCAGATCGTGTCGGTCGACCAGCTGTGCGCCGCGCTCACCACCGCCTGAGCGGTTTCGATCCGCTCGCCTTGTTCGGCCGAACCAGGCGAGCGGATCGCGCGGTTTTCGGAGTCTGTGGCTGTGAGTGATCGCCCTGGGGCGTATCGGCTCCAGGTGGCGCCAGCCTGGGCTCACTGAGGGAAACGCCATCGCGCTCGCCAGTTCGGTGAGCACCGCAGCCTGCCAGCTGATCGAGCCGGAGGCCAGAGGCGGGTCGCATGCACGGAGGCACGACGGGCACGGCACTCCCAGTGATCACGAGGGCTAGATAAATTCGTGATCGCCGGTTCCGTGCCCGTCTCGCTGCCGAATCACCGACGGCACCGCCTACTGGCGGACGCTCTGACTAACCGGCGGACGCCGCTTCGAGGAGCGCGGCGTTCTGGCGTTCGAGCGCCTTGGCCACCCCGCCGCGCCAGCCTTCGGCCACGGGCTCCGACAGGGGATCGGGGAAGATGTCCTCCTCTCCCTTGTCCACTCCGTCGAAGATGGCCTGCGCGACGGACTCCGGGGATGCCTTGGGAATGTCGAGCACGCGGGACATGTCGGTGTCGACCGGCCCGCTCAGTACGGCGTGGACCCGCACGCCCTGCCCGGTCAGCAGAGCGCGCATCGACTGGGACAGCGAGAACGCCGCGGCCTTGGAGATCGAGTAGGCCGGCATGACCGGCACGGCCGCGACGGCCGCCAGCGACAGAACGTTGACGATCGCTCCCCCCGAACCGGTCAGCAAGGGCAGGAAGGCCTGGGTCACGCCGTACGTGCCGTACAAGTTGACGGCGAGCTGCTGCTCGAGCGCGGCCTGATCGCTGAGGTCTTCGTAGATCGCCAGCCCGGCGTTGTTGATGAGGATGTCGAGCGACGCGACGCTCTCGACGGCCGCTTGAACCTGCTCTGCGCTGGTCACGTCCAAGGTCAGCGGCGTGACGCGCCCGTCCGAATGGGTCAACGGCCGGCGCGTACCGGCGTACACGCGCTTGGCGCCCCTGGTCAAAGCCTCCTCGACCAGGGCCCGCCCGATACCGCGGTTGGCCCCGGTCACCAGAATCGTCTTGTCGGCGATTGACATGCGTCCTCCTAGGAATGCGGACGGTCCGCATATTCCGGCCGTCCGAGCCGTCGAGGATGCAGACGCCGCGAGGTCGCGAAATTGGGCTTCCGCCGAGCGCCCAGTTCCTACCTCGGCCGGCGTCCATACGGGGAATGCCACAACGTGCGGGAGAGAGGTGACGCGAGAGTGGGGACGGCTACCGCCGACTTGATCACTAGGGCGCGAGCCGGGGACGGCGACGCGTTCCGAGAGCTGACGGAGCCACACCGTCGAGAGCTGCACGTGCACTGCTACCGGATGCTCGGATCCTTCCAGGACGCGGAGGACGCCCTCCAGGACACACTCGTGTCCGCCTGGCAGGGCATCGAAGCGTTCGAGGGACGTGCCTCGATCCGCACATGGCTGTACCGGATCGCCACCAACCGGTGCCTCGACGCACTTCGCTCGGCGAGCCGCCGCCCGGCCGTGCCGTGGGACATCCCCGAGGTCCAACCGCCCGAGCCGACCCGGCTCGGGGAGGTCGTCTGGCTTGAACCATTCCCCGACGCGCTCCTTGAAGGTGCGGTCAACACGCCGCTCGGCCCGGCGGCCCGATACGAGCAGACCGAAGCCATCTCGCTTGCCTTCGTGACCGCACTTCAGGTCCTGCCGACCCGCCAGCTCGCCGTGCTCATCCTGCGCGACGTCCTCGGCTACCACGCCAACGAGGTCGCCGACATCCTCGACACGACCGTCGCATCGGTCACCAGCGCGCTCAAACGGGCCCGCGCCGGGCTACAGCGCCGTCTGCCACCGACCGGCGATCGCGAACCGCCGCCCGCTCCGGGCTCACCCGCCGAACAGGCGCTCGTGGCGAAGTTCGTCCGCGCGTACGCGGCCGGTGATATCGACGCCCTGATCGCCCTGCTGACCGACGACGTCCATCTCTCCATGCCGCCGATTCCCCTCGAATACCAGGGCCGTGCCGACGTGGCCCGCTTCTACGCCACCATCCTCCGCGGGGACTGGACCTATGACTTCGTGCCGACGCGCGCGAACGGCCAGCCGGCATTGGGGACCTACCTCCGCACCCCGACCGGCATCCGCCACGGAATCGGCCTCGTCGTCCTCACCCTCAGCGGCGACCGAATCTCCGCCATCACCCGCTTCGACACCAGCGTGCTCCCGTCGTTCGGGCTGCCACGCTCGCTCTCCGGCTGACGCCGTCGATGGCGACACACTACGTTCAGCGTGCGACGGCCGGCTGATCATTTCCGAGGGCGTGCGGCCGAGCCTGAGCGGACAGTCCAACCCGGGCACGCCGGGACCGCACACCGATGAGCCGGTCTCCGAGTGGCGCCCGGTCACCGCCGCCGCAGACGGGACGGCCGAGGCCGACCACTGGCTCGGGCTGGGCGCCGACCTCATCAGCTTCGGCCGCGGGTTCCTCGCGTGGCTTCGGCTGAGCCGCTCCGATACGCGAGTCGCGCGCTTCGCCGTGTGCAGGGAGCGGGGGTCGTGCGCCTCTTGTACGGCGTCGTCCGCCTCGTGTAAAGAGCCGAGCATCCGGAAGGCGACACCACGCAGATGCATCACGGTGCTCTTCGAATCGCTCAGCCGGCCACTCACGCTCGTCCATCAGTCACGTTCCTCGGTCGCCCACTCTTGTCATGACACCGACGGACCAAACCTCCTCGGTTAACAAGCTCCGAAAACGTCGGACCGGCCGGCTCGTCGAAACGAGCGACCTAGCCTCCGACCTCGTCGGTGCGGTCCACTCTGGGCCGGGTTCTGCGCACCGATCGCAGTACGCCCAGTACGCTCACGGTGCCGAGTGCCCCGGCTCCACAGATCACCTTGGTGGGGCTGACCAGGGCGGCGATGGCGCCGGCGGTGGCCATGCCGAGACCTTGAAGGGTCATGAGGCCAGCACCCAGCAAGGACATGGCCCGGCCGCTCATCTGTTCGGGCACTGCCTCGACGAACCATTGGTCCATCCCGAGCGTGTACGCGGCGCACAATCCGGTGACCAGCATCAACGCGGCTGCCAACGCCAGCGGTGGACGGATCTCGAACGCGGCCATCGGCAGCAACGACACGGCCGCGAGCGGCAACGCGATCTTGTCGCGGGCAGCGGGTCGAAGCAGGACGCCGGTCAGTACCTCGCCTACCACGGTTCCCGCGGGCATCGCCGCGAGGAACAACCCGAAGCCGACAGGGCCCGCCCCGGTGGCGTCGGCGAAGGGTGCGGCGACCCCTTCGGCGACCACGAAGAACATCGGTGGAGTCCACCACATCAGCAGCAGCGCACGGATCCGGGCATCGCCGAACAGTCGTCCGGCTGAGGCGATCGACTCGCGCATCATCGCGCCGCCACCCGATACCCGGGCGGGCCGGTCGCCCGTGCCCAAGCGCAGCAGCAGCGCGGAGCCGAGAAAGGTGCAGATGGTCACGCACAGCGCGGCGCGCGGCGACAGCCACACCAGCGCCAAGCCACCGATCCCGTAACCGACGATCTGGGAGCCCTGTGAGACGATCCGCATCAGCGAACGACCCAGGACATACCGGTCGCCTTGCAGGATGTCCGCCAGGCTCGACGCCCGGGTGCCGGTAAACAGTGGCGAGATCATCGCGATGGCGAACCGGAAGACGAACAGCACCGCCAGCGGGGTCGCCGGAACCGCCATCACCATCACGCAGCCCGCCGACAACAGGTCACAGGCGACCAGGACCCGGCGGGGCGGGTGCCGATCGGCGAACCCGGACACCAGCAGCCCGCTCAAAGCGTAGGGCAGGCAGCCAAGAGCGAAGACCAGGGCCGTCAACAGCGCCGAGCCGGTCTGGTGGAACACCAGCACGGCCAGCGCGACCTCGCCGAAGACGCTCCCCAGCACAGAAAGCAAATGAGCCGCGAAAATAGCCCGGAATTCCGGGACCACGAACACAGCGGCATATCCACGACCGACGCTTTCTTCGCTCCGCATGAGGATCACGACGTCGCCCGATCCGGCCGGCGAAGAGGAAGATGCCACGGGGAGAATGCTCGCTTTCCCTCGTCATGACGACACGGTTACAGGGCAGAGGCACCACCCGCCGTAGGCACGTGAAACGTCGCGCCGAGTCGTGGCCCCGACGTTCCCGATCGCAGGACTCATAGGCCAGGTCTAGGGGGCGGCGCGGCCATCGAGGCATCCACACCACCCCCTAGCTCGCGATCAGCTGGGGAACCACTGCATGTCACTCCACCTCCTTACACGGTGCGCAGATATTATCTAAACAATATCATCTCGTTCAGATATATTATGCGTTTACGGTACGGCCCGGGCATGCCGGGCGCAGCCGAGTGTCTGGGGAAGTCGGAAAAATTCGAACAGGTCTGGGTCGCGGAACGCGACGATCTGTGTGATCCCCGCGTCGGAGGCCGAGAGGACCATCACCGCGTGTGCGTGATGAACGCCGTCCGGGCCACGCTGATACATGGCCGCCGCGGGCTGCCCGTTGGCCGCGGTCGCCACCATCCGGAAGACACCTGGCGCGGTGAGAACCCTGGACCCGAAGAACCGGCCGACGGACTCGCGGCCGGCGAACCAGGATGGGGTGGGCGGCATCTCCAGGACGGCGTCCTTGGTCAGCAGCCCCATCAGGGCGGTGATGTCGGCGTTCTCGAAGGCCGCGACATAGCGGTCCAGCAGTTCCCGCTGGTGCGCGCCGGAGGTCTCGGTCGTGTCGTCTTCGGAGGGTGCCATCTGGCCGAGCTGGGCTCGAGCGCGTTGCAGGATGCTTTTGACCGCGGGGACGGAGATGCCGAGCAACTCGGCGACCTCTGCGGCGCGCAGCGCGAGTACGTCGCGCAGGATGAGGACGGCGCGCTGACGCGGGGGCAGATACTGCAGGGCAGCGATCAGGGCGAGCCGCAGGCTTGCCCGCGCGGCGACGATGGTGGCGGGATCGTCCGAGCCAGCGTGGACCAGCCGATCGGGGAAGGGCTGTAGCCAGGTCACTTCCGGTGGGGGTGCCAGAGGGCCTTCGGGGTCGTCGGAGGGACCGCCGAGACCCGACGGCAGCGGCCGGCGTTTGCGGTGCTCGAGTGCGGTGAGACAGACGTTGGTCGCGATCCGATAGAGCCAGGTGCGCAGTGACGCCCGGCCATCGAACGCCGCGTACGAGCGCCACGCGCGCAGATAGGTCTCCTGGACCAGGTCTTCAGCGTCGTGGACCGAGCCGAGCATGCGGTAGCAGTAGGCCAGGAGCTCCGGCCGGTAGGGGTCGGTCAGCCGCGCGAAGACGTCGCTGTCCGGCATCACCATGGCCCCGGCCGGTCGACCGGGACGGGCTCACCCTCCGTCCGCCGGATCGAACGCCTCGAACGTGGTGTTGAGGCGGAGTGCCAGCGGCCCCCTGCATCCGCTTCGGCGGGATCATCGCCCCCCGGATTATCGGCCTTGACGTACGTGTGGCCCATCTGCGTCACCGTCCGGCGCCCGGGCCGAGCCGCGAGTTCGACGATCTGCACGTAGTTTCCGACCGGATCCTCCACTGTCGCGATGAGGCCCGGGCCGAAGTCCTCCACCGGGCGGATCCACTGCGCGACGCCCAGCGCCTTCAGGTGGACCACGACCGCCTCGATGTCCTCGACGTAGAAGTTGATCAGAATCCTGCCGGGCTCCCGTGTGCTCTGCTCGAGATCGTCGCGGTGGTCGAAAATCAACCGCCCGCCGCCCACCATCAGGACGGTGCCCGGCTCGGCCGACGGCGCGAACGCCGCGCGGTACCAGGCGCTGAGCCGTTCCGGGTCGTCGCTGCCCAGCACCAGGCCGCCCAGCCGAATCCGCGTCACCTCTGCCATGATCGCTCACCTCTCGATCGTCATCGGAGTTCCGTCACACCTATCGACTCGGTGACCTATCGAAAGGAATCGGTCGAGGCGTCCGGATCTTCCACACCACCCGGCCGCAAGGCAAGAAGACCTGGACCCGGCCCACTCCGTGCCGTGCTGCGGTCTCGCCACCAGTGGCAGACTCGGCGACTCAGCGTGAGCACCGGTGCGGCAGGCATCAGAGCCGGGGTGGTCCGGCGGCCCGTCGTCACCACGGTGGCATCCAGCGCCACCATCACCGATGGCCGCGGAGGCGAGCCCCAGAGCCCATTTCCTGTTCATGTGAGAACCGACCGGCGGCCGTCTCGACCGATTCCTTTCGGCAGGACGCCGAGTCGGTAAGTGTGCCGGCTCCGTCCGTACTATTCGACAACCAGGAGTAACAGTGCTGCTCGAAAACAAGAATGCGATCGTCTACGGGGCGAGCGGAGCGATCGGGAGCGCGGTCGCTCACGCCTTCGCCGCGGAGGGAGCACGGGTCTTCCTCGCCGGGCGCACCAGCGCCGCGCTGGAGGTGGTCGCTGAAAAGATCCAGGCCTCGGGTGGCGTCGCCGACGTCGCCACGGTGGATGTGCTGGACGAGGGCGCCGTCGAAGCGCACGCCGATGCGGTGGTCCGCAACGCCGGATCCCTCGACATCTCTTTCAACGCCATCAGCCTCCCCCAGACAGGCATCCAGGGCACCCGGTTCATCGACCTGTCGCCCGAACGCTTCGACCTGCCCATGGCCACCTACCCCAAGGCCAACTTCCTGACCGCCAGAGCTGCTGGACGGCGCATGACCGGCCAGGGATCAGGCGTGATCTTGACGATCACCGCGTCTCCGTCACGGACGGCCGTCCCACTCATGGGAGGCATGGCACCGGCATGGGCGGCGATCGAAGCCCTGTCCCGGGGGCTGGCCGCCGAGCTCGGACCACAAGGCGTACGGGTCGTATGCCTGAACGCCGCGGGGATGCCGGAAACGCCGCAGCTCACCGAGGTATATGGCCTGCACGCCGACGCCTACGGCATCACCCGCGACGCATTCGCAGCCCGCATGACCGACCTGACAGTACGCAAACAACTGCCCACAGTCGCTGAGATCGCCAACGTGGCCGTCTTCCTCGCCTCGGACCGAGCCACCGCGATCACTGGCGCAATCGCCAACCTCACCGGCGGCATGATCGCTGACTGACCACCGTACGGCGTCGAAGGTCAAGTGGCGCAGCGCGGAAGCCCGGTTCTCATCAAGCCCCGAAGGACTTCACCTTATCGTCGCA
The DNA here is from genome assembly GCF_039541955.1 of Actinoallomurus oryzae. Classification (NCBI taxonomy): domain Bacteria; kingdom Bacillati; phylum Actinomycetota; class Actinomycetes; order Streptosporangiales; family Thermomonosporaceae; genus Actinoallomurus; species Actinoallomurus oryzae. The sequence continues at coordinate 530,408 of NZ_BAABHF010000046.1, read as the reverse complement.
GGTCAGCGCGGGTTGGCAAACGTTGGGAGCGCTCGACCTGCGTCGATACGGGTCGCTGGCACCGTGCCATCCGGGTCGTTTCGTCAGGTGGCCAGCCCCAGCCGGGGAGCGAGCGATGGCCGCGACAAAGGACGTAGGCTCAGCGACCTTTAGCAGAGCTGCACTTGTGGGTGCATCACGCGGTCGGTCGGCCAGCTGGCGCCCCTGAGCGGTACGAGCGCATCGACCGCAGGCTCCCCCTGGCCGTTCTGGCGGCGGTCGGCCAACACCATCTGGCGTCCCCGAAAACCGAAATCGTGGGCGCAGCGAACATCACGAGAAGGCTCTTGCGACGCTCATCCGGGAAGTGAGCGTGCTGGAGATACCGACCGCATCGCGCTGGATCGGACCACGGTCGCGCCCTGCCGCTGCCGCGTTGCGCACATGACCGTCTTTTCAGTCGCTCGCGAGTTCGTCGGTGGCGATCTTCCCGGCTTCTGTGGTGCGCTGGAGGAAATCTGCGAGTAGTTTGAGCTCGGTGTCGTTATATCCCGCGCAGATGTCATCCATCGCGGTATTCATTCCGGCGTAAAGGTGGAATAGTTCGGAATTGCGGAGGCGTAGGGCACGGACGGTCACCGCGCGACGGTCGGCCGCATCCGGGTCACGTTCGCGGGTAACCCAACCGCCGCGCTGGAGCCGGTCCAAAATGCCGGTCATCGTGGCGGGGTGCAGCCCCGCGCGCCGAGCGAGCGTGCTGGGACTGAGCGGGCCAAGGCGATTGATGAGGTCGAGACAGTAAAAATCGACGTCCTTGAGGTCAATGTGTGCGCCGACCTGGCGGTTGAGCAACGACAGTTGAATGCTCAGCTCGCGCAGTGACTCCTTGACCGCAGCGACCACCCGCCGGCGGTGCCGGGCGACGTCGGCTTCCTCCGGTGTAGTTGATCTCATCCACACTCCCTTGCCATCTCATATAATATGAGGCAAGTATATTACGGCTAGGAACCGAGGCGAGGGTGTACGGCTCTTGTCATCCTGGTCACCAGGCACCAGCGCCCCACTGCCAGTGCACGAACGGCGGGGGTGCCGTAGGGCAACCCGCCGCATTCTTCAAGCGTTTGTACGTGTTCTTCGTGCAGAACACGCCCACGGCACAGGCTCAGCCACTGCCGACCAAGGAGCGCACTCACCAGGCCCGGAACAGCGAGGACCAACAACATCCATCACGGCGACACAGCCTCATCCGCCGTCGCCCTGCGACTCGGATTCGCACCCCTGCGCGAGGACACCCTCCTCGGCCACCCCGGCACCGTCTACGCCCTGACCCGGCATGACTTCACCTCCCCTCACCTCGGGCAGTTCCGGGGATCGACGCTCTGCGCAGCACCGACGACGGTGACCTGAACAGGGCTTTTCGGTGTTGTGGAGGCGGCCGTGCACACGATCTGCTCGACGGCCAGTCGGGACAGGTCACTGGCCGAAGTGGACAGGGTCACCACCAAGTGGCCGGTCGGCTCGGTGGTCACCGAGAGCGGGCCGGCTTCGGACGGGACGTCGGTGGTGAGTCCACGCGCCTTTTCCTTGGGGGTGGGTCCGGCTGCCAGCAGCGCGAGCCTGTCCGCTGGGGCCAGTGGATGACCACCGGGCCGCCGCGTCACCGCACTGAGTTTTCCGTTCTTCACCAGGTAGAGGGTGATCGTCGTGGTGAGTGCGACGGCTCCGCTCGGCGGAGCACCGCCGGTGATGACGCCGCTGGGTTGCACGCCGCAGCCGGCCACGGCGACGAGCGATACGAGGCCCGCGGCGAGCACGCGGCGGGTGAGCCCGTCACTCACTCGGGGCCTCCGTCCGGATCGTGTGGCAGGCGCAGCGTGAAGATGGCGCCGCCGTCCGGGGCGTTGGTGGCGGTGAGGTCGCCTCGGTGCAGGCGCGCGTTCTCCCGCGCGATGGCGAGGCCGAGGCCGCTGCCCTCGGACCTGGCTCTGGCCGCGTTGGCCTTGTAGAACCGGTCGAACACGTGCGGCAGCACCGCTTCGTCCAGTCCCGGTCCGTGGTCGCGGACCTCGACAGTGATCCAGTGCGGGTCGGCGGAAAGCCGTACCGACACCGGTGGCTCGCCGTGCCGCAGGGCGTTGCCGACCAGGTTAGCGAGGATGACGTCCATTCGGCGCGGGTCCAGCCGCGCCGTCACCGTGGCGGCGAGCTCGGTGCGCACCTGCTCCGACCAGCCCCGGACACGCAGGGTCGCCCGTACCAGCTCGGCCACGTCGATCTCGTTCAGCGCGAGGGCCGCCACGCCGGAATCGAACCGGCTGATCTCGATGAGGTCGTTCACCAGTCCGGTGAGGTTGAGCGTTTCCTGGCTGACCAGTCTGGCGGCCCTGCCGGCGGGCTCGGGCAGCCGGGCCGCCTCCTCATCCAGGACGTCGGCGACCGCGGTCAGCGCGGCCAGCGGGGTACGCAGCTCATGTGACACGTCGGCGACGAACCGGCGGGCGTCGGCCTCCATCTCGCGCAGCTGCTTGACGTGCCGTTCCAGCTCCGCGGCGGTGTTGTTGAACGTGCGTGCCACGTCGGCCAGCTCATCGGTGCCACGGACCGCGATCCTGGTCCGCATCTCGCCCTTGCCCAGCAGGCGCGCGGCCCGGCCGAGCTCGCGCACTGGGCGCAGCACGCCACGGGTGGCCAGCAACGCGAGGACGACCGCGAACGCCAGAGCCGCCCCGCCGGTGAGCCAGGCGGATGCGGCGAGCTTGTTGATGCTGCGCTGTTCGGGAAGCAGGCTGCGCGCGGTGTAGACCTCGATGCCGGACACCCGCGTCGTCCGGTCCCCCTCGACGATCAGCAACGGCGCGCCGATGATCAGGATGGGCCTGCCCTGCCACACCACGCGTTGCCACGCGATGTCGCCGCCGGCCACCGCCTGCCGCAGCCCCGGTGGAATCACCCTCGGATCCCGGATCTGCGCGTTCCCGCCCGGCTCCCAGTGCCTCGGCGGCGGGCCGACCGGCGAGTGCAGTTCGTGGTAGATGGCGACCGCGGAGCTGTACCGGTCGCCCACGGCAGCGGCGATCTTGCCGAGCTCGGCAGGGCCCGGCGCCGGACTCCGCAACGGGTAGAGCGCCTCCAGGTGGCTTGTCATCGCCTGAACCGCGGCATCCTGGGTCCGCTGCAGGATGGCGTTGCGAGCCTGGACGTACATCCCGCCGGCCACCGCCGCCGCGGTGACCACGCACAGCAGTGCGAAGGCGAACAACAGCCGGGCACGCAGCCCCAGATTCGGCCGAGGTGCCACCGGCGGCTCACACCGGCCCGAACCGGTACCCGAACCCACGCACCGTCTGAACGTAGACGGGCGCCGCCGAGTCGTCCTCGATCTTCGCGCGCAACCGCTGCACGCACGCGTCCACGAGGCGCGAGTCGCCGAAGTACCCGTGCTCCCACACCGACTCCAGCAGCTGCTGGCGACTGTGCACCCGGCCCGGCGTGCCGGAGAGCTCGAGCAGCAGGCGCAGCTCCGTCGGGGCGAGGCTGACCGGCACGCCGCGTTTGGCGACCACCAGCCCGGCCCGATCGATGCTCAGGTCCCCGTACCGCTCCAGCTCCGCCTGGTCCCGGCCGATCCGCCGGAGCACCGCGCGAATGCGTGCTTCGAGCACCCTGGGCTGCACCGGCTTGACCACGTAGTCATCGGCGCCCACCTCCAACCCGGCCACCACGTCCATGTCGTCGCCGCGCGCGGTCAGCATGATGATCGGTACCTCGCCGACGGCCCGGACACGGCGGCAGACCTCGAACCCGTCCATGCCAGGCAACATCAGATCGAGCACGATGACGTCGGGAAGGTCCGTACGCAGCCGCTCCAGCCCCTGCTCGCCGGACTCCACCGCGCGCACGCGGTGCCCATGCCCGGTCAGTGCCAGCTCAAGGCCCTCCCGCACGGCCGGGTCATCCTCGATCAACAACACTCGCGACACGCCGCCGAGTTTCACAGCACGCTCCGTAACTCGCCCGCCGGTCAAACCCCATCCACTGTCGGCCGGCCGTGTCCCCGCCTCGTCCGCGCCGTGTCATGGTTGTGTCACGGTCGCGCCGTCGACGAACGGTGACATACGGCGGACAACGCGCGCACATCCGGCGCCAATCGTAGTTCGTCATGGACGAACCACACACCATCCCACCTCGGCCCCGAGACCGGCTGTTCGCCGCGGTCACGCTGGTGCTCGCCGTGCTCCTGCTACCCGTGGCGTTCGTTCGCCATCCCGGCAGCGCCCGCGAGCTGGCCTGCCGATGGGCGTTGAGGATGCGATTCCCCGCCGAGGACCTCACCGGGCTCACCGACGGCGCCATGACGGCGTTCACCGCGGCGCGTACCGAGGCGCTCTGGTGTCACGGCCAGCTCATCGGTCTCACCTCGGGATACCGCGATCCCCTTGTCCAACAACGGATGTTCGACGAGGAGGTGCGCCGCTCCGGCTCCCCTGCCTTGGCACGAATGCTCGTGCTACCACCGGCGGAATCCAACCACGTCAAGGGCATCGCGCTGGACGTGCGCCCCCACGAAGGCGCGCGCTGGCTCGAGGAACACGGCGCCCGCTACGGCCTGTACCGCATCTACGACAACGAGTGGTGGCACTTCGAGTACCGCCCGGACAGCGGCGGCACGCCACCACGACGACTGCCCCACGCCGGCGTGGACCCCGTCATCGAGAACGGGAACCAGATGTAGCCCAGGTCCGGTCCACTCATGTTCACGGATGCGCCGGCCGCTTCGCCGCTGACGCGCACCAGGCCGATCGCTACCGCCGCCATCTCAGGACAGGCATCGAACGTGTCCGCGCCGATCTGTGGCACCGGGAGCCATATGGCATCGGCGCACCGGCGCACCGATCCACCTGAGCCGCCACCTCGTGCCGCGACCGCGGGTGTGTCAGTCGGCCAGCGCGAAGCCGGCCGCTGCCTCCGCGTGCAGCCGGGCGCTCGGCAGCACCGGGATGGCGGTGTCCTTCTCACTGATCAGGAGCTCGATCTCCGTGCAGCCGAGGATGACGCCTTCGGCGCCGTCGTCCGCGAGATCGGCGACGATCCGGGCGTACGCGTCCCTGGACGATTCCCGGGTCACCCCGCGCACCAGCTCGTCGAAGATCACGCGATGGACCAGTTCCCGTTGCTCACGCCGCGGGACGACCACGTCGAGGCCGTGGGCGGCCAGCCGATCCCGGTAGAAGGGCTGCTCCATGGTGAAGCGAGTGCCGAGCAGACCGACCTTACGCATCCCCCTGGCGCGGACCTCCGCGCCCACGGCGTCGGCGATGTGCAACACGGGCACGCTCGCGGCCCGCGCCACGTCGTCGCTCACCCGGCTGAAGGTGTTGCTGCAGATGAGCAGGACCTCGGCGCCGAAATCTTCCAGTTTCCTGCCCGCACCAGTCAGCAACGTACTCACCTCGTCCCAGCGGTCGGCGAAGATGAGATCCTCGACGGTCGTGTAGTCGACCGACCAGATGAGACTGTTGGCGGAATGGCTACCGCCGAGTCGCTCGCGTACCCGCTGGTTGATGATCTGGTAGTAGATCACCGTCGACTCCCAGCTCAACCCGCCGATGAGACCGATGGCGCGCATGGAACTCCGTTTCGCTAGCTTGTGCCGGCCGACTGGTCGGTGCCGGCCACGGTGACGGTGCCGTCACTGGCCTGGTCGAGTCCGGCCAGGCCAGTGCATCAGCATGAACTTGCCGATCCGCTCGGCCGCCTCGGCGATGCGCCGACGGTCAGGCGCCGGCCAGGGCACGGGCGCAGGCGCCGAGCCCGATCTCGCTGGAGGCCTTGACGAACACCACGTCTCCCGGTTCGAGAAGCGCGGTGGCCAGTCTGAGGGCCCCGGCCACGTCCTCGACGGTATGGACGGCCACGCCCTGGTTCGCGGACTCCGCTGCCTCCGCCATCGCGAGCGGATCCCCTGTTCCGACCGCGATCAGCACGTCGAAGCGGAGGTCGGCGACGAGCCGGCCCATCTCCGCGTGCCGGGCGCGCGAGGCGTCCGCCTGCTGCCCCATCGTGCCGAGCACGGCGACGGTACGACGGTCGCCGGCCAGGGCCGTCACCGCCCGCAGCCCGGCCCGCATGGATTCGGGGTTGGCGTTGTAGGCGTCGTTGACGACGGTGATGCCGTCAGGTCGTTCGACGATCTCCAGCCGGCCCGTGGAGCGCCGCCGTGCGGCGGTCAGCCCCTCGGCGATCTCGGCGGCGCCCAGGCCGAGTGCGGTGGCGACGGCGGCCGCGGCCAGGGCGTTGCTCACCTGGTGCTCGCCGATGAGGTCGAGCTCGACCGGGGCGCGGCCGGAGGGCGTCACCAGCTCGAACACGGCTCGCGCCCGGTCGTCCAGCCGCACGTCTTCGGCCCACACCTGCGCCTCCGAGGACCTGCCGTACAACACGATCTGGGCCTTGGTGCGGCCGGCCATGCCCACGACGTACGGGTCGTCGGCGTTGAGCAGGGCGAACCCGTCCGCCGGAAGTGCCTCGACCAGCTCGCCCTTGGCCTCGGCCACGTCGGCCAGCCTGCCTCCCATACGCTCGACATGCGCGGTGCCGACATTGAGCACCAGCCCGACCTGGGGTGGTGCGAGCCCGGTCAGATACGTCAGGTCGCCCTTACGGCCTGCACCCATCTCCAGCACCAGGTATCGGGTGGCGGCATCGGCGCGCAGCACGGTGAGCGGCAACCCGATCTCGTTGTTGAACGACCTGTCGGTGGCGACCGTCGCCGCGTGCCGTTCGAGCACCTGGGCCAGCAGGTCCTTGGTCGTGGTCTTGCCCACGGAGCCGGTCAGGCCGATCACGGTCGGGCTGATGTGTTCGAGCAGGTGCCTGGCCAGCAGGCCGAGCGCGAACTGGACGTCCTCGACCACGAGGGCGGGCACGCCGACGGGCCTCGAGACCAGGACGGCGACGGCGCCGCTCGCGATGGCACCCGCGGCGTAGTCGTGACCGTCAACACGGGCGCCGACCGTCGCGGCGAACAGGCCGCCGGGCACCACCTCGCGGGAGTCGACCGCCGAGAGCGCTGTCACCAGCGCCTCGGCGTCGCGCACGTCATACATGCTTGCGCCGACGACCCGCGCGATCTCATTCAGCGTCATGGGGATCACGAGCCACTCCTGGCGAACGCCAGGTCGATGAGGCGCCGCAGCAGTTCCGGGTACGGCACACCGCTTGCGGCCCAGGCCCTCGCATAGACGGAACGGGAGGTGAAACCGGGCATGGTGTTGATCTCTCCCACGTACAGACGTCCCGTGTCCTCCTCATAGAGGAAGTCGACACGGGACATGCCGTATCCACCGATCGCCCGGAAGACGTGCAAGGCCAGCTCGCGCACGTCCTCGGCCACCCGTTCCGGCAGCACGGCGGGGATCGTGGCGATCTCGACCTGGCTGAGATACTTGGCCTCATAGTCGAGCCAGTCGCCGGGCGCGATGAGCTCGCCCGGCACCGAAGCATCCGGCGTGTCATGGCCGCCGAGCACGCCACAGATGACCTCGCGCGCGGTCACGCCCTGCTCGACGACCACCACCCGGTCGTGGGTGAGCGCCAGGTCCACCCCCGCGCGCAGCTCCGCCATGGAGGTGACACGTGAGATGCCGATGGAGGAGCCCATGTTGGCCGGTTTCACGTACATCGGCCAGTCGAGCGACTTCACCAAGCCCCAGTGGTCAGTGGTGGTGCGCCATTCGTGCTCGGTGAACCACACATGCGGGGTGACCGGAATGTCCTCCGCCAGGAACGCGCGCCGCATCGCGACCTTGTCCATCGCCAAGGCCGAGGCCAGCACGCCGCAGCCCACGTACGGGATGCCCAGCGTCTCCAGGTGACCCTGGACGACGCCATCCTCGCCGAACGGCCCGTGCAGCGCAGGGAAAACCACGTCCGCCACATCGCGTCGCAACTCCACCGGCCACCCGCCCTGCCGGTCGATGATGACGGCGACGGGCTCGTACAGATCCCTCGGCAAGGCATCGAGCACAGCCTGAGCCGACTGCAGCGACACCTCGTGCTCAGCGGACGGCCCACCTGCCAGCACAGCCACGCGCAAGCGTTCAGTCACGATCGATCAGCCTCTCTCAGTGGCACGGAGACGCCGGACTCATCGCTGGAGAACAGGCGCCGGTCAACCCCATCCACTGTCGGCCGACCGCATCCCCGCCTCGTCAGCGCCGTGTCATGGTTGTGTCACCGTCGCGCCGGCCGCCGTCATCTCAACTCGATGAGACCCGGGCCGGCGAGGCCGCTGACCCGGTGATCATCCAGGTCGGACAGGGACTTTGATGAGGCGCTGACGGCCTCGAGGAAGCCGGGCATGTTCTCGCGGAACGCTCTCCCGCGAACGGGCCCTGCACCGGCTCAGCGAGCCGGTGCAGCTACGCGTGCTCGCCCGTTACGCGGGCCTCTCGCAGCGTACGTTCATGCGCCGGTTCACCGAAGAGACGGGCACGCCCCCCGGTGACGGTTCAGGTCTCGCGGCTTGATGGCGTCCGTGTCGGTGCGTGAGATCTTGTTTCGGTTCGGAATGATCCTCTGGTGGAGCCGCCCGGACAGCCGTCGTCGTATGACGAACTCCTGTGCTGCTGGTTGTGCTCAAGACGAAGCTGGAAGAGCTCGAGGCCGAGAACGCCGAGTCGAGCCGAGAACGCCGAGTCGAAGCGTCGTCTGGACCTGAACTCCCGGAACTCCTCCAAGCCGAGCTCTCGCCGACGGCGCCGGCGTGCTCCGCCTCCCGGTCCACAGCCATCGGTCGACCATCGGCTTACCGGTCACTCCTTGTATCGAAAGATTGTCCCCGACAAGGAAGCTCCAAGTTTCCATCTAGCCATTTTCTGAACCATTCAGAGAGTGTCATATTCGAAGGAAACAATGGATCTTCAAAACGACTATTAGGATCCCATCCCCACATCTGCCCTCTCTCGTCGCGGCAATCGACGAGAGACCAGATCGCACAACCCCAATCGAACAGCCATACCATATAAGGCGGCACATCATGACTCGAAGGAAGGTCCGGGTCGGGAGCGCTAAATGCGCGATAAACGTCGATTACATCGACCCATTCTCCATAATATCCATCATCGGTCCATTCAACGCCGGGCACACCCAAAATTCCGTACCCATGCGGCCCGAGCCCACCGTTCGCCACTTCCAGATATATTCGACGCAGCAGGGTGGGCAAAGGGTATCCAATCACTCTTTCCGCTTCAGAAATGCCCACCTCGGAGGCTGGCGCAGGAAGCTTCTCCGAATCGGTAGCTCTACGTATCGCTTCGATGGTGTCATCATCAGTCATATTTGATTCGGGGCCGGCCTTCCGTGGGCCGATCGGACGGCGATCGCGGCGCCGACCCGGTCCTCGACGCGGCCCTCCCCGCCGTCAGGCTCTGACCACTAGGAGCCTTGGCCGGCTTCGACGGACGCGAGCAGCTTGCCGAGCAGGGACGCGAGCAGCTGTTGCTCGTCGCCGTCGAGCGCCTCGAGGATGGCCGACTCGTTCGCCATGTGCACGCGGATGAGCTTGTCGGCGAGTTGCCGGCCGGCCTCGGTCAGGGCCACGACGCGTCCACGAGCGTCTGCCGGGTCGCGGGTTCGCGTCACCAGCCCCGCGGCGGCGAGCCGGTCGATCCGTTTGGTCACCCCGCCGGGCGTGACCAGCGTCGCCCGGGCGAGGTCGCCGTTCGACAGCGCGTGGGGCGGCGCGCTCCGGCGCAGCGCGGCGAGCACGTCGAAGTCGCCGGGCGCCAGCCTCGCGGCGGCGAACGGCGGCCGGAGGATCGGATCGCACACCGCGGCCAGGCGCTGGATGCGCCCCAAGATCAGCAACGGCGAAGGGTCGAGGTCCGGCAGGCGCGCACGCCACGCGTCGACGATCGAGCGCACCGCGTCGCGGTTCGCGGATTGGTCCAGGGCGGTTCGTTCTTCCACCTTGACAGCATACTTTCCACGTCAACTAAAATACTTTCCATGGAAACTACCTACGTCGCCCCCACCACCGTCACGGCCTACCTCGATCCGACCTGTCCGTTCGCGTGGATCACCAGCAGCTGGCTTGCGGAGGTCGAGACGCAGAGCGGTCTAACGGTACGCCGGGAGCTGATGAGCCTGTCCGTGGTGAACGAAGGGCGCGAGCTCGACGCGTGGTACCGGGACTACAACGAGCGTGCGTGGCGACCCGCCCGAGTCGCGGCCGCCCTGCTGGCCTCACCTCACGCGGACCTGTGGACCGACTTCTATGAGGTATTCGGACGGCGGCGCCACGTCGAAGGTCTTCGCGACGACGCGCGAAACATCGCACTGACGCTGGACGAACTCGGCATCCCGGCCGAGTTGGCCCATGCGGCCGAGGACTCATCCTGGGATGCGGACCTGCGGAACCGCACCAAGGCGGCCACGGCACCCCTGACCGACGACGGCGGCACCCCGATCCTGCACATCGCAGACCGCGGATTCTTCGGCCCGGTGCTCACCGCGGTACCGCGCGGGGACGCCGCGGTCCGGCTGTGGCAGGCGGTGGCGACGCTCGCGACCACACCATCGTTCAGCGAGATCAAGGGAACTCGCGATGAGCGGCTGCAGACCAGCTGACGACGGCCGGACGCGGCTGCGCCGCCTCGGCCAGGCGCATGCTCTCGCCCAGGCCGGCGACGGCGCCTTCTACGTCACGTCAGCGGCCTATCTGGTCAGACTGGGCTGGAGCCCGGTTCGGGTCGGGATCCTGCTCGCCATCTGCTGGGGAGCCGGTGCGCTGCTCTCGCGCCGCATCGGCCGCCTCGCCGACCGTCACGGCCTCGTCGCGACCAGCGCCGCGACCCTCGGCTGCTGCATGGCCGGGCTGCTCGGCCTGGCGCTCGGCAGCGAACCGATCCTCGTCGCCGGCGCGTTGCTCGTGTACGCCGGCGGCCAGAGCGCCTGGGGTGGGCTGCGCGCCGCACTCGTCCAGGTCGCGGCGGACCCGGCGGCCGCCGTCACCGAGCGGGCCAGGCTGCAGTCCATCGGCAACGGGGCGGTGGCCGTGGGCGCGGCCGTGGGTGGTCTGGCGCTGGGCCTCGGCGACATCTGGGCCCTCCGCGTCGTCGTGGCCGGCGACGCGCTGCTCTACCTGGTCACAAGTCTGCTCATCGCGAGAGGGATCCGGATCTCCGCGCCGGCTCCAACGGCGTCGGCCGGCCACCTCGCGTCGGCTCCAACGGCGTCGGCCGACCGCCCCGTGGCGGGCGAGACCGGCCGTACGACGATGCCCCAGCTGGTCGCGACCATCGCCGCATCCGCGCTCTACCTGTACATGCCCATGCTGAGCGTCGCGTTGCCGCTGATGATCACCAACGCGCCGGGAGTCCCGGCATGGACCATCTCCGCGTGCTTCCTCGCCAACACCCTGGGCGTCATGGCGATGCAGCGCCGGGCCGCCATCGGGGTCACGACGGCCGCGCGAACCCGGCACGCTCTGCTCACGGGCGCGGCCCTGCTCGCGACGTCGTCCGCCCTGCTGTGGACGACTCTGCTGGGGCACCGTCTCGCGCCCGCGCTGATCGTCCTCGGACTGGGGGCAGGCGTCGTAACCCAGGTCCTCGGCGAGGTCCGCTTCGCCGTCGGTGCGTGGGATCTCGGGTACCGGCTCGCGCCCACCAGCGGCACGGCCGCCTGGCAGGCGACCTACGGGGCGGCCATCCCGATGGCCCGGAGCGCGGGGCCGGCCCTGCTGGCTCCGCTGACCGGCTTCGAACTCGGCTGGATCGTCCCGGCCGGCTTGTTCCTCGCCGGCGGGATCGCGATGGCGAGCGTGACCACGACACGTCCTGCTCCGAGCCCGTCCGACCCCGGTACCGCGCCGTACTCGGCGACTGAAGCAGCGCCTTAAAGGATTCTGAGTGGCCCTGGGCGGCTGCCCGGCGCGAAGCGTGGGTACGACGCCTCTGTCACGCACCGTGATCGCAGGTGACGTCGGACCCTATGTCCGGGTTCCAGGTCATCGCGATGCTCCGGCGCATCTGGACGTACATCGAGGGAGAGGCCCGCATGGCGCTGACGTCCGAGCCGAGGTCGGCCGAAGACCTGCTGATGGAACTCGAGCCGGTCGTCGCGGCCGAACTCGACCGTCACCTGTCCATGGCCAAGGAATGGTTCCCCCACCAGTACGTGCCCTGGAGCCGTGGCCGCGACTTCGACGGCCCGATGGACGGTGAGGCATGGAGCCCGGAGCACTCCACGGTGGCCCCGGCCGCGCGAGAGGCCCTGGTGGTCAACCTGCTCACCGAGGACAACCTCCCCGGCTACCACCGGGAGATCTCCACCATCTTCGGACGCGACGGCGCCTGGGGCACCTGGGTCGACCGCTGGACGGCCGAGGAGAACCGCCACGGCATCGTCATCCGCGACTACCTCACCGTCACCCGCGCCGTGGACCCCATCGCCCTCGAACGATCGCGCATGACACACATGCAGGGCGGCTACCAGGCCGACCACGGCACCGAGACGCTCCACGGACTCGCCTACGTCGCCTTCCAGGAACTGGCGACCCGCGTCTCCCACCGCAACACCGGCGGCCTCTCAGGCGATCCCGTCTGCGAACGGATGCTGGCACGGGTGGCAGCCGACGAGAACCTCCACATGCTCTTCTACCGCAACACGCTCGCGGCGGCCCTCGAACTCGCCCCGGATCAGACGATGCGCGCGATCACCGACGTCGTGACCACCTTCCAGATGCCCGGTCACACCATCGACGGCTTCCTGCGAAAGTCCGTCGCGATCGCGAACGCCGGCATCTACGACCTGCGCGTCCACCTCGACGACGTCCTCACCCCCATCCTGCGCCAATGGCGCATCTTCGAACTCGACGACCTGCGCGACGACGGGAACCGGGCACGCGACGAACTCGCGGAGTTCCTCCAAGGACTCGACGCGGCGGCGAACCGATTCGTCGAACGCCGCGCCCAGCGAGCCGCTCAGCGCCGCTGAAGCGAAGGTCATCCGGCCGGACGCGAGGTGGCGCGGTGTTCGGCACGCACGATCGGTGCTAGAGGCGATTGCCCGGTTCGGCTGTGCGCGGTGCGGCGTGCAGGTGCCACAGCAAGAGGGCCGTCCGTCCGCGATAGCGACCATCGCTGGAGCGCACGTCGAAACCGAGCAGATCGGAGATCCGGTCGACGCGATAGGCCACGCTGCTGTGGTGCATGTGCAGCACGGCGGCCACCTCACGCAACGAGCCCTGGCGCCCCAGTTGATCGAGAATCTTCAGATCGGTACTCCCGGACCGGGATTCGGCGAGTTCGCCGACCGCGCGGACATCGGGCAGTGACATGATCGCCTGGGGATCGAGATCGGCCAGCGCGATGACGCAGCCCAGGTCCTCGGCGAGGATCCAATCGGACGGGTCGGCGCCAAGGGCCGCGAACCGGATTCCCCGCCGGGCCTGTGACCAGGACCGCCCGCATTGCTCGATCGCCACTTCGGGGCCGACACAGACCGCGATGCCCTGGGGCATCGGAGTGCGAGGGACGGTGCCCGCCGCGATGAGCACGGCGAGGTCGTTCGTCATCGGAGCCGCCACGGTGCGGCCGGTCGTCGCGCCGGCAACGGCGGCCCGGAAGGCGGGCAAGATGCGTTCGACCCTGGCCTCGGCGTGTACCGCGAGGACGCGAACCGGCTGCCCCATACGGAAGCCGAGCAGACGCGCCGCCCGGGCCGTCTCGGCCTCGCCCGCGTGATCGCTCAGCAGCGTGTGAAGGAGCTCCGGGTTGGTGAGGCCGGCCTGGGTGTCGTCGCCGTAGGAGCGCGAGTACAACGCCGCCATCGTGAGCGCGAACCGCGCCGTGATCAGCTCGTCCCATTCGTGACCGTCCGCCTCGTCCCGGCGTTCAAGCCAGACGCGCCCGACGGGGTCGTTGTCGACGATGACGTCGCTGATGAGGACGTTCGGCCCCGGACCCGACGTGTCGAGTGTCCGCCCGGCCGAATCGACGACGTGGACCTCACCGACCTCGTCGAAGATGACGCCGGCCGTCGTCTCGGACAGGACCGCCGTGGCCCGTGCGACCGCCTCCGCGTCGGCCCGATGCGAAAGCAGCTGATCGAAGAACTCGATGACCTGCAGTCCACGCTCGGCGCTGGAGTCGATGCTCGACAATCGGTTCAACAAGCCGCGCACCGCTCGAACTGTACTCGGCGTCCTCCTCGGTTACTAGCCATCTGGCGGAACGAGCCGACGGTGGTACGGCTGCCGCGGTGTGCCATGATGCGACGCATGTCGACCGCACCGTCCGCTCCGGACAGTCGAGGCGGGGCGGATTCCCCTCGGCGAGGCGGCCGGATGATGCTCGATCCCGAGCTCGCCGCGATGCAGGTCCTGATGCCCCGCATCAACATCGCCGAGGTGGCGCAGGCCCGGGCGACCGAGGCGGCGCTGGTCGCGAACATGCGCCTGTCCGATCGCCGCCACGATGTGGAGACCACCGACTCGGTCGTCCCGCGACCTGACGGTACCCACCTGGCCGTCCGCGGTTACCGTCCCAGGACGCGACGGCGTGGCCCGCTCCCCATGCTGCTGTTCATCCACGGCGGCAGCTTCGTCACCGGAGACCTGAACACCGAGGACACCCGGTGCGAGATCTACGCGGCCGAGGCCGAGTGCGTCGTGTTCGCGGTGGACTACCGTCTCGCACCGGAGAACCCCTTTCCGGCGGGGCTCGATGACTGCCTCACGGCCCTGGTTCATCTGCGCGACCGGTCGGACGAACTCGGCGTCGACAACGGTCGCGTCGCCATCGGCGGGCTGAGCGCCGGAGGCGCCCTGGCCAGCGGAACCGCGATCCGTTCCAGCGGAGACGGCCGCCCGGCGCTGGTGCTGCAGATGCTGCTGTTCCCGGTTCTCGACGCCGGTCTCACGACGCACACCGCGCGGCACTACTCCGACACCCCCGTTCTGACGCGTAACACGCTGCGCGACATGTGGCGTCTGTACCTGGGACCGCAGTGGAGGCCGGGCCAGACGTCCTACCCGGCCCACAGCTCGCCCGCTCACGAGCCCGACGTCTCGCTCTCACCCCCCACCTACCTCTGCACCGCCGGCCACGACCCCTTGCGAGACGAAGCCCTCGAACACGCGCAGCGGCTCATGCGCGCCGAGGTTCCTGTCGACCTGCGGCAGTACGCCCGCGGGTTTCATTCCTTCGACTCGTTTCACGCGACCCGGCTGGGCCGGGCCGCGATCCGCGACCAGGTCGAGGCGCTGCGGGCCGCGTTCTCCTGACTTAGCCGATTGGCGGAAGAATCCGCGCGAACGTCAGCCACTCGTCCGTAGACATGGTGCGGGGCGAAATCTAGCGTTTACGTCACCGTAAACGAGCGTCCGATCTCCCGGCGAGACGGGCGCCTCCGGAAGGATCCTGCGCATGCGCGCCCGACGATACGTGCGTTACGCTCTCAGTGCCGCGATCATCACCACGCTTTCCGCCAGTGTCACCGCATGTAGCAACGCCACCGGTCCTGCCGCCGCCAAATCGTCCGCGACATCGAAGGCCAGGCCGCTCAAGTCCATGCTCTTCGTGAATCCTCTGCCCAATTACCCTGCCTGGAAGACGATCGGGCAGTGCATGAAGGCCGAGGCGGAAAAAAACGGGATCAGCTTCTCCCAGGCGGGTCCCAACGGCAACAACATGGACAGCAAGCTGATGCTCGACCGGCTTCAGCAGGGCATTTCCAGCAAGGTGGATGCGCTGGTGACGTTCCCGGCCAGCGCCGAGCAGTTCGACCCGATCTTCGCGCAGGCCCGCTCGGCCGGTGCCTATGTCGCGACCGTCGAGGGCGGTCAGACCAAGAACCAGGACATCAACGCGGGCACGTCCTTCGAGCAGTTCGGGCAGCTCGCCGCCAAGACCGTCGCGGCCAAGCCGGGGCAGCAGAACGTCGCGTTCCTCACCCAGGGCCCGACCGGGCCGGACGCGACCTTCGTCAACGCGTTCAAACAAGCCGCGAAGCAGTACAGCAACATCAAGATCGTCGACACGCGGTACGACGGCGGGGACGTCACCAAGACGACCGACCTGGCCACGGCACTGATGAACGCACACCCCGAGCTCAACCACTTCGTCACCAATGAGGGCGCCGATACTCCCGGGATCATCGCGGCCATCAAGCAGAAGGGCCGGGTAGGCAAGGTCTTTCTCACCACGAACAGCATCTACAGCGGTTCGGTCGAAGGCATGAAGGCGGGAATCGTGTACTCCCTGCTGTTGCAGAACATGTGCGCGATCGGCAAGGCGCCCGTCGATGCGCTGATCAAGCTGTCAAAGGGCGAAACGGTCCCGTCGAACATTCCGACGCCGATCGAATTCGCCACCGCGTCGACCGTCGACTCTCTCACCAAGAGCGGTGACCTACAGTAAGGAGCCTTCGGTGACCAACGACGGCACGGCGCAGGCCGACGCGCTGACGCTGACAGGCGCGAGCAAGAACTTCGGCCACGTACAGGCCTTGCACGAGGCCGACCTTCAGGTGTCCGCCGGGCGCGTGCACGGAATCGTCGGCGACAACGGAGCCGGCAAGTCGACCATGCTGAAGATCCTCTCCGGCCTGCACAAGCCGGACAGTGGTGAACTCCGTGTCGCCGGTGCGCCCGTCACCTTCGACAGCCCGGCCGACGCACGCGGTCACGGCATCGCCACCGTCTACCAGGACCTCGCGCTCGTCGAATGCCTGGACGTGGCGACGAATCTGCACCTGGGCGACATCCCGAAGAAGAGGTTCTTCGTCGACCGCAAGCGGATGGAACGCGACGCGACGCGGGTTCTCGCGGATCTCAACGTACGGGTGGGCTCGGTTCGGACGCCCGTCGGAATGCTGTCCGGCGGACAACGCCAGATCATCGCCATCTCGCGTGCGGTGCGCCTGGAGGAGAGCAGGATCGTGCTGCTGGACGAGCCCACCGCGGCGCTCGGGATCCAGGAGCGAGGTCACGTCGGCGACATCATCGATCGGCTGAAGGCCAAGGGAAAGGCCATCATCATCATCTGCCACGACCTGGACTTCGTCTTCAACTACTGCGACGACATCACGGTGATGCGCCTCGGCCGCACCGTCGCTCACCTCGACGCCGCGACGACGAGCCGCGACGAAGTCATCGGATACATCACCGGTGCCCGCCAAGGGACCGCGGCATGACCGTCAGCGGCGGTGCGTCGAAGACGATGGCGCCGGGAACCACCGACACGCCGATCACCAAGCTGAGCCTCGGCCGGCGGCTGCTGGCCCGGCAGGAGCTGACCCTGATCGGCGTCCTGATCCTGGTCGGCGTGCTCGCCACGCTGCGCAACTCCTCCTTCGGCGCGTCGGACAACCTCCTCCAGGTCATCCGCGCCGCGGTCGTGACCTTCATCGTGGCGTGCCCGCTCACTCTCGTGACCATCGGCGGAGGCTTCGACTTCTCGGTGGGCTCGGTCTTCACGCTCGGCGGGGTCTCGGCGGCGTACTTCATGACCCACGGCATCATCTGGCCGCTGGCGATAGTCCTCGGCATCGCGGTCGGCGCGGTGATCGGCGGGTTGAACGCGGTCACCATCGACCGCCTCCGGGTGCCACCGATCATCACCACGCTCGGCACCTTCTACTTCATGAGCGGGGTGGTCATCCTCTTCACCCACGGCATCGACATCGCGCCGCTTCCGACGCAGTTCAACTCGCTGGGCACCGGCTCGACCCTCGGCGTACCGAACGTCATCATCGCGGGGATCCTGGTGGGCATCGCCTATCACCTCGTCCTTGAACGCACCCGCTTCGGATACAACGTGCGGTCCCTGGGAGGCAACCGGCTGGCGGCCACCGAGAACGGCATTCCGGTCCGGCGCCTTGACGCCTGGCTCTATGTCGGAGCCGGTGCCCTCGCGGCGTTCGCGGGCATCGTCTACGCCGCTCGCACCGGCAGCGGGCAGGTCAGCGCCGGCGGAACGTCGGTGACCCTGACGGCGATCAGCGCCGTACTCATCGGCGGCACCAGCCTGTTCGGCGGCATCGGGACGATCACCGGCACCGCTCTCGGCGCGATCCTGTTCGCCGAGATCGACAACGCACTCGCGGTCGCGGGCATCGACGCCCTCTATTCCAACATGATCATCGGCGGGATCCTGGTCTTCGCCGTTGCCGCCGACAGCGTACGACGAGGACGGATGTTCTCCCTCAAGCGCTGATTTCGCCTCGTGTCCTCCGACCGGCGCTGATGCGCGCCGGCACGCCTGCCCGCCCGCGGTAGTGAAAGTGGTTCCTTCATGCATCAGTCCCTGGACCCTGCCGTCCGTCATGTGATCTCCGAGCTGGATGCGCTCGGTGAGCCCGGCGCCGAGGGCCTCAACGACCTCACGCCGGAACAGGCCCGGTCCTGGTTCGCCGTCCTGCGCGCGATTCTCGGCGGTGATCGAACGGCCCCCGAGGTGGCGTCCGTCCGCGATGAGCGGGTGCTCGACGGTGCACGCGCCGTCCCCATCCGGATCTATGACACCGAAGAGTCGATCATGATGCCGGACCGGGTGGTGCTCTACGTGCACGGAGGAGGCTGGGTCGTCGGTGACCTGGACAGTGCCGATTTCCTGGCACGAAGCGCCGCCCGCCGGCTTCGCGCGCGGGTGGTCTCCGCCGACTACCGGCTCGCACCGGAGAACGCCTTTCCGGCCGCGTACGACGACTGCGCCGCCGTACTCGCCGAACTGGGGAAGAAGCATCCTGACGCCCGGATCGCGGCCATCGGGGACAGCGCCGGAGCGAATCTCGTGGGAGCGCTTGCCGCCGAAAGCCGGCATCGGCACGACATGCGGGTCGACGCCCAGTTGCTCCTCTACCCGGCGTTGGACCCGTCGATGGCGAGCGATTCGATGAGCCGGATGGCGGAGGGCTACATCCTCACCAAGGCCGACATGGCGTACTACTGGTCCTGCTACCTCAGCGATCCCGAGCACGCATCCGACCCTCGGGCCACGCCGGCGGCGCTGACGGATCTCGCCGGGATGCCTCCCACCGTTCTGGTCACGGCGGGTTTCGACCCCCTTCACGACGAAGGAATGGCTTACGCGCGCCGGCTCGTCGAGGCGGACGTCGCGACGACCTATCTGTCGTTCCCGGCTCTCGTGCACGGCTTCGTCGACATGGCCGGCCGGGTCCCTGCCGCTCTCGACGCGCTCAACGACGCTCTCGCCGCACTCGATCTGCACTTCGGGACCTCGGCCCGGAAGCGGCGGCTCGGCCTGGCACCCAGTGAGGACGCCACGGCATGACGCCGATTCCGTTGGGAGCCGGCGATGAGACGACACGGCGGCCGCCGGCCATCGTCGTGATCGGTGAGTCGGTCGTGGACGTGGTCGCCGATCCCGCCGGGACGAGGTCGGTGACGCCTGGTGGATCCTCCCTCAACGTCGCCGTCGCGCTCGGACGGCTCACGGTGCCCGTCCAGTTCGTGACGGCGCTCGGGTCGGACGGCCACGGGGATCAGATCCTCGCTCACCTCCACGACGCGGGCGCGGAGGTCGTGTCGGCGGGGCCGGTCGGAGCCGGCACACCGGTGGCCACCGCGAAGCTGGCGGCCGACGGCTCGGCGGCCTACGACCTGGATTTCACGTGGAACCTGCGCGCGGACGTTCCGGTCGCCGAGGCCGGCCTCCTGCACGCCGGCTCGCTGGCGCTCTTCCTGGAGCCCGGCGCCGGCCGCGTGAGACAGATCCTGACAGCCGCACGACGGCGCGGGGCCGTGGTGAGCATCGACCCGAACATCCGGCCCTCGCTGCTGCCGCCGCGGCAGGAGGTCCGGAGGCTCTTCGAGGACCTCTTCGCGCATGCCGACATCGTGAAGCTCAGCGATGAGGACGCGTCCTGGCTCTACCCCGGCCTCTCCCCCGGGGAACTGGTCGGGAAGCTGCTGGGACTCGGCGTGTCACTCGTCGGGCTGACCGCCGGAGCCGATGGCTCCCTGCTGGCCTCCGGCGGTCGCCGGGTTCGGGTTCCCTCGGCCCCCGCGCGGGTGGTGGACACGATCGGTGCCGGTGACGCCTACACGGCCGGGCTGCTCTACAAGATCCTCGAGCTGGATCTCACGAACACGCTGCGCGGGCCCGGCGGGCTTCCCGACGACACGTTGCGGACCATCGGTGCGTTCGCCGCCCTGACCGCCGGGATCACGGTGACACGGCGCGGGGCGGACCCGCCGCGTCTGTCACAGCTCGGGCCCGCAGTCCCCCACCCCGGCCGGCCGGCCTCAACGGCTCTGGAGACCAGATGAAGCTCACCCCCGCCAACCTGTCCGCCATCGCGGCGCGTGTCCCCGTGCCCGGTTACGGCCGGTCGAAGCTTCGCGCCGGGATCGTCCACCTCGGGGTGGGAGGATTCCACCGCGCGCACCAGGCGATGTATCTCGATGCCCTGTTCCGTGAGTCAGGCGCCGGCGGGTTCGCCATCGTCGGGGTGGGCGTTCGTCCCGAGGACGAGCCGATGCGTGACGCGCTGCGCGGACAGTCCACCCTTTACACGCTGGTGGAGAAGGAGGCGGACCGGCCTCCCCGCCCCCGGGTCATCGGGTCGATGATCGATTACCTGTTCGCGCCGGATGACCCCGAAGCGGTGCTCACGGCCCTCACCGATCCCGCCACCCGGATCGTCTCGTTGACGATCACCGAGGGTGGCTACCACCTGAACCAGAGCACGGGCGAGTTCGAAGCCGATGCGGCCGTGCTCGCCGAAGTGCGCGACGGCGCACGGCCGACCTCGACGTTCGGCTTCCTGACCGAGGCCCTCGCCCGGCGCCGGGCAGCCGGCATCGAGCCGTTCACCATCATGTCGTGCGACAACCTCCCCCAGAACGGCCGGGTCGCGCAGCGGACGCTCAGCGCCTTCGCCGGCCTCAAGGACGAGGGTCTGGGCGAGTGGATCAACCGGGAGGTCAGCTTCCCCGGTTCGATGGTCGACCGCATCACCCCGATCACCTCCGACCTCGACCGGCGGCGGCTCTTTGAGGAGTTCGGCGTCGAGGACTCCTGGCCCGTGGTGTGTGAGCCGTTCTGCCAGTGGGTCGTCGAAGACCGCTTCCCTTCCGGCCGGCCCGCGCTCGAGCGCGTCGGCGTTCAGTTCGTCGATGACGTCGAGCCGTACGAGCTGATGAAGCTTCGCCTCCTCAACGCCGGTCACCAGGCGCTCTGCCACCTCGGCTATCTGGCCGGGTACCGATTCGCGCACGAGGTCTGCCGCGACCCCTCGTTCGTCCGGTTCGTCCGCGCCTACATGGAAGAGGAGGCGACCCCGACGCTCGAGCCGGTGCCCGGCGTCGACCTGCCCGCGTACAAGACGCAGCTCATCGAACGCTTCTCCAACCCGGAGATCAGCGACACCCTGGCCCGGCTGTGCGCCGACGCCTCCGACCGCATCCCCAAGTTCCTCCTGCCCGTCGTCCATGCCCGCCTGGCGGCGGGCGAGGATGTCCGGCGGTCCGCCCTGGTGGTCGCGGGCTGGGCCACGTACGCGCAAGGAGTCGACGAACGGGGCGAGCGGATCGACGTGGTCGACCGGCGTCGAACCGACCTGACGAACCGGGCGGCTCGCCAACGCACCGACCCCCTGGCCTTCCTCGAGGACGAGACGCTGTTCGGCGACCTCCGTCATCAGCCCGCCTTCGTCGAGCCGTACGTCAAGGCCCTCGACAGTCTCCACAGCGTCGGCGCCCGAGCCACCGTCGAGCAGTGGGAGGGCCGCCTGTGACGCCTCAGGAGCGCCGTGCGGCGTTGGCGTAGCGCTCGGCGAGGCGCGCGAACGCGGTGGTCAGCTGCGGCGGGCCGATGACCTCGATGTCGGTGTCGAAGCGGCCGATCGCGGCGGCCAGGCCGGTCCATGACCAGGAGCCGAGAGTGAGCCGGCAGCGGTCGGGGCCGAGTTCTTCGACGATTCCGTCCCGGGCGAAGGGGGCCACGGCCGTGGCGGGGAGGTTGAGGACGACTTCGCCGCGGCAGGGCCAGTCGGTGGTGGTGCCGTCGGTGCCGCGGAAGCGGCCGGTGACGAAGGCGGACACGTCGCCTCCGGGGAGCTCGCGCGGGGTGAAGCGCGGGCCGGTGGGCGTGCGGGGGCGTACGCGGTCGGCGCGGAAGGTGCGCCAGTCGTCGCGGTCGAGGTCCCAGGCGATGAGGTACCAGCGGCCCTGCCAGGTGACCAGGTGGTGGGGCTGCGTTCTGCGAGGTCGCTCAGCGGCGGGGTGTCCCTGGTCGTAGTCGAAGCGAAGCTCCACACGGGCGTGGATGGCGTTGCTCAGGTCCATGAGCAGCCGCGTATCGCCCGGTGAGGCGTTGTCGTTCGGTGAGGCGTTGTCGTTCGCCGGTGGCTGGACGGCGGTGATCCGCAGCAGGTCGATGCGGTGACGCAGACGGGGCGGCATGACCTGCCGGACGGTGGACAGGGCCCGGGTGGCGTCTTCGCCGATCGTGGTGTCGGTGGCCGCGGTCTGGAGTGCGACGGCCAGGGCGACGGCCTGGCCGTCGTCGAACAGCAGTGGGGGCAGCTGAGAGCCGGCGTCCAGCCGATAACCGCCGGAGGGCCCCTTGAAAGCCGTGATCGGGTATCCGAGTTCCCGCAGGCGATCGACGTCGCGGCGTACGGTCCGCGGGGTGACGTCGAGCCGCTCGGCGAGCTCCTCACCGGACCGGTCACGACGCGTCTGAAGCAGCGAGAGCAGCGCGAGCAGCCGCGAGGACGTTTTCTGCACGCTCACCATTCTGCGTCGGTACAGGACACGACCTGTCCGCTACTCCTGCGATGGTGGCCACCAGAGCCACCGAGGGGCATCGCCCCCGGCGACGGGTCGCCGCGCCCGTGGGCTCTGTCGTGGCAGCGGCACACGTCCGTCGAACACAAGAGCCAGGAGCAGAGACATGTCCGTCACCACCACCACCCACCTGAACTTCCGGGGTGCCGCGCGTGACGCGCTGGACTTCTACCGGTCCGTCTTCGGCGGACGCGTCGTCGCCGTCACGTACAAGGACGCCGGCGACGTGCGGAACGAGAACGAGGCGGACTGGGTGATGTGGGGTGAGGTCGCCGGCGACGACGGTTTCCACGTCATGGCGTACGACGTGCCCTCCCACCTGCCCTGGAACCAGGGGGAGAACCCGTTCTTCGTCTCCGTGCGCGGCGATGACGCCGACGAGATCAGCGCGCTGTGGCACAGGCTGGCGGAGGGATCGACGGTGGTACGCCCCCTGGACGCGGCGCAGTGGGCACCTCTGTACGGCATGCTCACCGACCGCTTCGGCGTGACCTGGGTCCTCGACGTCGCATGATCCACCAGGCGATGGACGAGCAGCCATGACCGTCCTCGGCGCAGGCGCCCTCAACCGCGCGACCCTCGCCCGCCAGTACCTGCTCGAGCGCGCGGACGCGCCGGTCCGCGACGCCGTGGCGCACCTGTGCGGCATGCAGGCGCAAGAACCGCAGGAACCCTTCATCGGCCTGTGGTCCAGGCTGCGCGCCTTCAAGCCCGAGGAGCTGGACGGGGCGCTGACGGACCGTACGGTCGTCCGCACGCACCTGATGCGCCGCACCGTCCACCTGGTCACCGCCGACGACGCACTGGCCTGGCGGGCCCGCCACGACGCCATGCTGCGTCAGCGGGTCACGGCCACCTACCGGCGCGAACTCGCCGGAATCGACCTGGAGGAGGTCGCCGCGGCCGGCCGGGCGGTCATGGCCGACCACCGGCCGCGCACCATGGCCGACCTCGTCCAGGCACTCGGAGACCGCTGGCCCGGGCCGCCACGCCGTGCCCTGGGCGAGCTCCTCGTCGCGGCCCTCATCCCGATGGCCCAGCTCCCGCCGCGCGGGTTGTGGCACACGAAGGCCGGCGTACGGAATCTGCCCCTGGCCGGCTGGATCGGGCGTGAGATCGCCCCGCTCTCCGCCGAGGCGGACGATCCGGTCGGGCAGCGACTGGTGCGGCGCTACCTCGCCGCCTACGGGCCCGCGGCGACCGCCGACGTCCGCGCCTGGTGCGGTCTCGCCGGCCTTCCCGCCGCCGTCACGGCCATCCGCGAGCAGCTCGTCACCTTCCGCGACGAACGCGGACGCGAACTCCTCGACCTGCCCGACGCACCGCGCCCGTCCCCGGACACACCCGCCCCGGTCCGGTTCCTCCCAGCCTTCGACAACGCGATCCTCGGCCACCACGACCGCGGCCGCATCATCGACGACGCCCACCGCGGTCTGTCCGTCGCGGGCGAACGCGTCGTGCTCGTCGACGGCCGCGTCGCCGCCACCTGGGCCGTGCGCGACCAGCGGCTTCACGTCACGCCGCTGCGGCTCCTCACCGCCGCGGAGCGAGAAGCCGTCGGCGAAGAAGCCCACGACCTCGCCGTCTTCCTGGACGAGGGCATCGCGCACGTGGAGATCGGCCACCCATGCCGGCCGTCAGGGTGAGGTGCCCGCCGTCACGGCGGCGTGCCGGAGTCGGAGGCCGCGGCGACCAGCGCGGCGTTGTAACCGGCCTGGAACCGCCGCTCATGGCCGCTCGCAGGTCGGCGCCCTCACCGGGTCTGAGCGTGAGGACCGGCACGGGGGTGGGGCGGTTCAGCACCGCGGCCGACGCCGCCGGTGACACGGTGGCCCAGACCGTGTACGACGCCTACGGCCTGAAGCACTCCGGAGGCCGGTGACCGCGGGCGGCGCGTGGGTGCCTCTTCCCTTGCCCGTACCGGCGTGAGGGGAGTGGCACCCGCGCCGCGCTCGGCGATTCATTGGGCGCTGAACCTGCGGTCCCGGTTGTGATCCGGGTTCGTGTCGAAGAAGCCGAAAAATTTTCGGCAACCGGGAGATGCAGCGAGCGGTGACGCGTCCGGACGGCCTCGAACGCCTCCTGCGCTGGCTGGCGCGGCGCGTGTCGGGCCCCGCGGTCCTGCTCGACCGGGCCGGCGTGCCGCGGCACGCGTTCCCCGGGCTCCCCGAGGACGTCATCGAGCAGGCCTCGGCCGACGTCGAGCGCGTGGTGAACGGCGAGGCCCGCGCCGCCGCCGCGGACATCGGTACCGGGGTGGTCCACATCCAGGCGATCGGCGAGCGGACACGGGACGCGGTGCTCGTCGTCGCGCGGCCCGAGCCGTTCTCCTCGGCGACACGGGCCGTGATCGGCGACGCGTCGCGGCTGCTCGCGCTGCGCTGGCGCGCCGAGGACCTCGGCCGCCGCCGGCACGCGCTCGACGAGGCGGAGGCGCACGCCAGGGAGGCGGTGCTCCATCTGCTCCTGGTCGGTGAGCTGCAGGCCGCCCGCCGTGTCGCCGAGACCATGGGACCGAGCCTCGCCGACGAGATCCGCGTCTATGTGGTGGAAGGCCCGCCGGAGCGCAGGGACGAGTCGGCCGCCCAGTGCGACCGGGCGTCCGGCGGCCGGGCGTGGGTCGTACGGTGTCCCATCTACACCGGGCACGTCATCGCGCTCGCCCCGGCCCCGGAGCCGGCCGGCGTCATGGAGGGGATGCTGCGACGCTACGCCGCCCGGTCGAGCGGCGTGGCCGTCGGTCGCGGCGACACCGTCCCGCTGCCGGAGATGGCGTCGGGGTACGGGCAGGCGTTCCATGCCCTCGCGGTCGCACGCGGGAACGCCGAGCACTACGCGGTGTTCAGCCCGAGAGGCGACCTGGCCGCGCTGATCCGGCCCCGTGGCCATGCGTGGGCGCGGGGCGAGCTCGCACCGCTTCACGACTACCGGCCCAGCCGCGTCCAGGATCCCGACGCGGCGGAGCTGACCGCCACCCTCGGGTCGTGGCTCGACTTCTACGGCGGCGCGGCGCGGCAGCTGAAGATTCACCGCAACACCCTGGCGGCCCGGCTCCGCCGCATCGAAGAGCTCCTCGGCCGCGACCTGGACGACCTCGAAACACAGGCGAGGCTCCATCTCGCGCTGCGCGTGCTCGACGGCCGGGGACGGATCGGTGTCGCGGCGCCCCTCGAGACGATCCTCCGAACCCCGGACGTACGGCACTGGGCCGAGATGCAGCTGTCTCCGCTGGCTTCGCGGCCCCTCCTGGAGACGTTGCGCGTGTGGCTGGGCGACGACGCGCGCCTGGAGGCGACCGCCGCGGCACTCGGCATCTCGGCACCCGGCGCGCGAAAGCGCCTGACCCGCATCGAGGGACTGGTCGGACGGTCACTGCTGAACGGCCCGTCGGCACGCTATGACCTGTGGTTCGCCCTGAAAGTGCATGACTCCTGACCCCGAGGCCGCTCGGCGTGGTCGCGGCGTTCGTACGAGATCGCTCAGGCCTGGCGCAGCGCGGCGGCGGCCGAGCGGGCGAGGCCGGTCGTGATCGAGCAGAGGCGTGTGGTGGACGGAGCGCCCTGGACCACGAGGTAGAGCAGCTCGGCGGTCTGGTCGCCGCTCCGGTCGATGTACGTCCGGTAGACGGCCTGGGCCACGCACGTGTCGTCACCGTCGCCGCGTGGCTGGACGAACGCGCGGTAGCCGCTGAGCCGGATCAGGCGGCCGTCGTCGGAGGTGAGGGGCTGGTTCCGGTCGAAACGCAGGTTCACCTGGATGTCCTCACTGGTGCTGGACCACCTGCAGTCCCATCCGGCGAACCCGGCGTCGACCTTTCGCGCGTCGATCCCCGGGACGGCCTTGAGCGCGCCGGCGTCCAGCAGCGCGCAGGCGTCGTGGTGTGCCAGCGAGCCGGCCGGCAGGGGCGGGGAGCGCCGTGCGAGCCGCCCCTTGCCGAGGGCCTTGGCGGCGCTGAGCGTGGCCACGTCGGCCACCTCGCACAGGGGCGCCGATCCCTTCCCGTTCCGCTTCGCGGTGACCGTGACGTTGGTGTCGCCGTCGGGCGGCGACAGCAGAAGGGTCCGGCTGCACTCGTCGCCGTCGAGCCGGTCCGCGATGACGGCGATGCCCTCGACGGTCTTCGCCCCGGTGGTCTGGTCCGGTCCGGGCTCGCTGTCGAGGTCGACCTCCACGTCCACGACGTTCTCCCCGCCCGTGTGGATGAGCACGTCGCAGCGGTTGAAGTTGCCGTAGTCGTCGTCGACCTCCGTACGGCCGTATCTCCCGAGCGGGGCCGGGTCGGTCAGGGCGCACGGGTCGGCCGTGCGTGGTTCGCCGATGACGGACCCGCCCGGTGGCGTCGCCGGCGGGCGGTTCGCGCCCACGTGGTGGTCGTGCCCCGTCATCAGCGGCGTGAGCGCGAGCCCGGCCACCAGCGCCACGGCGACCGCGACCCCGGCGATGCGCCGCGGACGGCGCTTGACGAACGTCGTCACCTCTCGCCAGAGCGCCGGCCTGCCGCCGTACGACTCGGGCCCCGGCTCCGGCGGCCGGGTCTCCAGGCCGGTCAGCGTCGGAATCGCGTGGAGCGGGAGTTCGGGTGCCGCCGTGCCCGCGACCGCCAGCAAGGACCTGTGCGCCTCGGCGGCGTCCGGGCGATCCGCCGGGGCGGGCCGGAGCATCGCCGCCAGGACCTCGCGCACCGGCCCGGCGTCGGCCACCGTCTCGAGGTGGCCGAGGTCCGCGGCACCGGAGACGCCACCGCGAACGGGCTCACCGGTGATCAGCGCGGCGATCGTGACACCGAGCGAGAACACGTCCGACGCCGGCTCGGGCCGTCCTCGGATGACCTCGGGGGCGGCGTACGCGGGCGTGTGGCTGATGGCGCCGTTCGGCGTCACCGTCTTGCGGCCGTCGATCCGGTAGGCGGCACCGAAGTCGGTCAGCTTCGCCGTGCCCTTCGCGGTGACGACGATGTTGCCCGGTTTCACGTCACAGTGCACGATGCCCTCGGCGTGCAGCGCGGCCAGCGCCTCCGCGATCTGCGCGCCGATGTGCGCCGCCGACTCCGGCGAGATCCTCGGCCACCGATCCAGGCTCCCGCCGGGGACGTACTCCAGCACGAGCCACGAGGCGAGGCGCGTTCGCGTTCTCACGCGGACGGCGTCGTACAAGGTCACCACGTGCGGATGGCTGAACCGCGCCAGCGCGCGGGCCTCGGCCCTCAGCCGGTCGAACGCGGGCGCGCTGTCGTCGCCGAGCAGGGCGCGTTTGAGCACCACGGGCCGGCCCAGCTCCTCGTCGTGGGCCAGCCAGATCTCGCCCGCTCCTCCTCGGACGGGTCCCTCGGTGAGCCGGTACCGTCCCGCGACCTGCGCTCCCAAGCGCACCGTGTTCCACCTCCGCGGCGACGCCCACTGCTCTGCGGCCGAACCCAACCTACTGGGTGAGCTCCCGGACACACAGGGCATCGGTGATGTCCGGGACGTCCCGGCGTCGTTGTGGCGCGGTACAGACCCCGGCGGGAGCGGGAGCGGGAGCGGCCCGGCCCGCGCCCGCGAGCGGTCCGTCCGTCAGGGCAGGACGACGATGCGTCCTCGCGGCCGTTGCGGTCCCCTCGTCTCCTGGAGACGGTGCGCGTCGGCCGCCCTGGTCAGCGGAAGCGTCGTCCCGATGCGGGCGTGCAGGCGGTCCGCCGCGAGCAGGGCGTTGATCGTGGCGGCGGCGGACCGGAGATCGGCCACCGACGCCTTGCTGATGACGAAGCCGTGAACGCTCACGTCCCGGGTGTAGATCTCGCCCACGGGCAGGATCGGCCGGCTGCCGGGCCCGGACATGACGATGATCCGCGCTCCGTCGGCCAGCACCGGCAGTGCGGCCTCGATGTCGTTCCTTCCGGTGTTGTCCCAGAAGATCGCCGCCCCTTCCGGCACCGCCTCCCCGACCCGGTCCATGGCCTGCGGATCGTGGTGGTCGATCACGGTGTGCGCGCCGAGCGAGCGGCACCATTCGGCGTCGCGTCCGGACGCCGTCGCGACGACCTTCGCGCCCGCGAACGACGCGAGCTGGACGAGGGCGCTGCCGACACCGCCCGCCGCTCCGGTCACGACCACCGTCTCACCCGCGCGGAGTCGCGCCTCGCGGAACAGGCCGATGTGCGCGGTCGCGGCGGTGTGCAGCACCGCCACCGCGGCGCCGGGGTCGGCCGCGTCCGGCAGCCGGTAGAGCCGCTCGACCGGGACCAGGGCGTACCGGGCGAACGAGCCCTGCCGGCCGGCGTGTCCGAGGCTGTTGCACCACACGCGGTCCCCCGCGCGGAACTCCGCGACCCCGGCCCCGCGGGCGGCGACGGTGCCGACCAGGTCGCGGCCGATGACGAACGGGAACGGCGTGTGCGTGCGGTAGGAGCCCGACCGGACGAACGCGTCGACGTGGTTCACCGCCAGGGCCTCGGTGCGGACGATCACATCCGTGGGTCCGGGCTCGGGGACCGGCAGTTCGCCGACCCGGATCGCGTCCGGGGAGCCGTGGCCGGTGATGTAGGCGGCCGTCGTGACCGTGGGAACGTCACCCATACGCCCTCCTTGATGGCCGATATCGACCCAGGTGGCCGGATCGCCGAACCGAACATCCCCGCCGAGCGCCGCCGTGAACGCGGCGCCCGGTCCCGCCGGAGGGCGGAACCGGGCGCCCGGCGCTTCTCAGCGGGCGGGCCGGAACCGGCGGAGCCGCAGGCTGTTGCTGACGACGAACACGCTGGAGAACGCCATCGCGGCGCCGGCGAGCATGGGGTTGAGCAGGCCGGCGGCGGCCAGCGGCAGGGCGGCGACGTTGTAGGCGAAGGCCCAGAACAGGTTGCCCTTGATGGTGCCGAGCGTACGGCGCGACAGGCGGATCGCGTCGGCGGCGGCGCGCAGGTCGCCGCGGACGAGGGTCAGGTCGGCGGCCTCGATCGCAACGTCGGTGCCGGTGCCCATGGCCAGCCCCAGGTCGGCCTGGGCGAGGGCGGCGGCGTCGTTGACGCCGTCGCCGACCATCGCCACCGTCCGGCCCTCGGCCTGCAGGCGCTTGATGACGTCGACCTTGTCGGCGGGCAGGACCTCGGCGATGACCTCGTCGATGCCGGCCTCGGCCGCGATCGCCCGGGCGACCGTCTCGTTGTCGCCGGTGAGCAGGACCGGCCGTAGTCCCAGGGACCTCATCCGGGTGATCGCCTCGGCGCTGGTGTCCTTGATCGTGTCCGCCACGACCAGGACCGCGCGCGCCTCGCCGTCCCAGCCGACGGCGACGGCCGTCCGGCCGCCGGCTTCGGCGGCCTCTCTGGCGCGCTCCAGCTCGGCGGGCAGGTGCTGGGACCACTCGGCCAGCAGGCGCGTACGGCCGGCCAGGACCGCGTGCCCGTCGACGACGCCTTGGACGCCGAGACCCTCGATGTTCGCGAAGTCCTCCACGGCCGGCAGGCCGCCGACCCGCTCGACGGCGCCCTTGGCGATGGCCTGGGCGATCGGGTGCTCGGAGGAGTCCTCCAGCGCCCCGGCGAGTCGCAGCACCTCGTCGGCGTCCTGGCCCTCGGCGGTGACGACGTCGGTCAGGGTCATCCTGCCGGTGGTGACGGTGCCGGTCTTGTCCAGCACGATCGTGTCGATCCTGCGGGTGGACTCCAGGATCTGCGGGCCCTTGATGAGGATGCCGAGCTGGGCGCCACGGCCCGTACCGACCAGGAGGGCGGTGGGCGTGGCCAGGCCGAGGGCGCACGGGCAGGCGATGATGAGCACCGCGACGGCCGCGGTGAACGCCGCTGTGGCGCTGCCTCCGGTACCGAGCCAGAACCCGAGCGTGGCCACCGCCAGGGTGATCACGATCGGCACGAAGATCCCGGAGATCCGGTCGGCGAGGCGCTGCACCTGTGCCTTGCCGCTCTGGGCCTCCTCCACCAGCTTGGCCATCTGCGCGAGCTGGGTGTCCGCGCCGACCTTGGTCGCCTCGACGACCAGGCGGCCGCCCGCGTTGACGGTGGCGCCGACGACGGTGTCGCCGACCCCGACCTCGACGGGCACGGACTCCCCGGTGAGCATGCTCAGGTCGACCGCCGAGCCGCCCTCGACCACGACGCCGTCCGTGGCGATCTTCTCGCCGGGCCGTACGACGAAGCGGTCGCCGGTCCTGAGCCGCTCGACGGGGATGCGTTCTTCGCGGCCGTCGCGCAGCACGGCGACGTCCTTGGCGCCCATCTCCAGCAGCGCCCGCAGCGCGGCCCCGGCGCGCCGCTTGGAGCGGGCCTCGAAGTAGCGGCCGGCCAGGATGAACACCGTCACCCCGGCGGCGACCTCCAGGTAGATGTTGCCCGCGCCGGAGGCGCGCTCGACGGTGAGGCTGAACGGGTGCCGCATGCCCGGCTTGCCGGCGGTGCCGAAGAACAGCGCGTACAGCGACCAGCCGAACGCCGCGACCGTGCCCAGCGACACCAGCGTGTCCATGGTCGCCGCGCCGAGCCTGAAGTTCTTGACCGCGGCGCGGTGGAACGGCCACGCGCCCCAGACCAGCACCGGCGCGGCCAGCGTCAGCGACGCCCACTGCCAGTACGTGAACTGCAGCGCCGGGACCATCGCCAGCGCGATCACGGGGACGGCCAGCACGGCGCTGACCAGGAGCCGGTCGCGCAGGGCGCGCACCGGGGCGTCCTCGGCCTCCGACGCCGTCTCCTTCTGATCCGGCTCGGCCGGGGCGGGGAGCGCGGCGGTGTATCCGGCCTTCTCCACCTGGGCGATCAGGTCCTGTGGGGAGACGCCGGGCCCGAAGTCGACGCTGG
The DNA here is from genome assembly GCF_039541955.1 of Actinoallomurus oryzae. NCBI lineage: Bacteria > Bacillati > Actinomycetota > Actinomycetes > Streptosporangiales > Thermomonosporaceae > Actinoallomurus > Actinoallomurus oryzae. The sequence continues at coordinate 498,822 of NZ_BAABHF010000046.1, read as the reverse complement.
CCTTCTCGGTGGCGTAGTTGACGGTCGCGGTGACACCCTCGAGCCTGTTGAGGCGTTTCTCGACGCGGTTCGCGCACGACGCGCAGGTCATGCCCCCGATCACCAGCTCGACGCGATCGAGTGTCGTGCCCGTGGTGCTCACTGGTGCACCCTCCCTGATCTAGTGACGGGTGGCGGCGTCGGCCGTCACGGTGAACTCGGCGGTGTGGACCACGCCGTCGTGCTGAAAGTCCAGGTAGAGACGGTAGGTGCCCGCCGACGGCGCCTCGGCGTGGAAGGTGACCGTCGGACCCGGCTTCGTCCTGCCGTCGCCCGGCTCGCCGTCCGGGTGGACGTGCAGGTAGGCCAGGTCACCTTGGCGCAGCGCCACCAGGTGCCCGTACGCGGCGAGATAGGGCTGCAGGTCGGTGATCGGCCGGCCGCCCCGCGAGACCGTGAGGTCGAGCCGGCTCGCCCGCCCGGCCGTCAGTGTCCCCTTGAGGGTGACGGTGTAGCCGTCGACCGAGGCGGTCGTGGCCGGGGCGGGCAGCGGCCGGGGCGTGACCTCGCCCGGCACCTCGGCGTCGATGCCGAGCGTCAGCGGGCCGGCGCCGGTGGGCTTGAAGTCGGCGAACGCCCGGTAGGTGCCCGGTCCGCCGAAGGGCGCGGCGACCCGCCAGGTGCCGTCGGCGTCCATGGTGGGGTGCACGTGCCGGAAGCCGGACAGGTCGCGGCGGACGACGATGAGATGCATCCGCTTGTCATGCTCGGTGTCGAACGCCGTAACCGCCCGCCCGTCCGGGCCGATGATCCGGAACGCGAACCCCCCGGTCGGCGCGGAGGCCGTGGTGAGGGTGTAGCCGTGGTCGGAGACGAGCAGCCCCCCGGGCATCGCCGCGTTCGCCATGTCGTGGTGCTCAATGCCGTCGCTCATTCCGTTCATTCCGCCGTGGGAGGCGTTCGGTCGGTCCGCGGCTCCGACGGGACCGGCCAGGCGGCCGGCCCCGAGCGCCGCGCCGAACACCGCCGCCAGCCCGATCGTGAAGAAGCCGAGCCTGGCCGGTGTGTTCATCGCTGCCTTCCTCTTCTGCTTCGGGCCCTGCTCCGGAACGGTCCGGAGCAGGGCCGGGTCAGGAACCGGCGATTTCGTAGCCGGCCTCGTCCACCGCATCGCGTACCGCCTGCTCGTCGAGGGGGGCCGTGCTGGCGACGGTGACCATCCCGGAGGCCAGGTCGACCTTGACGTCGGTGACACCGTCAAGGGCCCCGACCTCGGCGGTGACGGCCGACACGCAGTGGCCGCACGTCATGCCCTTGACCTTGTACTGAGTGGTGGTCATCTGTTCTTCTCCTTCGGCGACGTCCGTCGTGGCCGGTCCCTCCCGGCCGATTCCTAAGGTACCCATACCGGGTATATGGATAGCAGGGAGACCCGATACGACCCGGCCGCCGTACGGCGAGGGTTGCGTGCCGTACTGGAGCCGAGGTCGTTCTCGGATACCCCGGGGGGGTAGGTCGTGATGACCATAACATACCCTATGGGGGTTTACTAGAGACAGCTTCGTCCGAGTACGAGAACGCCCGTACGGGCGGCATGCGGTCCGCGCCCGCGGCCACGGCGCGGCCGATGATCGGCTACTGGGTGGAAATGACAGAGCGGCCGGCCGCGCGGTGCGAGCGGCCGGCCACCCCTTGGCGGCTACGAGGCGAACGCCCTGGCCACGGCCTGGAAGACGTGGGTGGGAAGGTCGGGGTCGTAGACGTTCATCTCCGGGATGAGGTTGCCGAAGCTGGACTCGGTCCGCCAGCTGCCCGGCTTTTCGAACCCGGGGTCGGTGACGTCGAACCCGGAGGCCTGGACCGTGTCGAACGCGGTCAGCGACCGGTAGTTCGCCGCCTGGTCCTCATACAGCCGGAACGTCAGGGTCGCCTGCTTCTTGCCGCGCAGGTAGCTCGGGTCGATCTCGATCGGGCCCTCGTTCTGCATCCACCGGAACTCGTGGTTGCCCCCGGACATGTCGGTCGCGAGGTCGGAGGACCATACGACGTGCCCGTCGACGAGCACCTGCATGAGCCGCCCGGCCGTCGGCGTGCTGTAGAAGCGGTTGTAGCGCCAGAGCGAGATGGTGTAGCGCGGCGCGTCGGGGTCGACGCGCACGGTCTGGGACGCCGACTCGTAGGCGCCGGCCGGAGTCGAGCCGCCGTAGTTCTGAAACACCAGGCTGCCGCGCCCGTACATGGCGAGCACGTCGGAGCTCACGGCCGGAGCCCCCAGGTGCGGCGTGCCGTAGGAGGCGATGCCCTCGATGCGGCCCTGGCGGGCGTAGCCGAGCCCGACGTCGAGGGCCCGCTTCACGTAGTCGGGGGTCGGCTCGTCGAAGGTGCTGTACCGGCCCGTGTAAACCATCAGCACCACCTTGGTGTGGTACTTGTCCGCGTGCGGCAGGATCGTGTCCAGCTCGGGGCCGAGCGTCGAGGTGACCTGGGTGTTGTAGTACGGGTAGTCGCGGAACGGGAAGATGATGCCGCGGATGTACGGCGCGTACTTCTCATAGAACGCGTCGCTGATCGCCGTGGGGTAGTAGGCGGTGGTGTACAGCCCGAGCTTGGGGTTGATGCCGTCGGTGATCTGCTTGATCTGCTGCATGTACTCCGGCGTGAACTTCTGCGAGTTCTGCCCGTTCGTGAAGTCGTCGATGGCCCAGCCGGTGAGGTTGGGGTAACGGGTCGAGAGCTGGGCGACGTTGCGGGCCCAGGTCAGGTAGTCCGTCTCGTACGGCTCTGAGCACCAACTCTTGCACTCGGACGGCGGGACGAGGTACGCCCACACGTTGATGCCGGCCCGCTTCGCGGCGGCCATGAACTCGCCGCTCAGGTCCTGCCAGTCGGCCGGCGAGTGCCAGATGAGGAACAGGAACGTGTTGACGTGGAGCTTCTTCAGTTGGTTGATCGTCGCCGGGGTGTCGACGTGGTAGTAGCCGTCGGCCCGCGGCCGCTTCTCCCGGATCTCCGTGTCGATGGTGTTGCCGCCGGGGTAGCTCGCCAGGACGGTTCCCTCGGGGAGGGTACTCGCCGCGGTCCGCCGGCCGGCGTCGGCGGCGTTCGCCCGGGGCGTCGTGCCGCCCCAGGTGAAGCCCACCAGCATCACGGCCGCGACGAACGCGGCGACGGTCGTCACCCAGAACTTTCGCGACATGCGGTTCCCTTCTCGTGCGGTGACGGGACAGGCGCGCGGGCCGCTCCCCCGACCAGCGGATCCGCGTCGCGTACAGGGGGTGCGATCAGAGGCCGCTCGCCAGGGCGACGGCGGCCTCGGCCAGCGACTCGGCGGCGCCGGGCGCGAACGGGGCCGGCATGCCGTAGTAGCGGTGTGCGTCCTCCACCTCGTATCCGCCGTGGTCGTACTCGGTGGCGGGCGGCAGGTAGCCGGGGCAGCCGTCGCTGTAGCCGATGACGATGACGTCTCCACGCAGCCGGCCGGCGATGTCGCGGGCGGTCACCGAGAACGGCTCGCCCGGCAGCGCCACCAGGCGCAGGCTCCCCCACCGCAGCGCGGTGACCCGGCCGGTCCAGGACGTCCGCGTCCGCGGAGCGACGTCGCGTGCCCACGTGAGCCAGGCGCGCAGCAGCTCGCGCCGGTCCGCGCCGGCTCGCGGCAGCTCCCGCTCCCACTCCGTGACCAGGGCCGCCGTCTCGGCCGGATCCGCCGACCGCAGGGGCAGGCGGACCCGCTCCGACGCACCGCCCGTTCCGCTGCCGGCGTCACGCGTCGGTACGGCGAGTGCCGCGCCGGCGATCCGCCGGCCGATCCGCTCGGCCGCCGCGAACGTGCGCTCCGCCGAGGCGCCGGCCGACATGGACGCGTACGGGCTGTGCCCGGTGTTGAGCTCGCCGCAGCACCCGGTGAGGAACAGGCACACCGAGTTCGGCTCGGCCTCCTCCACCGCCGTGCGCACCACGCCCGGGTAGTCCGCCGTCCAGTGCCGGTTGTCCGCGCCGAGCACGACCGGATGGCAGCCGTAACCGACGACGGACGCGGCGCAGGTCCCGTCCGCCCGCCGGAACCGGACGACGCCCAGCGGGGCGTGCACCGGGCCGTCGGCGCGCCGCCGGTTGCGCGCGATCCCCGGGTCGGGCCCGGCTCCCACCTCGATCGACGCGGGTTCGCGCGCCGCGCGGGCGGCGTGCGCGGCGGCCACACACGTCGCGTGCAGCCGCGCGGCGTAGGCGGCGTCCACCGGCCCGCCGAGCCGGCCGGGCATGGTGGCCGGCCCGCCGTGCGTGTGCGTCGCCGCGACCACCACGGACGCGCAGTCGGCCAGCTCGGCGCGGACCCGGTCGCAGAAGTCCTCGTGCAGCCCGCAGGCGTCGACCGTGATCAGCACACTGTCGTCCACGGCGAGCGCGCGCACGGTGAGCGGATCGTGCGCGCCGACCGCCGGTCCGGTGCGGGCCGCGAACCCCGACATGGCCAGGCCGGTCGGCGGCGTGCAGTCGCGGACCGCGACACCGACCATCGCGCTCACGGGCCCTCCTTCGTCGGGGGAGAGACCATGCGCACCTGTCTTCTGACTCGCTCGATCCGCTCGCTCATCCGGTCACCACCGGCGTCCCGGCGACCACGACCGTGCGCACGTCCAGGGTGGTGTCCCCCGGCCGCCAGGCGAACGTGATCAGGTCGGCGGGCGCTCCGGGCCGCAGCACGCCGCGCCCGCCCGCGAACCGGCCCGGGTTGGCCGTGGCCAGCCGCAGCGCGGTGGACAGGGTGAGGTCGCCCATGGAGATCGCGGTGGCCACCCCGTCCGCCAGCGACCGTGACGCGCCGGCCAGGTAGGGGGTGCCGACGTAGGACAGCCGGCCGTCCTCGGACAGCTCCACGTCGCCGCCGACCGCGGTCCGGTAGCGCCCCGGGGGCATCCCGCCGAGCGCGGTCGTGTCCGAGACGAGGTGGGAGCGCTCGATCCCCTTGGCCCGGAGCATCGCCCGGAAGGTGTCGGCCGGGAGGTGGTGACCGTCGGCGATGAACCCGGCGTACAGCCGGTCGTCGGCGAGCTGGGTCCACAGGTGGTTCGGGTGGCGGGGAAGCACGGCGTGCGCCCCGTTGCCGAGGTGGGTCGCCAGCTCGGCCCCGGCGTCGACGGCCCGGGTGATCTGGGCGGGATCGGCGTGCGTGTGCCCGATCGCGCAGCGCACCCCGAGACGGACGGCCCCGGCGATGAGGTCGATCGCCGCGTCGTCATGCGGGGAGACCGTCAGCATCCCGACGAGGTCGCCCCAGCGGCGCACCTCGTCCAGGTCGGCGCGCCGGACGTACCGCGGGTCGTGCACGCCCCGCGGACCGTCCTCGGCCGAGATGAACGGCCCCTCCACGTGGGCGTACGGGATCGCGTGGGCGACGAGCGGGTCGGCGGCGCGGGCCCGCGCGACGGCGGACAGCGCGGCGCGGATGCGCTCCTCGGGAGCGGTCACGACCGTCGGCACCACGGTGGTCACTCCGGCACGCCAGACCGCGTGCACCAGCTCCGTCACGACCGTCTCGTCCACGTCGTCGGCGTTGACGTCGTGTCCGGCGAAGCCGTTGACCTGGAGGTCGACGAGGCCGGGCGCGAGCCAGAGCCCGGCCGGCTCGTCCGTGGCGCGGACCTCGGCGATCCGCCCGTCCTCGACGGAGACGCGCAGCGTACGCCCGGTCGCCGGGTCCCGGCCGGTGAGCCGCAGAGGCCGCCCGCCGCTCACAGCTTCCGCACCCGGGAGCGGAAGGCGTCGAGGAACCGCGCGTTCGCCTCGTCGCCGCCCGGCGCGTTGCCGCTGCGCCACACCGGCGGTTCCACCCCGGACTCGGCGAGGCGCTGCACGGTGCGCAGGACCAGGGCGTTGAGCGCGTACGCGTTGGCGAACGTCGACACCGCCGCGAGCGGTTCGGCCACGCCGGCCATCGTGATCACCGCGTCGCCGATCGGCACCTTCGTGTCGATCGCGATGTCCACCAGGTCGTGCAGGTTCGCCTTGGTCGGGTGGCGGGCGGGATGCCCCGGGTCGGTCCGTTCGGCGTGCTCGCGTGAGCTGACGCCGATCAGTGTCACGCCCCGTTCCTTCGCCTCCAGCGCGGCGTCGATGAGCGCGGCGTTGATGCCGTAGGCGTTGACGAGGATCAACAGGTCGTCCGGGGTCAGCCCGGCGTCGGCGATCACGACCCGTCCGTACCCCGGGGTGCGCTCGATGGCCATCGACCGCAGCGCCCCGTTGGACAGCAGCGTGCCCTCGTCCAGGATGGCCGAGACGTGCATCAGCCCGCCCGCGCGGAAGAAGACCTCCTGCGCGGCCAGGTTGGAGTGGCCGCCGGGGCCGAAGATGTGCACCAGCCGGTCGGCCCGTACCTGCTCGGCGACGCGCTCGGCGGCCCGCAGGATCGCGTCGGACTCCTCGTCGTGGATGCGTTCGAGCAGCGCGGTGACCTCGCGCAGATAGGTCAGGGTCGGGTCAGCGGGCATCGGGGGCGGACTCCTCGTCGACGTAGATCGTGCAGCGGGGATGGGTGCGCAGCGCGCTCGCCGGCAGCCGGCCGTCGATCGGGCCGTGCAGGGCCCGGGTGACCGCGGGCCGCTTCGAGGCGCCGGGCACCATGCAGAACACCTGGGCGGCGGACAGCAGCGCCGGCACGGTCAGGGTGATGGCCCGCCGGGGCACCTCCTCCGGCGTCGTGAAGGCCCCGTCGTCGACCTGCTGGCGGCGGCAGACCTCGTCCAGCTCGACGACCTTCACCAGCGCGGGGTCGTGCAGGTCGGCGGGCGGGTCGTTGAACGCCAGGTGCCCGTTGACGCCGATGCCGCAGCAGACGAGGTCGATCGGCGCCGCGGCCAGCAGCGCGGCGTACCGCGCCGCCGCCGCGTGCGGGTCGTCGCCCGGGTCGATCAGGTGGGCGGCTCCGATCGGCACCCGGTCCAGCAGCACGGTGCGCAGCCAGTTCCCGAAGCGCCGCGGGTCGTCGGCGGCCAGTCCCAGGTATTCATCCATGTGGAAGGCCGTGACCCGTTTCCAGTCGATGTCCGGCCGGTCGGCCAGCGCCCGCAGGGTCGCCTCCTGGCTCGGCGCCGAGGCGAAGATCATCCTGACCTCCGGCCGGTCCGCCAGGAGGCGGACGAGCGCGTCGGCGATGTCCTGCGCGGCGGCGCGGCCCAGCGCCTCGGCGTCGGGCAGGCGGCGGACGACGGGTTCATAGGTGGTGTCGGGCATCGGAATTCGTGTTCTCCCCCAGTTCGGCCAACAGCAGCAGGGCCCGCGCGATGTGGAAGGGGTCCTTCACCGGCAGGGCCACGACCTCGTCCAGCGGGGTGCCGTCGCGCGCGCGGATCTGCGTCCACTCGCGGCCGGGCCCCTCCGGGAAGGTACGGAACGTGTAGTCGCGCACGCGCTCGTGCCATTCCCCGAGCCGGTCGTCGTCGTGCCGCTCGGCGAGCAGCGCCGTGGCGTACAGCGCCTCGGCGTGCGGCCACCACAGCTTGGTGTCCCACGTCCGTACGACCAGGTCCTCGTACGGGTCGCCGAGCAGGTCGCCCCGTGGCTCGCCGCCCTCGGCGTCGACGTACCGGAACAGGCCGCCGTCGCGCCGGTCCCAGCCGAGGTCGAGCGCTGCCAGCGCCGTACGGGCGGGCCAGCCGGGGTCCGGCACGACGTCGGCGACCCCGGGCACCTGGTCGCCGGCCCACGTGAGGAACCACGCGAACTCCAGCAGGTGACCGGGCGTGCGGTGCCGGGCCAGCAGAGTGGACTCCAGCCCCGCGCGCCGGGGCGCCAGGTCCCGTACGTCGGTCCCGTCGGCGAAGCCGCCGGTCAGAGCCGTACGCGCGGCGGTCAGCGCGATCTCGCGGCTGCGCTCCGAGCCGGTCGCGGCGTGCAGCTCGGCGGCGACGTGCATCAGCATCATCGGCTCGGACAGACCGCGGAACCGCGGGTCGACCGGGTACGGCTCGGTGCGTGCGGTGCCGGCCGCGATCCGCTCGTGCGCGGACGCGACGAGCGCCTCGGCGAGCCCGCCCCACCGCCCGGCCGCCCCGTCGGCGCCCGCCAGCCCGGCGAACCCGAGCGCGGCGAACAGGTCCGCGAACACGCTGGCGTGCGGGTCGCCGTCCGGCCCGTACGGCCGGACCGTGCCGTCCCCCACCGTCACGTACGCGGTCGTGCCGTCGCCGAGCAGGGCGTGCGCGGCGACGAACTCGCCGGTCGCGACGGCCTGGGCGAGCAGGTCGTCGGCGTCCAGCGAGATCAGTCCGCGCCGGGCGGCCCGGGACAGCCGGGCGAGCAGCCACGCCCACCGGCCCTGTGACCAGGTGTACTTGTCCGTGGAGACCAGCGTGTCGCCGGAGCCCGCGAAACAGGTGCGTACCCCGCCCCGCTCGCGGTCCGGGCCGTGCGCCAGCCACCAGGCCAGGACGTCGTTCTCCAGGTGCTCCCGGTAGAACCGGACGTCACGCATGGGCGATCGCCTGTTCGGGCGCCGGGCCCTCGTCCGAGCTCAGCGCGTCGATCAGCTCGTCGGAGGCCGGGTCCCGCCACGGGCGCACCAGGCCGGTCACGGCGAACACCACGAACGCCACGATGACCGGGCCGGCGACGGTGACCGTGGACACCCAGTTCTCGCCGAGCCGCGCCACCTGGCCGTCGAAGACGTACTTGGTCAGCGCGAACACGATGAGGCCGGCCGCCCAGGACAGGATCGCCGCCGAGGGACCGCTGCGCCGGAACCAGGGCAGCATGCCGAACAGCATGGGGATCGCGATCGGCCCGACGAGCGCACCGAACCAGAGGATGAGCAGGCCGAGGACGCCGCCGAAGTGGTCGGAGGTCAGTGCGATGACCAGCGACAGGGCGATGAAGGAGAAGGTCGCGATCCGGCCCGCCGCCAGTTCGGCGCGGGCGCTGAGGCTGGACCGGCCGCGCATCAGGCCCGGGATGATGTCCCGCACCACCACCGCCGAGATCGCGTTGGCGTCCGAGGAGGTCATCGCCATCGTGTGCGCGAACATCCCGGCCAGCACCAGTCCGATCAGCCCGCTCGGCAGCAGATGGGTGGTGAGCAGGGCGTAGGACTGGTCCGGCTCCTTCAGGCCGGGGAGCAGCAGCGGCGCGGCCCACATCGGGAAGAACAGCACGAGCGGCCACACCAGGTACAGCGCCCCGGAGAGCACGGCCGCGCGACGCGCCTGCGCGGCGTTCCCGGCGGCGATGAAGCGCTGGGCGAGGTTCCACGTGCCGCCGTTGTAGGAGAGCGTGTCGATCAGCAGGTAGACGAGGAAGAACGCCACGGTGTAGCTGCCGGCGAACGGCTTGGCGTGACTCGCGGGCAGCCGGTCCCACATCGTCCAGACCGACGAGATCCCGCCGAGCTTGGACAGCGTGACCACCAGCATCGCCACACCGGCGGCGAGCTGGATGACGAACTGCCCGAGGTCGGTCAGCGCGTCGGCCCACAGCCCGCCCACGGTCGAGTAGACCAGCGTCACTCCGCCGGTGAGCAGCACGCCCCAGTGCAGCGGCACGCCGGCGAAGACGTTCAGCAGGACGGCGCTGGCCGTCCACTTGGCGCCGACGTCGAAGATCTTCAACGCCGCGCCGCTCCAGGCGAGCACCTGCTGCGCGGGCAGGTTGTAGCGGGTGGTGAGGTACTCCAGTGGGGAGATGATGCCGAGGCGCTCGCGGAGCCGGGGCCACTTCGGCGCGAACAGCACCGAACCGACCGCCATCGCGAACACGATGCCGATCGCCCACCAGACGTACAGCGCGAAGCCGGTGGTGTAGGCGATGGCCGCGTACGCCACGAAGACGGCGGCGCTGTAGCCCGACATGTGGTGGGAGATGCCGGCGAGCCACCACGGCATCCGGCCGCCGGCGGTGAAGAAGTCGCGGGCGTCGTGCACCCGGGACTTGGCCCACCAGCCGATGACGATCATCAGCACGAAGTACAGCGACAACACGATCCAGGCGACAGAGCCCACGACCACCTCCGGGGGTAGGACACGCTGGTTGGGTAGACCTGCTGGTTGCGTAGACGTGTTGGTTGCGTAGATTGACATGCAACCGGTTGCACACACAAGGGCCCGGCGCACCTTTCCGTGTTACGTCTGCGCTACCGTTTCCCCATGGCGACCCCAGACGGGACCGTTCCGACGATCAGCGTGATCGCCAAGGAGCTGGGCGTCTCCCGCTCGACGGTGTCGCGCGCCTTCACCCGGCCCGACCTGCTGAGGCCGGAGACCGTGGAGAAGGTGCTGGCGAAGGCACAGACGCTGGGCTACGCGCCGAACAAGGTCGCCCGCGCGCTCTCCACCGGCCAGAACGGCGTCATCGCGCTGATCGTGCCGGACATCGCCAACCCGTTCTTCCCGCCGTTGATCCGCGCCGCCCAGGTCGGCGCGGACCACCAGGACTTCTGCGTGCTGCTCGGCGACTCCGCGGAGAACCCGGCCCAGGAGAGCCGGCTGATCACCCGGTTCACCCCGCAGGTCGACGGTTTAGTGCTCGCCGCCTCCCGGCTGGAAGACGCCGCCCTCGCCGAATACGCACGTCGACGGCCGGTGGTCTTGATCAACCGGGACGTGCCACGGATGCCGCGGGTGCTGACGGACTCCCACACCGGGTTCATGCAGGCGATCGCGCATCTGGCCGAGCTCGGCCACGAGCATCTCGCCTATGTCGGCGGGCCGCCCGGGGCCTGGTCGGATCATCAACGGCGCCGCGGCATCGCCGCCGCCCGCGCCGACCACGGCATGACGCTCACCACGCTGCAGGCCGACCCCGCGACGTACGACGGCGGCAAGGCGACCGTGGAGGCCATCCTCGCCTCCGGCGCCACCGCGGTCCTGGCCTACGACGACGTCGTGGCGCACGGTGTCCTGGCCGGGCTCACCGAGCACGGCGTGCGGGTGCCGGAGGACATGAGCGTGATCGGCTGCGACGACGTCTTCGCCGCGACGACGTATCCGCCGCTCACGACCATCTCGTTGCGCTGCGCGGAGGCCGGGAAGATCGCCGTGTCGGTGCTGCTGGACCTCGTGGCCGGCCGGAGCGTCGGCGACGTCCGCCACAGCCTCGACTCACATCTGATCGTCCGGGCGACCACGGGCCCGGCGCCGCGCGCCCGCCGTCAGGGGCCGCCCGCACAGGGATCTTGATGCACAGGCGGGTGCGTCGGTAACACCCCGGATCCGGTGTGTCAATGGATCTGCTTTCCGATTCGATCCACAGGCCTGCGCCATCGTTTCGCGCGGGCCGGGCGAAGAGGCTTGGTGTCGATCATCGACCCCTTCGAAGGAATGCTCCGATGCGCACCGCGATCTCGATCCTGCTCTCCGCCACGGCTCCCCCGCTCGGAGCCGCCACGGCACACGCCGACCCGCCACCGCACTTCGAATACCGCGACTGCCCGCCGATCCCGTCGTGGGCCGATCCGGCCGAGTGGCGGTGCGAGGACCACGTCGCCACCGGCACGCTCACCGTCGGCGGCGTCGGCCCGATCCGCGTCCGCATCATCTCGATGACGCACGCCGAAGGCCCACGGCCGGACGGCACCTCCGGCCAGGTCTTCGGCCGGCTCCAAGCCGCCGCCGAACGGGTCCCCGGCACCCGGCTGCGGCTGCGCCCGGAGTCGGCGGGCCCGTCCGACTTCCTCACCCCGGGGGGCGTGATCAACCTGCGCTTCCGCCTCACCGGCCCAGGGCTCGGCCGGCACTGCACGCTGGGCTCGGCCGGCGACCCGATCCCCATCCGGCTCACCCTCGCGCCGGGCGGCCCGGTCCAGGTATCGGCGAACCCGCCGATCCGGCGCATGCAGGGTACGGACACGACCTTCGCCGTCCCGGCCGCCACCGGTTGCGGCCCCGCCACCCCCCGGATCGACCGCCGCTTCGGCCTGCCCGCCGCCTCCGGCGCCAACCGCCTCGCGATGACGGTCACCTACTCGTACAAGACCTACGATCGACTTCCCGGCTGAGCTCGGACAGGCCGCCGCCCGCCCGGAAAAAACGGCCGTTCATCGGATCTACCCGTATGAAATGCTGACGATCACACAACTGCGGGGAGATGAATGTGATCGAGCTGGCCGACGTGGTGAAGGATCTGCGCGAGGAGTTGTATCGGGCGATCGACGGCGGCGAGAACGAACGTCTTCAGTTCGAGGTCGGCTCGATCGAGCTGGAGCTCAGCGTGAGCGTCGAGCAGACCGACGGCGTGCACGGCAAGGTGCGTTTCTGGGTGCTGGACCTGGGCGCCGATATCAGCGACAAGAACACCTCGACGCAGAAACTCAAGCTCACTCTCACCCCGACTCTCCAGAACGGCGATGGCCGGATCACTCCACGCGTGTCCGGCCAGGCCGAAGACGGAGAGGAATGATTCCGCGGAATGGCCGGACTCGACGTCGACCGTGTCGCGCAGATCGTCACCGGTGAGGACGGAAAGCCGGGCCTTCGCGGGTCGGGCTACCTCGTACGCCGCCGGACGGTGCTGACGGCCGCCCATGTCGTCGCGCCCGACGCCCGGGTCCGCGTCCGGTTCGTCGCCGACGACGGCACGGCCCGGATGGAGCCCGGCCAGGTGGTCTTCCACGAGGAGGCCGTCGACGTGGCGGTCGTCCGCCTCGACGCGGGGCCGGAGGTGGAGCCGGTCCGCTACGGCGGGATCCCCGAGCCGTCGCCGGTCGAGGCCGTCGGGTTCCCGCGTTTCCGGCTCCACCGGGGCAGGGACGCCGACGGCAGGGAGGTGGTGTTCCGGGACACCCGCCACGCGCGCGGTACGGCCGCCCCCGCGTCCTGGCGGCGCGAAGGAGGGCTGGAGATCATCGTCGACCCGCCCGCCCCCGACCCGGACCGTTCGAGGTCCGCGTGGGAGGGCATGTCCGGCGCGGCGATCTGGTCGGTCGGCCACCTGGTGGGCGTGGTGAGCGAGCACCGCCTCGGCGACGCCCTGGACACCCTCACCGGCAGCCGCGTCGACCGCTGGTACACGGAGCTGGAGTACAAGCGGGTCAACTTGACCCGGCCCTGAAGGGTCCCGAAGGGCCGGGCTTGGAGGTAGCTCCCAGCTGGCTGTTGGGTGGGCTCCTCCGTCCAGCACCCCTTCTATGGGGTGGCAGGGACGCGTGACTCACGCCCCGCGGTCCACGCAGCTTCGCCTTTGCGGGCGATGTTGCGGGAGGCGTTGCGGTCTGCGTGGGCAACGACCCCGCAGTTCCGGCAGCAGAAAACCGACTGGCTGACCCGGTTGTTGGTGTTGATGTGGCCGCACTCGGCGCATTGTTGTGAGGTGTAGGCCGGATCGACGAAGACTACGGGCACGCCGGCTCGTTTGGCTTTGTAGGCGATGAAGTCGGTGAGCTGTGCGAAGGCCCAGGAGTGCAGCGCGACCCGTTGGGGCTTGCGGAGCCGTACCCTCTGCCGGATTCCCTTGAGGTTCTCTAGGGCGATTCCGGATGAGGTGCGTTCAGCCTCGGTCACGATCGTCTTGGCGATGATGTGGTTCTGGTTGGCGGCGTGGCGCTTCTCGCTGCGTCGGCGTTTCTTGAGCAGCCGCTTGGCGGACTTGGTGCGCTTCTTCTGGAGCTTGCGGCGTAGTTCGAGTTGCCGCCTGCGGTGCCGGTTAAGTCCCCGCCCGGCGGCCTGGTAGCCGGTGGAGGTGGTGGCGATGGCGGCGATGCCGAGGTCCACGCCGATGAACCGGCCGGGCTCGTACCGTTCGGCCTCGGGCACCTCGCACGTGGCGATCAGATAGAACACCCCATCACGCCGGACCAGATCGGACTCGCCCTGCCGGTGGGCCTGCAGCGTCTTGAGCGCACCCGCAGAGCAGGCGAACCGGACGTTCTTCACCCGGCCCTCGACCGTCCACACCGACACGGTCCCAGCGTCGTACTGCCACGACAAACACCGATCGTCATACGGCTGCGCCGCCTCGAGACGAAACACAATCGGCTTCGCCTCGGCCTTGAGACGACGACGAGAACCCGGCCTGCCGAGATTCCCCGCAGCGATGTTCGCCTTCAACGCGGTGTAGGCGTCACGGACCTTCTTGATCACATGCTGGGCAGCTTGTGCCCCCAGGCCCCGCGACTTCAACTCGCCATAGGTGTACTTACGCAGCTCATACAGGTGCGGCACACCACGGTCGAACGCCACGGCCGATACCCAGTTCGCCGCCTCGTTCACCGCGTGCAGGGTCCGCTCAAGCGCCAGCGCCTGCCCGGCATCCGGCATGAGCTTTACCTGCACCACGATCTTCACAACCCGTAACCGTAACGTTCTTCTGTGTCACACAGGAGGGGAATCTCCCGATAACTCCAGGGGTAACCAGGCGTCCCGCAGCCTGCGCAGGCTGGTCCGCCGCAAGCGGGCCTATTCGCTCGTCCACCGGGCGCGCGCCGCGGCCGCCCTCGCCGAGCTGGACGGCGGGACGTCCGACGCCCTGGCCGACCTGTCCACGGAGCCGGACGCCCTCGGGCTGCCGGCGCTGAAGAGCGTCGATGACGAGTGGCGGTTCACCGACATCCTGCGCTGCTTCGGCGGCGAGCTGCCCCGGGTGTTCGTCGCGCTGAAGCTCGCCGAACGCGGTGACCCACGGGGCACCGCGCTGCTCATCGCGATGACGCGCGACACCTACCTGCTTCCGTTCACGAGGGTGCACAGCGCGGGCGCCCTCGCCGATCTCGGCCACCCCGACGCGGCGGAGATGCTTCACGGCATGGCCACCGACCGGACGATCGACAACACCCACCGCGCGCTGGCGGCGAGGCTGCTGGGGCTGAAGCTGGGTGACCGCCGCGCAGTGAGCCTCCTGCTCACCATGGCCCGCGACGAGGAGAGCAGGCCGTACGTGCGAATGCGGGCGGCGTTCGGCCTCGCCCGCCTCGACGACGATCGCGGCGTGTCGATCCTGCTGGCGGCCACGCGCCGCAAGACCTCCGCGGAGGTGCCGCTCGCGGGCTACAGCAGGTTCCAGGCCGCCCGGTACCTGGCGCGCCTGGGCGATCGGCGGGCTCTCGCCATCCTGGGCGCCCTGTCGCGCGACGACACGATCGCGCCCGTGCTGCGCCGGAGGGCAGGCGCCGCCCGCAAACGCGCCGCGACCAGGGACTACTTCGACCTGCCGGTCGAGCAACGGGTGCTGGATGAGTTCACCGGCGGGCGGGTCCGCCGCCGGCTGATGCCGCTCCTGGCCCGCCCGGCCGGGCTGTTCCTCCCCGTCATCGTCCGGCGCTACGGCAGCGACATCGACGCGATGTTCGGCGACGCGAGCCCCGCCGACGCCCTGGAGGACGCCGGCGGGGCCGCTGACCGCGTTCTCAGTAGGTGAACCGCTCCAGGCCGGTCCCCCAGGCGTTGACGACCCAGCCGGTCCGGGACGCGGGGTCGACGTACAGCCCCTGCCGGGACGTGAACTCGAAGTTGGACCCGGCGACGGTCGAGTAGACCAGGTTCGCGACCGGGTGCCGGGCGAGGACCTTCCCGGTGTCCGGATCCAGGACGGTGATCTCGCTCATGGCGTTGTTGTCCGCCTCCGCGCCGCTCTCATAGAGACCGGCCTCCACGGCGACGTGGTGCACGGAGTCGTACACGGGCCACACCGGACCGTGGGTGTCGATGGTCGCGGTGGCCCCCGCCGCGAGCGTCTTCTGGTCCAGGCCGAACCAGCTGCTGGCCGGGAAGGTGTTCCGGAAGCCCTGGGCGGCGCCGACCGACACCCACACCTTGCCGCCGTCGCCGTCCGGCAGCAGCCCGGCGGTGCAGATCGGCAGGGTGGTCACCGGTGTCACGTCGCCCGTGTCGAAGTCGGCTCGCACCACCCCGTACGGCGCGTGTCCCTGGAGGCAGGGCCCCATGGTGCCGGTGGTCGCCACGAACGCCTGCCCGGTGGCGCCGTCGATGACGACGTCGCGGAACGAGCGTCCGGGGTTCTTCGCGTTGATCACCAGCGGGGCGCCGACCGTGCCGCTCGCCATGTCGACGGGCCACAGGCGGGTCAGCCCGGAGCTCGGGTCGTACGTGGTGACCGCTCCCCGGTGCCGTACGGTGTCGACGGTGCCGCCCTCGATGTAGCCGTTCCCGCCGGACAGCGACTCGGTCTCGGTCACCTTGACCGTCGCTCCGGTGCCGGCGTTCCGCACGTCGATCTGCGGGCTGGACGAGCCGGAGTAGGACGGGTGCACGATCAGTGCGGTCCCGGTCTTCGGGTCCGAGCCGATCACCAGCTGCTCCAGGTCGCCCCCGGTGTTCTGCGTGATCGGCGAACCCAGGACGCCGTCCTTCAGCGCGTACGGCGTCGTCGCGGAGCGGTCCAGCCGGTACGACTGCCCGTCGGGGGAGCTGAACTCATCGGTGCTGATGAGCGCCCGGCCGCCGGACACCGTGAAGCCCTCGACGGTGCCGGACATCTCGTCACCGTCACGGTACTGCAGGAACGACGTCGGCGACGCCTGGCCGACCGGCCGGCCGTGACGGGTCGCGATCACGCGCACCGGATACTGCAGCCCGGTGGGCACGTTCAGCGCCGCCAGGTCGAGCGTGGTCCGGCCCTTGGCCGAGGGCAGCGCCCGCAGCAGCGTCGAGGCGTGGTCCACGCCGTTGTCGTCCCGGCCGCTGCCGTTCTGGTTGGTGACGGTGTTGAGCGTTCCGTAGAGGGTGGGGGCCGGCGCCATCAGCTCGATCTGCGCGCCGTCGGCGCCCGGCACCGAGGTGACGTCCCAGGAGACGGCCAGCCTGCCGTTCGCCCGGGTGAGGTCGACGGCGTGGACCGACGCCCTGCGGCCGGTGCCCAGGAGCGGGGCGGCGGGCCGTTCGGCGGCGCCGGCTCCGACGCGGATGGCCCGGAAGGCGCCGTAGACCGGATAGACGCCGCCCGACTGCTCGACGCCCACGCCGTAGATCCCGGCTCCCCCGGCGGCGAAGGCCGAGGCGGGGATGGTCACGGTTCCCTTCGGCTCCGTCAGCGGGGTGCTCCACTGCGCGCGGAAGAGGTCCACGCCCGCGTTCGGCGTGTAGTGCCCCACGGAGGACAGGATGAGGCGCGGAGAGCTCAGCCCGCGGACGCCGGTGAGGTCGTAGTGCACGGTGACCGGCCGGCCCAGCGGAACGGCGCCGGGCAGGTCCGGTGCCTGCGCCTGCTCGTAGGTCCCGTCGTTCGCGGTGAAGGTGAGCTTGCGGGAGACCGAGGCGAGCACCCGGCCGGCCCGCAGGGCCTGGAAGGTCACGTTCACACTCCGGGAGTCCTCGGAGGTCGCCGGCAGGCCGGCCGCGGAGAGCAGCTCGCCCGGCAGCACCCGCAGGCTCGGCCCGGAGGCCGGGATGACGCCCTTGTCCCCGATCTGGAGGCGGTAGGTGACGCCCGTACGGTCGCCGGTCATGTCCAGGCCGAAGGTGATCGGTGACACGGCGTTCTGGCCGGACGGCGCACCCGCGGCGTCCGCCGGGCCGGCCAGGTCGATGGCGGCCGGATCGGTGCTCTCCACGAAGTACGTCGCCTGGGCGCTCGGCAGGAGCTGCCGCTGGGCCACCGACATCCGCACCGCGGAGGGAGTGATGCGGACGGTGCGGGACAGCACCTTCTCCACGGCCGCGGTGACGTCGAGCCGCGTGCCCATGTGCAGCGTCTGGTCGGCCTGCGGGGTCTGCGCGATCGGACGGCCCGTGGCGACCAGGAGGTCACGCACCTGGCGGGGCGTCAGCCTCTGGTGGGTGGCCTTGGCCGCCTGCAGGACGTCCGCGACGGCGGCGGCGATCATCGGCGCGGACGCGGACGTCCCGCCGTTGAGGACCACGCTCACGTCCTGCGCGTCGCAGTTCTGTGAGCACACGTGCTCCAGCGCGGGCAGGTTGTCGCCCGGCGTCGCGAGGTCGACGCGGGAGCCGAAGCCCGACGAGTAGGCCGTCGACCCGTTGTAGCGGGTGGTCGGGTACACGCCGTTCCGGATGTCGGAGGAGCTCAGCGTGTCGTCCAGGGTCGTGGCGCCGGCGGAGATCACGCCGGTGTCCTTGACCACGGACGGCGTCGTGGTCGGCGTGACGTCGTCGATGTCGGTCTGCGCCGCCGCGCTGTTCGTCCGGTTCGTCGGGGTGCTGCCGCCGTCGGGACCGACCGAGACGGGCAGGGCCAGCCGCGTGCCGTCGTTGGACGAGACGACCACCGCGATGCCGGACTTGACGATGTCCGCGAGGGTCGCGCGGATCGTCGGGTCGTCCTCCAGCCACCGGGAGGGGAACCCGAGGCTGCCGTCGGTGCCGAAGCCGAGGCTGGCGGTGATGACGTCGGGGCGCGGTGTCTGGGCGGCCGCGGCGCGCAGGGCCGCGCCGATGCCCGCGCTGGAGGGCTCCTTGGGGACGACGAGACGGTAGTCGGCGCCCGGGGCGATGCCGAGCAGGTCGGTCACGCCCTGGCCGGTCGCCTCCGGCCGCTGCCGGTCGTGCGGCAGCGGAGCCATCATGGAGAAGTCCAGGAGCACCTCGCCCAGGGCCGGGTCCTGGCCCTCGGTGGAGCCGGTGGCGTCCAGGTGGGCGTTGTCGTCCGCGACGTAGGTGGGGATCAGCGGCATGGACGGGATGTCCAGGTACCGCTGCCCGTTCTTGACGACGGTCGTCGGGCCGTAGTGCGCGACGTAGGCGTCGCCGGCGTCGGCCATCGACTGATCGGTCAGGTCCCCGATGGAGACGTTGGTGATGGTCTGGCCGGCGCCCGGGAGCGCGTGCAGGTAGGTCGCGGCGTCGTGGAAGGCACCGACGGCGTTGACCCCTTGGGCGTTCAGGTAGGACTGCAACGACGACGTCAGGCCCTCGTTCGTGGGCACGCCGGATCCCGCGCCGGTGTCCGGCGCCGTCGTGGCCTTCGGCGCCCGCGCGGACCGCTTGACGTCGGCGCCGACCGACGCGGGCAGCTTCACCGGGCCGGTGTTCATCGGCTGGATCCGGGTGGTGGCCTGTTTCGCGGCGGAGCCCGAGCCGAGCGTGTACGCGGGCCCCTGGGCGGCATCGGCACGGGCCCGGATGGCGGTGTCGGGAGCCGTCAGCGTCGCCTTCAAGCCGCTGCGCCCGGCGGACCGCGGGACGGGGAAGGCCCTCGTCCTGCCCCGCTTGTCGGTCAGGGTGCCGGTGCCGTCGTCGGACCATTGGACCTTCGAGCCGTCGGCGAGCTTCAGGGAGTGGGTGGCCGGCTGGGGCTTCTTCGCCGTCGCGGCTTGGGCGGCGATGGGGGCGGAGGTGAGCGGGATCGTCAGGACCACCGCGATCGCGGCGCGTCTGAGACGTCTGTGCATCAGGCCTTCTTTGCGGGGGAGGGGCGGGCGGCGTTCAGCGGGGGGAGAAACGCAAGATCACCTTCAGCCCCGCCCGGCTCGTCGACAAGGCCTTTCCAGTGCGACTCTGCGCAGCTTCACAAACGTGCAGTGAGCGAACATTTCGCCCAGTGAGCGCGATCCTGGCAGGTTCCCGGCCACCGGATAAGATCGACACGCATGCCCGTCCTCCCGGGAAGGGAGCCGTCGATGGCCGAGTCGCCCGATCCCTGGGACGGCACCGGCCTGGCCCCTCTCGCCGGGCAGATCCTCGAATACCTCGTCGAGCATCCGGAGTCGAGCACGACGGAGATCGCCTCGGCACTGGGAACGTCCTCCGCCGCGGCGAGCCGCACGCTGCGGACCCTGGAGACCGAACTGCTCGCCGTCCCGGTGAGCCGGCGGCCCCTCCGCTGGAGCGCCACCCCGCCCCGGCCCGCCCTCGCGTCCCTGCTCGCCCGCCGCCGCGAGGAGCTGGCGCGGGTGGAGATGCTCGCGGAGCGGCTGCACGACGCGTACAGCTCAACGTCGCATCAGCGGTTCGCCTCGGACCAGTTCGAGATCCTCGACACCAAGAGGCGGGTCACGGCGCGCTACACCCACCTGCTGCAGACGAGCCGTCACGAGGTCCTGCACCTGGTGATGCCCCCGTACGTGACGGTGCTGGAGGCCACGCCGCACCGGCTCAACATCCAGGCGGCGGCGATCCGCCGCGGGGTGCGGTTCCGATCCATCTACGACAGCGACACGTTCACCGACGACATGTCGCTGTACACCGCACAGCAGGGCGTCGCCATCGGTGGCGAGATACGCCTGAGCGGCGGCCTGCCGATGAAGCTGGTCCTGTTCGACGGCACCAGCGCGATCATGCCGCTGCGCGAGGACGACCCGGCCCAGGGATCGCTGCTCGTGCACTCCCCCACGCTGCTGTACGTCCTGGCCGCGCTCTTCGAGAGCCTGTGGGAGCATGGCGTCCCGTGGCGCAACGGTTCCGCCCGCCCGCCATCCGCTCCTCCTGGACGCGACCGCCCCGACGAGCGGACGCGGGAGATCCTGCGGCTGATGTCCCTGGGGATGAAGGACGAGGCGATCGCCCGGGTCATGGGGCTGAGCCGGCGGACGATCCAGAAGCACATCACCGACATCGGCGCCGCGCTGGGAGCCAGGACACGCTTCCAGATCGCGCTGTCGGCACAGGAACGCGGATGGCTGCCGCCCGCCGCGGAATCCTCGTCCCTGCCGAGCCCCCCGGCGCCGCCCGCCGTCCCCGGTCACGGACGGTCCGCGCGTCCCTCCGCGCGCTGCTCAGGGCCACCCGCCCAG
Source organism: Actinoallomurus oryzae (assembly GCF_039541955.1). Lineage (NCBI taxonomy): Bacteria > Bacillati > Actinomycetota > Actinomycetes > Streptosporangiales > Thermomonosporaceae > Actinoallomurus > Actinoallomurus oryzae. The sequence continues at coordinate 478,214 of NZ_BAABHF010000046.1, read as the reverse complement.
CACGCCGACGCCGGATAGCGGCCTCCGAATGGCCGTTACCGGCCGTTCCGCGTTTCCCGTACGCCTTCGGCCACTCCGACCTGCGATGACGCTGCCGTACGACGCTGGTGACGGCTATCAAAAGAGTCTTTGAAAAGACTCTTTTGCAGGCTACCGTCCCCGTATGGACGGATCCGAGAGGAAGCTTCGCGAAGCACCCGAACTGCGCGCGCTCGCCCACCCCGTACGCATGCGGCTGTGCCAGGCCCTGTACGAACGGGGTACCGCGACCGCCACCGAACTCGCCGAGATGATCGGGGAGAGCCAGGCGAACTGCTCCTGGCACCTGCGCCAGCTCGCCAAGTACGGATTCGTCGAGGAGGCGGGCGGCGGCAAGGGCCGGAATCGTCCATGGCGGCCCGTAGCGCGTCCCCTGTCGTGGGGCGACAGCGACGAGTCCGGCGAGGTGGCCGCCGCCAGCGACGCGCTCAGCGCACAGTTCGTCGAGCAGGAGTTCGCCGGGCTGCGCGACTGGCAGGCGTGGCGCCGCACCGACCCACCCGAATGGCAGGACGCCGCGAACTGGGTACAGAACATCGACTGGCTCACCCTCGACGAGCTGAAGGAGCTCAACAAGGCCCTCGCCGCGATCGTCGGCCGCCACAAGGACCGCCGGGACCCGGCGAACCGTCCCCCGGGCGCCCGCCGGATCCGGATCTTCGCCTGGGCGGTGCCGGCGGCGCCGTACAGCGAAGACTGATGCGCGCCGTTCTCCGGCTGCCGGCGTTCCGGCTGCTGTTCGCCGGCCTGGTCGCGAGCATGGCCGGCGACGCCCTGTTACTGCTGGTGTTCGCCATCTGGGTCAAGAGCCTCACCGGCTCGAACGGCGAGGCGGGACTGGTCACCCTCTTCATGGCGGTGCCGTACCTCGTGGCGCCGCTCGGCGGCCGGCTGGTCGACGGGTTCCGGCACCGCCCCTTCCTCGTGGTCGCCAACCTCGCCTCGGCGGTGATGCTGCTCCCGCTGTTCGCCGTCCGTGACGCCGCCGATGTGTGGATCATCTACGCGGTCGCCGCGCTCTACGGCATCTCGTCGGTGACGATCGCCGCCGCGCTCGGTGGCCTGCTGAAGGGACTGCTCACCGACGACCTGCTGGCCGGCGCCAACGGCGTCCTGCAGACGGTCAGGGAGGGGCTCCGGCTGGGCGGCCCGCTCGCGGGCGCGGCGCTGTTCGCGGCGCTGGGCGGCGCGGCCGTCGCCGCGATCGACGCGGTCACGTTCCTGGTCGCGGCGGCCGCCATCGCCCGCATTCGCCTCCACGAGCCGGCGCCGGCGCGGTCGGGCCCGCACTGGCTGAGTGAGCTGACCGCGGGCCTCACCCACATCAGGACCGAAGCGGCGCTGCGTCGCATGACGATCGCCACGGCCGTCGGCTTCCTCGTCATCGGCATCAACGAGTCGACGCTGTTCGCCGTCGTCGGCGAGGGGCTGCACCGGCCGCCCGCGTTCGTCGGCGTGCTCGCGTCGGCCCAGGGCGTCGGCGCCATCGGCGGAGGGCTGCTGGCCGCCCGGCTCATCGGGAGCGTCGGTGAGCTCGCGGCGATCGCGATCGGCATGGCGACGCTCGGCGTCGGCAACGGCCTGCTCGTGTCGCCGTGGCCGCCCGTCGTCTTCGCGGGTATGGTCGTCGGCGGTCTCGGCCTGGCCACGATGGTCGTCGGATCCACCACCGTCGTACAGCGGCGGACGCCCGGCCCGCTGATCGGCCGGGTCTCCACCACGGCCGAAACCCTGACCGGCGGACCGCAGGCGCTCTCCATCGCGGCCGGCGCCGCCCTGGTGTCCGTCGTGGACTACCACCTGTTGCTGACGGTCGTCACCGTGGGGATGCTCACCGCCGCCGCCTCGCTGTGGCCCGCACGCCGGCTGACCGCGGTGGATCGCCCGAGCGCGTCTCCGAAGGTCACCGAAAGCCACTGACGGCGCCGGCGATCAGCCGCGCCGGAGCAGCCGCCGCATGAGCTTCGCCGCCGTCGATCGCCCGTTTCCGGCGAGTTCGTCGAGCGTGAGGGCCGTGACGTCGGCGTCGAGGCCCTTCCAGTTATCGGTGAACTGCCAGATGTCCGGCTTCTTCCATCCGGTCGTGTTCGTTTTCGGTAGCCACGGCGTGACGGCCGACGGCCACCGCGTCGTCAGGGCGGCGATCGGCGCCCGTTCCGGCGGTGACGACGACCGGTTCGCCGTCCGTACCGTCCACGCGTCCGTTCCGGCGCGCAGCTGGTACGCGCCCGGGTACTGCGGATACCACCAGCGGCCGAAGTGCTCGCTCAGGCCGCGGCCGGTGCCGTTGCCGGCATAAGCGCTGCCGAGGTAGACGCCGGAGGTCACCTTCGGCGCGTGTTCGCGTACGTAGTCGCCCCACGCCCGCGCCCAGGCGTTCGTCTTCGCCTGGCCCAGGCGGCTGGTCTCGAGGTCGAGCCAGACGCTCTCGCCGGGCACGGGCCGTACGACGTCGAGGAACCGCGCGGCCTGCGACGCGGCGGAGGAGGCTTCGGGCCGCGCGAAGTGGTAGGCGCCGCGGTGCTTGGCCCGCGACTTCGCCGACCTCCACTGCGCGGCGAACCGCGAGGAGGTGTACGTCGAGCCCTCGGTGGCCTTGACGATGACGAAGTCGGCGGCCGGAGCGGTGTCGGAGTCGTAGGCGGAGATGTCGAAGCCGTGGAGCATCACGCCACCGCCGTCATCTGCCGGCGCGACATCTCCTCAGCCCGCCCGGAGTTCGTCGGCCGCGATGTGGTCCCACCACTCGCCGTAGCCCATGATCTGACGGTCGCGCGAACGCTTGACGAGCCGCACCTCGTCGTCGTGGTTCCCCTCCCACGCCCAGATCGCCGAGGCCTTGAAGTGATCGACCATGCCGATGTGGTTCGCGCCCTTCGGCGTGCCGGCCCAGTCGTACCAGACCAGCCGCCTCACCTTCGGCTGCGAGGAAATCCGGTGGTGGGTTTTCATCCAGTCGAACCACACCTGGACCTCGGCGAAGTGCTTGTTCAGGCCGCCGGCCGCGGCCGTCCACAGTGCGCCGCCCTGGGCGATGACCCAGAGCTGGAACGCTCCGCACCAGTCCGCCTCGGCGTAGACGCTGGTCTTCGGCGGCTGGTCGTCGAGCCAGGCGCCGTACTTGCTGGAGCCGTCGGCGCGCTCACCGATACCTTTCTGGGATCTGGCGATTTCCATGACATCCAACGCAATTCCCCCTTTTCGGGTAGCCGCTTAATCCGACCCAACACAAAAGTCAATCTTGACTTTCGGCAACCGTTCCTTTACTCAGCGTCGCAGACAACGACAGCTTCGGACCGACCGCAGTCACTGCCGCGCCAGTCTGGTTGTCGTAGCCATATGGGCAGGTCAGAGGTAATTTCCGAGTTCAGGAAAGGCGCACCGGATCGCACGGACGATCCGCTATCGAGGGCATATGGGACTGGTCCCGGAACCATTGCGGTTAAATGTCCGAGTGTGACACAGGGCAACGAAGGGCTCATCGCCGGCAAGTACCGGCTGATGGACAAGCTCGGCGAAGGCGCCATCGGGGTCGTCTGGCGAGCTCATGACACTTCACTCGACCGGCACGTCGCCATCAAGGAGATCCGGCTTCCGGCCGGGCTCGACGGTGCGCACGTCGGATCGCTCAAGGCACGCACCCTGCGCGAGGCGCGCGCCGCGGCGCGCCTCAGTCACCCGGGGATCGTCACCGTCCACGAGGTGGTCAACCAGTGTGACCGGCCCTGGGTCGTCATGGAGCTGGTCCACGGTCACACGCTCGAGCACATCCTCAAGGAGGACGGGCCGCGGTCGCCGCAGGACGTGGCGGAGATCGGCGCCAGGATCCTGTCCGCGCTGCGCGCCGCCCACCGCGCCGGTGTCGTGCACCGTGACGTCAAGCCGAGCAACGTGATGCTCGATGGCGAGCGCACCGTGCTCACCGACTTCGGCATCGCCGCCCTCGACGGTGGCACCGTCCTCACCCAGACCGGGGCGGTGCTCGGTACTCCCTGCTTCATGGCCCCCGAACAGGCACGCGGCCGGTACGCGACGCCCGCCTCCGACCTGTGGTCGCTCGGCGCGACGCTGTACGCGGCCGTCGAAGGGCGGCTCCCGTTCAACGGAGAGTCCCTCGCGGCCGTCCTCGCCGCCGTCCTCACCGAGGACCCGCCGCCGCCCCGTCGCGCCGGCCCGCTGACCGCCGCGCTCTCCGGCCTGCTGGTCAAGGACCCCGCCCGGCGGATGACCGCGGACGCCCTCGCCGCCGAGCTCGCCCGGGTCAGGGACGGCCACGACGTCGCGGCGGCCGTGACTCTGCCCCCCATCGCCGGACCGCCCGCACCCCGGCCCGCCGTACACCACGATCAGAGCATGCCGCCGTACACCGCGGAGACGACCGACGGCCGGCACCGCCGACGGCGGTGGCCCGCCCTCACCGCGGTCGCCGCCGCCCTGGCGACCGCAGTGACCTGCGCGATCATCTTCTGGCCGTCCGGAAGGACGCAGCCCCGGCCGCACGCGAAGGCGAGTCCGGTCGCTTCCGTCTCCCCGTCCGTACGCCTCGCCGGGAATTTCCCCTCCCAAGCGCTCAAGCCCGGCACCAACGTCTTCAGCATGGCCTTCAGCCCCGATGGCAAGACGTTCGCCTGCGGCGGCTCGGACAGCACGATCCAGCTCTGGGACGCCCGCCGCCGTATCCAGCTGGCACAGATCCCCGGCAATGACTCGATCGAAGACATCACCTTCAGCTCGGACGGGAAGATGCTTGCGACGGCCGGGGACGACAAGACGGCGCGACTGTGGGATCTCACCTCGAACACACAGATCGCCAAGTTCACGGGCGCGAAGTCCGAGATGTGGAGCATTGCTCTCAGCCCCGACGGCAGAACCCTCGCCGGTGGCTCCAAGGACCACGACATCCGGATCTGGGACGTCGGATCCCGTCGGCTCCTCCACGTCCTGCGTGGGCACAGCGACGGAGTCACCACGGTGAAGTTCAGCCCCGACGGCAAGACCCTCGCCAGCGGATCTTGGGACGAGACGGTCCGGCTCTGGGACACCGCTTCCTGGACGCAGAGGACGGTCCTTCGCGGGCACACCGGCTCCCTGCACAGCGTCGCGTTCAGCCCGGACGGCAAGAGGCTCGCCAGCGCCGCCGCCGACGACAAAATCCTGCTGTGGGATCTGCGGACCCACCTCGGGGTCGGCGTCTTCACCGGTCACAAGGGAGGGATCCTGTCGGTCGTCTTCAGCCCGGACGGACGCTATCTCGCGAGCGGCGGAAACAAGGATCACAAGATCCTGTTGTACGACGTCGCCGCGCACACCACGCTCGCCGATCTCAAGGGACACAAAGGTTCGGTGGACTCCGTCGTGTGGAGCCCCGATGGAAAGACTCTCGCGAGCGGCGCCGAGGACAAGAGCATCCGGTTGTGGGACCTCGACCGGTAGCCCTCATTCCGCTGGACCGATGGACGACATGTCGACGACCAGGTCCGCTCTCCCCCGCCCGGCGGCGATCAGCCGGGCGTTGGCGTCGTCGACCGTGGCCACCCACCGGCGCGCCTCGGACTCGCTCTTGCCGAACAGCACATGGCGCGCGATCAGCCGTTCCCGGCGCACCGTCTCGTCCAGCTCGCAGTACCAGACCTCGGCCAGTTCGGCGTGTACGCACGGCCACGGCTCCGCGTCCGCGAGCAGGTAGTTGCCCTCGGTGACGACCAGCCGGACGTCCGGATCGACGGCGATGCTGCCGGCGATCGGCTGATCGAGGTCGCGCTCGAACCCGGGTGCGTAGACGGTACGGCGCAGGTCGGTGCGCGCCCGGCGGAGCAGGGCCAGGTAGCCGTCACCGTCGAAGGTGTCGATGGCGCCCTTGCGCCCGCGCCGCCCCAGGCGTTCCAGGGCCACGTCGGCCAGGTGGAACCCGTCCATCGGGACGAGGGCGACCGCCTCGCCATCCTCCGCGAGCCGGCGGACCAGGAGTTCGGCGAGAGTCGACTTGCCCGCTCCCGGACAACCGGCGATGCCGAGGATCGTGCGCTCGCCGGCGCGCCGGAGCCCACGGGCCCGGGCGACCAGTTCCTCAAGCACTCAGCACCACACCCGCCGGCGCCAGGCGGGTGGCCAGGAACCGCCGGGCGTGCGCGGCCGGCGCCTCGCCGTCGGTCCACAGGTCACGCCACACCGCGAGGTCGTGGGACAGGCCGGGCGCCACCACCGCGGAGGAGAAGGAGTCGAATGTCACCGACCCGGTGTACCCGATTTCGGCCAGTGCGTGGAAGAACCGGTGGGTAGTTCCACGGAAGGCCCGCCGTCAGCCGGCGCCGGCCTCCAGGCGCCTGCGCTGCGGCACGACGGTGTACTTCGGGTCGTTCGCCGACCGCATCCCGGCGTCGAAGACGCCGAACCGGGTGCAGGCGGACGCGGTCAGGAGGGCCGCTCCGCCGAGCACCGCCGCCGTACGGCTGCGTCCGCCCAGCAGTGCCGCACCGGCGGCGCCGGCGGCCGAGAGTGCCGTCGCCGCGCGCATCAGCCGGCCCGCCCGGCCCTTGCGGTAGGTCTCGCCGATCATGCCGAGCCGGTGTTCCATCAGCTTGGCGGCGGCGACCTCCACCGCGGCGCCGAAGACCGCCGCGCTGCGGGCGGGGGCGTTCTCCCGCGCCGGGGCGGCGACCAGGGCCATGCCCGAGGCCGCGGCCGCCGCCGAGCCGACGAACACGAAGGGCAGCTCCCGGTACGCCTCGTGCCACGCGGGCACGGCGGTGTCGGCGGCCAGCACCGCGGTGTAGGCCGCGACCGCCGGGCCCAGCGTCGCGGCCCCCGCGGTCGCGACGCGCCCGAGGCGCGGGAAGAGCCCGGTGAGGTCCAGAGCCGCGGCGGCACCCGCGGCCGGCCCGTAGGCCGTCAGCAGCCAGGAGCCGAGACTCATCGGCGAGGTCGGTTTGATCACCCGGAGCATGTTGAGGAACCGGGCGGGACGGCCCAGGTCGTGGACCAGCGCGGCGAGCGAACCCGAGATCGCCACCGCCGAGGAGATCTTCAGGGCTCGTGCGGTGCGCGGACGGCCGGTGAGCTGGGCGCCCGCGGCCAGCACCGAACCGGCACCGGCCAGGCCACCGAGGAAGAAGTAGCCGGCGATGTCCAGCGGCTTCCACACCGGCGCGTTGATGATCGGCTTGCCGTAGTAGGAGGTGAACGTCGCGTCCGGCACCATCGCCCGCTCACCACGTCCCCGGCGGCGGCCCTTGCGGCGGCCCGGTCCCTTGCCGACCAGCGCCTCGCGTCCCGGGCGTTCGTCACCGGCCGAGCCGCTCATCGTTTCCCTCCGGTCGGTCCGTGGGCGGCGAACACGGCGGCCAGCCCGCCCAGCAGGGTCAGCGCGGCGGCTCCGGCGTGGCGCCACATGGACGGCAGGTCGCGGGTCGTGACCACGGGATCCGGCGGCAGCCCGTACACCTCGGGCTCGTCGAGCAGCAGGAAGAACGCTCCGTCGCCTCCGACGCCGTCGTCCGGGTCGTGGCCGTAGAGGCGTGCGTCCGCGACGCCGACGTCGTGCAGTTGCGTGAGGCGCTCGCCCGCCCGGGCCCGCAGTTCGTCCAGCGGTCCGTACTGGATGGACTCGGTGGGGCAGGCCTTGGCGCAGGCGGGGGTCAGCCCCTCGCCGATGCGGTCGTAGCACAGCGTGCACTTCCAGGCGCGGCCGTCGTCCTTGCGCTGGTCGATGACGCCGTACGGGCAGGCGGGGATGCAGTAGCCGCAGCCGTTGCAGACGTCCTCCTGGACGACGACCGTGCCGTACTCGGTGCGGAACAGGGCGCCGGTGGGGCAGACGTCGAGGCAGCCGGCCCGGGTGCAGTGCTTGCACACGTCGCTGGCCATGAGCCAGCGCAGCTCACCGCTCGATCCTGGCGTCGTGGGCGTCATGGGCGCCTCGGCGGGCGGTGTCCCGGAGTCCGGCACCGGTCCGGTGTGGTCGACGCCCGGTTCGGCGAGCCCGACGGGTTTGCGCTGTTCGATGAAGGCGACGTGCCGCCACGTGTCGGCGCCCAGGCCCTCGGTGTTGTCGTAGGACATCCCGGTGAGTTTCAGGCCGTCCTCGGGGATGGCGTTCCACTCCTTGCAGGCCACCTCGCAGGCCTTGCATCCGATGCACACCGAGGTGTCGGTGAAGAAGCCCATCCGCGCCGGGGACATCGTCACATCTCCATTCCGGTCTCGTCGGTGATGCCGGCGCGCCGCCGGTAGTCGCGGACGAACTCCAGGAGCGCGGGGCCGCGCGGTCTCCGGCCCGGCCGGATGTCGCAGGCCATCGCCTTGACCTCCTGAATGTGGGTGTTGGGATCGAGGACGACGGGCGCCAGCTCGTTCGCCGCGTCGCCGGTGGACAGGCCGTTCGGCCCCCAGTGGTAGGGCAGGCCGACCTGGTGCAGCGTGCGGCCGGCCACCCGCAGCGGGGTCAGGCGCTCGGTGACCAGCACCCGTGCCTCGACGGCGGTCCGCGCGGTCACGACGGTCGCCCAGCCCAGGTGCTCCAGGCCGCGCTCGGCCGCCAGCTCCGGCGACACCTCGCAGAAGAACTCCGGTTGCAGCTCCGACAGGTACGGCAGCCACCGCGACATGCCGCCCGCCGTGTGATGCTCGGTGAGCCGGTACGTCGTCGTCACGTACGGGAACACCTCCGATCCCGGCGGCTGGTACCGGTTCTCCGGGTGCTTGATGACCTGGCGCACCGGGTTGCTCTGCTGGGAGTACAGCGGGTTGGTGAACGGCGACTCGTGCGGCTCGTAGTGAACGGGCAGCGGCCCGTCGACGATCCCCGCCGGGGCGTACAGCCACGCCTTGCCGTCCGCCTGCATGATGAACGCGTCGGTGCCGCCCAGCGCGTCGGGCCCCTTCGCACCCTCTTCCGGCCGGTGGTCCGGGGCCTTGTCCGGCTGGAAGTCCGGGACGTCGTGGCCGGTCCACTTCTGCCCGTCCCACCAGACGTAGGCCTTACGTTCGCTCCACGGGCGGCCGTCGGGGTCGGCGGAGGCCCGGTTGTACAGGATGCGGCGGTTGGCGGGCCAGGCCCAGGCCCACTCCTTGGCCACCCAGTCCTGCTCGGTGTGCGGCTTGCGCCGGTCGGCCTGGTTGACGCCGTCGGCGTACACCCCGCAGTAGATCCAGCATCCGCAGCTCGTCGAGCCGTCGTCCTTCAGCTCGGTGTACGCGCTCAACGGCTCGCCGTCGGGCCCGGAGCCGTTGATCTCGGCCAGCACCGCCTCCGCATCCGGCTCGGCGGTCGGGCCCTGGACGGGATAGTCCCAGGTGAGGTCCAGGAGGGGACGGTTCATCTCGTCCGTGGAGCCGGCCAGCTTCTCGCGGATCCGGCGCCCGAGGTGGTAGGCGAACCACAGGTCGCTGCGGGCGTCGCCCTGGGGCTCGACCGCCTGCCGGTGCCACTGGAGCAGCCGCTGGGTGTTGGTGAAGCTGCCCGACTTCTCGGTGTGCGCGGCGGCGGGCAGGAAGAACACCTCCGTGCCGATCTCCTCGGTCCGCAGCTCCCCGGTCTCGATCTCCGGGCCGTCCTTCCACCAGGTCGCGCTCTCGATCAGGGAGAAGTCACGCACCACCAGCCAGTCCAGCTCCGCCATGCCCAGCCGCTGCATCTTCGCGTTCGCCGAGCCCACCGCCGGGTTCTCGCCCATGAGGAAATAGCCGCGGCAGGTGCCCTCCAGCTGCGCCATGACGGTCTCGTACGTGCTGTGGCTGCCGGTCAGGCGGGGCAGATAGCCGAACGCGTAGTCGTTGTCCTCGGTCGCCGCCGGCCCCCACCAGGCCTTCAGCAGGCTGACCAGGTAGGACCGCATGTTGCCCCAGTAGCCCTTCTCCGCGCCCTCGGCCTCCACGAACTTCTCCAGCGTCTGGTTCCGGTGCGCGTGCGGCATCGGGATGTAGCCGGGCAGCAGGTTGAACAGCGTCGGGATGTCGGTGGAACCCTGGATGCTCGCGTGCCCGCGCAGCGCGAGGATGCCGCCGCCCGGCCGGCCGATGTTGCCGAGCAACGCCTGCAGGATCGAGGCCGTCCGGATGTACTGCGCCCCGACCGTGTGCTGCGTCCAGCCGACCGCGTACGCGAACGCCGTCGTACGCTCCCGGCCCGAGTTCTCGGTGACCAGCTCGCACACGCGACGGAACGTCTCCTGCGGCACGCCGCACACCTGCTCGACCATCTCCGGCGTGTAGCGGGCGTAGTGCCGCTTGAGAATCTGGAAGACGCACCGCGGATGGGTCAGCGTCTCATCGGTGTGGATCTCCCCGGGCACGGCGGCCCCACCGGACCCGTGCGCCTCTCCCCGGGCGGCCTCCCGGATCGCGGACTCCGCCCCGATGCGCTCCTCGTACTCCTCGTCCCGCTCGCCGGAGGCGGCCTGCACCAGGGCGCCCTCGTACTGCCAGGTCATCGGGTCGTAACTGCGGCTGTCCGGATCCAGGCCGGAGAAGACGCCGTCGAGGTCCTCGGTGTCGCGGAACTCCTCACCCACGATGGTCGCGGCGTTGGTGTAGGCCAGCACGTACTCCCGGAAGTCCTTGTCGTTCGTCAGCACGTGGTTGACGAGCCCGCCGAGGAACGCGATGTCCGACCCCGCCCGCAGCGGCACGTGCAGGTCCGCCAGCGCGCTCGTCCGGGTGAACCGCGGATCGACGTGCACCACCGTCGCGCCACGCGCCTTGGCCTCCATCACCCACTGGAAGCCCACCGGGTGGCACTCGGCCATGTTCGAACCCTGGATGACGATGCAGTCGGCGTTCGCCAGGTCCTGCTGGAACGTCGTGGCGCCGCCACGCCCGAAACTGGCCCCCAGACCGGGGACGGTGGCGGAGTGTCAAATACGGGCCTGGTTCTCGATCTGGATCGCGCCAAGCGCCGTGAAAAGCTTCTTGAGGAGGTAGTTCTCCTCGTTGTCGAGCGTCGCCCCGCCGAGGCTCGCGAACCCCATGGTCCGCCGTACCCGGGCCCCGTCCTGCTCCCACTGCCAGCCCCGCTCGCGCGCCTCGATCACCCGGTCGGCGATCATGTCCATCGCCTCGTCGAGCCCCAGGCGTTCCCACTCCGTGCCGTACGGCCTGCGGTACAGCACCTCGTACCGGCGCCCCGGGCCGGTGGTCAGCTGGAGACTCGCCGAACCCTTGGGACACAGGCGGCCACGGGAGACCGGCGAGTCGGGGTCCCCCTCGATCTGGACGACCTTCTCGTCCTTGACGAAGACGTCCTGCCCGCAGCCGACGGCACAGTACGGACAGATCGACTTGACCACCCGATCGGCCGTACCGACCCGGGGCCTGAGCTCGGCCGTGCGGCGGCTCATCGCGGCCTCACCCCGGCCGGACCGGTCCTCCCCGCGGACCTGGCGGTACACCGGCCAGGACTCCAGCCATCTGCGGACCACGGATCCCCCTTCGGACTCTGGGTCGGTCATCTCGTAGGACCGGCGCTGCCCTCGAAAAACGCGATCAAACACCGGACTCCGCGGGACCCCGGTCCAGTCCTACCCCGCCACCCGCACCGTGACCCGGTGCCCGCGCCGGCGAGGGCGGTCAGGCGGTCTCGGACTCGGCCTGCATGCGGATGGGCGCCGACCGGCTGAGCCGGATGCTCCCGATCAAGATCAAGGCGAACCCCGCGAATTCGGCGATCCCCCACGGCCCCGAACGGACGTCCTCACCGAACATCGTGGTGCCGTAGAGGACCGCCGACACCGGGTCGGAGATCGTCAACGCGGGCTGCGCGGCGACCAGGGTGCCGCTCTGCAGGGCGTTCTGCAGCAGGTAGACGCTCGCGAAGCCGGCCACGACCATCGCGTACGGCTCCCACGAGGTCAGCAGTGTGACCATGCCCTTGTCCGTCAGATTCGTGGTCGCCTTCATGAACGTGGCGGTGAAGGCGAACCCGATGCCGGCGGTCACTCCGAGCACGGCCGCCCGGAGCGCGCCGCTCAGCCACCGGGCCAGGAAGACCAGCCCGAGGATCACCAGCACGGTGATCATCGCCGCCACGATCCAGTGCAGCGCGTCCGGTGTGTGGCGGCCCGCCGTGGGCGACGCCGCGCCGAGGAACAGGCCCAGACCGGCCGTCATCGCCCCGACGTCCACCCAGGTGCCCCGGTCGAGCTGGATGCGCGACATCCGGGCGAGAAGGATCATGGTGAAGGGCAGCTCCGCGATCAGAAGCGGCTGGACCAGGGCCAGCCCGCCGTTGGACAGCGCCAGCGCCTGGAGAAGGAAGCCGGCGATGAGCGCGCCGATCCCGCCGAGCCACACCGGCCGGCGGATCAGGCTCCACAGCAGCGCCGGGCGGAAGGCCAACTGCTTCGGGGCCGAACGCGCGGCGCGGCGCTGCAGCACCGACGCCAGAGCGTTGCTCGCCGCGGCGAGCAACGCGAACAGGACCGCGATCACCCTCAGTCACTACCCGCCTTCACGCCGGGGATCGCGGACGGCCGCCTTGTCGAGTCTTTGCCGGTAGGTGGCCGCACGCGCTCGACGTTCCGGGTAGCCCGAGCGGTACGTGCCTCGCCCACGCACGGTGCCGATCACGGGCGGGGTCGCGAACGGCGACGCCAGGAGGAGCGATGGGACAGAAGGTCAGTGACTACATCCTCCAGCGGCTCACCGAGTGGGGGATTCACCGCGTCTACGGCTACCCCGGCGACGGCATCAACGGCTTCCTCGGCGCGTACGACCGTGCGGGCGGCGACCCGGAGTTCATCCAGCCGCGGCACGAGGAGATGGCCGCGTTCATGGCGTGCGCGCACGCCAAGTTCACCGGTGAGGTCGGCTGCTGCACCGCGACCTCGGGGCCGGGCGCGATCCACCTGCTGAACGGCCTGTACGACGCCAAGCTCGACCACCAGCCGGTGCTCGCGATCATCGGCCAGCAGAAGCGGATGTCGCTGGGCACGCACTACCAGCAGGAGGTCGACCTGGTCACCCTCTTCAAGGACGTCTCGGAGTTCGTCCAGGTGTGCATGGAGCCGGCGCAGGCCCGTCACCTGGTGGACCGGGCGCTCAAGACGGCCCTGACCACGCGGGGCGTCGCCACCATCATCGTGCCCGAGGACGTGCAGGAGTCCCCGGCCGAGCCGTCACCGCCCAAGGAGCACGGCGCGGTCTTCTCCAGCGTCGGCTGGGCGAAGCCGCGGATCCTGCCGAATGAGCAGGAGCTCCGCAAGGCGGCGGAGGTGCTCAACGCCGGGAAGAAGGTCGCCATGCTCGTCGGCCAGGGCGCCGCCGAGGCCACCGAGGAGGTCGTCCAGGTGGCGGAGCTGCTGGGGGCGGGCGTGGCCAAGGCGCTGCTCGGCCGCCAGGTCCTCGCGGACGACCTGCCGTTCGTGACCGGTCCGATCGGTCTGCTCGGCTCCAAGGCGAGCGACGAGATGGTGATGAACTGCGACACGCTCTTCATGATCGGCACGAGCTTCCCGTACGCGGAGTGGCTGCCGGACGAGGGCCAGGCCCGCGGCGTGGAGATCGACATCGACGGGCGGATGATCGGCATCCGGTACCCGATGGACGCCCATCTGATCGGTGATTCCAAGGAGACCCTGCGCGCGCTGATCCCGCTGCTGGAGCACAAGACCGACCGGTCGTGGCGGGAGCAGATCGAGGCGAACGTCCGCGAGTGGTGGCGCATCGTGGAGCGCCGGTCCCATCAGCGGTTCGACAAGATCAACCCGCAGCTGGTCGCCTGGGAGCTGTCGAGCCGGCTGCCCGACAGGGCGATCCTCACCGCCGACTCCGGCTCCTCCACCACCTGGTGGGCACGGCAGGTGAAGCTCCGCGAGGGCATGAAGGCGACGTTGTCCGGGACGCTTGCCACGATGGGCCCGGGCACCCCGTACGCGATCTCCGCGAAGTTCGCCTACCCCGATCGGCCGGTGATCGCGTTCGTCGGCGACGGGGCGTTCCAGATGAACGGCATGAACGAAATGATCACCGTGAAGCGGTACGCCGACCGGCTCGGGCGCTCGCCTTTGATCTTCTGCGTGTTCAACAACCAGGACCTCAACCAGGTGACGTGGGAGCAGCGGGCGATGGCCGGCGACCCGAAGTACATGGGCTCGCAGTACATCCCGGACGTGCCGTACCACGAGTGGGCCCGGCTGCTCGGCCTGACCGGCGTCTACTGCGAGGACCAGGACGGGGTCGGCGCCGCCTGGGACCGCGCCTTCGCCGCGGACGGGCCGGTCGTCCTGGAGTTCAAGGTGGACCAGGAAGTGCCTCCGATGCCCCCGCACATCATGTGGGAGCAGGGAAAGAAGGCCGCCAAGGCCGCCCTGCACGACCCGGAGAGGACCGGAATCGCGATCAAGGGATTCCGGCAGAAGCTCGCCGAGGTGTACGAGGCCCTGCCCGGACGCGATGCGCGCTGACGACCCGGCCATGGGTGGTGAGCCGCGTGCCGTCGCCGAGGAGGCGGACCGTTCGGGCGCCACGGTCGAGCGGCTGGAGGTGCACGCCTTCACGGTCCCGACCGACGGCCCGGACGGGCAGGAGTCCGACGGGACGCTCACCTGGGACTCCACGACCATGGTGCTGGTCGTCGCGCACGGCGGAGGCCGCATCGGGATCGGCTACACCTACGCCGACGTCTCGGCGGCGAGGTTCGTGGAGTCCAAGCTCGCCCCGGTGGTGTGCGGAGGCGGCGCGCTGGCCCCGCCCGTCCTGTGGCACCGGATGTTCGCCGCGATCCGCAACGCGGGGCGCCCGGGCCCGGGCGCGATGGCGGTCTCGGCGGTGGACGTGGCGCTGTGGGACCTCAAGGCCCGCCTCATGGAGGCGCCGCTGACGGACGTGCTGCCCTCCTTCCACGACGCCGTGCCGGTCTACGGCAGCGGCGGCTTCACCAACTATCCGCTCGAACGGCTGACCGCCCAGCTCGCCGGCTGGGTGGAGAAGGGGATTCCACGGGTGAAGCTGAAGACCTCCCGCGACCCGGACTCCGACCCCGCACGGCTGTCGGCGGTCCGCGAGGCCATCGGGGCGGCCCCCGCGCTGTTCACCGACGCGAACGGGGCGCTGTCCCGCAAGCAGGCGCTGTACTGGGCACGGCGTTTCGCCGAGGAATGGGACGTCCGCTGGTTCGAGGAGCCGGTCAGCTCCGACGACCGGGCGGGGCTGCGCCTGCTACGCGACGCCGGGCCGCCGCGTCTGGACATCGCGGCCGGCGAGTACGGCTACGTGCTGCGCGACTTCATGGACCTGCTCGGCGCGCGGGCGGTGGACTGCCTGCAGGCCGACGTCACCCGGTGCGGCGGGATCACCGGGCTGCTGCAGGTGGCCGGGCTGGCGGCCGGTCACCAGGTCGACCTGTCGGGGCACTGCGCGCCCGCGCTGTCCGGGCATGCCCTGTGCTGTGTCGAACGCCTGCGCCACCTGGAGTACTTCCACGACCACGTCCGCGTCGAGAACCTCCTCTTCGACGGCGTCCTGGCGCCACACGACGGCGTGCTACGCCCGGACCGCTCCAGCCCCGGCCTCGGCCTGACGGTCAAGTGGGCCGACGCCGAGCCCTACCGCGTCCACGGCGGCGCCACCGGATGACCGGTTCGCCCGTGACGGAAGGAGAACCATGGCCCGTACGAGCGGCCGTGTCCAGATCCCGGTCAAGACCGTGCCGCGCATCCCGGCACCGCCCCGCTCCCGGCAGGTCGTCAACGTGCGCAAGCTCGAACGTGCGCTCGCCGCGGAGGTCGAGGGCGAGGTGCGCTTCGACGCCGGCACGAAGGCGATGTACGCCTCGGACGCCTCCAACTTCCGGCAGGTGCCGATCGGCGTGGTCGTCCCCAGGACGCTGGAGGACGTCGTGGCCGTCCACCGGGTGTGCGCGCGTTTCGGCGCGCCGATCCTCAACCGGGGCGGCGGCACCAGCCTGTCCGGCGAGACGGTGAACTACGCCGTCGTCATCGACCACAGCAAGTACCTGACGGTCATCGGTGACGTCGACGTCGACCGCCGGCTCGTCACCTGCGAGCCCGGAGCGATCAACGAGAAGGTCAACGAGAAGACCGGTGAGTACGGCCTGGTGTTCGGGCCGGACCCCTCCTCGCACTCGCGCTGCGCGATCGGCGGCAACATCGGCAACAACTCCTGCGGCATCCACTCGTTGCAGTCCCAGCTGTACGGGCCGGGGCCGCGCACCTCCGACAACCTGCACGCCATGGAGATCGTGACCTACGACGGGTCGCGGTTCTGGGTCGGCAACGGCGAGGAGGAACGCCTGGACGAGATCATCGCCGTGGGCGGTCGCAAGGGCGAGATCTACGCCGCGCTCCGCGACCTGCGCGACCGGTACGCCGACGCCATCCGCGCCGGCTACCGCCCGGTCTCGCAGCTGCCGCGCCGGGTCTCGGGCTTCAACCTCGACGAGCTGCTGCCCGAGCGCGGCTTCAACGTCGCCCGCGCGCTGGTCGGCACCGAGAGCACGTGTGCCACCGCCCTGCGGGCGACGCTCATGCTGACGCCCGCGCTGATGATGCGGACGACGGTCGTGGTGGCGTTCGACGACATCGCCGACGCCGCCGCGCACGTCCCCGAGATCGTCGAACGCTGGCGGCCGATCGGCCTGGAGGGCATCGACCGCGCGCTGATCGACGACCAGCGGCAGGAGGAGCGGAACGTCGCGGCGATCGGGCAGCTGCCGCACGCGGCTCGCGCCGGCGGCTGGCTGCTGGTGCAGTTCGGCGCCGACAGCGCCGAGGAGTCCACGGCGACGGCACACGGCTTCGTCACCTGGCTCCGGCGCGCCAAGGGGTACGAGGCGGACCGGATCGACGTCCTGCGGAGCAAGCAGGAGGGCGGGGTCAGCGAACGCGTGTGGGCGATCCGCGAGGGCGGCCTGGGCGCCACCGCGTTCCCGCCGGGTGGCAAGGACCACTGGCCCGGCTGGGAGGACTCCGCCGTGCCCCCGGAGCGGCTCGGGGACTACATCCGTGACCTGCGCCGGCTCTGGGACCGCTACGGCCTTCAGGGCCAGATCTACGGGCACTTCGGCCAGGGGTGCCTGCACTCGCGGATCAGCTTCGAGCTGCGCACCGCCCAGGGCATCGCGGACTACCGGGCCTTCTTGGAGGACGCCGGCGATCTCGTGGTGTCCTACGGCGGCTCGCTGTCCGGCGAGCACGGCGACGGGCAGCAGCGCGCCGAACTCCTGGAGAAGCAGTTCGGCCCGGAGCTGATCCAGGCGATGCGGGAGTTCAAGCTGATCTGGGACCCCGAGTGGAAGATGAACCCGGGCAAGGTCATCGACCCGTACAGGCTGGATGAGAACCTGCGGCTCGGCACGTCCTACAACCCTCCCCGGCCCCGCACGAAGTTCACCTACCAGCAGGACGGCGATGACTTCGGCCACGCGGCGCTGCGGTGCGTCGGCGTCGGGAAGTGCCGCGTCCCCGAGCCGTCCGGCCAGGTGATGTGCCCCAGCTACCACGTCACGCGGGAGGAGAAGCACAGCACCCGGGGCCGCGCGCGGCTGCTGTTCGAGATGCTCCGGGGCGAGGTGATCACCGACGGGTGGCAGTCGCGGGAGGTCTACGACGCACTCGACCTGTGCCTGGCCTGCAAGGGATGCACGAACGACTGCCCCGTCACCGTGGACATGCCGACCTACAAGGCGGAGTTCCTCCACCACCACTACCGCTCGATGCGCCGCTGGCGACCGCGGTACGCCTACGCCATGGGCTTCATCGACCAGGCCTGCCGGATCGGCGCCCGGATCCCCGAGGTCGCCAACCTGTTCGTACGCGCGCCCGGCCTGGCCCGGCTGACCAAGTGGGCCGGCGGCGTGGACCGGCGGCGAACCGCGCCGTCGTTCGCGCCGATGACGTTGCAGCAGTGGTTCCGTGCGCGGGGCGGCACCAGGAACCCGTACGGCCGCCCCGTCGTCCTCTTCCCCGACACCTTCAACAACCACTTCCACACCGACGTCGGCGTCGCGTGCGTGGAGGCGATCGAGGCCGCCGGCTGGCAGGTCGTCATCCCCGAGGGTCACCTCTGCTGCGGCCGGCCGCTGTACGACTACGGATTCCTCGGCGTCGCCGAGCGCTACCTCCACCAGGTCATCGACCGGCTCCGCGACCACATCCGGGCCGGCACCCCCATCGTCGGGATGGAGCCCAGCTGCCTCGCCGTCTTCAAGGACGAGCTGACCAAGATGCTGCCGCACGACGACGACGCCCGGCGGCTCGCCCGCAACGCTTACCACTTCGGGGAGTTCTTCCGCGCCTTCGACGTCGAGCCGCCCCGTCTCTCCGGCCGGGCCCTGCTGTGGGGGCACTGTCACCACAAGGCCACCGGAGGGCTGGAGCCCGAGCACGACCTGCTCACCCGGATGGGCGTCGACGTACAGGAGGTGAAGGGCGGCTGCTGCGGGCTCGCGGGCTCGTGGGGATTCGAAGAGGGCAAGTACGACATCTCTCTCGCCTGCGGAGAACAGGCCCTGCTGCCCGCCGTACGCGACGCCGACCCCCGGACGCTGATCGTCGCGAACGGTTTCTCCTGCCGGAGCCAGATCGCCGACGCCGGCACCGGCCGCCGCGCACTGCACCTCGCCGAGGTCCTCGCCCTCGCCCGGCAGGAGGCGCCGGCGGGTCCCCGTCCCGAACAGGACGCGAAGAGCGCCCGGCCGGCTCCCCCGCTCGGCCGCCGTGCCGCCCGCGTCGCCGCGGTCGTCGCCGTGGCGCTGGCCGCGGGCGGCGTGCTCGCGCTCCGGAAGACCGGCGACCGCTGACGGCGGGTGCCCGCGCGGTGCCTCCGTCGAGCTGCGTCAGCCTTCACCGGACGGCGGGTCGACCGCCTCCCGCAGCCCTGCTCGTACCAGCTCGGGCGGCTCGGCGACCGAGTGCGCCCCGAAGACCACCGTCAGGCCGCCCTTGGCCTCGTACAGAACGAAGCGCACGTCGGACAGCTCGAACACCCCCCGCTGCCGAAGCTGCGCGAGCAGGTCGCTCTCGGTCAGCCCGCAGATCATCAGCTGGTGGCGGCGCACCTGGCCATGGGCGACGAGGACGCGGATCCGGTGGTCGGTGAGGCGGCGGAACAGCGGCTGCGACCGCAGCCCGCTGACCACGCGGTGCATCACGACGAGGGTGACCAGCGCCACGGCTCCGGTGACGAACGACTGGTCCGACGCGATCGCCGTGCGCCCCACGATCGCCCCCACCGCCACCGCGGCCACGGAGTCGACGATCGTCCACTGGGCCAACGTGCGTCTCTCTCCGACGCGTAGGGCGCCCATCGCCGTCACGTACATCAGAGCGGCCTTACCCGCGACCGCGCCCAGGTGCGTCCAGTCTCCCGCCAGCCACGACATGCCCGCTCCCCCAAGCGCCGATCGGGG
Source organism: Actinoallomurus oryzae (assembly GCF_039541955.1). NCBI lineage: Bacteria > Bacillati > Actinomycetota > Actinomycetes > Streptosporangiales > Thermomonosporaceae > Actinoallomurus > Actinoallomurus oryzae. The sequence goes on along the minus strand of NZ_BAABHF010000046.1, from coordinate 458,815 downwards.
CGGCGCCGCTCATCGCCCCTCGGGGCATACGTTCCCCGCGGGGGCCGCTCAACGATCCGACGGAGCGCTCTTGTCGACTTCGGTACGTCCGTCGGGGCTCGGGACCTCGGCCTGGTACTTGGTGTACGTGCGGTTGATGCGGGACCGCACCTGGGCGGTGATGCGGCGCGGGGTCGGCAGCGGGATGATGTGCCGCGGCAGCCCTCGCACCAGCTCGGCCGGGTGTTCGGCGTCCCGGACCAGCTCCTGTTCCGGGTCGGGGCGGTCGTGCGTCTCGACGAACTCGCCGCTGGGCAGGCGCTTGATGATGCCGCTCTCGATGCCCTCCTCCGCCTCGGACGCGTCGCGCCGCTGGGCGGACAGGCACAGCCGCCGGGTGACGGCGAATCCGATGATCGGGGCGGCGAAGAAGCCGACGCGGAAGATCCAGGTGGTGGCCTCCAGCGGGATGCCGAACGTGGCGGACAGGACGTCGTTGCCGCCGGCCGCCCACAGGTTCCCGTACCAGGCGATGGCGGCGACGCCGAGCGCCGTACGCGTCGGGGCGTTGCGGGGGCGGTCGCACACGTGGTGCGGCCGGGAGTCGCCGATGACCCATCGTTCGAAGAAGGGGTACAGGGCGATCAGGGTCAGGAACACCACCGGCAGCACGACGGCCGGCAGGAAGACGTTCCAGCTGATCGTGTGGCCGGCGACGTCGGTGCTCAGCGGCGGCATGATCCGTAGGGCGCCTTCGAGGAAGCCGACGTACCAGTCCGGCTGGGAGCCGGTCGACACGGCGGCGGGCTGGTACGGCCCGTACAGCCAGATCGGGTTGATCTGCGCGAATGTGGCGAGCGCCGTCAGCACGGCGATGGCGAACATCAGGAACGCCGTCGTCTGCAGCGCGAACTTGGGGTAGGTGGGGTTGCCGCCGACGTTCGACTCGGTCTTCTCCGTGCTCGGCCAGTGCGTGTGCTTCTGATGCCAGACGGTCATCAGGTGCGCGCCGATGAGCGCGAGCAGGAGCCCCGGGATCAGCAGGATGTGGAGCGTGAACAGGCGGGGGATGAAGTCCTCGCCGGGAAAGACGCCGCCGAAGACGAAGAAGCTGACATAGGTGCCGATGATGGGGATCGACAGCATGATCCCCTGGGCGATGCGCAGGCCGGTGCCCGACAGCAGGTCGTCGGGGAGGGAGTAGCCGGCGAACCCCTCGGCGAGCGCCAGGGCGAACAGCGTGGTGCCGATCAGCCAGTTGACCTCCCGCGGTTTGCGGAAGGCGCCGGTGAAGAAGATCCGCATCAGGTGCACGCAGATGGCGGCGATGAACAGGATCGCGGCCCAGTGGTGGATCTGGCGGACCAGCAGGCCGCCGCGGACGTCGAAGGAGATCCTTAGCGTGGAGGCGTACGCCTGGCTCACGTGCACCCCGCGCAGCGGCGCGTACGAACCGTCGTAGACGGTGTCCGACTCGCCCGGCTTGAAGAACAGGGTGAGGAAGGTTCCGGTCAGGAGCAGGACGATGAAGCAGTACAGGGCGATCTCGCCCAGCAGGAACGACCAGTGGTCGGGGAACGCCTTGCGGATGTTGCGCCGCAGGAACCCGGCCGTGCCGAAGCGCTCGTCCACGGCGCGGGCGGAGTCGCCGACCAGGGACCGGTTCTTCTTCGCCGTCATCGCCCCTACTTCCTCGCGCCCTCCGCGATCGCCCGGGCATCGGCCTTCACCCGTTCGGCGGCGTCCTTCGGCATAAGCGGGAACGCCAGCCGCAGCTTCCGCCGGCCGAGCAGGGCCAGCACACCGCTGCCGGTCAGCAGCCCGCCGCCGATGATGAGGGCCGCCGCCCAGGCCGGCAGCTCGGTCGCCAGCGCGGCGATCAGTCCGGCGACGACGGCGCCCGTGCCGTACACCGCGAGTGCGCCCGAACCGCCCAGCAGCGTGCCGCCCATGCCGGCCCGGCTCGCCTTGGTCATCAGCTCGTCCCGTACGAGCTCGACCTCCTGGCGCACGAGCCGGGACGTCTGCTCGGTGAGCTGCTCGAGCAGCTCCGCGATCGTCATGTCGGCCGGCCGGCCGGACCCGGACCGCTCGATCCGCTCGCTCCGTTCGCTCATGGCGGTCTCCTCTCGTGCCATGGGGCGCAGCGCTACCCGGCGACGGACCGGTTAATCGCCGCTTCGGGGGTAGGGCACCGCCTCATCAGTGGCCTGCGGCGAGGAGGGCATCGATGGCGACGGTGGGTGAGGGCGTCCGGCCGGGCAACCGCGAGGCGCTGGCACGTCATTCGCTGGGACGCAAGATCGGTGACGTGCTCGCCACCACCGACCACAAGGTCGTGGGCTACCTGTATCTCGGCACGTCCTTCACGTTCTTCCTGGTGGGCGGGGCGATGGCGATGCTGATGCGGGCCGAACTGGCCCGCCCGGGAGAGCAGGTCGTCGACGCGAGCCTGTACAACCAGCTCGTCACGATCCACGGCACCGTCATGCTGCTACTGTTCGCCACACCGCTGTTCGCCGGCTTCGCGAACGTGCTCGTGCCCCTGCAGATCGGGGCGCCCGACGTGGCGTTTCCCCGCCTCAACACCATGAGCTACTACCTGTTCGCGTTCGGCGGGCTGATGGTGCTGTCCGGCTTCGCCACGCCGGGCGGGGCGGCGGCCTTCGGCTGGTTCGCCTACACCCCGCTCTCCGGCGCGGTCCGCTCCCCGGAGATGGGCGGTGACCTGTGGGCGATGGGCCTGATCCTCTCCGGCCTGGGCACCGTGCTGACCAGCGTCAACCTCATCACCACCATCATCTGCATGCGCTCGCCGGGCATGACGATGTTCCGGATGCCGATCTTCACGTGGAACGCGCTGTTCACCGCGCTGCTGGCGCTCATGGCCTTCCCGGTGCTGACGGCCGCGCTGTTCGCCCTGGAGGCCGACCGCAGGCTCGGCGCGCACGTGTACGACCCGGCGAACGGCGGGCCGATCCTGTGGCAGCACCTGTTCTGGTTCTTCGGCCACCCGGAGGTCTACATCGTCGCGCTGCCGTTCTTCGGCATCGTCACCGAGATCATTCCGGTGTTCTCCCGCAAGCCGGTGTTCGGCTATCTGGGAATGGTCGGGGCGACGATCGCCATCGCGGGGCTGTCGATGACGGTCTGGGCGCACCACATGTTCGCCACCGGCCAGGTGCTGCTGCCGTTCTTCTCCTTCATGTCCTTCCTCATCGCCATTCCGACGGGCATCAAGTTCTTCAACTGGATCGGCACCATGTGGCGCGGCCAGATCGTCGTCGAGACGCCGATGCTGTTCTCCATCGGGTTCCTGGTGACCTTCCTGTTCGGCGGCCTGACCGGCGTGATCCTGGCCTCACCCGCGCTCGACTTCCACGTCACCGACTCCTATTTCGTCGTCGCCCACATGCACTACGTGCTGTTCGGCACCGTGGTCTTCGCGATGTTCGGCGGCTTCTACTTCTGGTGGCCGAAGATGACCGGGAAGAGGCTCAGCGAACGCTGGGGCAAGGTCCATTTCTGGACGCTGTTCGTGGGTTTCCACGCCACGTTCCTCGTGCAGCACTGGCTCGGCGCCCAGGGAATGCAGCGGCGGATCTCCGACTACCCCTCCCGGTTCGGCACGCTCAACCTCATCTCCTCGGCCGGCGCGTTCCTGCTGGGCGCCTCGACGCTCGCCTTCCTGTGGAACGTCTGGCAGACCCACCGCCGGCCCGCCCCGGGCCTCCCGGACGACGCCTGGGGCTACGGCGGCTCACTCGAATGGGCCACGTCCTGCCCGCCGCCGCGCCACAACTTCCGCGCCGTCCCCCGCATCCGCTCCGAACGCCCCGCCTTCGACCTGAACCATCCGGATCCGCCTAGGCCCTGACGCCGTAGCCGCCCAGCGACGGCTCGAGCAGGTCGAACGCGCGGCCGGCGGCCGCCGCGAGCGCCCGCCGGATCTCGTCGAGCGGCCGGCCGGCCGCGCTGCGGCTGAGGCCCTCCCACCACAGCACCCGGTCGACCGACGCGAGCTGGGCCGCCACGATCCGCTGTTGCACGTCGTCCGCCCCGGTCTCGGCGGCGATGGCATCGCCGAGCGCCCGCTCGCGCAGTTCGGCGATCTCCAGGGCCCGGCCGGTGAGGGCGTGGCTGTTCTGGACCAGCCGGGCTTCCACAACACCCGCCGACAGCCGCAGTCGTGACCATCCCGGTCAACGATCTCTGTACCTACCAGTATGTACACTGCCTCGTGGCAGCATCGAAGGGAGCACGAGACCATGCGTACAGAGTCCGCTGGGGCCGGAGGACGGGCTGAGCCGACGCCGCCGCTCAGCCGTGAGATCGTCCTGGACCAGAGGCTGCCGGAGCCGCTGGTCACCCGGCGCGTCGAGATTCGGCGGATCACCATCGCGCCCGGGTACGCCGCGGGACTGCACGTCCACAACGGTCCGGTCTTCGGCAGTGTCGAGGCGGGCTCGGCGGTGTACCAGATCGAGGGTGAGGCCAAGACCGTGCTGACGCCCGGCGACGTGTTCTACGAGCCCGAGGGCGTGCGCATCGCGCGCTTCGACGCGCAGGAGGACGGCGTGACCTTCCTGGGGTACTTCCTGCTCACCGACGGCATGGACGCCGAACTCGTCTTCCCCGGAGCCTGAACAGCGAGGTCGCGTCCTCTGGAGCGGCTCAGCAGCGGTGAGCCGCCCACAGGTCCGGCCACAGGGTGGACTCGTTGGTTCCGGCGGGATCCGCGGGGGTGCGCGGCCGCTTCGCGACGCTCTCCGGGCGTTCGCGCGGAGCCGTCGGATCCTGCGCCGGCGGGTTCTGCGCGTCGATCTCGCCCGGCGCGGAAGACGCGGGCTCGGCCTCGGCCCGGGCTCGGCGGCCGTGGACTCGGCGAGCCAATGCGAGGAGGTTCTTCTCAGGCATGCACGCGCCCTTCTGGATCTGTCCGAGGGGCCGCGCTGTTGGACCCGGCGTCCGTCGGAGCCCGGCGGACGCTGCTCACCTTCGACTACCCCGAACCACCGGCCTCACACATTCGGTGTTCACGGCTCGCGGTAGACCCGTACGCTCTCCAGCTTCGGGTCGGCGGCGTCGGGGATCACCATGCCAGCCTTCACACCGCTGCGCAGGTAGTCGAGGACGGCGGTGTTGAGACGCTCGCCGGGGAGCGCGGCCGGGATCCCCGGCGGGTACGGCGTGAGCATCTCGGCCACCACCCGGCCGGCCGCCCGGTCGACCGGCACCTGCTCGGTGCGGCCGAAGAAGGCGTCGCGGGGCAGGTGCACGAGTTCCATCCGCAGTTCCTCCGGCGTGGGCACCCGGATCTCGCCCGCGCGGTCCAGGGCCTCGTTTCCCCGTGCGGCCTCCCGGCTCAGCCGCCGCAACGCGTCGAGGAGCGGCCGGGTGGTCTCCTCGTCGTCGGCGTACGTGAGCTGCGCGCTGATCCGCCGGTGGTCGGAGACGTGCAGGTTGATCCCTTCGTGCTCGCGCAGCCAGTCGGCCGCGCTGTAGCCGGTCACGCCCAGCGCTTCGATGTCGATGATGATCTGCAGGGGGTCCATCTCGGCGGCGCGCCCCGGGCCGAGGAAGTCGGCCTCCCGGTACACGTGCATCCCCTCGATGCCGGCGATCTCCGCGCGTACGGACCGGGCCAGATCCAGGACGGCCTGCAGCAGGTCCCGACCTTGTTCGACCATCTGGCGCCGCCAGCCGTCCAGCGCCGCGTACACGAGCACCGACGAACTGGTCGTCCCCAGCAGGTCCTCCCGCGCGCTCAGCACCTCCGGCGCCACCCGGTCGCCCTGGAGGTGGAAGACCGAGCTCTGCTCCAGACCGCTGCCCATCTTGTGCACGCTCGTCACGCACACATCGGCCCCGGCGTCCATCGCCCAGGCCGGGAGTTCCGGGTGGAACGGCAGGTGAGCGCCCCAGGCCTCGTCCACGATCAGCGGCACGTCGCGGTCGTGGCACACCCGGGTGATCGCGGCCAGGTCACCGCTGGCTCCGTACGGAGTCGGGCTGGTCACCAGCGCGCCCCGGGCGTCGGGATGCTCGGCGAGACACCGCTCGTACGCCTCCGCGCTCGGCGGATGCGCCAGCCGCAGCTCCGCATCCCACTGCGGCTCCACCCAGATCGGGCGGATGCCGGCCAAGATCAGTCCGGCCACCACCGACTTGTGCGCGTCCCGGCCCACCAGCAGCTTCTCGTGCGGGCCGGCGACCGACAGCATCGCGCTCTTGACCGACAGCGAGCTGCCACAGGTCGAGAAGAACGCCTGCTCCGCCCCGACGGCGTCCGCCATCAGCTCCTGAGCCCGCTCCAGCACTCCGCCCGAGGACATCCGGTCGTCCAGCCCGGCGGTCGCCAGGACGTCGGACCGGAAGACGTCGTCGCCGACCACCGTGCGTACCCGCGGGTCGGTCCCGCGTCCCTGCTTGTGCCCGGGCGGGGTGAACGGCAGATAGCCGCGCCGGTGGTAGGCGGCCAGCGCGTCGAGTACGGGTGCCTGCGAGTGGTCCATAGCCCAGCCGCTTCCCGGCCACCGATCGGAGAAACCTCCTCCGACCTCCCGAGCCACCGCCGGGCACCGCCCGAGACCGGCTGAAACATGTCCGCCCCCGAGCCGCCACAGTCCGCACAACGTCGGTTAGCCTCAAAACAGACGGTATTCGGGAAAAATTGAACGCTCACCGATCGCGCTGGGCATGGTGGGCGTGAACGCAAGCGTCGCGGACGAGTCCGCGCAGGTAGAACGATCGCCGTCGTCCGTACGACGCCACTCCACGTCCGCCGGCCGGTGCCCGCTGATCAGACTGTCGACGCCGAGAGTCGATCACTCATCGTCATCGCGGTGATCAAGCGGTGTGCCGCATCCGCCCAACGGCCATCGGTGATGACGCGAAGCGCGGCCGTCGCCGCGCGAGGAGACGAGAGGTAATCCCATGAGCGCTCCCACGAGTGAGCGAACGGATCAGAAGACGACCACACCTGGTGCGGTGAAGGCCCGTAAGGGCGGAGAGCTGGTCAGCGACCACGGCCGTACGGCCATCGCCGACACGGTCGTCGCCAAGATCGCCGGCATGGCGGCCTCGGAGGTGCAGGGCGTGTACGCGATGGGCGCGGGCGTGGCCCGCGCGTTCGGCGCGGTCCGCGAGCGTGTCGGCCGTCCGAACATCGCCCAGGGGGTGGCGGTCGAGGTCGGCGAGCGCGAGGCGGCCGTCGACGTGGACGTCATCGTCGAGTACGGCGTATCCATTCCCGACCTGGGCGACGGCATCCGCCGCAACGTCATCGGCGCCGTGGAGAAGATGTGCGGCCTGGACGTCACCGAGGTGAACATCAACGTCGGCGACGTCCACCTGCCGGATGAGGAGAGCAGCGAACAACCGGCCGAGCCGCGGGTGCGATGAACCTGCTCCCGGCGGGCCGCCTGGCCGAGCGCATCGCCGCCGCGGTGGCGGACCGCCCCTCGGTGTCCCGCCTCGCCGCCGGACCGGTCGCCACCTATCTGCCCGGCCGGACCGTGCGGGGCGTGGCGGTGCGCGAGGACCGGGTGCGGATCGCGGTGGTGGCCGTCTACGGGCCGCCGATCGCCGAGGTCGTCGAGCAGGTGCGGGCCGCGGCCCGGGAGATCGTGCCGGACCTGCCGATCGACGTGACGATCGAGGACATCGAGGTACCCGACGCGGCGGTGGGGTCATGAGGGAGGGCTCGTGAACGACCGTGGAGCGTTCGCGGCGTGGGTGCGAGCCCACCATCCCGACGTGGGCGGTGACCCGGCCGAGTTCGCCGCCGGCCTGATGCGCTGGCGCGCGGCGGCCGGCGCCCCCGGCGTGGTGGCGCCGGTGTGCGTGTTCCGTTCGCGGCACGGGCTGTGGCGCCTCGCGCGCTGGCTGCGCCGGCGGCGCCGGGGCCCACGGGTGTTGTGAGGAGAAGGGGTGAGTGACATGAGTGAGATGCGATGGTGGCCGGCCGTGGGCCTGGGCTTCGGGACCGCGCTCGGGTTCGCCGGTGCCTTCGGCGGTTTCCCCGCCTTCATCATCGTGCTGGTGCTCGGGGTCGTGGGGTTCCTGGTCGGCCGGGTGCTGATCGGCGAACTCGACCTCACCGAGATCCTGGGCGGCCGGAGGCGATCGTGAGCGCCGAACTCGAGCCCCAGGTCGGGGAGGTGGTCGCGCCGGAGCACCGGGGCCGTACGGAGATCGCCGACCGGGTTCTGGCGAAGATCGCCACTCGTGCGCTGAGCGAGGTCGAGGACGCGGGCGGCGCGGCCCGGCGCGTGCTGGGTGTACGGCTGGGCCGCGACTCCATGGAGAGGACGCCCTGGGTGACGGCGAAGGTCGACGGCGGCCTGGCCACGCTGCGGATGCGGATCTCGGTCGCCTACCCGGCGCCCGTCCGGGAGGTGACGCGTCACCTGCGGGAACTGGTGCGGACGCGCGTCGGTGAGCTGACCGGTCTGGACGTACGCGAGGTCGACATCGACGTGTCCCGGCTCCCGGCCACCGGGCCGTCCGGGAGGCGAGTGCGATGACCGGGATGGACGCCGCCCGCACCCGTGAGTTCCGCCCGCCGTCCCGCCGGGCCGTGCGCCGCGCCGTGCGCCGGTCGTTCGGCCGCCGGCGCGTGCTCCCCTCGGTGATAACCTCCGCGCTGCTGGCCGCCGCCGCGATCATTCTGACGATCGAGGTGGTCGGTGCGCTCGTCGGCCGCCCGCCGGGCGTACTGCCCGTCGTGGACCTGGCCCGGCTCGGCCGGAACCTGCGCTGGGACGACGTGCTCGTCCTCGCCATCGCGAGCCTCCTCGCCGCGCTCGGCCTGTGGCTGCTCCTCCTCGCGCTGCGGCCCGGCCGCCTCCGGGCGGTCCCGCTGCGCTCGCAGGACCCGAACGTGGTACTCGGCATCGCCCGGCCGGACCTGCGCAGGTACGTCGCGCGGGCCGCCCGGAGCGTGGAGGGCGTCGACCGCGCACGGGTCAAGGTACGGCGGCACCGCGTCCGCGTCCGCGCCGTCAGCCCGCTCCACGACGTCGGCGGGATCACCGACCAGGTGCGCGTCGCCGTCGCCGAGCGTCTCGACGAGCTGGAGCCGCTGCACCGGCCGCACCTGCGCGTGACCGTACGGCATCGGGAGGAGTGACCTCATGGGCACCACTCGCGCGAACCGCGTCGGCCTGGCCATCACCGGGCTGATCCTGTTCCTCGGAGGCCTCACGGCGGCGGTCCGCGGGGCCGCCTTCGTACCGCACCATCTGGGGGCGGCCCACGTTCCGGTCACCGGCCGCTTCGTGCGCGCCTTCGCCGACGCTCACCTGTGGTTCTGGATCGCGCTGGCGGCTTTCGCCGTCTCGATCGCCGTTCTGGCGCTGAGCTGGCTCGGCGCCCAGGCCCGCAGGCCGACCCTGCGGACCATCCGGGTGGAGCCGGACACGCGGCACGGCGCCACCACCCTGTCCGCTCACGCGGTCACCGACGCGCTGGAGGAGGACCTGAACGCCGACCCGTACGTGCGGCGTGCCACCGCGGGCCTGACCGGCAGCCGGACCCGTCCGCACCTGCTTATCGGCGTGACCGTCGACCCCGACACCGACCCGGCCGCCGCGCGGTCGAGCATCCAGGAGGCCGTCGAGCGGGCCCGGCGCGCACTCGGAAACGACGACCAGCCGGCCACCGTCCGCATCCGCGTCAGCCGTTGACCGGCGAGAATAGGACGCTTTTTTCCGGGCAGACAGCGGTGCATGACGCTCCCGGGTACAGCAACCTCGTACTGGATCGAATCGAGTGCCGACACCTCCTACCCGTCGCCGGCCGAGGACATCGAGACCGACGTCGCGGTGGTCAGGGGCGGCATCGCCGGGATCTGCACCGCCTTCGAACTCACGCGCGCCGGCCGCTCGGTGCGGGTGTTCGAGGCCGGCCGGATCGCCGCGGCGGTCACCGGCCACACCACCGGACGGCTGTCGGCCGCCCATCCGTGGATCTACCGGCCGCTCCGTGAGCGGCTCGGCGCCGAGGCCGCGCGCCGGTACGCGCGGTCGCAGCAGGAGGCCGTCGACCACGTCGAGGCCACCGCGTCCGAGCTGGGCATCGACTGTGAGATCGAGCGGCGCCCGTCCTACGTCTTCACCTGGGAGGAGGACGAGGCCGACGCGCTGCGGGCGGAGGCCGACGCCGTGAAGGACGCCGGCCTGGACGCCTCGTTCGTCACCGAGACGGACCTGCCGTTCGCGGTGGCCGGCGCGCTGCGGGTGGAGGAGCAGATCCAGTTCCATCCGCGCCGCTACCTGGTCGGCCTGGCCGAGGCCATCACCGCGAACGGCGGACGGATCCACGAGAACACCCGCGTCACCGACATCGAGGAGGGCGAGCCGTGCCTGCTGCGCACCGAGCACGGCGCCGTCGTACGGGCGAACGAGGTGGTGGTGGCCACGCTGGCGCCGGTGTTCGAGCAGCTTCGGCTGTCGACCCGGCTCAGCGCCATACGCGAGCTGGTGGTGGCCGCGCCGATCCCCGCCGACCGGGACCCGGGCGGGATGTACATCACGCGGGAGCTCAGCACCCGTTCCGTCCGCACCGCCCCGCTGCCCGACGGACGACGGCTGCTCCTCATCACCGGCGAGGGGTTCGCGCCCGGCGCCGGCCACGTCGCCGAACGGTACGAGCGGCTCATCGACTGGGCGGGAGGACACTTCGGCGCCACCGACATCACCCACCGCTGGTCCGCCCAGGACACCGAGACCACCGACACGCTCCCCTGGATCGGCCGCGCCCCGGGAACCGACCACGTCTTCGTCGCGACCGGCTACGCACGCTCGGGCATGAGCCACGGCGTGATGACCGGACGGCTGCTCGCCGACCTGCTGACCGGGCGCACGCCTCCGTGGGCCGACCTGTACGACCCGAGCCGCGTCCACCCGGCGCACGAGGCGTCCAAGACGGCCAAGAACGTCGCCGGCATCGCCGCCCACTACGTGGGCGACCGGGCCGCCGGCTGGACCGGCTCGATCGAGGACGTGCCCAAGGGCGGAGGCCGGGTCCTGACCGTCGGCGGACGGCCCTGCGCCGTCCACCGGGACGAGCACGGGAACCTGACCGCCGTCTCGGCCACCTGCCCGCACCGCGGCTGCGTCGTCGCGTTCAACGAGACCGAACGCACGTGGGAGTGCCCCTGCCACGGCTCCCGCTTCGCCGCCGACGGCTCACTGCTGAACGGCCCCGCCAACCGCCCCCTGCCCCCCGTCACCGACCTCCCCGACTGATCCAGGCGACGACCACGACGGACAGGCCGATGGGCAGAATTCCAGCATCACGGTGATCAGGACCCGTTCACTTTCTTTTTCGGACTTATCCCGATCTCACCCACGCAGGTGTGGATGAGTTCATGCGGCAGCGCGATGAGTTCAACTTCTCCGTCGGCCTTCAGTTCGGCGAACCGACCGTAGCCGAGATCCGTCGGCATCTCGTCGTACTCTCCCGGCGCCAGCACGAGCGAAACGCGGCTACTTCATGAGCGCAGGCTGTTTCGTCACCATCGACGGCCCGGGCGGTGCCGGAAAATCCACCCTCGTACCGCTCGTCACCGCACACCTTCACACCGCCGACGTCCCCGTACACGCCACCGCCGAGCCGTCGCGCGGCCCCGCCGGACAGCTCGCACGCACCCGCACCGACGTTTTCCACGGCCACGCGCTCGCCTGCCTCGTCGCCGCCGATCGATATCACCATCTCGAAACCGAGATCCAGCCAGCGCTGGAGGCAGGCAAAGTGGTCATCTGCGACCGGTACATGCCGTCCTCCTATGCACTACAGGTTCTCGACGGTGTCGGCGCGCGTTTCGTCGCCGACATCAATACGCACGCGCGGCGGCCCGATCTCGCGGTCATCCTGACCTGCGAACCGCACGTACTCCAGCAGCGCCTGGCCGCCCGAGGCTCCCACGGACGATTCGAGGACGATCCCCAACTGTCCCGCGCCGAAGCCGAACGGTTCACACAAATCGCCACCATGCTCGCCGACGAGGGAGTTCAGACATTGGTGCTCGACTCGACCCGGCACCATGCCAATTTCCTCGCCCAGCAACTGTTCACTGTCATTCAGACGCTACGGTCACAGACGCACCAGTGACCACGTATCTGGAGGACGCATGCCCGAGCGCTACCAGTCGATCATCGACGTCCACGTCATCCTCGAACGCGGACACGAGATCCTCCTGCTGGAGCGCCAGGGCACCGGATATTGCGACGGCATGCTCCATCTCCCCAGCGGCCACCTCGACGAAGGCGAACCCCTCGCCCACGGCGCCGCCCGCGAAGCCTGTGAGGAGGTCGGTATCCGTATCGATCCGAGCGACCTACGGCTGACCGCCGTGGTACACCACCGTCAGCGGCCTGACCTTGCCCGGGTCGGCATGTTCTTCGCCACCGGCCGCTGGGACGGGGAGCCGTACAACGCCGAGCCGCACAAGTGCGGCAAGCTCCTGTGGTGCGACCCCGCCGTGCTCCCCTCCAACACCATCGCCTACCCGGCCGCCGGAATCGGTCTGTACTTGGAGAACCGCCTCTACACCGCCCACGGCTGGTGAGCGGAGCGATGTAGATCGCCGCGATCGCTCGGTCAGGAAGAAGGGCACCGGTCTTCCCGGCTGATCCAGCGCCAGGTGACGACCACGGCGGACAGGCCGATGGGCAGCATCGCGACGATCATGGCGAGGCCGCCGGCCGCGTGGCGGTGGATGATGACCCACACTCCTGGCAGGTCCAGGGTCGGGGCGGCGAGGAAGAGGTAGACCGTACGGCCCGGGTCGCTCAGCCGGTGCCGCTCCCCCAGGACCGGCAGCCAGAAGCCGATCGCCATCGCCAGCAGGCATCCGTGCAGGGAAACGTCGAGAAGGGGCGGCGGCTCGCAGGACGCCATGAGGATCATGACCGCGGCGTGGCCCAGCACGAAGAGAGGCAGTATCGCCGCCGCGGGCAGCGCGAACCGGTCCGGGTTCAAGGCGGGATGGATCCGGCGGCCCAGTGACACCAGGCCCGGCGCCAGCAGCGAGGTGCACGCGCCGCCGAACGCCATGTGCACGACCTCGGCGTTCATCGGCGGCTCCGGCGGCGTTCGCGTACCGCCGCGATCGCCCGGGTGGCCGCGACGGCGAGCGCGGCACCGGTCACGAGCCGGATGACGCGGCGCGTCCGCCGCGACCTTCCGCGGCCGGACGGTTCCGGGCCCGTGGGCACGGGCCTGGGTGGCGGGCCCACGACCGCCTTCTCGCCGCGTGCCGAGACCAGGGCCAGCGCCAGCGCGACGAGGCCGGCCAGGGCGAGCAGCCGGCTGAAGATGGCCGCCAGCCCGGCCAGGAACGCCGCGGCGCCGACCATGGCCGCGGACGTGCTGCCGGTCGCCCGATGGTGCCGGGGCGGGACGCCTTCAGGTCTCCGGCCGCCCCGCCCGAACACGCCGAAGGCCACGATGAGAGAGAGCCCGCCCGCGTACACCATCAGCGCGATGAGGTCTTCGAGGTGGTAGACGAGCGTGGTGTACACCAGCAGCACGGCGAGGAGAAGAGCGTTGAAGGCCGACCAGCCGAGTACGACGAGGACACCCGGCCGGTTCACGTGACTCTCTCGGAGGCGGCGCGGCGGCGCAGATCCAGCAGCGGCGCGTAGCCGGTGATCGGCGGCAGCGGCTCGGTGAAGTTCACCGGCGGTGGCGGCGAGGAGGTCGCCCACTCCAGCGTGGTGCCCTGCCAGGGGTCGGCGGGGGCGGCGGCCGGACGCCGGAGCGTGACGACGAGGTTCGCCACGAACACCAGCATGGCCGCCGCCATGATCGCGGCTCCCACGCTGGACACCAGGTTGAGCGCCCCGAAGCCGTCGGAGCGGTCGTAGGTGTTCACGCGGCGGGGCATGCCGTGCTGACCGAGCCAGAACATGGGCAGGAAGGTCAGGTTGGTGCCCACCACCAGCAGGGCGAAGTGGATCCGGCCCAGCCACTCGTTCAGCAGCCTGCCGGTCACCTTGGGGAACCAGAAGTACAGGCCGGCGAACAGGCCGAAGAAGCTGCCGGCCATGAGGGTGTAGTGGAAGTGCGCGACCAGGAAGTAGCTGCCGCGCACGTGGTAGTCCACGACGGGAGTGCCGACCATGATGCCGGTCAGCCCGCCGATCAGGAACTGCGGGATGAAGGCCAGCGCGAACAGCATCGGGGCGCGGAACACCAGGCTTCCGCCGACGATCGTGCCCACCATCCCGAAGTACTCCAGGCCCGCCGGGATGAGCAGGGCGATCGACGTCAGCGAGTAGTAGTCGTTGGCCACCTGGCCGGTGGTGAACATGTGGTGCCCCCACACGCTCATCGACAGCCCGGCGAAGGCCAGGAGCGACACGACGGTCGGCTTGTAGCCGAAGAAGGGGCGGCGGGAGAAGGTGGAGAGCACCTCGGCGACGGCCCCGACGAACGGGAAGAACATGACGTACACGACGGGGTGCGCGTAGAACCAGAACAGGTGCTGGTAGCCGATGTTCCACACGTTGTGGATGACGGCCGACGGCGCCATCCGGCCGGCGATCATGAGGCCGAGGGCGACCAGCAGAGACGGGAACGCGCCGACGATCATCAGGTTGGTGGCCACCGTCGCCCAGGTGAACACCGGCAGCCGGAGCATGGTCATGCCCGGTGCCCGCAGGAACATGACCGTCCACAGCACCGTCGCGCCGATGAAGATCATTCCGACGGTCGACAGGAACACCCCCAGGATCCAGACGTCCTGCCCGGATCCGGGGCTGTAGACGCTGTTGGACAGCGGCATGTACGCGGTCCAGCCCGTGTCGGCCGCCCCGGTCGCCAGCGCGAACCCGCCCAGCATGGCGATCGCGCCGAACAGGTAGAGCCAGTAGCCCAGCATCGTCAGCCGCGGTGCCGCCACGGTGGACGCGCCGATCTGCAACGGCACCAGATACAGCCCCATCGCCAGGGCGAACGGGGTGACGACCAGGTAGATCATGCCCGAGCCGTGGATGGTGAAGACCTCGTTGTACTCGTGCGCCGCGAGGAAGTGGTTCCGCGCCCAGGCCAGCTGGTAGCGCATCAGGAGGGCGAGAATCCCCATCGCGAAGAAGATCACGAGTGCGGTGCCGCCGACCAGGATCGCGATCCGCTTGTGGTCGGTCGTCGTCAGCCACGCCCGCGCACCCGCGGTGGCCGCCGCCTCCTCCGTCGTCGTGCTCACGGAGTCCCCGGGTGCTGCTGAAGCCATCGGCGGTACTCGTCCGGCCGTACGGCGCGCAGGTAGAAGTGCATGAACGAATGCCGGTTCCCGCAGAACTCCGCGCACCTCCCGAGCCACTGGCCCGGCTCGTCGAACCGCAGGGTGAAGGCGTTGGTGTGGTGGGGAAAGGCGTCGACCTTGAACTTCAGCGCCGGCACCCACATGGAGTGCTCGACGTCGGAGGAGGTGAGCCGGAACCGGACCGGTCGTCCCGTGGGCACGACCAGCACCGGGTAGTGCCGGCTCGACGCACAGCTTCCGCCGACCGACGTACGGCGGTCGAGGTAGTCGAAGCGCCAGCACCACTGGAAGGCCGTCACCTTCACGTTCTCGGCGGGGTCTCCGGAACGGGCGGGGTCGGAGGTCGCGCGGTGCAGCCGGGTGTTGGCCGACGCGGTCGCGTACACCAGGAAGGCCGCCACCCCGGCGAGCAGCACCGCGTACGCCAACTCCAGCTTGGGCAGCTCGATGCGCCCGGACGCGGAGCGGCCGGCCCGCGCCCGGCGGAGCACCACCGCGTAGATCACCGTCGCCAGGACGATGACGAAGACCGCTCCGGCGATCGCGGTCTCCATGGGAAAGATCTCGCCGAACACCTGCCGGTAGATCACTGCGTCTCCGCCTCGTCGGTCGGTGGCCGGCCCTGCGCGGAGACGATCTCCTTCTTCTCGGACAGGTAGAGACGGTTCATCCGGGCGCGGACCTGGGCCCTGATCCGGTTCGGTGTCGGCAGCGGGATCAGGTGCCGGGGCAGCGGCTCGGGCTCGGCCGGCCGGGTGGCCAGGCGCGCCCGCGCGTCCGCGCCGACGTCCACTTCGAGCTCCCGGTAGGCGCCGCCGGGAAGGCGTTCGATGACTCCGCTGAGATCGCCGTACGCCGCCCTCCAGCGGTCACGGCGCTGCAGGCGCAGGCACACCCTCCGGGTGACGACGAACGCCACCACCGGTCCGAGGACGAAGCCGATCCGGAAGAACCAGACGACGTCCTCGATCGAGAGCTGGAACACCGCGGCGAAGACGTCGTCGCCGCCGGCCGCCCACAGCACCCCGTACGCCGTGACCGCGGCGGCGCCGACCGCCGTACGGGTCGGGGCGTTCCGTGGGCGGTCCAGTACGTCGTGGAAGCGTGCGTCGCGGGTCGCCCATCGCTCGAAGAACGGGTACAGGGCGATCAGCGCGAGCATGGTGGCCGGGACGCCGACGCCGGGCAGGAACACGTTCCAGATGAGGTCGTGGCCGGCGACCGTCGTGGTGAGGTTCGGCCAGATGCGCAGCGCGCCCTCGAGGAACCCGATGTACCAGTCGGGCTGGGAGTTGGACGACACCAGCGACGGGCGGTACGGGCCGTACAGCCAGATGGGATTGATCTGCGCGGCGGTCCCCAGAAACGCCAGCACGGCGAAGATGAAGAAGAAGAACGCCGTGGTCGAGCCCATGAAGCCGGGGAACAACGGGTCGCCGACGACGTTGGCCTCCCGCTGCCGCGCGCCGGGCCACTGGGTGTGCTTCTGATGCCACAGCACGATCATGTGCGCGGTGATCAGGCCCAGCAGGAGCCCGGGGACGAGCAGGACGTGCACGGTGAACAGCCGGGGGATCAGGTCCTCCCCCGGATACTCACCGCCGAAGATGAAGAAGCTCAGGTACGTTCCCACCACCGGGATCGACAGCACGATGCCCTGCGCGATCCGCAGGCCCGTCCCGGACAACAGGTCGTCGGGCAGCGAGTAACCGGCGAACCCCTCCAGGATCGCCAGGGCGAACAGCGCCGTGCCGATCAGCCAGTTGATCTCTCTGGGCTTGCGGAACGCCCCGGTGAAGAAGATCCGCAGCAGGTGCAGCATGATCGCCGCGAGGAAGAGGTTCGCCGCCCAGTGGTGGATCTGCCGGATCAGCAGACCGCCGCGGACGTCGAAGCTGATGTTCACGGTCGAGGCGTACGCCTGGCTCATCCGGACGCCGCGGAGCAGCGGCACGGAGCCGCGGTAGGTCACCTCCGAGGCGGAGGGATGGAAGAAGAAGGTCAGATAGACGCCGGTCAGGATCAGGATCGCGAAGCTGTACAGGGCGATCTCACCCAGCTGGAACGACCAGTGCTCGGGAAACGCCTTCCTCACCTCGTCGCGCAGGATCCCGGCCAGGCTGAGACGGTCGTCGAGCTTCTTGGCGACCGCTCCTCCCCGTGAGCCCCCGCCCGTACGGTCTGCGCCCATGTCCCTGGTCCGCCGTCCCCGGTCACGTTCTCGGACCGGACGCGACCGGTGCCGATGAGTCGGCGACCAGAGCGTGGCGGCCCAGGTAGTAGTCCAGGAGGCGACGGGTCTCGGCGAGGGAGTCGGCCCAGCGACGGAGCCGGGCGTCTCCCGTCGCGGTGAGGTAGTACATGCGGCGCCTCGGCCCCGTCTCGGAGGTCTCCCACTCCGAACGGACCATGCCCTGTTCTTCGAGGGACCGGAGCTTGCGGTAGAGGTTGCCCGAATCGCCGTCCGCGATCCCGAACGCCTTCAGCCGTTCGAGCAGCTCGTATCCGTGCGCGGGCCGCTCCCGCAGGAGCAGCAGCACGCAGCCCTGCAGGAAGTTGCGGGGCTCGGCGCCCGCCCGCACGGCGAAGGCGTCGGCGAGCCCGCCAACGCCCGCGGGCGTGGTGTCCGCCGGCCGCTCGGGCGCGACCATCACGGCCGCACCTCCGGCGCCGGCGCGAGCCGTCCGGCGACCACAGTGCCGTACATCATGTGGTCGATGGCGAGCATGGCACGGTGGGCCAGGCGCCTCTGCTCCCGGTACTGCACGCCGAGGAGCGGGCCGATCCCGAGCTCGAAGCCCAGCCACACGACCAGGCCGTACAGGGGGCCGACGTACGGGTTCGCCCGCAACCGGCACGGGAGCAGGCCGAACGCCGCTCCGCCGGCCGCACCGTAGGCCCAGTGCACCAGCTCGATGATCGCCGACCGGTGCTCGGTGGCGAGCCGCTTGACCTTCTTCGGGGCGTGCCGCTCGATGATGACCTCGGGCGGGCTCTTCTCCAGCAGGCCGATGTTGGCGGTGAAGTCCCGCAGGCCGGACATGGCCATCGCGGCGATCAGCCCGCGCACACCGGCACGGACGGTCGATGCTGCGTCTGGCACGGCCCACCTCCGCCATCGAGTCCTCGTACGGGAAGCGACACAGTTCCTGACTCATACCCGGGCCGATCGCCGTCGCACCCGCTGCCACCTGCGAAGACTCACCGCTAGGTGCGTCACGCACCTAGCCGTCCGTCACTTACGGCGCGCCGCCGCGGCTTGCTAGACCGGAGTAGCCGAGACGCGGTCATGGGGAGGACGGGGACGATGGAGGCGAATCCGGTCGACGCCGCCGTCTTCGACCGCGCCCTCGCGGTGGCCGACGCCGTCCTGTACGAGGGCTACCTGCTGTACCCGTACCGGCGTTCGTCGGCCAAGAACCGGTTCCGCTGGCAGTTCGGCGTGCTCACCCCGCGGACGTGGGCGGAGGCGCGGGACACGGCGGACACCGGGGTCGCGGGCTCGGCCGAGGGCTGGTGGCAGCGCACCGAGTGCCTGCTGGAACCAGGCCCGGGCGAGGCCGTGGTGCGCTGCCGTCTCCGCTTCCTGCAACTGGTCGGCCGGTCGATCGAGGAGCGCCTGCCGGACGGCGGCCACCGCCCCGCCGGCGAACTGGTCACCGGCTCCGGACTCGCGGTGGGCTTCGACGCGGCGCTGCCGCGCGACTTCGACCTGTGCGTCCGCCTCGCCGACGTCCTGGACCACGAGCAGAGAGTCGACCTGCACGCCCCCGGCGGTAAGGACGTCGAGACGCTCGGCGACGACGAAGGCCGCCCGGTGGGCCGTGCGCTGTCGCGCCGGTGGCCCGTACGGGCGTCGCTGATCGTCTCGGCGACCCGGTGTTCGACGCCCGCTCCGCTGTTCCGGCTGTGCGTGCGCGTCGAGAACACCGATGACACGACGCCTCCGGACGCGCCGCGCGAGGAGGCCCTGCGCCGCTCGCTGATCGCGACGCACTCACTGCTCGCGGCCGGAGAGTCGTCGTTCGTCTCGCTGCTCGAACCACCCGGCTGGGCGGAGGCCGAGGCGCGCGCCTGCGCGAACGTCCACACGTTTCCCGTGCTGGCGGGCGAACCCGGCACGCGCGACCTCCTGCTGTCCTCGCCGATCCTGCTGTACGACCACCCGCGGATCGCGCCGGAGAGCCCGGGCGACCTGCACGACGCCGCCGAGATCGACGAGATCCTCTCGCTGCGCACGCTGACACTGACCGACGAGGAGAAGCGGGAGGCGCGCGCCACCGACCCGCGAGGCGCGGCGATCGTCGACCGCGTCGACACGATGCCGCCGGAGATCTTCTCCCGCCTGCACGGGGCCATCCGCTCGCTCGGCCCGGCATCCCCGAACGAGGAGTCCCGATGAAAACGATGATGGACGCGATCGAACTGCTCGAACACGACCACCGGATGGTCGAACAGCTCTTCCGCGACTACCGGTCCGCGGCGTCGGACGAGCAGCGGCGCGGGGTCGTGGAGATCCTGATCCGGGAGTTGTCCAAGCACGCCGCGCTGGAGGAGCTGACCGTCTACCCGCTCGTCCGGCGGCTGCTGCCGGAGATGGCGGACGAGGTCGACGACCACCTGGACGAGCACATGGAGGTCAAGAACCTTCTCGCCGCCCTGGACCGGCTGTCCGCCGGAGACGACCGCGAAAGCGAACTCGTCGCCCGGCTGCGGCGCGAGGTCGAGCACCACGTGCACGACGAGGAGACCAAACTCCTGCCGGCCCTGCGCGACGCCGCCGACCAGGCGGAACTCGACGCACTCGGCCGGCGGCTGAGGCAGGCCAAGTCCGCGGCGCCCACGCGCCCGCACCCCGGCGCCCCCAACCGGCCGCCCGCGCTCGCCCTGGCGGCGCCGATCGCCGCGTTCTACGACCGCATCCGTGACCGGCTGGGAGGGAGACCGCGAACATGAGCATCGACGCCGGAACCGAGGACGTCGCCCGCGAGCCGACGAGCCGCCCGGAGGGAGAGGGCTTCGAGCACATCGACATCCTGTGGATCTCCGAGGGGATGAGCTGCGACGGCGACAGCGTCGCGATGACCGCCGCCTCGCAACCGCCGATCGAAGATGTCGTCCTCGGCCTCATCCCCGGCCTTCCCGAGGTCAGCCTGCACAACAAGGTGCTGTCGCCCACCCAGGGCGGTGACTCGTTCCTCGCGCCCTTCCGCGCCGCGGCCGCGGGGGAGCTCGCGCCCTTCATCCTCGTCATCGAAGGGTCGATCCCCAACCAGAACATCATCTCCGGGGGCGGTTACTGGACCTCCTTCGGCAACGACCCGGACACCGGCGAACCGCTGACGCTCAACTGGTGGATCGACCACCTGGCACCCAAGGCCTGGGCGGTGGTCGCCGCGGGCACCTGCGCGACGTACGGCGGCATCCACGCCATGGCCGGCAACCCGACCGGATGCATGGGACTCGCCGACTACCTCGGCTGGGACTTCAAGTCCACCGGCGGGCTCCCGATCGTCAACGTGCCCGGATGCCCGATCCAGCCCGACAACTTCATGGAGACCCTCACCTGGGTCCTCCAGCACGCCGCCGGTGACGCGCCCCCGCCTCCGCTGGATCAGATGCTCCGCCCGCAGTGGCTGTTCGGCAAGACCGTGCACGAGGGGTGTGACCGGGCCGGCTACTACGAGCAGGCCGACTTCGCCCACGACTACAACTCGCCCAAGTGCCAGGTGAAGGTCGGGTGCTGGGGACCGGTGGTCAACTGCGACGTGCCCAAACGCGGCTGGATGGGCGGGATCGGCGGCTGCCCCAACGTGGGCGGCATCTGCATCGGCTGCACGATGCCCGGCTTCCCGGACAAGTTCATGCCCTTCATGGACGAACCGCCGGGAGGGTCGCTGTCCTCCATGATCGCCAAGCCGTACGGCGCGCTCATCCGCCGGATGCGCGGCCTCACCAACCACGCCCTGAACACCGAGCCCAAGTGGCATCACAACGAACCCGAGCTGACCAGTGGTTATGACCCGCGCTGGCGTCCGTGACGGACCGGCCGGACAACGAGGAGGGCTTTCGAGATGGCCATGACCGAACGGTCGCGATCCGGTGCGGACGGCGAGCAACTGGTCGAGATGACCTGGGACCCGATCACCCGCATCATCGGCAACCTGGGCATCTACACGAAGATCGACTTCAGCAACCGGCGCGTCGCCCAGTGTCATGCCACATCGTCGCTGTTCCGCGGCTACTCGGTGTTCATGAAGGGGAAGGACCCGCGCGACGCCGGCTTCATCACCAGCCGGATCTGCGGCATCTGCGGCGACAACCACACGACCTGCTCGGTCTACGCGCAGAACATGGCGTACGGCATCAAGACCCCGCCGCTCGGGGAGCACATCCTGAACCTGGGCGAGGCGGCGGAGTACATGTTCGACCACACGCTGTTCCAGGACAACCTCGTCTTCATCGACTTCTGCGAGGCCATGGTCAAGAAGACCAACCCGAGCGTGCTCAAGCGTGCGAGGCAGACGGAGGCGCCCCACGCCGAGATCCACGGCTATCGCACCATCGCCGACATCATGGAGGCCTACAACCCGTACGAAGGCGCGGTCTACAAGCAGGCGTTGCAGGTCAGCCGGACGACCCGTGAGATGTTCTGCAAGATGGAGGGCCGGCACGTCCACCCCTCGACCGTCTATCCCGGCGGAGTCGGCACCATGCCGGAGCCGACCACGTTCACCGACTACCTGACCCGGCTGGTGTCGATCCTCGACTTCGTCAAACAGGCCGTCGCGATGAACGATGACGTCTTCGACTTCTTCTACGAGGCGCTGCCGGGCTATGAGGAGGTCGGGCGCCGCCGTGTGCTGCTCGGCTGCTGGGGCGCCTGGCAGAACCCCGACGTCGTCGACTACCGGTACGAGAACATGACCAACTGGGGACGGGCGATGCAGGTCACCCCGGGAGTCGTCGTGGACGGCGAGCTGGTCACCACCGACCTCGTCGACATCAACCTCGGCATCCGCATCCTGCTCGGCAGCTCCTACTACGAGGACTGGGTGAACGAGGAGCCGTTCGTCACCCACGACCCGCTGGGGAACCCGGTCGACATCCGCCATCCCTGGAACCAGACGACGATCCCGCTGCCGCAGAAGCGCGACTTCGACGACAAGTACAGCTGGGTCATGAGCCCGCGCTGGCTGGACCGGCGCAGCGGCGAACTCCTCGCGCTCGACACCGGCGGCGGGCCGTTCGCGCGCCTGTACGTGACCGCCCTGGCCGGGCTGGTGGACACGCCGTACGTGAAGGCGACCGGCTCCAGCGTCCGCATCACCCTGCCCAAGAGCGAGAAGCTGCCCGAGACGACCCTGGAGTGGAGGATCCCGCAGTGGTCCAACGCCATCGAGCGGGACCGGGCGCGCGCCTACTTCATCGCCTACTCGGCGGCCATGTCGCTGTACTTCCTGGAGCGGGCCATGGGGCTCGTACGGGCCGGCGACACCAAGGTGTTCGAGGACTTCACGGTGCCGGACGAGGGCATCGGCTGCGGGTTCCACGAGGCCGTACGCGGTGTGCTGTCCCACCATCTCGTCATCAAGGACAAGAAGATCGCGAACTACCACCCGTACCCGCCGACCCCGTGGAACGCCAGCCCCCGCGACGTCAACGGCGTGCCCGGGCCGTACGAGGACGCCGTACAGGACATGCCGATCTTCGAGGAGAACGGGCCGGAGGACTTCGTCGGCGTCGACATCATGCGCGCGGTGCGCAGCTTCGACCCCTGCCTGCCGTGCGGCGTGCACATGTATCTCGGCGGCGGCAACGTCCTGAAGAAGCTGCACTCGCCGACCTTCGGGGCGGCGCATGGCTGACCGCCCGATCCGCGGCCTGCCGGACAAGGACGTCGAAGATCTCCTCCGCCGGCTCGAAACGCTGCTCGACCGGCTGGAGCGGGCCACCGGACCGGTCGCCGAACTCGCCGCGCAGGCGATGGAGGGCCTGGCCCTGATGTACGGCACCGCCCTCGCACGCGTCGTCGCGCGGGCCGCCGACGACGCGCCCGATCTGGTCCCGTCGCTGGTGGACGACGAGCTCCTGCACCACCTGCTGGCCCTGCACGGCCTCCATCCGCAGTCGGCGCGCGAGCGCGTGCTGCGCGCCCTCGAGGAGATCGGGCCGCGACTGCGCTCCCACGGCGGCGACGTCGAACTGATCGAGGTGAAGGACGAGGTCGCCCGGGTGCGGTGGTCCGCCGCCGGCTGCGGCTCCACGTCCGCGGCGATCGGGCAGATGATCAGGGACGCCGTCCTCGGCGCGGCACCCGAGCTGCGGGTTGAGACCGTGAACGCGTCCGGGAGCACGAGGCCTCCCACGCTCATCCCGGTGGAGTCGCTGCTGCGCGGACCGACGTCGCGCGTCAACGGTGATCCGAGATGATCGCGGGCGCGCTGCCTCGCCTGATCCGCCGCACTGCCGCCGACCGGTCCCGCCGGCGGCCGTGCGACCTCTGCGGCACCCCGCTGGCCGAGGACCACCGGCACCTGCTCGACGTACGCGACCGGCGGCCACTGTGCGCCTGTTACGCCTGTTCGGTGCTGTTCCAGCGGGAGGAGGCCGGCGAGGGCCACTACCGGCTCGTGCCCGATCGCCGGGTCCCGGTCAGCGGCCTGCCACCGGCGCGCCTGGGCGTACCGGTCGGCCTGGCGTTCTTCGTCCGGCAGGCCGACGGTCAGGTGGTCGCCCACTACCCCAGCCCGGCGGGGGCGACCCGGTGGACCATCGAGCCACGGGCCTGGGAGTCGGCCGTCCGCCTCTGCCCCGCTCTGGCGGACCTGCGCACCGAGGTGGAGGCGCTGCTCGTCAACACCGCACGCGGGCGCTCCGAGGCGTGGCTGGTCCCCATCGAGGACTGTTACCGGCTGATCGCGGTCGTACGCCGCCACTGGACGGGGATGTTCGGTGGTGACCGGGTATGGCCTGAGATCGAGCGGTTCTTCGATGACCTGAGGAGGTGCCATGGGACAGATACGAACCGGTAAACCGCACACCAGGCCCGACGCCCCGGCCCACGTGAAGGGCACGCGCGAGGGCAACGCGAAACGCTCCAACAGCCGGCAGGTCGGCCATCACGACGACGGCACCGCCGACGCGCGCCGTTCCACGGGCATCAGGCCCAGAAAGCACAACGCGATTCTCAAGATCATGCCCAACCTGCCGCCGGGCTGACACGACTCTTCGGGAGCGTCCATGGTCAAGAAACTGCTGATCGGAGCCGCCGTCGCCGGCGTCATCGGCATGGCGATCCGCGAATTCCCCGCGCTCAGGCGCGAGATAAAGATCTGGCGTATGTGAGTACGCCCCGGCTGAACGCGTCGGACGGTGGCCCGGAGGACGATCCCTCCGGGCCACCGTCGTACCACCGCCGGCACCATGTCCACGACAGCGACGGGGCTATGCGGCCACCTGGATCACTTGCTTGCCCACCACGCCGCCCCGTTCGAACGCCTGGTGCGCCGCGGCCGCCTCCGCGAGCGGATACACGCCGTCGACCAGCGGGCGCAGCGCACCCGAAGCGACACGGTCGGCCAGATCGCGGAGCACGGCGGTGTCGGGGTTGGCGCTGAACGTGCGGATGCGGCGAGAACCGTACACGCTCGAGGCGGCGATCGCGGCCAGGGCGGATGCGGACAGTGCGACGGTGACCATGCGGCCTCCCTTGGCCAGCCGGCTTCGGTAGCAGTTCAGTTCCGTGCCGACGGTGTCGAAGATGACGTCGAAGGGGCCGATCTGGTCCGAGGTGGTGGAGCCGTAGTCGAAGACCTCGTCGGCGCCGAGGCCGGTGAGGAGCCGGGCGTGGCGGTCGCGGGCCAGGGCGGTGACGTGAGCGCCCATCGCGTGTGCCAGTTGCACCGCGGCCGTGCCGACACCGCCGGCCGCGCCCCGGACCAGAATCCGTTCCCCGGAGGCGAGGTGCGCGTTGTCGCGCAGCGCGATCAGCGCAGTGGCGCCCGCGACGACCAGAGACGCCGCTTCGACCGGCGAGACGTCCGCCGGCGCGTGCGCGATGCGGTCCGCGGGCACCACGACGTATTCGGCCGCCCCGCCGGTGGTGTGCCGCTGCCGGGGATGCACCGTGCCCCACACCCGGTCCCCGACCTGGTAGCCCTCGACGCCGGCACCGGTCGCGGCGACGACGCCTGCGAAGTCCAGCCCCACACCGATCGGGAATCGGCGTCCCGAGACCATCTTCAACCCTCCCGCGCGGACGATCACGTCGTGTCCGTTCACGCTGGACGCCTCGACCGACACCAGTACCTCGCCCGTACCGGGAGCGGGACGGGTGACCTCGTTGATCCGCAGGACGTCCGCCGCACCGTAGCTCATGACCTGAACGGCCTTCATGTCGTTGTCCTTTCCGTGGCCGGCTGTGTTGATCCGATGCTGGACCCCGCGCGGGGATTCACGGTCGTTCCCCTTTTCCTGGGTCTGGCAGACCCACCCTCACGAGGCGAGCTCGCGGCATACTGACGCCGTGACCGATGACCCGCTCGTCCTGAGTGACGATCCCCGACGTGAACTCGCCGAGTTCCTGCGAGCCCGCCGGACTCGGCTGCTGCCACAGGATGTCGGCCTGGAACCCGGACCGAGACGGCGCGTCACCGGGCTGCGGCGGGAGGAACTGGCCCTGCTGGCCGGGGTCAGCCCGGACTACTACCAGCGCATGGAGCAGGGGCGCGATGTCCGGCCCTCCGAACAGGTCCTGGACGCTCTCGCACGTGCCCTCAACTTCTCCGCAGAGGAGTCCCGGCACCTGCACAGCCTCGCCGCCGCCGCACGCACGCCCCCCGCCCGCGGCCCACGCGACCGCGCGCCGGAGGAGGTACCGCCCACCACGCTGCGGCTGCTGCGCACCATGACCACGCCCACGATGGTCGTTGGCCGTTTCCTCGACATCCTGGCGTGGAACCCGCTGGCCGGTGTTCTGCTGGGCGACTTCACCCGGCTTCCGCAGGCCGAGCGGAACCTGCTCATGCTGCTGTTGCACCCCGAAGCCGACCAGGAGTGCCCGGACCGGGCGGCCACGGTCGCCGAACTGATCGGGATGCTGAGGGCCCAGATCGCCGCCGACCCGGGGCACCCGCGCGGCGTGGCACTCGTCGGCGAACTCGCCGTCCGCAGTGACGAGTTCGCGACACTGTGGGCACGCCACGACGTCGAAGCGGTCACCCGCGGCCGGATGCGTGTCAATCACCCGATGGTCGGCGAGTTGAATCTCGACTGGGACGCCTACCCGGTGCCCGGTGCTCCGGGCCCGGTGCTCATCACCTACACCGCCGAAGCGGGAGGCCCGGACGAAGAGCGACTCCGGTTGCTGGCCACCCTGCTCGACGCATCGGACACGACATCGGCGGTCACCCCACAACCGTGACATGACGGCCTGCTCGCGGCTGGTGTCATGGACCGGACCCGGCACCTGACAAAGGACAACAACTGACCCACGGCCGGCCTGGGCATTCTGCGGCCCTAGCCGGGCGTACGGCTCTCGAAGGCGGCGCGGTCGGGGGCGGGAAGCCACTGGCGCCGCAGGTCCAGCGGCCGGTACTCCGCCGCGACGTGGCGGGCGAGCAGGCCCAGGGCCGGATGCTGGCCGTGCCGGTGGTGGAGCAGCAAGAACGGGTAGACGGGCACGGGGTCCACGACGGGCACACGTACGGCGTCCGGGTGCCAGGGGACCCGTGTCCCCTCGCCGATGAAGCTCGCCCCTCGGCCGGAGGCGACCTCCGCCACGAAGTGCTCCCAGCCGAAGTCCGGCCCGGAGGTGTCGATCCGTATGCCGAACTCGGCGCCGAGGAGGTCGTAGTACTCGGCCCACTCGCTTCCGGCGACGTTGCCGGGCATCCACACGGTGGAGCCGGACAGCCGCGCCATCTCCACCCGCGTCAGGCCGGCGAGCGGGTGGTCGCGGCCGACGAGGAGATGCAGCGGTTCCAGGTACGCCGGCACGCGCACGATCTCCTCCGGCACCTCGGTGGCCCGGCAGAACGCCGCGTCCACGGATCCGCGGATGAGCGCGCTGCGGGCGGACCTGAGCCCGTTGGAGGTGACGATCTCGATGTCCACGTCCTCGACCGTCTCGTGGAACGCCTGGATCAGGTCGATGGACGCCAGCCGGGTGTCCAGTACGTCGACCCGGAGCGCCCGGCGGCGACGGCCGTGCAGCATCTCCAGCGCCTGGTCGGCGATGTTGACGAGGGAACGTGCGTGCGGGAGGAACGCGGTGCCGGTCTCGGTGAGCTGCGCCCCCGTGCGCGAGCGTGCGAACAGCCGGACGCCGAGGTCGGACTCGAGCTTCGCGACGCGCTTGGAGATGGCCTGCTGGCTGATCCCCAGCCGGGCCGCGGCCTCGCTGAAATAGCGGTCCTCGGCGACGGTGACGAAGGCGCGGACCGCGGCCAGATCCAGGTCCGCGCCGCCTCGTTTAACAACCGATGGTTGTGAAGAATCGGCGTGTCGATTGTTGGACAACTGCGCCAGCCCTCGGGTCGAATGCTCGGGTTCGCGAGTGAGCCTACAACCGAAGGGCGTGGTCGCCGATGCGGTCCTTCGTGCATCTCCACGTGCACACCGAGTACAGCATGCTCGACGGCGCCGCCAAGGTCGGCCTACTGATGGACGAGGTGGCCCGGCAGGGGATGCCGGCGGTGGCGATGAGCGACCACGGCAACGTGCACGGCGCGTACGAGTTCCACCGGACGGCGGCCAAGGCGGGGATCAAGCCGATCATCGGCATCGAGAGCTACGTCGCCCCGGCCTCCCGGTACCACCGCGAGGCGGTGTACTACAGCGACGACCTCGCCCTGCGCCGGTCCAACGACGAGACCGGGGCGGGCGGTGACGTCTCCGGGCGCGGCCTGTACACGCACATGACGATGTGGGCGCAGGACGCCGAGGGCCTGCGGAACCTGTTCCGGCTCCAGTCGCGCGCCTGGCTCGAAGGCCACGTGCAGAAGTACCCGCGGATGGACGACAAACTGCTCGCCGAGCACGGCCGGGGCATCATCGCCACGACCGGCTGCCCCTCCGGCGCGGTGCAGACCCGGCTCCGGCTCGGCCAGTACGACGAGGCCGTCGCGACCGCCGCCACGTACCGGGACATCTTCGGCAAGGAGAACTACTTCCTGGAGCTGATGGACCACGGGCTCGCCATCGAACGCCGGGTCCGCGACGACCTGCTGCGGCTCGCGCGAGAACTGGACCTGCCGCCCCTGGCCACCAACGACTCCCACTACGTGACCGAGGACCAGGCCGAGGCGCACGACGCGCTCCTGTGCATCGGCACCGGCAAGCGCCTCGCCGACCAGAACCGGTTCCGCTTCTCCGGGAGTGGCTACTTCATCAAGACCGCCGAGGAGATGCGGGCGCTCTGGGACGCGGAGGTCCCCGGGGCGTGCGACAACACGCTCCTCATCGCCGAGCGCGTCGGCGACTACGGCGAGGTGTTCGCCCACCGGGACCTGATGCCGAAGTTCCCGGTCCCCGAGGGCGAGACCGAGTCGTCGTGGCTGCGGAAGGAGACCCTGGCGGGGGCGCGGCGCCGTTACGGGGGCGAGCCGCCGCAGGAGACCCTGGACCGCATCGACTACGAGCTGTCCGTGATCGACGACATGGGCTTCCCCGGCTACTTCCTCGTCGTCGCCGACATCTGCCGGTACGCCCGCGCGAACGGCATCGGTCTGGGCCCGGGCCGCGGGTCCGCGACCGGATCGATGGTCGCCTACTGCACGGGCATCACCGAGCTCGACCCGATCGAACACAAGCTGATCTTCGAACGCTTCCTCAACCCCGAGCGCGTGACGATGCCCGACGTCGACCTGGACTTCGACGACCGCCGCCGCGACGAGATGATCGACTGCGTCACCGCCAAGTACGGCGACGATCGGGTGTGCCAGATCGTCACCTTCGGCACGATCAAGGCGAAGGCCGCCGTGAAGGACGCCTGCCGCGTGCTGGGCTACCCGTACGCGCTCGGCGACCGGATCACCAAGGCGTTCCCGGCCGCGGTCGGCGGCAAGGAGATCCCGCTGTCCGCCATCCAGGACGAGGGCCATCCCCGCCACGGCGAGGCCGCCGAGCTGCGGAAGATGTACGAGGAGGAGCCCGACGTCAAACGCGTCGTCGACACCGCCATGGGGGTCGAGGGCCTGACCCGCGGCACCGGCATCCACGCGGCGGGCGTGATCCTGTCGTCCGCGCCGCTGGTCGACGTGCTGCCGCTGGTGAAGCCGAAGCAGGACGGTCCGGTCATCACCGGGTTCCCGTTCACGCAGGCAGAGGAGATGGGCCTGCTCAAGATGGACTTCCTCGGCCTGCGGAACCTCACCGTCATCGGCGACGCGATCGCCAACGTCAAGGCGAACAAGGGCATCGACATCGACATCCGCGAGGTGCCGCTCGACGACCCGACGACCTACGAGCTGCTGGCGCGCGGCGACACGCTCGGGGTGTTCCAGCTCGACAGCGGCGGGATGCGGGTTCTGCTGCGGCTGATGCGGCCGACGGTGTTCACCGACATCGCCGCGGTCAACGCCCTGTACCGGCCGGGGCCGATGGAGATGAACGCCCACACCAACTACGCGCTCCGCAAGACCGGGAGGCAGAAGGTCGAGCCGATCCACCCGGAGCTGGAGGAAGTGCTCGAACCGATCCTGGGCGACACCTACCACCTGGTGGTCTTCCAGGAGCAGGTCATGGCGATCGCCCAGCGGCTCGCCGGGTACTCCCTCGGCGGCGCCGACATGCTGCGCCGCGCGATGGGCAAGAAGAAAAAGGAGGTGCTGGACGCCGAGTGGGGCAGGTTCTCCGCCGGCATGAGGGAGCGGGGCTTCTCCGACGAGGCGATCAAGGCCGTCTGGGACGTGCTCGTGCCGTTCTCCGGGTACGGCTTCAACAAGTCGCACACCGCCGGGTACGGCGTCGTCTCCTACTGGACGGCCTACCTCAAGGCGAACCACCCCGCCGAGTACCTCGCCGCGCTGCTCACCTCGGTCGGCGACGACAAGGACAAGATGGCCGTCTACCTGTCGGACTGCCGCCGCCTCGGCATCAAGGTGCTGCCGCCGGACGTCAACGAGAGCGAGCTGAACTTCGCCGCCGTGGGGAAGGACATCCGCTTCGGGCTCGGTGCCGTCCGCAACGTCGGCGCGGGCGTCGTCGAGGCGATCGTGAGCGCCCGGCGCGCGAAGGGCGGCTACACCTCCTTCGACGACTTCCTGGCCAAGGTCCCGCCGGCCGTGTGCAACAAGCGCGTGATCGAGTCGCTGGCCAAGGCCGGCGCGTTCGACGGCCTCGGCCACCGGCGCAAGGCCCTCGTCCTGGTCCACGAGCAGGCGATAGACGCGATCATCGACGTCAAGCGCAACGAGGCCGGCGGCCAGGACTCGCTCTTCGGCGCGCTCGACGACGCCGGCGACGACTCCGCCGGTGTGTTCTCGGTCGCGATCCCGGACGTGGAGTGGGACAAGAGCACGCTCCTGGCCTTCGAGCGGGAGATGCTCGGCCTGTACGTCTCCTCCCATCCCCTCGACGGCGCCGAGCGCGTCCTGGCGGCCCACCGCGACACCACGATCGCCGAGCTCCTGGCCTCCGGCCGTACGGAGGGTCACGTACGGGTGGCCGGGATCGTCTCGGGCCTGCAGCGCAAGGTCACCAAGCAGGGCAGCGGGTGGGCGATCGTCACGCTCGAGGACCACGACGCCGCGGTGGAGTGCCTGATCTTCCCCAAGACTTACACCCTGTACGGCGAGGCGCTGGCCGAGGACCGCGTGATCTCCGTACGGGGCCGGATCAACGTGCGCGACGAGACGGTGAGCGTCTACGGCGAAGAGATCACCGTCCTCGACGTCTCCGCGGCGGACGCCGAGCCGCCCGTGGTCATCTCGGTCGAGGAGACCCGGCTGAACGCACGGCTCGTCGAGGAGTTCCGGCGCATCCTGGCCACCCACCCCGGCCGGGCGCCGGTCCACATGCGCGTACGCCGACACGGCACGAAGAGCGTGCTGGTGGACCTGCCGTTCCAGATCATCCCGGAGCCGGCGTTCTACGGCGACGTCAAGGCGCTGCTCGGCGCCGACGCGATCGGCGGGTCATGATCGGCGTGTGTCCTCGCTGCCGCCGCGGCGAGGTTCTCGCGGTCCTGCGCCTCCCCCACACCTGGACGAACGCGTCCGGAGGCCGGGTCCGGGGGATCGGCGAAGTCCTCCTGTGCGCTCACTGCGACGCGGACGATCCCCTCACCCGGTACTTCACCGCCCATGAGCGCGTACGTCCGGAGGACGCCGCCCGGCTCGCGACGGATCTGCTCCGCTGGATCGAGCAGGCGCGACCGCCGAAGCCGGACGAGAACGCGCTGAGGGCCGAGGCCGAGGCCTGGTACCGCGGCGAGCTGTGACCTCACGCCTCCGGCGGATCCTCGCAGAGCGCCAGCTGGTCGAACCGACCAAGGCGATGCGCGTCGGGTCGTCCGGCGGGTGAACCCGCAACGTTGGTGAGTGCTACTATCCAACTATTAGATAGTGGCACTCCCCAATAAGAGGAGGACCTGGTGCCGACACTTCCCTGGGTGGTTCCGAACCCGCCCTCGCCGGACACGCAGGCGTACGTCATGGCCTCGCGGTTCGAGGTCCGTTCCTACCGAGACGTCCCGCGGTTCTTCCTGAAGTCGCTGTCCGCCTGGCGCCAGGTGCGGTCGGCGCCGGGCGCCCTGGGCGCCTCCCTCATCGCCCAGCCGTGGAAACGCACCTTCTACACCCTGTCCGCGTGGGCCGACCGCGACGCGCTCTACGCCTACGCCCGCGCGGAACCGCACCGCGGCATCATGACCGCGCTGCGCTCCACCATGCGCGGCTCGGTCTTCACCTTCTGGGAGGTCCCCGCGGGACAACTGCCGATCACCTGGGAGGAGGCCCACCGCCGTCTCGCCGACCAGGAACGGGCCGACGCCGCCGACTCCCCCGAGCGGGTCCGAGCACGGTGACCGCGCGCTCAGGCCGCGCCTTCCCGCCCCACGGAACGCGCGGCCCCCGGGCCGTGAGGTGACGGAACCCGAAGCTCCGCGCCGGTCGCGGCCCGGACGGCCGCCGGCGTGACGCCGGGGGCGCACTCGGCGAGAGTGAGCCCGCCGGGAGTCACGTCGATGACGCCGAGGTCGGTGATGATCCGGTCGACGCAGGCCGCGCCGGTGAGCGGGAGCGTGCAGGTCTCCACGATCTTGGGGGCGCCCGACCGGGCGCGGTGTTCCATCACGACGATGACCCGGCGGGCGCCGTGCACCAGGTCCATGGCGCCGCCCATGCCCTTGACCATCGCACCGGGGATCATCCAGTTGGCCAGGTCGCCGCGGGCCGATACCTGCATGCCGCCGAGGACGGCCACGTCGATGTGGCCGCCGCGGATCATCCCGAAGGACAGCGCCGAGTCGAAGAACGACGCGCCCGGCACGACCGTGACCGTCTCCTTGCCCGCGTTGATCAGGTCCGGGTCGACCTCGTCCTCGGCCGGGTACGGCCCGAGGCCGAGCAGGCCGTTCTCCGACTGGAGCGTGACCCGGACGCCGGGCGGGAGGTGGTCGGGCACCCGGGTGGGCAGCCCGATGCCGAGGTTGACGTAGTCGCCGTCGCGCAGCTCGGCGGCGGCGCGCGCCGCCATCTGGTCCCTGGTCCACCCGGTCATCGGCGCACCGTCCGCTTCTCGATTCGCTTGTCGGCCGCCTGGGCCGGGGACAGCGGGACGACGCGGTCGACGAAGACGCCGGGCAGGTGGACGTCGGCCGGGTCGAGGGCGTCGACGACGTGTTCGGCCTCGACGACGGTGACCCGCCCCGCCATCGCGCACAGCGGGTTGAAGTTGCGCGCCGTCGCGGCGAACCGCAGGTTGCCGTGGCGGTCGGCGACCGCGGCGTGCACCAGCGCGTAGTCGCAGGTGATCGCCTCTTCCAGAACGTAACTCCGGCCGTCGAAGACGCGCGTCTCCTTGGCGGGCGAGGCCACCTGGACGTCGCCCGCCGCGTCGTACCGCCAGGGCAGCCCGCCGTCGGCGACCTGCGTGCCGACGCCCGCCGGGGTGTAGAAGGCCGGGATGCCGGTGCCGCCGGCCCGCAGCCGTTCGGCGAGCGTCCCCTGCGGGGTCAGTTCGAGCTCGATCTCGCCGCCGAGGTACTGCCGCTCGAACTCCTTGTTCTCCCCCACGTACGAGCTGATCGCGCGGGAGATCCGGCCGGCGGCGAGCAGCGGCCCGAGGCCCGCGCCGTCCACGCCGCAGTTGTTGGACACCACGGACAGGCCGCTCGCCCCGTGCGCCAGCAGCGCCTCCAAGAGCACGCCGGGAACACCGCACAGGCCGAAGCCACCGACGGCGAGTGAGGCGCCGTCGGCGATGTCCGCGACGCTCTCCTCGGCCGTGCGGACGGTTACGACGCTCACGCCATCGCCTCCTTCGCCCACGCGACGGCCTCGTCCCAGCCGCCGCGCTCGGCCAGCCGGCGGCGGCCGAGGCCCAGCAGGCGCGGAGCGTCGACGGTGAGCACGGCCTCCAGCCGCTCGGCGCGGCCGAACAGCGCCAGCGCGCGGTTCCCGTTCTGGGCCGTCCACACGGTGGAGTCCGGCGCGGCGTGCCCGCAGAACTGGACCTTGTGCTCGAACAGGTCGGACCAGAAGTAGGGCGGGGTGGCCCAGCCCCGGCTGTCGCCGGTCGCGATGGCCCGGGCGACCAGGGCCGCCTGGTCGCGCGCGCTGGTCCACTGCTCGACGCGCTGGTGCCGGCCGGTCAGCTCGTTGCGCCAGCGGGCGACGTCGCCGACCGCCCAGACGCCGGGCACGGACGTACGGCCGTGGGCGTCGCAGACCACTCCGTCGCTCACCTCGACGCCGCTGCCGGAGAGCCAGCCGGCGTTCGGCACGGCTCCGGCGCCGACGACCACGAGGTCCGCCGGGACCACCGAGCCGTCCTCCAGCCGGACCCCCTCCGGGCACGTCTCGGCCACGGCCGCGCCGAACCGCAGGTCGGTGCCGCGCGCCAGGTGAGGCCGGACGCACAGCGCGCCGGCCCGCGGGCCGAGCACGCGTGTCAGCGGGCCCGGCTCGCGCTCCAGCACGGTGACGTTCCAGCCGCGGTCGACCGCCGCGGCGGCCACCTCCAGCCCGATGAAGCCGGCGCCGAGCACCACCAGCCTGCCGGGGTCGGCCAGCGCCGTCCGGAGCCGGCCGGCGTCGTCGTGGTCGCGCAGGTAGTGGACGCGGGGACCGTCGACGCCCGGCAGGCGCCGGGCCCGCGCCCCGGTGGCGATCACCAGGTGGTCCCCGGTGGCGAGGTCGTCCTCGTCGAGCACCACGCCGTGCGGGCCGGTGACGAGGCCGGTGGCGCGGCGGCCCAGAGACAGCTCAACGCCGGCCTCGTCGTACCACGATCGCGGGCGCAGCGGCGGTGGATCGTCCGGCGCGTCCGCCCGGAGCAGCGCCTTGGACAGCGGCGGCCGGTCGTAGGGCAGCCGGCTCTCGGCGCCGAACAGCCGGATCGGGCCGGAGTAGCCGTGCTCGCGCAGGCTCTCGGCCACGCTCACCCCGGCCACCGAGGCGCCCACGATGATCACGCCCGGCACGGATCAGCCCTCCACGCTGATCGCGGCGACCGGGCAGGAACGCGCCGCCTCGCGGATCTCGCCGGGGTCGCCCTCCGTACGGAGAAGCACGGCCTTGCCGGTGACGTCGTCGATGTCGAAGGCGTCCGGTGCCGCGGCGACGCAGTTGGCGTAGCCCTGGCAGCGGGCCGGATCCACGGTGATCTTCATTGTCGTGCCTTTCATGCCAGGTCCAGGGCGATGTACTTCTCCTCCAGGAACTCCCGAATGCCCTCGGCGGCGCCCTCGCGTCCCAGGCCGCTCTGCTTGGCTCCCCCGAAGGGCGCGGCCGGGTCGGAGGCCACGCCGCGGTTGAGCGCGACCATGCCCGACTCCAGGCGTTCGGCCACGGCGATGCCCCGCGCGAGGTCCCCGGTGTAGACGTAGGAGATGAGCCCGAGCTCGGTGTCGTTGGCCCACGCGACGGGGTCGTCCTGCGGGCCGAAGGCGATGACGGGAGCGACCGGGCCGAAGATCTCCGACGCCGCGACGTCGTCGCCGTGCCGTACGCCCGACAGCACGGTGGCGGGGTAGAAGGCGCCGGGCCCGGGCGGGACGGTGCCGCCGACGCGGACCGTGGCGCCCTGCTCGACGGCGCGGACGACCCGCGCGGCGACCTTGTCGCGTTCGGCGACCGACACCAGGGAGCCGAGCGTGTTGCCCGGGTCGGTGCCGGGCCCGAGCGTGAGGGCGTCCATCGCGGCGGCGAACGCGCTCACGAACTCCTCGTGCACCGCCTCGGCGACGTAGAACCGGTTGGCGGCGGTGCAGGCGGCGCCCCCGTTGCGCATCTTGGCGACCATCGCGCCCGCGACCGCGGCCTCGACGTCGGCGTCCTCGAAGACGATGAACGGCGCGTTGCCGCCGAGCTCCATCGAGCAGCTCAGCACCTGGTCCGCCGCCTCGCGCAGGAGCACCCGGCCGACCTCGGTGGAGCCGGTGAAGGAGAGCTTGCGCACCGCCGGGTGGCGCAGCATGGCCCGTACGGCGGCGGCGGGCGGGTCCGGCACCACGACGTTCACGACGCCGGGCGGGACTCCCGCGCGTTCGAGCAGGTCGGCGAGGTAGAGCGCGGTAAGGGGCGTCTCGGCGGCCGGCTTGAGCACGACCGTGCACCCCGCGGCGAGGGCCGGGCCGATCTTGCGGGTGGCCATCGCGGCCGGGAAGTTCCACGGGGTGATCAGCACGCTCACGCCCATGGCCTGGTGCGTGACCAGGATGCGCTTGTCGCCGTTCGGCGCGGTGCGGAAGTCGCCGCCGACGCGTACGGCCTCCTCGGAGAACCAGCGGAAGAACTCGGCCGCGTAGTCCGCCTCGGACAGCGCGTCCGCCCACACCTTGCCGTTCTCGCGGACGATCAGTTCGGCGATCTGGTCGCGTTCGCGGACCATCAGTTCGAACGCGCCGCGCAGCACCTCGGCGCGGGCCCGGGGCGGTGTGGCGCGCCAGCCCGGCAGCGCCCCGGCGGCGGCCTCGACCGCTTCGAGGCAGTCGTCGGCGGTGGCGGAGGCGATCTCCGCGATGGTCTCGCCGGTCGCGGGATCGT
The DNA here is from genome assembly GCF_039541955.1 of Actinoallomurus oryzae. NCBI lineage: Bacteria > Bacillati > Actinomycetota > Actinomycetes > Streptosporangiales > Thermomonosporaceae > Actinoallomurus > Actinoallomurus oryzae. The sequence goes on along the minus strand of NZ_BAABHF010000046.1, from coordinate 422,350 downwards.
CCACCCGGACGGTGGACCCGTCGCCCGACGGGCGCCGGCGTCCGCCGATGTAGGAGCCGGTGAACAGCTTCACGGTCAGTCCCCCTTGGTCGTGTCGCGGGTGGTCAGAAGGGCGGTGGCGTCCACAGACCGGGGTCCGGCCGGCCGACGAACGGCTCGGGACGCCGCACGCAGGCGGTGCCCCACTGGTCGGACTCCTCGGGGACGCGCTTCCAGACCCGGGGCACCCACGCCTCGAAGTCGGTGATCCGCTGCAGCGCGGTCGTGTACTCGGCGACGAAGCCGCTCTCGTCGCAGAAGTAGGCGAAGGTGTTGTCGCCGGGCCCGTGCCGCCCGGGGCCCCAGACCAGGTCGCCGCCGGCGCGCATCATCGACCCGGTCGCGCGCAGGTACTCGTCCAGGCCGCGGGTCTCGTACGCGACGTGGTTGAGCGAGACGTGCGGACCGTAGGCGAACGCGAGGCAGTGGTGGAAGTCCGTCGCGCTCTTGAGGAAGACCATGACGTCCTCCAGGTAGTCCGTCACGGCGAACCCGAGCGTGTCGGCGTACCAGCGGGTGATCGCGGGCAGGTCGGGGCTGTTGAGCACGACGTGCGACAGGCCGGTGGGCACGTGCTCGCGCTCGGCCACCTCGCGGGCCGTACGCTCGGCGACCCCGGCCCCGATCTCCAGCGTGCGCCCGTCGGGGTCGTGGAACCGCAGGCCGTAGCCGCCTCCCGCCGTGCCGAGGAGCGCGGGCCCCGAGACGATCGGGACGCCCCGGGCGATCAGGCGCTCGGCGTACCAGTCCACGTCGCGGGCGGCCGGCACGGCGAACGAGACGACGTCGACGCGGTCGTCGTCCGCCCTGCGCAGGCGCAGGGCGTACGGGTCGGTCGAGCCGGGCGCCGCGAGGTAGGAGACCCCGCTCTCGGCGTCCTCCTGCACCAGGCCCCACAGGTCCTGGTAGAAACCGGCCTGCCGGTCGAAGGCCCGCACGCCCAGCCCGACGTAACGGATGTGGGTGATCCTGCATTCGCTCATGTCTCTCCTCCGTTCGGGACATAGCCGAGGTCGTGGGCGTAGACGTCGGTGCGCCGGTCGCGTACCGGGTTGCCGACCGCGCGGTCGCGTGCCCGGGCCGGCTCCTCCAGGTCGATCCGGGCGAAGGCCAGGCCGTCGCCCTCGGCGCCCAGCGGGCCGGCCACCGCGAGCCCGTACGGGTCCGCGACGAGCGAGCGGCCGAGGAACGTGTGCGGTGCCTGCTCTCCCCACTGGTCGGCGCACACCACGGCGACCTGGTTGAGGTTGGCCTGGACGAGGACGCCGTCCACCTGCGGCACCCGGGCGCCGTGGCGTGCGTGGTCGAAGCCGCGGACCCACGCGGTCGGGACGGCCACCAGTTCGGCGCCGCGTACGGCGAGGATCCGCATCGCCTCGGGGAAGCGCAGGTCGTAGCAGATCAGGACGCCGACCCGCAGCCCGTCCACGGCGAACACCGGAAGGCCGCGGTCGCCGGGGGCGAACACGTCACGCTCGGCCCCGAAGAGGTGCAGCTTGCGGTAGACGCCCGCGATCGCGCCGGACCGGTCGATCACGGCGGCGGAGTTGAAGAGCCGGTCGCCGTCGCGTTCGGCGAACCCCGCGACGACGGTCACGCCGTGCCGGGCGGCCTCGGCCGACCAGGCCCGCAGGCAGGCCCCCGGCGCCGCGACGCTCTCCGCCAGATCCGCCAGCGCCGTACGGTCGAGCACGTATCCGGTGCTCAGCAGCTCGGGCAGGACCACGAGCCCGGCCCCCGCACGGGCCGCGGAGGCGATGGCCGCGGCTCCGGCCGCCGCGTTGGCGGCCGGGTCGAGCGGGGTGGCGGCGAGCTGGACGCCCGCCGCCCCCAGCGTGGTCACGACTTCGAGCAGGGCAGCTCCCGGCCGGCCACGGCGTCGACCACCTCGTTCTTGCCGAGGTCGGTGAAGGCCATGATCCGGCAGGGGCAGCCCTCGCCGCCCTCGATCTTCCACGGGAACGCGCCGATGACCACCCGCTGGTCCAGGACGGCGTCCAGGTCGCCGCCGACGTTCTCGGCGTGGATGCACCCGCCGGGGAACGCCAGGTAGTGCATGGGGAACAGGTCCTCCTTGACCTGCCGGCCCGACAGGTGGTGGACGTACTCGTACTCGCCGAAGTACTCCAGCGCCGACATCCCGACGTGCTCCTCGAACCGCTTGGTCAGGTCCGGGCGCATGTGGCGGATCGTGGTGTTGATCGGGTGGTCGCCGGAGCCGGCGTCAATGCCCCACCAGCGGATCTCCATGTCGAGCATCCACTTGGCCAGCTCGACGCCGCCGCCCGGGTGCATGCCGAAGTAGCGCACCAGGTCCTGCTTGGGCCCGCCCGTGTAGTACTGGTGGAAGCCGGTGTGGATGATGATGATGTCGCCCTTTTTCACCTCGACCTTCGAGGTGATGTGCTCGGGCTTGATCACGTCCCAGTCGCCGACCTGGTCGGAGACGTCCACGACGACACCCTCGTGGAGCAGCTTGTCGAGGGGCAGCGAGGCCATGTCGGCGCCGCCGTCGGCGGCGTGCATCGGCCCGTCCAGGTGCGTCCCGGTGTGCAGCGAGGTCTCGATGCGCTGGGAGACGATGCGGTTCGTCTGCAGGGTCTGGGTGTAGTAGATCTTGCAGCCGGGGTAGCCGACCCAGCCGGGCGTGTGGATGCCCCACGGGTGGGTCAGGTCGACGACGTTCATCGAAATATCTCCTTGGGTGCTTCAGCGCATGACGCGCAGGCTCGCGACGGACGGGATCTCCCGTCCGCTCCGCCGCTCACGCGCCGCGTGGACGAGGTGCAGCGCCAGGACGAGGTCCTGCTCGACGCTGCCGATGGACTTGAAGAGGGACATGCCGGGGTCACCGGGCGACGCGTCCAGGTACGCCCCGAGCAGGACCGCGCCGGCCGGGTCCCAGCCGAGCTCCTTGGCCTCGACGCAGTCGCCGGACTCGTGGGCGGCGTCCGGGGTGTCGATGACGACCTCGCCCGCGGCGAGGAAGACCTCGCCCTTCGCCTCGCGGTGGACCGGCATCGTGGAGCCGATGAGCCCGAGCCACCCGACGCCACCGACCTGCTCGGCGGTGAGGAACGGCGTGTGGTGCGAGCTGGTGGCGACGTAGACCGCGTCGTGGTCGCGGGTGGCCTCCGGCGAGGTGCCGACGGCGGTGGCGTCCAGGCCGAGCTCGGCGCGGGCACGCTCGGCGAACCGGCGTCGGTTCGCCTCGGTCGGGCTGAACACGTCCACCGACGCGACGTTCAGCGCGCCGGCGAGCGCGCGCAGCCCCTCCCACGCCTCCTCCCCCGAGCCGACCACGCCCAGCCGTACGGGCCGGTCGCCGAGGCGGTGCCGGGCGGCGACCGCGGCGGTGGAGGACGTACGGAGCGAGGTGATGCGGCGTCCGTCGACGATGGCGATGGGCTCGCCGGTGGACTCGCGGAACAGGTGCACGTGGTACCGCACGTGGTCGCCGACCCGGTGGAACTGCTTGTAGCCGATGACGTCCAGCGAGGAGACGACGCCGACGAGGATGCGCGTCCACGCCTTCGGGCCGTTCACCTGCACCCGCCCGGTGACGACGGCGCCGGCGCGTGCGGCCTCCTCCGCGGCGCGCAGGCCCAGCTCCACCGACGCCAGCGCGTCCACGTCGCCGCCGTCCAGCAGCAGGACGGTCTCGGTCGCGGCGCTCACCGGGGGTTCCGTCCGGCGTAGAACAGCTCGTCGTCGTCGGCGGTGACCGGCAGCCCGGCGGCGACCGCGGCCGAACGCAGCGTGGCCATCTGCGCCGCGTTGACCCTCATGTGCGGCTGCCGGATCGGGCCGCCGTTGTAGCCCATCAGCCAGCCCTGGTACTTCCAGTGCATGCGCGGCACCAGGCCGCTGCCCGCCACCAGCGGCGTGCAGACGGCGGCGTTGGCCTTGCGGACCGGGTGCAGCCGCCAGTACAGCTCCATGCCCTCGTCCCAGGTGGCCTTGTCGGACAGCAGGCGCAGCATCCGCGGCACGGCCGGGCCCATGCACTCGTAGTTCGAGGTGCCCATGAACCGCATGCCGTAGTTCGCGATCCAGGCCGGCGCGTTGAACTCCAGCGGGTCGGTGACCACCACCCGGTCGCGCAGCGCCTCGAAGACCGCGGCGATGCCGCCGACGCCGGGGCCGCCCACCTCGTTCTTGATCGCGACGACGCCGGGGATCTCCTCCACCATGCGGGTCAGCAGCGAGAGCGGGAACCCGGCGGCGTGCAGCCGCCCGAAGTTCCACTGGTCCATCGCGAAGATGATCACGCCGAGGTCGGAGGCGTCCGCGACGGCCTTGGTGAAGTGGAAGACATCGTCGACCGACGGCGGGTTGAAGTACAGCGGGTAGGACGGCATCACCAGGTCCACGCCCGCGGTCGCCGCGTGCTCGACGGACGCGAGCGTGTCGGCGAGCGTCGGCTGCGACGCCTGGAGGATCGTGACGAGATCGTCGCCGGCCTCGTCCGCGACGATCTCCACGAACCGGCGCATCTCCTCCTGCGTGGTGCCGGACTCCGACACCAGCAGGACGGCGGACATGCCGTGTTCCTTCTCGATCCGCACGTCGTGCCGGATCGCCTCCTCGTTCAGGCCGGCGAGGTCGGCGGTGAACGTGGGCTGGACGCAGCCCGCGCACCCGGTGAGCGAGTCGAGCGCCCACTCGCGCGCCTCGCCCGGCGCGTACCTGGCCATCACTTGCTCTCCTTCTCTCCGGGTACTTCGGGGCCGAGCGGGGTCTCCAGGCCCTGCCCGACCGTCAGCGGATCGGACCAGGTCAGAGCCTCCAGGGCGAGCGCGTCGAGGCGGATGACGTACGCCTCGTTGCCCAGCGACCGGATCTCCAGCCGCTCGCCGTTGCGCGTCGCCACCTTCCGTACGGCGACGGCCGCGAACTCGTTCGCGACGATCAGGCCGTTCTCGTCGCTCACAGCAGGACCCTCGGCTGGGGGAAATCGATCACGGTCTGGTCGAGAACGGCGTGGCGGCGGGCCAGCAGGAGCCCCGCCGGGGTGCGCCGGAGCGTGTCGAACCGCTCGGCCGTGACGTACCGGGGCTGGTCGGACTGCCGGCGGCCCATGAGCAGGACGTTGGAGCGCACCAGCAACTCGTCCGGGTCACCGCTCTCGCGCGCCCGTACGTTGGTGACGAAGTGCCGGAACTGCGGCGGCGGGTTCTCGCCCCAGGCGAACTCGTGCATGTCCGCCTCCAGCCGCCGGAACCACAGGTGCCGGATCGACTCCTTGGACTCGTCCAGCAGCAGCGCCTCGGGGTCGTGGTGCGGGGCGAACGGGCTGTCCGGCGTGACGGGTACGGGCACCGTGTAGACGAAGTCGTCGGTGACGACGTCGAGCCACTCGGCGTACCGCCGGTCGTCGATCAGCTCGGCCTCCAGGGCGAGGAACAGCGCGGCCTCGGCCTGGACCTCAGGCGACGCAAGCGTTGTCTCGGTCATGCCATGAGCTCCTGCCAGCGGCCGTGGAAGGCGCGGATGGTCTTCTCGGTGCGGTCGCCGTCGGCGACGTCGCCCGGCCAGCCCGCCTCCTGCGGCGTCGGCGGGTGGTGCCGGCCACCGTCCAGCACGATCGGCAGGTCCGCGGCCACGTCGCCGGCGGCGGCCTCGGTGATGCCCACGAAGTTCTCGGTGTCGTCCACCTCGAACATCCCGGCCGGTCCGTTGGTGCGCAGGTACGCCAGGCGTGACAGGCGCAGCCACCCGGCGTCGGCGTGCCGCGGCTGGAGCAGGAACCACAGCTGCTCGGTCATCGCCGGGCCGAGCGGGTACCGCAGCGTGACGCGGATGTAGCGGGCGTGGTCGCCCTGCTTGTCGACGTTGGTCTTGAAGTTCTCCAGGAACGACATGTTGGGAAAGATCGATCCATGCCCGACCGACAGGCACGACTGCGCCTCGCGCTGCGGCTCGGACAGGTTGCGGTCGAACTCGTCCCACATCTCGCGCGGGTAGCCGAAGTAGGCGGGCGCGTCGACGGTGAGCGGCATCCGCTGGATCCGCATGGTGTGCCCGTTGCCGCAGTGGACGGTCCGCCCGGTGAAGCGCGGCCCGGCCACGGCCGCCATCCGCGCGAGGTCGTCCTGTGACGCGAACAGCCCGAGCTCGACCGCGCTCTGGTGGGTGACGAACGTGTGGTAGCCGTCGCCCGACAGGTTCTCCCCCTCGGGCTTCCAGTTGGCCCGCACCATCGTGCGTACGGGCGGGCCCACCACCTCCAGGCCCTGGTCGAACTTGCCGAAGACCGTGTGCAGGTACCAGCGCATGGGGCCGAGGTAGTCCTCCAGCGCCGGCGCGTCCGGGTCCCACGTGGCGAACACCAGGCCGTACACGGAGTCCACGCGCGCGGCCTGGAAGAGGCCGAGTTCGTTCTTGTCGATCCCGCCCTTCCCGTACACGTCGCGCTGGAAGGTGACCCCTCGCAGCTCGCCCGTGTTGGCGTACGTCCAGCCGTGGTAACTGCACCGGAAGTGCGACGTGTTGCCGCGGTCCGCCCGGCAGAGCGGCACACCGCGGTGCCGGCACGTGTTGAGCAGGACGCGCACCTGTCCGGTCTCGTCCCGCGTCACGATGACCGAGTCACGACCGATCCGGCGGGTCACGTAGTCGCCGGGCTCGGGGATCTCGCTGTCGTGCGCCACGAACTGCCAGCACGTCCTGAAGATCCGTGCCAGCTCCCGCTTGTGCACGTCCCCGTCGGCCCAGACGCGCCGCGGCACCGTGACGTCCCTGTCGACATCGGCCACCGGTTCACCTCCCTCGTCGAAGTGGCTGGTTGAGAGTATTTGTCTTCTGTAATACAAAAGTCAAGTAACCGGCACTGGTTCTGTATGACAGAGATTCACGGAGGAGCCGATGACCCACGGACGCGTCCCCTGGTACGACCCGGCGGCACTGGACCCCGAGCGCCGCGCCGTCCACGACGAGATCGCGGGCGGCCCACGGGCGGCGGGCCCGCAGGCGTTCCGCCTGACCGATGCGCGCGGGCGCCTGGAGGGGCCGTTCAACGCGATGCTGACCGCGCCGGGCGTCGGCGGACCGCTCCAGCGCCTCGGCTCGGCGATCCGGTACGCCACGGACCTGCCGGCGCGCTGGCGCGAGATCGCGATCCTGGAGGTCGCGGTCGCGCGGCGCAGCGACTTCGAGTGGTACGCCCACGAGCGCGTCGGCCGCGCCGCCGGGCTGACCGACGACGAGCTGTCCGCGCTGAGGTCCGGCACCGACGCCCCGGGACTCTCGGCCGCCGAGCGAACGGTCCGGTCCGTCTGCCGTGCGCTGCTGAGCCTTCGCGATCTGGACGACGAGCTGTACGCACGGGCGACCGCCGACCTGGGCACCGAACGCCTCTACGAGCTGCTCGTCCTGGTCGGCTACTACGACCTGCTGGCCCTGTCACTACGCACGTTCCGCACGCCCCTGCCCGCCGGCGAGCCGCCCGTCTTCGACCGACCGTGACGGGACCGCCCTTGAAAAGCAGCGTGCCGTTCGGTGCGGACACCGAACGGCACGCTGCTTCACGGGAGACTCGGACTACTCGGACTACTCGGGCTCAGGAGGGGCGCTGTCCCGGCCTGGCGACGACGCCCACCGCGGTCCGTAGCCGCTCGGTCTGCAAAGTCCCCTTCTTCACGAAGGTCTTCGGCTCGCCTTCCGACTCGAGTGTCTGGTCCCTGATCGTGATCACCCGGTCCCCCAGGAAGGCGTAGGTCTTCGGGTCGAGAAGCACTTCCTTGTGATCCACACCCGTCTCCAGTCCGACAGCGATCGCCGGCCGCCCGGCCGCGTCGACCCTGCCCTTGATCAGAGTCACCCGAGGAATCTTCTTGATCGCCTGGAAGACCGCCGCTTCTTCTCGGGGAGGCGGGACGGTCTGCGCCAAGATCTCGACCAGAGTGTCGTACGCCATCTCATAGCCGCCTGCGCGCCCGCCGACCTTCCGCAGCAGCGCGTCGGGGTCGGTGGGCAGGGGAGCATAGGAGAACGGGCGCTGTGGCTTCGTGCCCGCGGGTCCGACAGACAGCCTGCCGTTCGTGATGCCGGCGCTCTGTCTGCCGTCGGCCCGCCACCAGTTCTCCTCGACCTTGGTCTTGTACGGGCCGCCGGTAACCACTCCGCCTGGGCCCGTACCTGTGGTGTGCGACATCTTCGTGTAGATCCACTGATGGCTTCGCAGCGGCGTGAAGTGCCGGTGCTCGGCGGCCGTGGAGGCCCGGTCCAGGACGTTCGCCGCAAGAGCGACCGACCCGACCTGGCCGCCCGGGGGCGACGAGTGGGAATCCCGGCTCCCACCGGAGGTCCGCACGACGACCACGCCGGCCGCCACGACCGCCGCCAGCGCGCCGACGGCGACGAGTCCCACCCCCACCCTGGGCAGCCGGAACCCGCGGCGTGGCCGCACCGGCTCCGGGGGACGTCCCGCGGCCCTGGACATCAGAGCCGCCCGAGCCTGCATCCGCGCGGTGTGCGACGGCGTCTTGGGCTCGCCCCAAGCCTCGCGCAGGGTCTCCAGGTCATCCATCATGCGTCCTCTCCGATGGTCGTGGGGTCGATGCCGCCCAGCGCGGCGCGTATCTTCCTGCGGGCCCGATGCAGCCGCGATCGGGCCGTGCCGGAAGGGATGTCCAGCGCCCGCCCGGCCTCCTCCCCGGTCATCCCGGCCCAGGCGACGAGCAGCAGCACGTCCCGGTCACCCCGGGGAATCGCGGCCAGCGCCCGCGCGAGCCGCCCGCGGTTGGACTGGGCGTCGACGCGCCCCAGAGCCTGGTCCGCGGGCCCGTCGACCGTGCCGGGCGGGCCGACCCGGGTCAGGGCTCGGTAGTGGCGGGTCTCGGCTCGGTGGTGGCGGGAGATGAGGTTGGAGGCGATCCCGTACAGCCACGGCCTGGCGATCGAATGCGCCGCGTCGTAGCGGTCTCTCCGGTCGAAGGCGATCAGGAAGGTCTCCGCCGCCACGTCGTCGGCCAGACTCGGTCCGAGCCGCCGCTCGGCGTACCCGTACACCTCCGCGTAGTAACGATCGAAGATTTCGGCGAACCGCTCCGGTTCCCGCCCCGAAAGCCGGATGATCTCGGCATCGGTCGTCCCGGCTGTCGCGTCGCCGCGTTCCCCTGTAACCTCCGCCGTTCCTGGCTCCGGTCGTCTCATGGGGTCCTTCCTCGGGTGGGTGGTCACTCTCCCTTCGCCAATACGGTGAGAAGTGTTCGCGGACGTACCGGTGCCCTCAGCGAACCATCCGGATAGAGTCGCGCGATGCCTGAGCTGGAGCGGCTGCGTGCCGGACATGCCTCCGCGGTGCTGGCCTTCGAGCTGGCGAACCGCGCCTACTTCGCCGCCTCGATCTCCGACCGCGGCGATGATTTCTTCGACCGGTTCACCGACCGGTACGACGCCCTGCTGGCCGAGCAGGAGGCCGGCGTCGGCGCCTTCCATGTGCTCGTCGACGAGGACGGCTCGGTCCTGGGCCGGTTCAATCTGATCTTCGTGGACGACGGCACCGCCGAACTCGGCTACCGCGTCGCGCAGCACGTCACCGGCCGCGGCGTGGCGACCGCGACCGTACGGGAACTGTGCCGGCTCGCGGCGACGCGGCACGGGCTGCACACGCTCAGGGCGGCCACCGCGCACAGCAATCCAGCGTCCCAGAGGGTGCTGACCAAAGCCGGATTCGTCCCGATAGGCCCGGCCGACCCGGCACACCTCGGCGGCAAGCCGGGCACCTGGTACCAGCGCGATCTGGCAGTACAAGAGTGACCTTCGCACTTGCCGGTCCCGCCCTGATTACAGTGATGCGATGCGTGAAACGCCGGAAGAACTCAACGAGCTGCAGGTCCTGCTCGACGCCTCCCTGTCCCGGTCCACCGCCCACCTCCGCTCGATCATCAACGCCGAGCGCACCCTGACCGCGGAGCAGCTCACGCAGGTCCTCACCGGCATGTGCACTGTCGCCCTGTCCACCGTGACGGCGAAGGGCGAGCCGCGGATCAGCGGCGCGGACGGGCATTTCCTGCACGGCAAGTGGCACTTCGGCACGGCGCGCGGCGCCGCCAAGGCCCGCCACCTCGCGACCCGCCCCGCGGCCAGCGTCGCCCACATGCGCGGCGAGGACCTGGGCGTGTTCACGCACGGCAACGTGGAGATCCTCAACCCCGAGAACGGCGAGCCGGCCGTGGACTGGCCGGACCTGCTCGCGTACTTCAAGGACTTCTACGGCGACGACGCCTTCAACTGGGACGACGATGTGGTCTTCTACCGGCTGCACCCGCACTGGATGACCGTCTTCGCCCCCGACCTCGCGAGACTCACCCGTTGAGGGGCGTTCCCGCCGGTCCTCGGCTCAGCGGACCGACAGGCCGCCGTCGGCGCGGAGCAGTTCGCCGGTCATCCCCCGGGCCGCGGGTGAGGCGAGGAACAGGTACGACTCGGCCAGTTCGGCGGCCTCCAGGACCGAGCCGAGGGGGTTCAGCGCGGCCACGTCCGCCGCGGCCGCTGTCGGGTCGGTGAAGACCTCGTCGCCGGTCGCCGCGCGCAGGCCGGTCAGAATGCCGCCCGGTGCGACGCCGTTGACCCGTACGTCCGGGGCCAGGCGGTTGGCCGCCCAGCGCAGGACGCCGACCAACGCGTGCTTGGCCGCCGTGTAGGCGATGCCCGCGTGGTTGTCGCCCACGAAGTGGGCCGCGTCCGACAGTGTCATGACGACGCAGCCCCTCGCCCGTACCAGCTCGGCCGCGCCCGCGCGCAGTGCGAGCACGTAGCCGAGCACGTCGACCTCCAGGACCCGCCGTGTTCGCTCGGCCAGTTCGGCCGGGTCGGTGTCCAGGCCGAGTTCGCCGTCGTGCACGCCCGCGTTGGGGACCAGGACGTCCAGGCCGCCGGCCGCCTCCCGGGCCGCCCGTACGGCGCGTTCGTGCACGTCCGGGTCGCGTACGTCGCCGGTGACCGAGACGTGGGCGGCCGGGCTCGGCGTCAGGTCGACGCCCACCACGTGGTCTCCGCACGCGGCGAACGCCTGCGCGACGGCCGCGCCGATGCCCGAAGCGCTCCCGGTCACCAGCACCGACCGGGGCGCGCCGCCGTTCGCGGTCACTTGCCGCGGGTCGCTCGGCCCAGCAGCAGGCCGATCACCAGGGCGAACAGGAGGGCCGCGGCGGTCTGGACGTACGTGCGCGCCCGGCCCGCCATGACCGCGCCGAGCACGTCGAACGGCTCCGGCTCCGCCACCGCCGCGGACGCAGCCGCCGGAGCGGCGGTGGACTTCGGCTCCGGCTCGGCGGGCGGGGCCTCGGCGGGCTCGGTTGCCCGGGGCGGTGATCTCCTTGGCGAGGTTGGCGGCGAACTGGTCGATCAACCGGGAGGAGACGTCGGCGAGGATGCCCCGGCCGAACTGCGCGGCCTTGCCGGTGATGGACAGCTCGGTGGCCACCTCCACCCTCGTCCCGTCGTCGAGCGGGACGAGCCGCATCTCGACCTCCGCGGAGGCACGGCCCGCGCCGCGCTGCTCCTTGCCGGACGCGGTGATCCGCGCCGTGTGGGCGGCCTCGTCGGTGACGGTCACGGTGGCCGTCCCGGTGTAGGAGGCGGTGATCGACCCGATCTTGATCTTCACCCGGCCCGTGTAGGCGTCGCCGTCCTGTCCGTCCAGGACCGTGCCCGGCAGGCAGGGGGCGATGCGCGGGACGTCGAGCAGGATGTCCCACGCCTCCTTCACCGAAACCGGGACCTCGAACGCGTTCTCCAGCCGCATTGGCTCACTCCTTCGATGTGGGGTCGTCGTCGTCCAGCCCGGTCTCGTCGTCCAGGCCGGTCTCGTCGTGCAGGCCGGCCTCGTGCATGAGGGTCCACATGCGGGACGGCGACAGGGGCGTCTCGACCAGGCGTTCGGCGATCTCGGGGACGGCCGCCGCGACCGCGTTGCCCACGGTGACCGGGGACAGGATGGTGCCGCCCTCGCCCAGGCCCTTCATCCCGCCGGGGATGTGGGGCGCCGGCGTGCACATGTGAGAGACGTCCATGTCGGGGATGTCCTCGGCCGTGGGCATCACGTAGTCGAGGTACGACGTGGTGATCGGCTGCCCGGCGGGGTCGTAGCGCATCTCCTCGTGCAGTGCGATGCCGATGCCGTGCGCCACGCCGCCGACCACCTGCCCGTCGGCGATCATCGGGTTGACCACGGTGCCCGCGTCGTGGACCAGCCAGTAGTCCTCGACGCGCACCTGGCCGGTGTCGAGGTCGACGGCGACCGCGGCGGCGTGCGCGGCATAGGAGTAGGAGACGTTCTCCGGGTCGTGGACGTCCTTCTCCTCCAGGTCCGCGCGCTCGCCCGGGGGCAGGTTCCAGCCGAGCCAGGCCCGCTCGGCGACCTCGGCCAGCGTGAGCGAGCTGCCCGGCACGCCCTTCACGCTGAACACGCCCTCCTCCACCTCGATGTCGCCCGGATCGGCCTCGAGCCGGTGGGCGGCGATGCGGACCAGGCGCTCGTGCAGCCGCGCGCCGGCGCGGACGACCGCGCCGCCGCCGACCACCATGGAGCGGCTGGCGATGGAGCCGGAGGCCGAGTACGGCGCGGTGGCCGTGTCGCCGAGCCGGACCCGTACCGCGCTCATCGGCACGTGGAGCTGCTCGGCGGCGAGCTGTGCCAGAGTCGTCTCGATCCCCTGGCCCATGCCGACCACGCCGGAGCTGACCAGCACCGAGCCGTCGGGCTCCACCCGTACGACACCGGTCTCGAACCCGCCGAGGTGGAAGCCGACGAGCTGCTGGGTCTTGGACGGGCCGAGCCCGGTGAACTCCACGTGGGTGGCGACGCCGATCCCCCGGCGGATCCGCCCCTCCGACGGCCGTGACCGTTTCTCGATCTCCGCGCCGACCCGGCGCAGCGCCTCGGGGTAGTCGCCGGAGTCGTAGCGCTGGTACGTGCGGGTGTCGTACGGCAGGTCCCCGGGCTCGAGCATGTTGCGCAGGCGCAGCTCCACCGGGTCGACGCCCAGCTCGCGGGCCGCCTCGTCGACCAGGCGCTCGCGCACCCACGACGCCTCCTGCATGCCGAAGCCCCGCATCGCGCCGGTCGGCGTCGTGGTGGTGACGACGCCGCGGATCGTGGTGCCGGCGCGCTCGAAGCGGTACGGGCCGGGCAGCATGATGGAGGAGATCCGGAACGGCCCGGTGCCGACGTTGGAGGCGTGCGCGCCGCAGTTGCCGAGGATGTCGCTGTGGATCGCCAGGAACCGGCCGTCCTCGTCGAGCGCGAGACGGGCGCGGTGGACGACGTCGCGGGCGTGGAAGGTCGCGCCGAAGTGCTCGCCGCGGTCCTCGATCCACTTCACCGGGCGGCCGGTCGTCATGGCCGCCAGGCAGGCCAGCGCCTCGTCGGCGTACAGGTGCTCCTTGCAGCCGAAGCCCCCGCCCACGTCGCGGGCGATCACGCGGACCTGGTCGGCGCGCAGGCCGAGCACGATCGCCAGATGGTCGCGGATGTGGTGGGAGACCTGGGTGGAGATCCACACGGTCAGCGCCTCGGTGCCCGCGTCCCACTGGGCCACCAGTCCGCGGGGCTCGATCGGGTTGACGGCCAGGCGCTGCACGTGGAGCCGGCGCTCCACGACGCGTGCCGCCCCGGCGAACACCGGCTCGATCTCCTCCCCGGTGTCGCCGATGTCGTACGAGGCGACCACGTTGGTGCCCCATTCGGGGTAGAGCAGCGGAGCGTCGTCGGCCAGGGCCGCCTCGGCGTCCACGACGGCGTCCAGCTCGTCGTAGCCGACGTCGATGACGTCGAGGGCGTCCTCGGCCGAGGCGCGGGTGTCCGCGACGACCACGCCGAGCGGCTGGCCGACGTACCGCACCTCGTCCGTGGCCACCGGCACCCGCGTGTGCCGCTGCTCCGGGGCCAGCCACACCAGCGGTAGCTCGTGGGTACGCGCCATCGCCTGCTCCGGGGTGATCACCGCGTGGACGTCCTCGTCGGCGAGGGCCTCGGTGGCGTCGAACCGGGTGACGCGCCCGTGCGCGATCGACGCGCGCACCATGACGGCGTGCAGCATGCCGGGCAGGGAGATGTCGTCGACGTACGTGCCGCGGCCGGTGAGCAGCCGCGGGTCGTTGATGCGCGCCACGCGGGCGCCGACGAGCCGGTTCACGCCGGGGTCTCCTCTCCCCGCGCCGCCGGCAGGGCCGCCCAGCGCCGTCGTACGGCGGCGCGAATGCCCTGGTAGCCGGTGCACCGGCAGACGTGACCGCCGAGGACGTCGCCGCACGCCTCGGCGCAGGAGACGCCCGCGCGCTCGGCGGCGAGCATGCTCATGAGGATGCCCGGGGTACAGAAGCCGCACTGCAGGCCGTGTTCGTCGCGCATGGCCTGCTGCATCTGCGAAAGCTCGCCTTCGGGGGCGAGCCCCTCGACGGTCTCCACCGCCGCTCCGTCCGCCTGGACGGCGAGCGCCAGGCAGGAACGCATGGGCACGCCGTCCACCAGGACGGTGCACGCGCCGCAGACGCCGTGTTCGCAGCCGACGTGGGTGCCGGTGAGGCCGAGTTCGTGGCGCAGGAAGTCCGACAGCAGCGTGCGCACCTCCGTCCGCCGTGTCATCTCCCGCCCGTTCACCGAGATCGTCACCTCGCGGGTCTCCGCCTTCACGCCGCAGTTCCTCTCTGGCCTCTCTGGCTCCGGTCCGGCCAGGTATCGATCGTCCGGCGTACGAGCGTGGCCAGGACCGCTCGCCGGAAGTCACCGCTGCCGTGCACGTCGGAGGGCGGGTCGACGGCCCGGCGCGCCAGCTCTCCCACCGCCCGCGCCGTCTCCGCGCCGAGCGCCGCCCCGCTGAGCGCGGCCTCCGCCTCGCGCAGGCGTACGGGCCGGTCCCCGACGCCGGTCGCCGCGAGCCGCGCCGCCCGTACGACGCCGTCCTCGACGTCCAGCCCCAGGCAGACGCCGGCCACCGGGAAGTCGCCGTGGTGCCGGGCGAACTCGGTCCAGCGGAACTCCAGCTCGGGCCGTACGGGGAAGACGACCTCGGTCACGAGTTCCTCGGGCTCTCGCGCCGTGGTGAACACCGAGACGAAGAACTCCTCCCAGCCGACCGTGCGCTCCCCTCCGGCGGACCGGAGCACGACCGCGCCGTCGAGGGCGGCGAGGACCGCCGGCAGCTCCGACGAGGGGTCGGCGTGGGCGACGTTGCCGCCGATGGTGGTCCGGTTGCGGATCTGCGGGTGGGCGATGTGCCGTACGGCGTCGGCCAGGACGGGAAGCGCGTCCGCCAGGGCCGGGTCCTTCTCCACGGTCGCGGCGCGGACGAGCGCCCCGACCCGGACCGCTGCGGCCTCGACCCGCGACGCGTCGAGGCCCGGCACCCGGTTGATGTCGATGACCACCTCGGGCCGTGCCAGCCGCATGTTGAGCAACGGGACGAGACTCTGTCCGCCGGCGAGCACACTGGCGTCGTCGCCGTGCTCGCCCAAGGCGTCGAGCGCCTCCTCCACTGTTCGTGGATCCAGGTACGAGAACACCGCAGGCTTCACACGACCCCCTTTCACGGGGAGACATCGATCAACTGGGTCGGTATTTTTGTCATCTGTATGACAGAGCGCAAGAGGTTGGCCTGGGAATTTATGTTACGAAGCTCTGTACGTGCCGGAGCCGGCCCGCCGACCCGCGCACTCGGTATGATGAATGACAAGGTTTCGAAGCACGCGAGGAGGACGTCACATGCCCGGCTCTTCGAGCCGCCGCGGCGGGCGCGGCGCCCCCGGCGTCCTGCCCCGCATCGGCAACGGCTCACTGGCCGAGCAGACCACCCGCACCCTCCTCGAAGCGATCATGGAGCGGCGCTTCCCCGGCGACCGGCTGCCCAACGAGCCCGACCTCGCCGAGCAGCTCGGCGTCAGCCGCACCACGATCCGCACGGCCCTGCAGACCCTCGAACGCCTCGGCGTCGTCAGCCGGGCGCCCGCCCGCGGCACCCAGGTGCGGCCGCACATCGGCCGCGAGAGCATCCTGCTGCACCGGCTCATCGGCTTCCGGGGCATGCTGGAGGCGGGCCACGACGAGGTGCACCTCGAAGAACGCATGGACGTCCTCGACCACGGCACCGAGCCGGCCGTCCAGGCCCTCGGCCTCGACGAGGGCACCGCCATGGTCGTGCACGACAAGACCATCGTCGCCGACGGGCGGCCGGCGGTGCATCTGCTCCAGGAGGTCCCCCTGGAGTACGTCGCCGAGGACGTGCGCCGCAAGCTCGTCGCGGGACGGCGGTTCGACATCCCCGACAGCATCTTCGAGTTCAGTCACCTCTGGCCCGGCCGGGAGATCGACCACTCGGTGGTCGAGATCGTCCCCTCCGTCGTGCCGGACGATTCCGCCTTCCCGCTCGCCCTCGCGCCGGGCACCCCGCACATCGTCCTGTGCGAGACCCACTACACGTCCGGCAACGAACCGGTCGCCTACTCCCGCGAGATCGTGGACGACGAGATGATCCGCTTCCGCCTGGTCCGCAGCCGCTGACCTGGCCTTTTCCCGGGCCCATGGAGACCGCCGCTGGACGTTCGGCTATCTTTGTCATACATATTTCAAGGAGGCAGAGATGCGCGCCGTAACCGTCCGCGAACCCGGCGGTGAACCCCGGGTCCACACCCTCGCCGACCCCGTGCCCGCGGCGGGCCAGGTCGTCGTCGACATGCTCTACGCGGGCGTCAACCCCATCGACGTCTGGATCGCGCGCGGAGAGCTGGGCGACGCCGTTCCGTTCCCCCACGTCCCCGGCTGTGAGGGCGTCGGCACCGTCGACGGCACGCCGGTCGCCCTCATCGCGCCCGGGGTCGGCCGGGCGCGCCCCGGCACGTACGCCGAACGCGTGGTGGTGGGCGCCGACGAGATCGTTCCGCTGCCGGAGGGAATCGACCCGGTCCAGGCCGCGGGCGCGAAGACGGCCGGCCTGACCGCGATGGAGGTGCTGGAGAGGAGCGACCTGACCGGCGATGACGTCGTCCTCGTGCTCGGGGCGAGCGGCGGGGTCGGATCGTTCGCGACCCAGCTCGCCAAGAACGCCGGGGCCCGGGTGCTCGCGCACACCACGGGGGCGGCGAAGGCCGAGGCGCTCGGGCGGCTCGGCGCCGACCGGGTGGTGACGGCACCCACGCCCGACTCGCTCGCCGCCGCCGTCGGCGACGACCGGCCGAGCCTCGTCCTGGACGGCCTCGCGGGCGGCTGGACGCAGGCCGCCATGGAGGCCGCCGCCGAGGAAGGACGCATCGCGGTGTTCGGCACGAGCGCCGACCGGCGGCTCACGCTCGACGCGCGGACCCTGTACGGCAAGCGTCTGCGCGTCCAGGGCGGCAACCGCGCCAAACCCGCCACCGCCGTGCTCCGCGAGGAGCTCGCCGGGCTGCTGTCGTTGATGGCCGACGGCAGGGTCCGGGTGCCGGTCGGCACGCCGCTCCCCCTCGACCGGGTCGCGGAGGCCCACGCCGCGATCCTCGCCCGCACCGCGCTGGGAAAGATCGTCCTGTCCGTACGGGACTGATCGGCGTCACGCCGGAAGCCGCCTCGCGCGTCATGCCCGAAGCGGCTTCCGGCCGGAGCACAGAAAGTCAGGCGGCTTCCACGGCGTCCGGCTGCGGGATGCTCTCGACGGCGCGCGTCCCGGGCTCGCGCCCCGCCAGGCCGACCAGCGCGAAGACCATGGTGGCGGCGCCGAGGAAGACCCAGGCCACGGTGTACCCGCCGCCGGGCACGATCAGCCCGAACACCCACGGGAGCACGAACCCGCCGACGGCCGTGATCGACAGCATGAGGCCGACCGCCGTACCGATGTTCTCCGGGCTGACCGACCGATCCTCGCCGGGCACGGTCTGCCAGACGGCGAAGCTGCCGTTGAAGGCGAAGCCGACGATGAAGGCGGGGACCCAGAACCAGCCCGCGCCCGCCACCGGGACGAGCAGGAGGCCGACGGCCTGCAGCGCGGTCATGGCGACGACCACCGGGCGCCGCCTGCCGAACCGGTCGGAGAGCCAGCCCGCGACCACGCTGCCGGGAATCCCGGCGAGACCGATCACCAGCGCGGCGGCGCCGGCCACGCCCGACCCGAACCCGCGCCCGTCCTCGCCGTAGGTCTGCAGGAGCTGCGATGCGGCGAAGTAGGCGCCGTAACCGCCGAGGAACGCGACGCCGTACACCCAGAGCAGCGGGTTGCCCAGCGTCTCCTTGACCGCCTTGCGGCTGAGGCTGACTCCCGCGAGGTTTCCCGCGCCGGGCGGCACCCGGAACACCACGCCCACGACGACCCCGGCCAGGGCGCAGAGCGCTCCGCTGAGAACGAGCGCGTGCCGCCAGCCCAGGGCCCCGACGACATCGGCCCAGACGTACAGGCCGAGCGCGGCGCCGAGGCTGAAGGTCGCCGACACCACGCCCAGGGCGAAGGCGTGCCGCCGTCCCGTGAACCACACGCTCACCGCCGCGATGCCGATCCCCGCGTAGACCGACGCGCCGACCCCGCACACGATGCGCAGCACAAGAAGGAGACCGTAGTTTCCGGCCATGCCGGACAGCACCGCGGCGACGCCCTCCAATACCAGCCCGATGACGAGCGTCGCCCGCAGCCCGAGCCGCGTGGACAGGAAGCCCGCCGGGATGTGACAGATGCCGTAACCGGCGACGAACGCGGAGATCAGCAGGGCGACCTGCGGAATCTTCATGTGGAACTCGTCGCTCACCGCGCCGAAGGTCGGCGCGATGTCGAACCAGTTGAGCGTCATGAGCACGAAGCCGAGCGACACGACGGTGAGCACGGCCCAGCGTCGCGCGTCGGATTCGGGTGACCGGGCGGAGTGAGAGACACGGGAACTGGGCATGGGCGGCCCCCTCGGGTTCCGGAGAGATGGTCCTGGATGGTGGTTCGTCACCGGCCGATGAACGATGAGGTGCGTTGGCTCTTCGTCGAGCTGCTCAACCGAAGCGGTACTGATCAGCGGTATGGGCGCCAAATTCAGGAGTTCATACTTTGTATGACCAAGATTCCGGCTGTCAAGGGTGTCCGCGGGCGATCCGTTGGAGTAGGGGGACGGCGGACGAGGCACCCGATGATCTCGGCCGGCGGAGCGTCACACGGTTTCGCAGTAGCCTGTGGAACCAACGCGTGATCAAGCGAAGAGCGAGGGATCGCATGGCACCGGTCGACGACGGGGCTCGGCCATGACGGCGCGTCCCGCTCCTCCTGGCCGCGATCCTCGGCCGGCGTGCCACGCGATGTTGCTGCGGCTCGCGGGTCGGTTGCCCGATGAGTTGCTGGCCGAGGAGCGACACTGGCTCGCGATCGGCCGCCTGGATCACATCGGCCGGACGGTACCGATGGCGGCGGCGACGTTGGGCGTACCGCTCACCGACGCCGATCTCGCCGTGCTCCGCGACCTGCGGGACCGGTACCGGTTGGACGGGACGCGGCTGATGTCGGTCGAACGTCAGGAGGGCGAGCCCGCCCCGCCCTACCGTTTCGCCGCCGCACCGCTCGCACAGCACCGTGCCGGTACGGATACCGGCGACTCTGCGCACTCGACCGATGCGCTGGACCGAGCGGTGATCGGTGTCGTCTCCGCGGAGGACGGCACCATCGAGCTGGTGCGGTCCTACCGGTACCACCGGAACCTGGCGATCATGCCGCCCAAGCGCCTGTACCTGGTTGAAACCGAACCAGGTGTCGAGCCCTACCTGCTCACCCTCGATCTCCAAGCCGCCATGGCCGGGCACGGTGAGCCGGACCCGCTGGCGGAGGTGTACGCGGCCGACGCCGCGCTACCGCCGTATCACCGGACGGCGCTCGAATCCGGTGTCCAGCTGTGGAGCCGTGTGGGCCGATGAATCGGTCCGTGGCGGCCGCAAGATCAGAGGGGAAGTGACGTCGATGGGCCTCCGACTGGCTCGCAGCAGCTCCGAGGCGTATCTGTACATGGCGCGGCAGCCGTGCGAGGCCTGCGGGACGGCGGGCTTTCACCCGGCACGATCGGCATCGGAGATCGTCGAGGACACGCTGGCCCGCCGGTACGAGGGCGCCTGCGAGCGATGCGGGGCGTCACGCGAGTTCGTGTTCCGCGTACCCGACGAGCCGTTCGCCCCGGTCACCGCAGAGCAGGGTTTCGGCGATTCCCGCCCTTCCGAGCTGCTGGATCCCGGTGAATGGCTGGAGATGGCCGATGGGATCCTGGCCGCGATACCGGTGTCGCCCGCGGGACTCACCGACGCCCAGCGCCGTGAGGCGTACGCCGATCTCGACGCGGGCGCCGCCGCGCTGGAGGAGGTGCTGAAGTTCGTTCCCGCCGGCGCCGACTCGGTTTCGCCGTTCGCGTTCTGGACCGAGCGCGGGCGTCGCATCAGTCTCGACTCCCGCTGGCGTTTCAACGCCGAGGGACTCCGTGACAGCCTCTCCAAAGTCCGCGCCGCCCAGCGGAGCTTCGCCGGCTGACACAGATAACGGAGAAGGGCGACGATGGAGCAGGCAGGACGCGGGCGATCTCGGCCGGCGCGTCCCGGGCCCGCCTGCCGGATGAGTCAGTGGGTGACCTTCAGGCCGACGACGCAGCCGACGATGCCGGCGAGGAAGAGAAGCTTCAGCACCGAGACGGTCTCGGCACCGGTGAGCATTCCGTAGGTCACCGTGAGCACGGCTCCGATGCCCACCCACACCGCGTACGAGGTGCCCACGGGCAGGGCGCGCATCGCGTACGCCAGACCGGCCATGCTCGCCACGATCGCGACGGCGAAGACGACGACGGGCACCGGTTTGGTGAACCCCTGCGAGCGGTCGAGGGCCGTGGCCCACACCGACTCCAGGACACCGGACAGCACGAGCACGAGCCATGACATGAGGTGTGCCTCCACCAGTGCCGTCTTGTCGCTGGTCGGGTACGGCACCCCTCGTCCGAGAGCGCGGTCGGGCTCACGGCCACGGTATCAAGCGGAGCCCGCCGCGCTTCCCACGGTGACGGCCGGTCAGCCGAGGTGACCGGCGATGATCCGGGCGTAGTTCAGCTCGCCTCGCTGGTTCGGGTGCAGCGGCGCGGCCAGGTTGACCGGCACGTACCCCTCCACCCACTTCGCCGTGGCCGACCGGCACGCGTCGTGGCCGGTGCTCGGGGTCTCCACGTCCACGTACTCCGCGTCGTGCGCCCGGGCCTCCGCCTCGATGACGCCGTTCAGCCGGTGCACGTTGCCCTGCAGGTAGTCGGCGTCCACCGGCAGCACCGGCTGGAGCGGCCAGCAGCCGCCCGGCTTGACGTACAGGCCGTAGCCGGTCACCAGCACGCGCGCCTTCGGGGACCGCTGATGAATGCCGTCCAGCACGGCGGCGAGCCGTGGCCCGACCGCGTCGACGCGCTGGGCGACCTGGTCCACGCCGCCCTCGGTGTACCGCGCCTTGCAGGGCGTCGCGGTCGGGTCGAGGTTGACGCAGTCCTCGGCGATGCCGACCAGCCCGGCGTCGTTGCCGCCGATCGTCAGGGTCACCAGGGTGGTGTCCGCGGTCAGTGCGTCGAACTGCGGTGGCGCGGTGCCGGTGGACACGCCGGCCACGCTGAGGGACTGCGACTCGGTCATGTGCTTCGTCTCGGCCCCGCTGCAGGTCACGTCGTGCAGTTCGGCGCCCAGCTGAGCCGCCAGTTCGTGGGCGTAGTTGTGCGTCGAACGCCCACAGCCCACATTTCCCGTGATGTTGGGAATGAGCGGTCCCGACGCCATCGAATCGCCCAGCGCGACGTACTTCTGCCCGGCCGCGGAGGCGGGCGGTGCGACGACGCCAATGGTCACCGCGAACGCAGCGGCGGCGCCGAGAGTACCGGCGAGAATGCGACGGAGGCCGTGGACGGAGGGCGAGGGCATGGCGGCTCCCGGCTGTCATGGAATGCTTTGCGCTCATCATGCAGACTCACAACGGATCCTTTAACTGGTGAGTAAGGCAGACTTCCGCGGGAGCTTTTGTGACGGATCACAATGAGGGAATCTCGCCGCTGCGCATCGCGGGACGGCCGGTGGCCGGCTACCTGCGGGCCCGTGTTCCGTCGCTGACCCGGCGGGTGGTCGACCGGCTCCGCGCCGAGCTCCCCGTCTACGCCGAACTGCCCGCCGAGGAGGTCACCGGCGATATCGCGGATATCGTCCAGCACAATCTGCGGCTGTTCGCCGACGTCATCGAGCGCCGCGCCGAGGCCGATGACCACCGGTTCGCCGTGCAGCGCGATTCGGCGGCGCAGCGGGCCGAGGAGGGCGTTCCGCTGGACGCCATCCTCAGCGCCTACCTTCTCGGCGCGGAAATGGGCTGGAATGAGATTTCGGCCGGGGCGGAACCGTGCGATCTGGCCGATCTACAGGAGACGCTGTCGCATTTGCTGGCTTTCCAGCGACGGCTCGTATCCGAGGTCACCGCGGCATATCTGGAAACGCGCCAGGTGCTGGACGTCCAGCAGCATCGCGACCGGCATTCGCTGATGGCGGCGCTGCTGGCGGGCGACCCGCCGCCCTCCCCTCCGGCCGGGACGCGACCGTCGCCGCTCTACGTGGTGATGACGCTCGCGCTGGGCCCGCATCCCGACGAGAGCCGCCCGGGGCCGCGGACCAGGGTCGCCGCCCGGCGGAAGATCCGCCGGGTGCAGTCGACGTTCGACCGCTTCGCCGGCGAACCGGCCCTGACCGCTCTGGACGGCTCGGGCGGCACCGCCCTGCTGCCCGTCGGCGCCCCGCCCGCGTGGGAGGACCTGTGCGCGCTGGTGACCCGTGCCACGCGGGCGGCCGACGTGCCCGTCACCGCCGCGGCCTCCGTGGTCGAGCCGGCGGGCGTGCCGGCCGCGGTCACGCAGAACACCGAGATCGTGGAGCTGGTGACGCGGACGGGCCGGGCGCCCGGCCTGTACCGGCTCGCCGACGTACTGCTCGACTACCAGCTCAGCCGGCCGGGCGAGGCGCTGACCGCCCTGGCCTGCCTCCTGCGGCCGCTGGAACCCAAGCCGGAGCTCCTCCAGACGCTGGAGACCTACCTCCGGCAGAACCTCGACCGGCGGCGCACCGCCACCGCGCTGCACGTCCACCCCAACACGGTGGACTATCGCATCCGCCGCATCACTCAGCTCATCGGCCTGTCCCCGGCCCGTGCGGCGGACCTTCCCCGCATCAACGCCGCCCTCGTCGCACGCCGCTCGATCGGCCCGTACGGCGACGGCCCCCGCCCGGCCGCGGATCGGCCGGGCTGATCGCAGGCGCGCCGCGCTCGCCGGCCGTTCTCCGCGACAATGCCATACAGACGTCGATGTCCTTTTAAGTAGGGCGCTTGCCCGTGGCGGCCGGGCGCCTAGCACTGGCCGGGCCGGTTTCGGATCGCAGCCCGTACGTGCCGGAGTGTTCCGGCCGCCACGACCAGCCAGACGGCCAGGGCCAGCCAGGACACGGCGCGCCCGAGGTCCCACAACGCCTCCTGGTGGAACACGCGCGACATCCGCAGGCTGACCAGGCCCGCCATGCCCAGGGGAAAGACGGTCGACCAGCGCCGCATGTCGAACCGCGGGCGCGGCCAGATCACCTCCGAGAACGCGAGCGGAACATAGGCCGCCGCAGCCTCACCGGCGAGACACACCGTCACCAGCCGTAACACGCCTCGCGCACCCTCCGGCACGCCGAACGGGGCCGCGGCCTCCACCAGCGTCGTACTCGCGAGCGTACTGATCGCGAGCGCCCCGCCCAGCACCCACTCATCACCGGCCCCGCGGATCACCTGCCGCAGATCGAAACGCGACGCCACCACCGCGTACAGCACCACGCCCAGCACGAAGGCGACCGTCGCCGCGTACAGCTCCCAGCGCTGCCCACTCAGCCGGGCCAGCAGCCCCGTCAAGACGGCGAGCGACTGCGTCGCGACACAGACCATGAAGCTCGTGCCGACGGTCGGAGTCGACCAGTGCGCCAGCACCACCGGCAGCAGCACCACCCACAACGCCACCGCCACCACCAACAGCCCGTACGCCGGCCACGACCACCCTGCCCCGGCCGAGCGGCTTCCCAGCACGGCCGTCCCCGCCACCAGCGTCAACGACGCCGGAAGCCGCGCCTCCCGCCGCCACCGAGCCGGGTCGGCACACCAGCGCGTCACCAGGACGGGCAACAGCACGACCCACACCGCGGCCGCCACCGCGAACAAGGACCAGGACAGCCACGACGGCCCCGTCACCGAGAAGCACACGGACACGATGCCGCCGGCCATCACCACGGCCCCCGCACCGGGCGACACGGCACCCGCCAACCGTTGGATCACCATCATGTGATGCCCCACCCGGCGCCCGGGGCGCCGCCACTCCCCGCCTGGCTGTCGCGGAGCGCTCACGGCCGGTGCGCCTAGCCCGAATCTTGCCCCGTACAATACTTAACATATGGAAACTAATCGCGATCTTCCAGCCGATGACACGAATGAGGCGGTCGAGGCCCTGCCGGCGAGCGGACGCGCACGGCATCTGGGCGATTTCAATGTCACAGCCCGGGTCCTGGTCATCGCCGCCTGGGCGGTACCGGTGGGTGTCGCCGCGGCCGGCGCGGCGTACGTGCTGCTCCGGCTGATCGCACTGATCACGAATCTGGTTTTCTATCAGCGGCTCGACACGACCATGACGGCGCCGGGCCTGGCGCATCATTCGCCCCTGCTGATCGTGGCGGCACCGGTGGCAGGCGGCCTGGTGGTCGGGCTCATGGCGCGGTTCGGGTCCGAGAAGATCCGCGGGCACGGAATGCCGGAGGCGATCGAGGCGATCCTGACCGGCGGCAGCCGGGTCCAGCCGCGGGTCGCGCTGCTCAAGCCGATCTCGGCGGCCATCAGCATCGGCACCGGCGGCCCGTTCGGCGCCGAGGGCCCGATCATCATGACCGGCGGAGCGCTCGGCTCCATCCTGGCGCAGGTGCTCCGCCTGTCGGCGGACGAGCGAAAGACACTGCTGGTCGCGGGCGCGGCCGGTGGCATGGCGGCCACGTTCAACTCGCCGCTCGCCTCCGTGCTGCTGGCGGTGGAGCTGCTGCTGTTCGAATGGCGTCCGCGCAGCTTCATCCCGGTCACGACGTCCGTCGCGGTCGCCACCCTGCTGCGCGGCCCGATGCTGGGCTTCGGCCCGGTCTTCGGCGTCCCGCCGCTGCACGTGCACATGGACGCCACCACGCTGGGAATCTGCCTGCTGGCCGGGCTGAGCGGCGGCGCGCTCGCGGTCGCGGCCACGTTCCTGGTCTACTTCGCCGAGGACGCCTTCTCCCGCCTCCGGTTCCACTGGATGTGGTGGCCGGCCATCGGCGGGCTCATCATCGGCGTCGGCGGCCTGGCCGAGCCTCGTGCGCTCGGGGTCGGGTACGACGTGATCGGTGAGCTGCTGTCCGGGCGCGCGGCCCTGAGCCTGATCGTCGGGATCCTGATCGTCAAGACTCTCATCTGGTCCCTGTCCCTGGGCTCGGGCACCTCCGGCGGGGTGCTCGCACCGGTCTTCATGATCGGTGCCGCGCTGGGCGCCGCCGAGGGCCATCTCATCCCCGCCGCCACCCCGGCGCTGTGGGCGATCGCCGGCCTGGCCGCCGTCGTCGGCGGGGTCATGCGCTCCCCGCTCACCGGGGTGATCTTCACCCTCGAGCTCACCCACGCGTGGAACACCGGCCCGGCGCTGCTCATCGCCTCGGCCTCGGCGTACGCGTTGTCCGTGCTGACCCTCAAGCGCTCGGTGCTGACCGAGAAGATCGCCCGCAGGGGGCTGCACCTGACCCGCGAGTACTCCACCGACCCGCTGGAGGCGTTCTTCGCCTCCGACGTCATGGCCACCGAACCGACCGTGCTGCGTCCCGGCCAGACCGTCCAGGAGGCGCTGCGTCACATCGCCGCGGCGGACGGAGGCGGCCAGCACCTGTACCCGGTCACCGGAGAGGACGGGCGGCTGCTCGGCGTCCTGCCCCACGCCCGGCTGCTGTCGGCGCAGGCCGGCGGCGCGCGGCGTACCGCCGTCTCGGCGCTGCTGGAGTCGGGTCCACTGTCCGTCCGCGACGACGACACGCTGCGGCACGTCGCGTACGTCCTCGCCGAGCACGACATCACGCAGGTGCCGGTCACGGCCTCCGACGGCACCGTCAACGGCCTGATCGCGCTCCCCGACCTCCTGCACGCACGGCTGCACGACCTCACCGAGGAGCATCACCGGCAACGGCTGCTGCCGGTACGCCCCCTGCCTCGCCGTCCGGCCGAGGGACGGCGCGACACCCGCGCACCGGGACGCGGCACCGCCGAACGCCGCCAGCACCGGTCACGGCACCGCGACGCGACCTGATCCGATGCCCGCTACGAGCTGACGACGTCCGCGCCGAGGTGCCAGCGCAGGCGGCGCGTCTCCTCGCTCCCGAGCGCGGGCCCGGCCGCGTCGAGCAGGGAGCAGAGCCGCCGCAGCACCTCCGGTGCGGGCGGGCGGTAGACGGTCGCGGCGTCACCGCGCGACCAGGCGACCAGATCGGCGCGCGCCCGCGCGAAGAGGTCGGCGTCACGGGCGGCGAGGAGTTCGAGGTCGACCTGAACGCGGGTCCAGGTGCCGGAGGCGCACAGCAGCTCATAGGCCGCCTGCCGTACGTGGCGGGGCGAACCGGCGGCCAGCAGTTCCCGCAGACGGGCGGCCGGCACGGCATCGGGCTCCGTGCGCAGTGCCGCCCTGACGGCACGAACGACCACCGGCGCCGGGTCGGCGAACATCCCCGCGACCCGGGCCGGTGATCCGCCCAGCCGGCGGATGGCCCGTACCGCCGCCGCCCGGACCCGGGGACTCCTGTGCCCCAGGAAGGGCGTCAGCACGTCGATGTCGGGCACCGCGCCACACTCGCCCAGCCCGGCGACCAGCGCGCGGGCCCGGCCGGCCGCCGGGTCCGCCCCCAGGACCCGGCGGTAGAGCACCGCGGGGGTACGGCCCGTCCGCCGGACCGCCCACTGCGCGGTGGCACGCATGAGCGCCGACCGGTCCGCGAGGTGGTCCGCGCCGGCCTCGGGACGGCCGAGCCGCACCAGAGCGGCGAGTCCGTCCGCGACGAGCGTCCAGCGCGCTACCGCGGACTCCCGGCGACGGCCGTCCGGGGAGCAGGCCGCCGGACGGCGAGCTCCGCGGGGCCGGAGGCGCGGATTTCACGGACCACTGCGACGCCCCTCCTTCGGCGTCAGGAGCCTCAGTCTCCCGGCGCCGTTCGCCGCCGACTCTCGCGTAGGGACCGGTGGGTTACTTCTCCTGGTCGCGCAGTGCCGCGGCCACGGCGGACAGCCCCGCCTCGCTCGAGGCCTTGACCAGCACCACGTCCGCCGGCTGTAGCAGGTCGCGGACGAGGTCGGTCGCCGCGTCGCGGTCCGGGACCTCGTGCACGCTCACGCCCGCGGCGCGGGCGGCCTCGGCCAAGGTCTCCGGGCCCTCGCCGGTTCCCACGACGACGAGGATCTCGACGCCCAGCTCGCCGACCAGCCTGCCGAGGGCGGAGTGGTGGTACGCCGTCTCCTCGGCCTGGCCGGTCATCTCGCCGAAGACGGCGATCCTGCGCCGGCCGGCCGCCATCGTGGCCGCGGTGCGGAGCGCCGCCCGCATGGAGACGGGGTTGGCGTTGTACGCGTCGTCGATGATCGTGACGCCGTCGGCCCGCTCGGTCACCTGGAAGCGGTTCGGCGAGCGCCGGACGGCGGAGCTGAGCGCCTCGGCGATCCGGTCGGTCGCGACGCCGATGACGCCGGCGACGGCCGCGGCGGCCAGCGCGTTGGCGACCAGGTGCTCGCCCGGCAGGCTCAGCCGTACGGGGGCCTTGCCCGAGGGGGTGCGCAGGGTGAACGACGCGTGGCCGTCGGGGTCGACGGTCACGTCCTCCGCCCGTACGGTCGCGTCCGGGCCGGTGCCGTAGAACACGACCTGCGCGAGGGTCTGTTGCGCCATGGCGACGACGCGTTCGTCGTCGGCGTTGAGCACGGCGAAGCCGCCCTTCACCGCCGGGGGCAGGGCCCGCGGCAGCTCGGCCTTCGCCTTCGCGACGCCCTCGACCCCGCCGAGCGTCATGATGTGCGCCGGCCCGACGTTGAGCACCAGGCCGAGCTGCGGCCGTGCCACCCGCATGAGGTGGGTGATGTCGCCCGGCTTCCCCGCGCCCATCTCCAGGACGAGGTAACGGGTCCGCCGGTCGGCGCGCAGGATGGTCAGCGGCAGCCCGAGCTCGTTGTTGTACGAGCGGTCGGTGGCCACCGTCGGCCCGTTCTGCTCCAAAATCTGGGCGAGCAGGTCCTTGGTCGTGGTCTTGCCGACCGATCCGGTGAGGCCGATCACGACCGGGTCCAGCCGGTCCCGTACGTACACGGCCAGCTCGGTCAGCGCGTCGACCACGTCGTCGACCACCACGCAGGGGCCGTCGACGGGCCGGGAGCCCAGCACCGCGCTCGCGCCCGCGGCGTAGACCTGGCCGGCGAAGTCGTGCCCGTCGCTGCGCGCTCCCACGATGGCGGCGAACAGCGCGCCCTCGGTCGCCTCGCGGGAGTCGATGACGACCGGTCCGGTGACCCTGACGGGGCCGGAGGTTCCGTGCACGGTACCGCCGACGGCCCGTGCGATCTCTTCCAGGGTGAGTGTGATCAATGTCCTGCCTCGACGGTCTTGCTCTGCTTACGCGTGTGCCGGGCGAAGGCCAGGTCGATGAGCCGGGTGAGGATCTCCTCGTAGGGGACCCCGCTCTCGGCGAAGCCTCGCGCGTACACCGAGCGGGAGGTGAACCCCGGCATGGTGTTGATCTCCCCGACGTAGAGCCTCCCGGCCGCCTCGTCGTACAGGAAGTCGACGCGGGCCAGCCCGTTGGCGCCGATGGCGCGGAACGCCCGGGCGGACAGCTCACGCACCTCCTCGGTGACGTCGGCCGGCAGTTCGGCGGGCGACGTGATCGAGTCGGCCATGCTGAGGTACTTCTGCGCGTAGTCCGAGAAGCCGCCGATGATCTTCGCCTCGGACGGCACCGAGACCTCGGGCTCGTCCATCTCCCCGAGCACGCCGCACAGCAGCTCGCGTGCGGTGACGCCCTCCTCGACCAGGACGACGTCGTCGTAGCGGAACGCCTCCTCGACGGCGCTCACCAGCTCGTCCGGGCCGGTGACCCGCGAGATGCCGATGGAGGAGCCCATGTTGGCCGGCTTGACGAACCGCGGCCAGCCGAAGTCGCCGGCGAGCCGCAGCGGCTCGTCGCTGCCACGCCACTGCTTCTCGGTGAACCAGACGCCGGGGACGAACGGGATCCCCTCGGCGGCGAAGGCGCGTCTCATCGCCACCTTGTCCATGCCGACCGAGGAGGCGAGCACGCCGCACCCGGCGTACGGCAGGCCGAGGGCCTCCAGGTGACCCTGGATCACTCCGTCCTCGCCGTACGGCCCGTGGATGACGGGGAAGGCGACATCGAGCCGCTCCAGGACGACGTCCGGCGCGTCGCGGGACACCAGGCGGCCGCCGCGTCTGAGCTCGACCTCGCCGCCCTCGACGGGCAGCCGGTCCTGGATCGCGGGCCCGGCGGACTTGCGGGCCGCGACCTCCTCGACCGTCTCGGCCGGGACCAGCACCCAGCGCCCGTCGCCGGTCACCCCGATCACGACCGGGCGGTACCGGTCCGGGCGCAGGCCGCGGACGACGGACAGCGCCGAGGCGGCGGACACCTCGTGCTCCGCGGACGGCCCGCCGAAGATCACGCCGACGGCGATCCGCTCGTCAGACATCGTCGCCTTCCTTCGCGAGGAGATTCACATCGTGCTGCCGGTACAGCGCGGCCGGGCTGTTCGTGCGCATCGCCCAGTAGCGGTCACCATAGGACCAATGCCACCACTCGGTGGGATAGTTCACCATTCCGGCGGCGGTGAGCACCGTGCTCAGCAGCTCCCGGTTGCGCCGTGCGCCGGCGGGGATCCCGGTGGCGGCGGTGTAGCAGTCACCGTCGCTCTCTTCCGGATTGGCGTTCACCTCGGTGCCCATGGGCAGTTCGGCGCCGTCCGCGTCGCACAGGGTGACGTCCACCGCGGCACCGGCCACGTGGGGCGCGACCTCCGGTGGCGCGACGAACCGGCTGGCCTGCGCGTGCACGCGCGACGACGGCCACTCCGGGTGCAGACGGGCCAGCTCCGAGGCGTACTCGTCGAAGTAGCGGCGCTGGAGCTCGGGCGGGCGGTACGCCTCGACGACGCGCAGCCGTACGCCATCGTTCAGCATGCTCTGCGCCTCCAGCAGCCGGGTCGCCACACCGGCCCGCACGTGGGCGTACGCGCCCAGCGGATCGGCGAGCCGGTCGTCGAGCACGAGCTCGGGATGTCGTCTCAGATCGACGAACGGTTCGCCGATCTCGGCGACCGGAATACCGGCCACACGCTCGTCCGACATCAGCGTGATCTCCGTCAAGCTCCCCACCGGTTCTCTATGGCGCATCGGTTTCTGGGTGACGGTAGGGCGCGAGTGCACGCCGGGGATACCGGGCATTTCGGTGAAGTCAACCGGGCAATCCGGGTTTTTTCACCGAGTGATTTCCGCTGATGGCCTGAACAGTGCCGCGGCGGCCCCACGCTGGCCGCATGCACTCGATCATCGGGCGGACGGAGATGACGGACGTCGCCCACGGCACGCACGCGCGCATCGACCTGGCCGCGATCTCCGCGAACACCTCGGTGCTGGTCTCGGCCGCCGCCGGTACGCCGGTGATGGCGGTGGTGAAGTCGAACGCCTACGGCCACGGCCTCGTCCCCTCGGCTCGCGCCATGCTCGACGGTGGAGCGAGCCGGCTCGGCATGGCGCAGGTCGAGGACGCGCTAACGCTGCGCCAGGCGGGCGTCGACGTGCCGATCCTGGCCTGGCTGCCGTGGCGTCAGGCCGACTACGACGCCGCCGTCCTGGCCGATGTGGAGCTCGGGGTGGAGGCGCCGTGGCGGCTCGCTCTCATGGCCGAGGCCGCCGAGCGGAACGGCCGTCCGGTCCGGGTCCATCTCGAGGTCGACACCGGGCTGTCGCGCGGCGGGGCCACCCGTGACGACTGGCCGCAGCTGGTGGATGCGGCGCGGCGGGCGCAGGCGGCCGGGCACGTCACGGTGACCGGGGTGTTCTCCCACTTCGCCTGCGCGGACGATCCGGGGCATCCGTCCATCGCCGCGCAGATCAGTGCGTTCGACGACGCCGTACGGTACGCCGCGGCGTCCGGCGTGGAACCGGAGCTGCGGCACCTCGCGAGCTCCGCGGCGCTGCTCACCGTGCCCGAGAGCCGCTACGACCTGGTCCGCGCCGGGCTGGCGCTGTACGGGCTGAGCCCGCTCGAGACCGGCGGGGACTTCGGGCTACGCCCGGCGATGAGCCTGCGCTCGACCGTCGCGGTGGCCAAGCGCATCCCGGCCGGGACCGGAGTGATGTACGGGCTGAAATACCAGGTCGCGTCCGACAGCACGATCGTGGTCGTGCCGGTCGGCTACGCCGACGGGCTGCCGCGCGCGGCGGGCACCGCCGGAGTCGAGCTGCTCGTCGCCGGCCGCCGCCACCGCATCGCCGGAGTGGTCGGCATGGAGCAGACCGTGCTGGACGTCGGGCAGGACCTGCCCAGCCCCGGTGAGGAGGTGGTGCTGTTCGGCCCCGGCGACGAGGGCGAACTCACCCTCGCCGAACTGGCCCGGCAGCTCGGCCTGCTGCCCGCCGAGATCCTCGCCCGGATCCCGGCGGCGCTTCCCCGGGTCTACGTGTCCTGACGCGGCCCGCGCCGCTCCGCCGCTTCCGGGCTCACGACGCGGCGTTGGCGCACAGGGTGAGTACCTCGCTGGTCAGGGCGGCCGCCGCGTCGGGCCGGCCCATGCTCCGCGCCCTCGCGGCCATGTCGGCGAGACGCGCACGGTCGCCGAGGAGCCCGAAGAGCTCCTCCGCCAGCCGGGGCGGCGTGGCGTCCTCGCCGATCAGCACGCGGGCGGCGCCGTTCCCGGCGAGGTGCTCGGCGTTGCGGACCTGTTCGTTCCCGCCGGTCGGGATCAGCGGGATGAGCACCGACGGCTTCCCGATCGCGGTGAGCTCGCTGACCGTGCCGCCGCCGCTCCGCGCGATGACCACGTCGGCGAGGGCGAGCAGGTCGGCGAGCTCCTCACCGACGAAGCCGCGCACCATGTACCGGGGACGCAGGTCGGCGGGCAGCCGCTCGGCCACCGCGACCGCGGCGTCGGCCAGCTGGCTGCCCGCCTGGTGGAAGACGTTGGCGTGCCGCAGCAGGTCGGGCAGGATCGCGGCGACCAGCTCGTTGACCTGCCGGGCGCCGAGCGAGCCCCCCGTGACGTAGACCGTCGGCAGCGACGGGGTCCAGCCCGTCCAGCCGAGCCGTTTCGGCGCCTCGCCCGCGTCGCCGTCGCCCAGGCCGGGGCGCAGCGGGTTGCCGGTCACCACCGCGCGCCCCCGCAGGCGTTCGGGCAGGAGTTCCAGCGACGGCTCCGCGCTGAGCGCGATGCGCGTCGCACCCCGCATGGTGATCCGGTTGGCCAGTCCCACGCGCACCGTCTGCTCGTGCACGAGCAGCGGGCGGTGGCAGAACCGCGCGGCCAGCCCGACCGGCACCGACACGTAACCGCCCGTGCACAGCACGGCGTCGGGCCGGAGGTTGCGGACCACGCTGATCGCCTCGCCGACACCGGCCGGGACCTTGCCCGCGTCCTTGATGTTGGCCGCCGTCAGCATGGCCAGCGGGTTGCGCGCACGCCGCAGCTTCCCGGTGGGGATCGCGGTGAACGGTACGTTCTCCGCCTCGGCGATCCCCTTCTCGATGCCGCCCTCGCTGCCCACCCAGAACGGATCCAGGGCCAGGCCGTACCCGCCCAGCGCCACACGAGCCGCCCGGATGACCGTGACGGCCGGGAACGTGTGGCCGCCGCTCCCGCCGCCGCTGACGACGAGCCGCACCGGACTCCCGCGGTCGATGAGGGCCTGCGGGACGACGACATGCATCATTCGAACTCCTGGAAGAAACCGACTGGTCCGGACGCGGCGGCTCAGCAGGACAGGGCCGCGGCCAGTTGGGGTCGCCCGGTGATGCCGAGCTTGCGGTAGACGCTCGTCAGGTACTGCTCGACGGTGCGCTGTGTGAGCACCATATCGTCGGCGATCTGGCGGTTGGTCGCTCCTGCGGCGGCCCGTTCGGCGGCGGCGCGCTCCTGCGCCGTGAGCGCGGTCACGCCGCCGATCCGGCCCAGGTCCGGCCGGTCGCCGGCGCGCTTGATGTACCGGGCCGCCCGGAGCCAGACGGGCCGGGCTCCGACGACCCGGGCCAGGGCGAACCCGTCCTGGAGGTGCTCGCGGGCCCGGTCGGCGGCGCCGGTCTCCAGCTCGACCGCGCCCAGGTCCACCAGTGCCACCGCGCGGTGGAGCTCCGCGTCGATCCCGTCGAGGACCGTGACGGCCTCGATCGCCGCGTCCGGATCCACCGCGACCACACCGGACGCGGCGAGGGCGGCGCTGAGCGCGCGGGGGCTCCCCCAGCGACGGGCGAGCTCCACCTCCTCCGCCGCGAGGGCCCGCGCCGCCGCGCGGTCGCCGAGCAGCGCGTGGCACCGCGCGGCCTGCGAACGCCACGGGAGGGCCGCCGGGTTGTCGATGCCGAGCGTGCGCAGGATCCGCCCCGTCTCCAGGAAGCCCTCCAGCGCCTCCTTGCGCTGGTTCCGCGCCGCGCACAGCGACGCACGGGCGAAGCCGAACACCGCGGTCGCCCACGTCGGGGCCGCGGGCGCCGCGGGGGTGTGCTCCCGGATCAGCCGGTCGGCGGTGTCCAGGTCGCCGAGGTCCGTCAGCACGGCCACCAGCCGGGCGACCCCGTCCGTACCGGCCACGGACGGGTGCTTCAGCGCCCCGCCGAGCACCGCCCGGGCCCCCTTGAGATCACCGCGCCCGTACGCGAGGCGCCCGCGGAGGCAGGCCGAGACCGCCGCGTCGCCCGCGGCGCCCTGCCGGTGCCCGAAGCGGCCGTCGGTCCCGCCGAGGTCGCCGACGAGGTCGTACTCCTCGGCGTCGATGAGCGCGCTCACGGCCGGCCACCGCAGCCGGAGCTCCCAGGTCCGCTGGTGGTCGATGGTCTCCAGGGCGGACCGCGCGCGGCGGACGCACTTCGCCCGGTCGTGCCCTCGCCGGGCGTCGGACCAGGCGTCGACCACGGCGGACAGCACGGTCAGGTGGGCGTCGCCGGCGGCCCGGTCCCGGAGCCGGGACATCCGCCGGGCGAGGAACTCCCCGGCGTCGGCGGAGGCCATGTACGCCGTGAAGGCGCCGAGCTCCGCCTCGGCGGCGAGCTCGTCGCTCCCCGGCGGCAACCGCGCGCAGACCTCGTCCACGATCTCCAGGGCCGAGGTGAGCGGGCGTCCGGCGAGGGCGTCGACGTAGGCCAGGTCGACCCCGATCCGCACCCGCAGGGACGGCTCGGTGGCGACTGCGAGGGCCTCGCGGAGCGTGCTCTCGGCGCCGGCGACGTCCGCGCCTATCTCGGTGGCGCCGATGCCGGCCAGCAGTTCGGCGCGGGCGGAGACGGGCATCGGCTCGGCCAGCGCCCGGCGCAGGTACCCGAGGGCCTGCTCGGGGAGCCCCCGGTCCAGGGCGGCGTCGGCGGCGGCCCGCAGTGTCTCCAGCGCCCAGGGCTCGCTGGACATGTCCACGGCCATCAGGTGGGCGGCGGCCCGCTCCGGTTCGGCGTAGTGGTCGCGGACCAGGCGTGCGGCGCGCAGCCGCCCCGAGGTGCGGAGCCCGGCGGAGATCCCCGAGTCCACCACCACTCGTGTCAGCGCGTGGACATAGCGCAGCGGCGAGGTGTTGGTCAGGACGTCCAGTTTGATCAGCCGGTCGGCCGCCCGCGCGGCGGCGTCCAGGTCGACGCCCGCGAGCTGGGCGACCAGGACGAGTTCACCGTCCTCGCCGAGGACCGCCACCGCCTGGGCGACGGCCGGTGCCTCGGGCCCGCACCGCCTGATCCAGGACAGCACGCGGCGGGACACGGCGGCACCGCCGATGTCCTCGATCGCCGTCAGCGACTCTTCCACCGGTGGTACGGAGCGCGCCGCCAGAGCCGGCAGCAGGTCGGCGAGCAGCGCGGCGTTGCCGCCGGTGACCCGGTGGCACTCCGCCAGGAAGGCGTCGTCGGCGCCGGCGCCCATGACGTCGGCGATCCAGCGGCTGAGATGGGCCGGGGTCAGCCGGTGGAGCGTACGCCGTTCGCAGGAGGCGATCAGCTCGTCGAGCAGGAACTGCTGCTCGCTCATCTCCCGGGGGGAGCTGGCCAGTACGAGGGCGAGCGGCAGGTCCGCGCTCCGGTGCGCGAGGTAGGCGAGCCAGCGCAGGGACAGGGTGTCGCACCACTGCAGGTCGTCCAGCGTGATCAGCACCGGCGCGCCCGCGGTGACGTCGAACAGGTGGGCCGACATCAGTTCGAACACGTCGAAGGGCGAGGCGTCGTCCTGTGCCGGGCGGAGCGCGGGGACCGACCGGCCGTCCGGCGCGGGCGGAAGCCCGGCCAGCACCTGCCGCAGCACACCGAAGTCGTTGGCGGCCTCGAGGATGGCCGCCCGGCCGGTGAGCACGGTCCACCCGCGCCGCCGCGCGTCCGCGCGCACCCGGGCCAGCAGGGCGCTCTTGCCCGCGCCCGCCGCGCCTTCCAGCGAGAGCAGCCGGGCGCGGCCCCCGGCGACCGCGTCCAGCGCGGACGCGAGCGCCGCCGTGTCGGGCTCCCTGCCGTAGAGCCGCCCGGAGACGTCCGGCCCGGCGTCACGGTCGTAGGGGCGCACCAGGCGCTCGACGCGCACGGCGCGCGGCGACACGCCGCCCGCCTTCGTGATCCGCGCGTGGTCCCGCATCGCCGCCACCGTCCCGTACAGGCGCCTGTCCACGATCCATCCCTCTTGTCGGCCCACACCAGTCTGGAAGACCGCCGACCGGTCGCCGAGGATAAACGCTAAGAAACACGACACCTCAACTGATGCCGGCGAGCCGACATCGGTTCGGAAGACTTCGGGAGACTCCGCGACCGCTGTCAGCGGGCGGCCGGCTCACGCAGGGCGACGCTCCCCCGCCGGCCGTCCCGGCGCGGGTGCCGGCACACGCCACCCCCGGCGCGATGAGAGTGGTGCGAATGCCGGACGGCTCGGCCTCGGCGGCCAGAGCGTCGTAAACGCCTTCGAATCCCCACTTCAGCGCATGTTACCGCGATAACGGGCGAGGCTGTCCGGCCGCTCATGATCGCCGACCGCGTCGGCGATCCGCCGCGCTTCGCGCGGCGACGCGCGGCACTCCGTGTGGCGACGTACGGCTCCCGGCGCGGGCCCGACCGGGCGGCCGGCGAGCCCCGGTCGAGGTCAGTGCGGCGACCGCCGCGGGGAGGGACGGAGGGCTCGGTCTTTCTTGGAGGACTCTGAGAAAGCGTGGCTAGCTTCCGGACCGTTCGAACCGCTCGGATACCGGGAGTCCGTACATGCCGGAAATCGTGGATTATCTCATCATCGGAGCCGGCCCGGCCGGCCTGCAGCTCGGATACTTTCTGCATCGCGCCGGCCGGGACTATGTGATTCTCGAGGCCGGCGAGACCCCGGGGACCTTCTACCGCGATTTCCCGCGCCACCGGCAGATGATCTCCATCAACAAGCCGCACACCGGGTGGGACGATCCGGAGCTCAACCTGCGGATGGACTGGAACTCCATGCTCAGCGACGATCCTGAGCTGCTTTTCACCCGCTACACCGACCGCTATTTCCCGCACGCCGACGACTACGTGCGTTACCTGTGCGACTACGCGTCCCGACCCGAGCTCAACGTGCGGACGAACACGCGTGCCGTCCAGGTGGCGCGGGACGACGGCGTGTTCGTGGTGACCGACGACAGCGGGAACGTCCACCGGGGACGCCGGCTCATCGTGGCGACCGGGTTCGCCGCGCAGTACCTGCCGCCGGTTCCCGGGATCGAACTCGCCGAGCCGTACGCCGAGGTCTCGGTCGACCCGGAGGACTTCACCGACCAGCGCGTCCTCATCATCGGCAAGGGGAACTCGGCGTTCGAGACGGCGGACAACCTCACCGAGAAGGCCGCCGTCATCCACGTGGTCGGGCCGAGCGCGATCAAGTTCGCCTGGCGCACGCACTTCATCGGGCACCTCCGCGCGGTGAACAACAACTTCCTGGACACCTACCAGCTCAAGACCCAGAACATGGTCCTCGACGGCACGATCCAGCGGATCGAACGCCAGGGCGACGAATTCGTGATGACGCTGAGCTACGCGCGCCGCGACAAGGTCGTACGGCTCGCCTACGACCGGGTCATCGCCTGTACCGGGTTCAAGCTCGACAGCTCGATATTCACCGACGGGTGCCGGCCGGAGCTGACGATAAACGACCGTTTCCCGGCACTGACCAGCGAATGGGAGTCGGTCAACGTGCCGGGCCTTTACTTCGCCGGAACGCTGACCCAGGTCCGCGACTTCAAGAAGTACACCAGCGCCTTCCTGCACGGGTTCCGCTACGGCGTCCGTGCGCTGTGGCACATGTTCGAGCGCAAATACGAAGGCGTCGAATGGCCGTCACGGGAACTGTCGGCGCCGAAACCCTCCGAAATGGCCGACGAGCTGGCCGACGCCGTGCTGGCCCGGATCAACCGCACCTCCGCGCTCTGGCAGCAGTACGGATTCCTCTGCGACCTGATCACCGTCGGGCCGGACGGGACCGCGCGCTACTACGAGGAGATGCCGTTCGACTACGTACGGGACAGTGACTTCGGCCAGGCCGACCGCTACTTCACGATCTCGCTGGAGTACGGCCGCGGCCACTCCTCGATCGACCCGTTCGACGTCGAGGCCGGTCGTGCCTGGGAGGCCGACCCGAGCCTGGACGACCGGTACCTGCATCCGGTGGTCCGGCACTACCACCGCGGCCAGGTGCTCGCCGAGCTGCGACTGAAGGAGGACATCTGCAACGACTGGTCGGGTGAGGAGGAGTACCGCCTCCCGCTGCGCGACTTCCTCGCGCCGAAGCTGGCGGAGGTCTGACCATGGACCCGGTGAACGTTCGCGAGTTCGAGGCCCTCGCCCGCGAGCGCCTCGACCCCGTGCACTACGACTACTTCGCCGGCGCCGCGCAGGACGAGATCACGGTGCGGGCGAACGAGTCCGCCTTCGCCCGCCTCGCCCTCGTGCCCAGGGTGCTGCGCGGCGCCGCCGCGCCCACCCTCGACGTCACCCTGCTCGGCGCGGACGCGTCGATGCCGATCGTCATGTCGCCCACGGCCTTCCACCGGCTGGCCCACCCGGACGGCGAGCGCGCCACGGCCCGTGCCGCCGCGGAGGCCGGCACGATCATGATCGCGGCGATGCTGTCCACCGTGGCGATCGAGGACATCGCGGCCGAGGCCGGCAAGGTCGCCGCCGACCCCGCCCTGTGGTTCCAGCTCTACATCCAGCCCGACCTCGGGTTCACCGAGGCGATCGTCCGGCGCGCGGAGGCCGCGGGCTGCCGCGCCCTGGTGGTCACCGTCGACTCCCCCGCGCTGGGCCGTCACGAGCGCAACGACCGGAACGCCTTCCACGACCTGCCCGACGGGATCCGGTGTGAGAACCTGCGGGAGCTGCGCGGCGGCGAGCCGGGCAGCGTACGCCAGGTCGTGCTCTCCCCGGAGATCTCCTGGCGCCACATCGACTGGCTGCGCGAGATCACGCCGCTGCCGATCGTGCTCAAGGGCGCGCTGCATCCGCTGGACGCCCGCCTCGCGGTCGAACGGGGCGTCGACGCCCTCCTGGTCTCCAACCACGGCGGCCGTCAGCTGGACACGATGCCCGCGACGATCGACCAGTTGCCGTTCGTCGCGGAGGCGGTCGAGGGGCGGGTGCCGCTGCTGCTCGACGGGGGCGTGCGGCGCGGCACCGACGTGGTGAAGGCGCTCGCCCTGGGGGCGCGGGCGGTGGCGGTCGGCCGGCCGGTCCTGTGGGGTCTGGCCGCCGACGGCGAGGCCGGGGTCGCGCGCGTGCTGGAGATGCTGCGCGCCGAGACCGCCCACACGCTCACCCTCTGCGGCTGCGACGGGCCGCGCGCGGTCACCCGCGACCTCGTACGGGAGACCCGGTGCTGCCACTGACCCTCACCGTCCTCGCGATCGTCGCTGTGGTGGCGAGCCTGCCGTACTGGCTGCCCCGGATCGTCGTGGCGCTGCGGATGTGGATCTTCGCCCGGATCAACGGCGACGAGGGCGTCCCGATCCCCGGCCGGAGCGTCGACGTCCGGCACTTCACGCGGGTCTACTCCGACCCGGCGGCCGACGGCCGCAGCCGGGGCGCGCGGCTGTCGGACCTGTTCTGGTACTGGCTGGCTCCCGGCCCCGAGGTGCACCAGGAGCATCTGGAACCGGGCGAGCGGTATGAGGAGGTCGCCCGGACCACCCGGCGGATCCTGGCCCGCCCCAAGCCGGAGGTCGAACGCCTCGCCGCCGCCTGCGCGGCCCGTACGCTCGACGCCACCCGGCCGGGCCTCGTCCGCCTGCGCGACCTGATGATGCCGATCTGGGCGGATCTCTACTACGAGCTCGTCTTCGGCCGGCCGTGCCCGCCGGAGGCCCGCGACCTCATCGTCGGCAACGCCGACGACGTCGTGACCGCGCTCAAGTGCTGCGGCCTGCGGCACATGGACCGCCGCGCGCGGCTGACCGCGTACCTGCGGGAACGGTTGGAGGAGATCCCGCACGCGCTGCCGTCGTCGCTGTCGCGCGAGGAGCGGGTGTTCTACCTCCAGGGCGCCTTCTTCAACACGGCCGTCGTCCAGATGTCCGAGGCGATGGCGCACCTGCTGATGGCGATCGCCCAGCATCCGGAGGTGCAGGAGCGCCTGGCGCGCGACCCCGGCGACGACGCGTACCTGGACCAGGTGATCAATGAGAGCCTGCGCCGCTACCCGCTGTTCGGCATCGCGCACCGCATCACCTCCAAGGACATCACCGTGGACGAGCGGACGACGTTGCCGGCCGGCTCGGTGCTGTGCTTCGACTACCCCGCCTTCCACACGGCCGGTTATGAGGACCCCGAGCGGTTCGACCCGGACCGCTGGCGGACGCTGCGGGTGCGCGAGGCCAACCACATCCCGTTCGGGGTCACCGCCAACCGGCCCTGCCCGGCCAAAGGCGTGGCGCCGCTGACGATGCGCGTGGTCGCGCGGGAGACGCTGCGCCGGTTCGCCGTCCACTCGTCGGCCGCCCACACCCGGTCGCTGCCGAACCGGGGGCCGTGCGTCCTCCTCCCCCGTACGGACGACGGCGCCCGTGCGGGTGACCGCGCCCTCCGTACCCGGCTCGCGCTGCTCCGCGTGCGCGACCGGTGGGAGGACGTCTGGCGCAGCATGGTCCAGCTCGGTTTCGGCACCTACATGGTCTGGGACGCCCGGCGCCACGCGCCGGCCGCCCGCTACTTCGCGGAGGCGACGCGTTGAAACGGTACGGGTTCCCGGCCGGCTCGGTCCTGGTGCTGGCCGGGGTCGCGATGCACGTGCCCGACTACCTGATGGCCCGCCACGACCACTTCATGATGGCCGGCATGCCGATGAGCGGCCTCATGACCACCGGCATGGTGCTGATCGCCGCCGGGCTGGTGCTCGCCGTCTGGGGCCTGCTGCCGGGCCGCGCCGAGCTGGCCGCGCGGGCGCGCCGGGTCCCGGCGACGCAGCGGTACGCGGCCCTGGACCGGGCCGAGCTGAGCCCGGCCCACCGTGTCCTGGCGATCGTGCTGTTCGTCGGCCTGGTCATCGACACGATGAAGCCGGCGTCGCTGGGGTT
This sequence comes from Actinoallomurus oryzae, assembly GCF_039541955.1. NCBI lineage: Bacteria > Bacillati > Actinomycetota > Actinomycetes > Streptosporangiales > Thermomonosporaceae > Actinoallomurus > Actinoallomurus oryzae. The sequence continues at coordinate 381,505 of NZ_BAABHF010000046.1, read as the reverse complement.
CGTCGCCCCCGGCATGGTCAAGGAGTACGGGCTCGACCGTTCGGAGATCGCGTCGCTGCCGTTCGCCGGCATCACCGGCACCGTGGTCGGCTCGCTGCTGTGGGGCTACCTCGCCGACGTCTTCGGCCGCCGGTCGACGATCCTGTTCACCGGGCTGATGTACGTCGCCACGTCGATCTGCGGCTTCATGCCGTCGTTCGGCTGGAACCTGGCGATGTGCTTCGCCATGGGCATCGCCGCCGGCGGCATGCTGCCCGTCGTGTACTCGCTGATGTCGGAGTCGATCCCGGCGCGGCAGCGGGGCTGGCTGCTGGTGCTGCAGAGCGGAATGGCCGCCGCGCTCGGCTACCTCATCGCCAGCGGCGCGACCTCGCTGCTGGTGCCGCACCTGAGCTGGCGCGTGCTCTGGCTGCTGGGTGCGCCGACCGGGGTGCTGCTCGTCGTGCTCACCCGATGGATCCCCGAGTCGCCGCGCTTCCTGCTCGCCTGCGGGCGGGACGAGGAGGCGGCCGAGGTGATGCACCGGTACGGCGTGCGCGCCGTCCCCGCCGATCCCGCCTCCACCGCCGGCGCTCCCCCGCTGCGGCTGCCCGCGCTGCTGACGGGGTCGTTGCTGCCCCGCACCGCCGGCATCCTCGTGTACGGGCTCGGCTGGGGCGTCGTGAACTGGGGTTTCATCACGTTCCTGCCGGTGTTCCTGCAGACGGCGGGCTCGGGGACGCGGCCCAGCGACCTGCTGCTCCTGTCCTCGGTGTTCGCGCTGCCGGCCACCGCGGTGGCCGCCGTGGCGTACGCCCGGTGGAGTAGCCGGCGGGCCATGCTGGCCTACGCGGGGGTCACGGGGCTGGTGCTCCTGCTGTTCGGCGTGCTCGACCCGAGCGGGCCCGGTCACGGCGCGCTGCTCGTCGCCCTGATCAGCCTTCTGCTGTCCGGCGCGGCCGGCATGATCGCGATGCTCGCCCCGTACGCCGCCGAGGTCTACCCCACGACGCTGCGCGCCACCGGCAGCGGCGTGGCCGCCGCGTCGAGCAAGGTCGGGGGCATGCTCGGCCCGGTGCTGCTGACCACGGCACCGCGCATCGGGACGCTCGCGCTCGTCTCCGCCGTCCCGGTCGCCGCCGCCGCGTACGCGCTGTGGCGCACCGGCATCGAGACCGCCGGCCGGCCGCTCGTGGAAGCCGTCACACCCGTCGAACAGGAGGGCTGAGACCTCATGGACCTGGACATGGAGGAGTTCGCCGAGACGCGGCTCCGCAAGCCGAACAACGCGCCGCACGACCGGTTCCTGGACGCGTACCGCGCCCGCATGGGCTACCGCGCCGAGCCGCTGCACCCGCCCGCCATCCGCGGCGTGGAGGGAGCGATCGACATCCACTGCCACGCGCACGAGGGGCAGCAGGACGCGCTGGCCATCGCCAAGCTGGCCTCGGCCAGCGGCATGGGCGGACTGCTGTACAAGAGCGTGCAGGGCATGAACAAGCCGGCCGCGGCCGGCCCCGCCGCCGTCGTCCGCGAGATCGAGCGGGACCTGGCCGCCTGGAGCGAGGAGACCGGGATCGAGCCGATCCGGGTGTGGTCGGGCTGGATCGCGACCGACACGCGTGGGCTGCCGCTGGTGGAGGCGGCGCGCCGGCACCTGGACGACGGCGTCTCCGCGGTCTGGATGCCGGTCTTCCGCAGCGCGAACACCTTGAGCAAGGTCGGCGGGCCGCCGATCTGGTGGGGCGGCAGCACCGATCCGAAGGAGTGGAGCGATCCGCTGCCCTGGGACCAGGCGCTGAAGGTGGGCGCGTACACGCTCGACGAGCACGGGCGGCTCAAGCCCGAGTACAAGGAGATCTTCCGGATGGTCGCCGACCGGGACGTGATGGTCTCGTTCGCCCACGCGACACACGAGGAGATCTTCGCGATGGCCGAGGAGGTGCGGAGCCTCGGCATCACCAAGGCGGTGATCGACCACCCGTTCAGCCCCTTCATCGACCTCTCCCTGGAGCAGATGAAGGAACTCGCCTCCGCGGGCGTGTACCTGAACTTCACCTACGACGAGATCTCGCCGCTGCTCGGGGTGAACCCGGCGGACATGTGCCGGACGATCCAGGCGCTCGGCACCGACCGCGTGACCCTGTCCAGCGACGCCGGTGAGCCGCTGTTCCCCCACACCGTCGAGGCGCTGCGCCTGCTCCGGGCGCACATGAACGCCTTCGGCCTGACCGAGGAGGAGGTCCATCAGGTCAGCTCGGTCAACCCCGGAAGGCTACTCGACATAACGTGACATTCCTCCTCTCGCCGAGGCGATCACCGTGCGATGCTTACCTCGTGGTGACCGAGCTGTCAGACCCACCGCGGCGAGTGCTCATCGTCGAGGACGACACAGAGATCGCCGAGATGCTAAAGGAACTCCTCACCGGTGAGGGCTACCAGGTCGACACGGCCGCGGACGGCCAGCGCGGCCTGCACCTGTCGCTGACCCGGGCGTACGACGTCCTCGTCATCGACCGGGTGCTGCCCGCCGTCGACGGCCTCGACCTGATCCGGCGGATCCGGCGCAAGGGGATCGCCACGCCCGTGCTCGTGCTCACCGCTCTCGGCACGGTGGCCGACCGGGTCGCCGGGCTCGACTCCGGGGCCGAGGACTACCTCGTCAAGCCGTTCGACATCGAGGAACTGCTGGCACGGATACGGGCGCTGCACCGCCGGCACCGCGACGCCACCCGTACGCTCCCGCTCGGTGCCGCCGAGATCGACCTGGTGCGCCGGCGGGTGCTGCTGCCGGACGGCGAGGAGGTCGAGCTCTCCAAGCGGGAGTTCGAGCTGCTGCGGACGCTGGCGAGCCGCCCGAAGACGGTGCACACGCGCGAGGACCTGCAGCTGACGGTCTTCCAGGACGCGGCCACCGACTCCATCGTCGACACCTACGTTCACTACCTTCGCCGTAAGCTCGGCCGCGGGGCCGTACGCACCATCCGGGGCTTCGGCTACCGGCTGGGGGAGCTTTGAAAGGACCAGAGGAGTCCGACGGCCGGTCGCTGGCCAGGGCGCGATGGTTGCTCACCGCGCAGCTCGCCGGCGCGATCACCGGTGTGGTGCTGGTCGTCGGGGCGCTGATGTTCCTCACGACCACCGGGGGCCAGCAACGCGACGCCCAGCGTGACCTGCGGTTCTACGTGGCCCGCAGCAGCATCGAGAGCCCGCCGCCGTGTGTGTGGATGTTCGCGCAGGACCGCGGCTCGCTCCGCGGCACGCCGAGCGCACCGGCCGACCTGCCGGTCCGCTCCAGCATGCGGCGGGTGGCGAACGGCGGCGCGACGCTGGTCGAACGGCGCAGGATCGGCGGGATCGACTACCTCATCCGCACCGGGCGCCGCGGCGACATGGTCGTCCAGGCCGCCATGGACCTGCGGTACCAGCAGCAGGAACGGCAGCGGCTCTACCTCGCGCTCACCGTCGCCGAGCTCGCCGGGCTGCTCGCCGCGCTGGTGACCGGGCAGGTGCTGGCACGGCGCGCCATCTCGCCGCTGGAGGAGGCGCTGCGCAGGCAGCGCCGCTTCGTGGCCGACGCCAGCCACGAGCTGCGCACGCCGCTGACCCGGCTGCACACGCGCGCGCAGCTGCTCGCCCGCCGGGCGGCCACCGCGGACATCGACAAGGACCTGCGCACGATCGTCTCCGACACCCGGCAGTTCGGCGAGGTGATCGAGGACCTGCTCATGTCCGCGCAGCTGGGCCAGGCGACGGCACGCCGGGAGCTCGTCGATCTCGCGGCCGTCGTGGAGTCGGTGGCCGAAGCCGAGTCCGCGCGGGCGCAGGCCCGGTCCATCGCCCTGGAGGTGCGCCGCGACCCCGGCGCGTACCTGGTCCTCGGCGTGCCCGCCGCCCTGCGCCGGGTCGTGGGCGCGCTGGTCGACAACGCCCTCGACCACACGACGCCGGGCGGGCACATCGAGCTGACCCTCGACCGTACGGGCAAGCGCCGCGAGGTGGTCCTCACCGTCCGGGACGACGGCGTCGGTTTCGACCAGGCCAAGGAGCGGCTGATCTTCGAACGCTTCAAGCACGGCAACGCCGGTGACGGGCGCCGGTTCGGCCTGGGCCTGGCCCTCGTACGGGAGGTGGTCGACAGCCACGGCGGCCGGGTGAGCGCGACCGGGGAGCCGGGCCGCGGGGCGGCGTTCACGGTGCGCCTGCCCTCGGTGTCCGTGGAGGCCGCCGCGGCCCGCTGAGTTCGCGGGCGGGCCGGTCAGGACGGGCCGGTCAGGACGGGCCGGTCAGGACGGGCCGGTGAGCCGCGCGTAGTGGGCGCGTGCGGCCGACGTCCGGCCGTTGCCGTAGACGAGCGGAATATCGTGTGTGCCGTGGCGGAAGCGGTGGTCGGACGGTTCACTCTCGTCGATCCGATCGGGCGCGGTGCGACCGGGCAGGTGTGGCGCGCCTACGATCACCGTGCCCGGCGTTACTGCGCGGCCAAGGTGTTCCGGCAGCGTGACGCGGGTGACCTGATCCGCGTCGTACGCGAGCAGGGTGTGCGGCTGCACCACCCCCACGTCGTGTGCCCGTACGCCTGGGCCGCGGACGACGGCGACGTCGTGATCGCGATGGAGCTCATGCGGGGCGGCTCCCTGCAGACGCTGATCCGCGACCACGGGGCGCTGCCGCCGCCGTACGCCGCCCGGATCGCCGGGCAGTTGCTGTCCGCGCTCCAGCACGTTCACGAGGCCGGGCTCTTACACCGCGACGTCAAGCCCGGCAACGTCCTGCTGGAGGCGACCGGCACGGGTGAGCCGCAGGCCCGCCTCGCCGACTTCGGCATCGCGCTCCAGGTGTACGAGGCGCCGGTGACGGCCACCGGCGTCATTCTCGGCACGCCCGGCTACCTGCCGCCGGAGGCGTACGAGGGAGCTCCCCCGGACCCGGCCCGCGACGTCTACGCGCTCGGGGTCGTCGTGCGCCAGATGCTCACCGGAGAGGACTCACCGGAGAGGAGCGCGGCCCTTCCGGCGGCCGAGCCGCCGAGCGGTGTTCCGCCGATGCTGTGGGACGTCGTACGGGCGATGTGTCATCCGGACCCCGCCCACCGCCCGGCCGGCGCAAGGGCGGCCGCGGAACTGCTCGCCACGGTGTCCCTTCCGCTGGAGGTCCCCGCGTACAACGCGGACGGCGAGCCCATCGAGGTGTTCGACCAGCTCGGGCCGCTGCCCGCGGACTTCGGGCCCGACGGGCCGGTGGGCCCGCCCTCCGCCGCCGCGCCGTCGCCGCCCGGCGCCGACCTTCCGCTCCGCCGTGCGCGGGGGCTGCGGGGCCGTCGAGGGTTCCTCGCGCTCGGGGCGCTGGTCGCGATGCTGACGGTCGCCGGGGCGGCGGGCGCCTACTCGCTGCGCGACCGCGGCACGCCGGGGCGGACGCCGGCGACCACCGCGGGGCTCAAGGTCATGACCTGGGCGACCTGCGCCGACGGCAGCCCGTCGGCGGATCCGGCCCAGGCGAACGCCATCTGCGTCAACGGCGGGCAGACCGACAAGGTCGCCTACGGGATCCGCTGGCACATGCGCGCCGTGGCCGGCCTGCACGTGGTCTTCCTCCAGGAGCTGTGCTCGGCCGACCTCGAAGCGCTCGAACGCCTCGACGGGATGTCCGGCTGGCGGTTCCGTTTCGCCCCGATCCTCGACCAGGGCAGCGGAGCGACGCCGAACACCAGGACCGGACCGCGCCTCTGCCACCCGCAGAACGGCGCCTCGCGCGGCTACTTCGGCATCGCCGTCGGCGTCCACGAGAACACCTCGTTCGACGTCCGTTACTACCCGGACGCCGACGTGCCCCACACGCGCGACCGCTGGGGACACTGGAACGTCCACCAGGTCGCCGTATGCGCCACGGTGCCGACGTACCGGGCCAGGGTCTGCGGCACCCAGCTGACGCCGCTGCTCAGCAAGGACCCCGCGGCCCCGGACGCGTTCTGGAAGGCACAGACGGCGCAGGTCACGGACCTGATCAAGGACGCGGACGGCCAGGGCCGCGTCGTGCTCGGGGGCGACCTGAACTCCATCGCGCCCGACGCCAACGGGGGCGCCGGCGACCGCAGCCCGCTGGTCCCGCTGTACAGGAGGTACAAGGAGTGCGACCAGTCCGCCCAGGGCGGGGCGCGCACCGGCCGCGGCACCTACCAGCACAAGAACGGCACCCGAGGCGCCAAGCTCGACTACCTCTTCGTCCCTCGCGACGCCTCGGTCTCCTGCAGCGTCACGTCCCAGCACGTCAAGACGTCGGATCAGGTGCCGGTGATCGCCACCGTCGCCTTCCCCGCGTCCTGACCGGCGGGTCCCCCGAGATACCCGGCGCCGGCGATGCGCCGGCTTCCGGGCCTGGTCACCAGGCGTACGCCTCGGGCGCGGGCTTGGCCCCGTTGGGTGCGGGCGGCGGGAAGAGCTCGTCCAGCATGGCGAGCGTGTCGTCGTCGAGGGTGATCCGCAGCGCGCGCAGCGAGCCGTCGAGCTGTTCGGCCGTCCGCGGGCCGATGATCGGTCCGGTCACGCCGTCCTGCGCGAGCAGCCATGCCAGTCCGACATGGGCCGGGTCCTCGCCGAGGTCGGCGCACAACTTCTCGTACGCCTCGACGGATTCCCGCTGCTCGGCGAACGCGGCGGCCCAAAGACCCGAACCGCTGCGGACGGCGCCCCCCTCGCGCTGCTTGCGCAGGACGCCGCTGAGCACTCCCCCGTGCAGCGGCGAGTACGGGATCACCCCCACCCCGTACTGCTGCGCGGCGGGCAGCACCTCCAGTTCGACCCAGCGTGACATCAGGTTGTAGATCGACTGTTCGCTGACCAGTCCGAGGAAGTGCCGGGACCGGGCGGCTTCCTGCGCCTGGGCGATGTGCCAGCCGGCGAAGTTGGACGAGCCGAAGTAGAGCACCTTTCCCTGCCGGTGCAGGACGCTGAAGGCCTCCCAGATCTCGTCCCACGGCGTGTTCCGGTCGATGTGGTGCATCTGGTAGAGGTCTATGTGGTCGGTCCGCAGGCGCCTGAGTGAGGCGTCGACCGCACGCCGGATGTGCAGCGCGGACAACCCGTTCTCGTTCGGCCCGTCGCCCGTTGGAAGAAAGACCTTGGTGCCCAGGACGGTCCTGTCGCGTCGGCCGCCACCCCGGGCGAACCACCGGCCGATGATCGCCTCAGTGGTGCCTTCACCCTGCTGCTCGCCGTAGACGTCGGCCGTGTCGAAGAAGTTGATGCCGTGCTCGTGCGCACGGTCCATGATCGCGTGACTGTCCTCTTCGGACGTTCGCGACCCGAAGTTCATGGTGCCGAGGACGAGCCGGGACACCGTAAGGCCGCTGCGGCCGAGGCGGGTGTACTCCACGTGTTCCAACCTTTCAGAGGGCGTCCGCCAGACGCATCGCCAGGGGCGCAATAAAAGTAGAATACGCAACATCAATGTTGCAACTACGTCGTGAGCAGTGACACTGCCGTATGCTTTCCCCATGAAGACACAGCGGCTGCCGGCACCCGCCGGCGGCCGACCGCTACGCGCGGACGCCGAACGCACGATGAGGGCGATCCTGGAGGCGGCCGAACGCACCCTCAGCCGCGATCCCGCGGCCACGATGGAGCAGATCGCCGAGGCCGCCGGCGTCGCCCGCACCACCGTGCACCGGCGCTTCGCCACCCGCGACGCGCTCATCGACGCCCTGGCGGTGTGGGCCACCCAGCGGTTCGCCGCGGCGGTGGACTCCGCCCACCCGGACACGGCTCCGCCGCTGGTCGCCCTCTACCAGACGACGGCGAACGTCCTCAGCGTCAAGATCAGCTGGGGCTTCGCGATGAGCCAGGCCTCCTCGGCCAACCCGGAGGTGGCACGCGTCTACAGCGAGATACGCGACACGTGCGAACGACTGCTCCGCCGGGCCCGGGAGGCAGGCGTCCTCCGCACCGACGTCGACATCCCCTGGACCCGCCGCGTCTACTACGCCCTTATCCACGAGGCCGCGCAGAGCAGGGACGACCAGGACACCGACGCCCTCGCGACGCTCGTCGTGGACACCTTGCTCCGCGGCGCGGGCGCCCCACACCCCGATCGCCTGTGACACCGCCCCGCCCCTGAGCGAGAGCCGGTCCGGCGATCAGCCACCGACGTTCGCTCGCCGGGCTTGTTCTCCTACCGTCCCGCGCTCAGCCGGTGACCGGGAGGTCCATCGGGACCGGAGTGGGACGCGGCGCCTCCTTGACGGGCACCGTGGACGGCGTGCCGCCGGCGGCGGCCGAGTCGGACTCGGACGAGGAGGAGCTCTTCGTGCCGGGCACGGTCGGGGTCGGGGCCGGCTTGCCGTCCGCGCGTCCGCAGGTGGCGGAGGCGAGGTCGATGGTCTGGATGCTGCTGCCGATCGAGATGTCCAGTTCCAGGGCGATGACCGTCAGCGTGCCGTCGGGGTTCTGGACCTGCTTGTCGGGCGTCACGCGGAGGCCGAAGCCACGCGTCGGGATGACGATGTCGGTGTTGGGCGGGCCGCCGATCGGCACGTCGTGGCCCGCCACCGAGATGTCGGCGAGGTGGGCCGAGCCGACGCCGTTGTCGCACTTCGCGGCGATCGTCTGGGCGGAGAGCAGCCCGGTGGGGAGCTTCGTCTTGAGCCCGGGATGGCTCAGCTTCAGGTCCAGGACGCTGGCCGACGCGTGGTGGCCCTTGGCCTCCACGGTGAACAGCGCGAGGTTGAACACCGGGTTCTTCGGGAGCTCCAGCGCCTTGCGGGACGGCTGGGTCGCGGAGGTCACCGCCGGCTGTGCCGGAATGGCCAGCGCGCCGCCGGCGTAGATGCCGTAGGCCGAACTCGCCGGGCCGGACGCGGAGGCCGGGCTCGCCACCGACAGAGGTGCGGCCAGTGCGCCGGCGAGGGCCGCGTACTTCGTCAGACGCGTCGCGCGCATGATTTCTCCCGGGGGACGGAGAGAGGCGGTACCCGACCGTACCAGTCGAACGGTACGCCGGTGTACCAATCGGTTGGATCTCCTCGCCGTTATCCGGCCGCCGCCCGCAGGTGCCGGCTGACGTCCCCGACGAGGTCGATGTGCACGCGCCGCTCGGTGAACCGCCAGCTCGTGCCGTCGCAGGCGAACCGGTCGTGGTAACGCCCGACGGCGATGGGCTGAAGGGGCAGCTCGGGTAGCGCCTGGTACACGGTGACGTACGACCGCGCGGCGGCCGTGTCGTCGTCGAGTTCGATGATGACGTTGGTGGTGACGTGCTTGGTCCGGGGCGTGCCGTCGCCGTACACGATCAGCGTGCGGCGGAACATCTCCTCGATCGCGTCCGCTCCGCTCACGGGTGACCCGCTACCGGTGAAGGTGGCGCCGGCCAGGAGCTCACCGAGACCGGCGAAGTCACCGCCGTCGACGAGTTCGGCGTACCGCGCGATGAGATTCTCGATGGCCCGATGGCTCGCGGCCGGGTCGGGCCGGGCAGGCACGGATGGAGTCAGGGGCACGGTCGCTCCTCCGGGCCGCCGTCCCTGTCTTCGCCCCGGCCCGCCGGCTGACGGTGGGCCAGGAGGGCGATCGAGGCCTGGACGGCGACCTCGCTGACGTCTCGTACGCGACCGCTGTCCTCGACCGTGATGGCGGTGAGTTCGCGCAGGCCGCCGAGGAGCATGATGGTCAGCTGCCGCGAGACCGGGCCGGGGCCGTTGGCGCGCCATTCGTCGGTGTCGCAGAGCGTCTGGATCATGGCGATGAACGCCTCGGTCATGTCGCGCTGGAGGCGGCGTGCGGCATCGCCCAGGGACGGTACGTCGCGGATCCAGCTCAGCATGATGGCGGGTTCGGCCTCCGCGCAGTCGATCCACTCCTCGATCGCCTGGCGCACCTGGACCTTCCACGGGGCGGCCGGGTCGACGGCGGCGAGGATCCGCTCGATCATCTCCGCGTTCGCGGCGGTGAGCAGCGCGACGAAGCAGGCCTCCTTGCTGGAGAAGTACTCGTAGAAGGTCCGCCGGGAGGTGCGGGCGCGGCGGACGATGTCGGCGATCGTGGTGTTGCGGTAGCCCTGTTCCTTGATGGACGTGGCGAGGCCGTCGAGCAGCCGGCGGCGGAAGCGGCCGGCGTCGTCGTCCGCGGTCGCCGTCTCGCCCTGAAGGCGCCGGACAGTCGTCATCGGGCTCACGCTATACCTCTCACCTCGCACGAGGCCTTGAACCCGATCGTACGGGCATGGGGCCTTGAACCAGATGGTACGGCGGCGTACCGTGCGGCTGGTACCGTCGCGTACCCCCTGGGGAAGGTGCCATCGGACATGACGACCGCGACGCTCCCTCCTGGCCCGCCGAGCCCCCGGTTCCTGCAGGGCCTCTTCTCCCTTCTCGCTCCCATGCGCGGGATGCGGCGCATGCGCGACCGGTACGGCGACGCGTTCTCCGTCAACGTGCCGGTCTTCGGCCGAGCCACGGTCATCAGCGCCCCCGCGCAGGTCAGGCAGTTGTTCACCGCGGCGCCCGACGTCGTGGAGAACGTCGAGCCCAACCTCGGGCGCGTGCTCGGGCCCGGTTCGCTCTTCGCGCTGACCGGCGCGGAGCACCGCAAGCAGCGCAAGCTGCTGGTCCCGCCCTTCCACGGCCGCCGGCTCGCCGCGTACGAGGAGATCATCGAGGAGGAGGCCGTGCGCGAGATGGCCTCCTGGCCGCAGGACCAGGCGTTCGCCACGCTGCCGTCGATGATGCGCATCACGCTGAACGCCATCCTGCGCGCGGTGTTCGGCGCGGAGGGCGCCGAGTTCGCCCGGCTGCGCACGCTGCTCCCGTCGGCCGTCGCGCTCGGCTCCCGGCTGGCCGTCCTGCCCCTGCCCAAGGTCGACCTCGGCCGGTGGAGTCCCTGGGGACGGTTCTGGATCGCGCGCCGGGAGTACGACGCGATCGTCGAGAAGCTGATCTCCAAGGCGGAGCAGGACGACCTCGACCGGCGCGACGACGTCCTCGCGCTGCTGCTGCAGAGCCGCTACGAGGACGGCTCCCGGATGAGCCACGGCGAGATCGCCGACCAGCTGCTCACCCTGCTCGTCGCCGGGCACGAGACGACGGCGACCACCCTCGCCTGGGCGGTCGAACGGCTCCGCCGGCGCCCGGACCTGCTCGGGGAGCTCGTCGCGGAGAACGACGCGGGCGGCCACGCGCTGCGCGAGGCGACGATCCTGGAGGTGCAGCGCACCCGCCCGGTCATCGACCTCGTCGGGCGGAAGGTGACGGCCGACGTCTTCGACCTCGGGCCATGGGTCCTGCCGAAGGGGTCCACGGTTCTGGTCGGCATCTCGCTGATCCACGACGACGAGTCGATCTTCCCGAACCCGCGGGCCTTCGACCCGCACCGCTTCCTCGACGCGAAGCCGGACCTGCACCAGTGGATCCCGTTCGGCGGCGGCACGCGGCGCTGTGTCGGCGCGGCGTTCGCGACCATGGAGATGAACGTCACCCTGCGCACGCTGCTGCGCGACTTCACGCTGGTGCCGACGGCCGAACGCGACGAGCGGTGGCACTCGCGCGGCGTCGCCAACGCTCCGGCGAAGGGCGGCCTCGCGGTCGTACGCCGCCGGCGGTCCCCCGCGTCGCCGCCCGCCACCGTGACGGCCGAGGCGCGGCCATGACGACGAGTGCCGTGGCGGTACCCGCGACAAGGAGGGTGCCCTGGTGACCGAGCACTTCGACGTCCTGATCATCGGAGCGGGCCTGTCCGGTGTCGGCGCGGCGTACCACCTCCAGTCGGCCTTTCCCGGACGGACCTACACGATCCTGGAGGCGCGCGACGCGATCGGCGGCACCTGGGACCTGTTCCGGTACCCCGGCGTACGGTCGGACTCGGACATGAACACCCTCGGGTACCGGTTCCGGCCGTGGACGGAGGCGAAGGCCATCGCCGACGGCCCGTCGATCCTGCGCTACATCCGCGCCACCGCCGCCGAGGCCGGCATCGACCGGCACATCCGGTTCGGGCACCGGGTGGTCCGCGCGGAGTGGTCCGGCGCGGACGCCCGCTGGACGGTCGAGGCGGTCCACGAGGGCGAGACGGTACGCCTGACCGCCCGCTTCCTGTACGCCTGCAGTGGCTACTACCGCTACGACGCCGGCCACACGCCGCACTTCCCCGGCGTCGAGCGGTTCCGGGGCACCGTCGTCCACCCGCAGCACTGGCCGGACGACCTCGACCACACCGGCAAGGACGTCGTCGTGATCGGCAGCGGCGCGACGGCCGTGACGCTCGTGCCGGCGATGGCCGAGCGGGCGGCCCGGGTGACGATGCTGCAACGCTCGCCGACGTACATCATCGCGTTGTCGTCCGAGGACGCGATCGCGGGCGCTCTGCGGCGGCTGCTCGGGGACCGCCGCGCGTACCCGGTCACGCGGTGGAAGAACGTCGTGACGACCTCGCTGTTCTATCGGCTCAGCCGCCGCCGGCCGCGCGTGGTCCGGTCGATCATCCGCCGGGCGACGGCGCGGCTGCTGCCGCCGGGGTACGACGTCGACACCCACTTCAAACCGCGTTACCAGCCGTGGGACCAGCGGCTGTGCGTCGCGCCCGACGGTGACCTGTTCGCCGCCATCCGCGACGGACGGGCGTCGGTGGTCACCGACCGGATCGAGGAGTTCACCGAGACCGGGCTGCGTCTCGCGTCCGGCACCGAGCTGAGGGCCGACATCGTCGTCACCGCCACCGGCCTGCGGCTGCTGCCGCTCGGCGGCGTACGCCTCACCGTCGACGGCCGTGACGTCGCGCTGCCGGAGACCATGGCGTACAAGGGCATGATGCTCAGCGGCGTGCCGAACTTCGCCTTCACGATCGGGTACACCAACGCGTCGTGGACTCTCAAGGCCGACCTGGTCAGCGAGTACGTCGTGCGGCTGCTGCGCCACATGGACGCCCACGGGTACGACCGGTGCGTCCCGGACAACGACGACCCCACCGTGACCGAACGCCCGCTGATGGACTTCCAGGCCGGGTACGTACTGCGCTCCATCGATGAGTTCCCCAAGGCCGGGTCGCGGCCTCCGTGGCGGCTCGGCATGAGCTACGCGCACGACGTGCTCAAGCTGCGGTACGGCCGCATCGACGACGGAGCGCTCCGGTTCTCCCGCCGGTCCGTGACCTCGGAGCCGGGTGCCCGGTCTTCCATCACCGACACGCACGCAGAGGAGACGACGCCGTGAAAGTACAGATCGACACCGGACGCTGCCAAGGGCACGGCCGCTGTTACGACCTCGCCCCCGAGGTGTTCGGGGACGACGACGAGGGCTACGGCACGGTCCTCGGCGACGGCGTCGTCCCGGCGGGCCGGGAGCCGGACGCGCGCCTGGCCGCGTCGAACTGTCCCGAGCGCGCGATCGACCTCCTCGAAGAGGGCTGACCGACATGACCGACCGGTTCGCCAAGAACTACGCGGAGCTGCGGGACGACCAGCCGCTCGGCACACGCAGCGAGATCGTCACCGGCCCGGTCGCGGACTGGGCGACCGACTTCTCCCACCTGGAGCCCGAGTGGGCCGCCGACCCGTACCCGATCCTGGACGACCTGCGGCAGCGCTGCCCGATCGCGCACACCGACCGGTTCGGCGGAGGGTGGCTGCCGACGCGGTATGAGGACGTCGCGGCGATCGCGTACGACACCGAGCACTTCTCCTCGCGGTCGATCATCATGAGCAACTTCCGGCCGCCTCGTGAGCTGGCGCCGGTGGGCGGCACGCCGCCGATCTCCTCCGACCCGCCGTTCCACCGGGACGCGCGCAAGCTGCTCCTGCCCGCCTTCACCAAGACCGCGGTCGGGAGGCTGGAGCCGGCCACGAGGGCGTTCTGCCACTCCCTCATCGACGGGTTCGCCGGGCAGGACGTCATCGACGCCGCCCGCGACTACGCCCAGCACATCCCGATGCGCGTCATCGGCGACATGCTCGGCTTCCCTCCGGAGGACGGGCCGCGGTTCCGCGAGTTCGTGGAGAACACGCTCGAAGGCGTCAACCTGCCGCCGGAGGAGCGCATCGCCCGGATGGAGCAGCTGTTCGACTACCTGCTCGAACAGATCCGCGACCACGTCGCGAACCCCCGCGAGGACCTGACGACCTACCTCGTCGACGCCGAGTTCGGCGGTCAGAAGCTGGCGCCGTCCCACGTCGCGGGCACGATGGCGCTGCTGCTCATCGCCGGCATCGACACGACCTGGAGCGCGATCGGCGCGTCGCTGTGGCACCTGGCCAAGACCCCCGCCGACCGCGAGCGCCTCGTCGCCGAACCCGGCCTGCTGCCCACCGCGATGGAGGAGTTCCTCCGCGCCTACGCACCGGTCACGATGGCGCGTCTGGTCAAGGAGGACACGCACTGGTCGGGCGCCCAGATGAAGGCCGACGACTGGGTGCTGCTGTCCTTCCCCGCCGCCAACCGCGACCCCGCGCAGTTCGACCGCGCCGACGAGGTCGTGATCGACCGGGAGGTCAACCGGCACGCGGCGTTCGGGCTGGGCATCCATCGCTGTGTCGGCTCGCACCTGGCGCGCATGGAGCTCCGGGTCGCCCTGGAGGTCTGGCTCGAACGGATCCCGGTCTTCACCCTCGACGACCCGTCCGCGGTGACCTGGGCCGCCGGCCAGGTCCGCGGCCCCCGTACGCTCCCCGTCCGGGTCGGCTGACGGGGGTCAGGTGGCCTCCGGGGCGTCGGTCAGGTAGTCGGCATTCCCCTCGTCGTCGAGCTCGAACGAGCCTCGGGGGATGATGCAGAACTCGTTCCCCTCGGGATCGGCCATGACGAGGAAGCCTCCGGGGTCGTACTCCGTCAGCCGCCGTCCGCCCAGCGCCTCCACCCTCGCCTGCTCGGCGGCCGGGTCCTCCGACTCCAGATCCAGGTGCAGCCGGTTCTTCCCGGCCTTGGAGCCGTCGGTGCGCTGGAAGCCGACGCCCAGTCCGTTCCTGCGCTTGAGCCAGACGTACGGCCCGATCCGTCCGGTCACCGGCCGGTCGAGCAGCTCGCTCCAGAAGGCCGCCAGCCGGTCCGGGTCGACGGAGTCGACGATCACGCAGTTGATGTCCATGGTCACCAACCTTCCAGTGAGAGACCCGAAAGCCCAACCGACGATCAGCGGGCGCCGGCGGGCCCACGGGCCACGCGTCCTCTCGCCTACCCTGACCGGATGGCGCGGGTCGACTACTCTCTATGACATACGTCATGGAAGGTGGGAGTCCGTGTCGGGCGAGGAGCGGCCGCCGCGGGAGCGGATGGTCTACAGCGCCGCGCAGCTGGTGCGGTCGCGCGGGGTGTCGGCGACCGGCGTACGCGACGTGGTGGCGCACGCGAACGCGCCCCGCGGGTCGTTCCAGCACTACTTTCCCGGCGGCAAGGACCAGCTCGTCGGGGAGGCGCTGGCCTGGTCCGCCGACTACGCGGCGCGGTGGGTCACCTCGTACGGGCGGCACGCCGAGAGTCCGTCGCCGTCCGGGCTGTTCGCGCACATGGCGCGGCAGTGGCGGGAGGAACTGACCGCGCGCCGCTACGAGCGCGGCTGCCCGATGATGGCGACCGCCGCGGAGCTGGCCGGCGGCGACTCTCCGGTCAACGAACCGCTGCGCGCCGCCGCCGGCCGCTGGGAGCAGGCCGTGGTGGACGAGCTGGTGCGCATGGGCGTGCCGGCCGAGCGGGCACGAGGCCTGGCCACCCTGATGATCAGTGCGCTGGAGGGCGCGATCATGCTGGCGCGGGTGTGCCGCGACGTCGGCCGGCTCGACACCGTCGTCAGCGAGCTCGCGCCGGTGCTGGACTCCTACGCCGGCTGAGCGGCGGCACCGGAACGGCCACGTCGACCGTCAGGTCACAGCCCGACGCGCTGCTCGCCACGACGTCCGCGCGCGCGTACACGTACGCGATCAGGGACGGCTGCGACCGGCAGAGCTCGAAGCGCATCCGCTCCACCCCGGCGGCGTACGCGTCGGCGAACAGCCGGGCGAGCAGCAGCCCTCCGACGCCCCGGCGCTGCCAGGCGTCCTCGACGAGGACACCCACCTCGTGGACGCACGGGTCGTCGAGGGCAGGACCCGAGCTGGCGAGGCCGACGATGTCGCCGCCCGTGGGTTCGGCGACGAAGGCCCGATGCGGCCCGTCGAGACAGCGCCGCAGGTAGGACGCTGGAATCTCGGCGACGGGACCGTGAAAGCGGCGGTAGCGGGTCTCACGCGAGCAGCGCCCGAACATCGCCGCGAGCGCCGCGGCGTCCCCCGTCCGGACGGCCCGGATCACGGCCATGCGTTCCCCCCTCGGCCCGCGGGCGTGGCGGCGGCGCGCCGGGCCGTACGCTCCTCGATCGCACGGACGACCGCGACCATGTCCGCCCCGCCGTGGCCCATCGCGACGGTCTCCTCGTACAGCGCGTGGCAGACGTCCAGCAGCGGCGAGGCTAGGCCGGACTCACGCGCGGCGCCGGCGACCAGCCGGTTGTTCATCAGGACGTCGGCGGCCGCCGCCTGGGCGGCGAAGTCCTGGTCGAGGAGCTTGTGAGCCTTCCCCCGGGAGACCGGGCTCGCCATCGGCCCCTTGTCGAGCACCTCCACGAACCGCCGCAGGTCCAGCCCGTGCCGCTCGGCGAAGTGGGCCGCCTCGGCCAGGCCGGTGACCATCGTGATCAGGTACAGGTTGACGGCGAGCTTCATGTACAAGGCGCCCGGGACCGCCCCGCAGACGGTCGTCTCGTGGCACATGGGCGCCAGCAACGGGCGTACCGCGCGCACCGCGGCCTCGTCGCCGGCCAGCATGGCCACGAGCCGTCCCTCCTCGGCGGGCGTACGCGACCCGGAGACCGGGGCCTCGACGTAGACGCCGCCGACGGAACGGACGTCGGCCTCAAGCCCGCGCGAGTACGCGGGCGAGGTGGTGCCCATAGGTACGATCGTGCGCCCGGCGACGCGCGCGCCGAAGTCCGGGGTGCCCCGGGCCAGCGCCTGATCGACGGCCTCCTCGCCCGCGAGCATGAGAATGACGGTCCGGGCACGGGCGAACAGCTCGGCGGCACTCGCGGCGACCCGCGCGCCGGCGGCACGGAGCTCCTCACACTTGGCGGCCGTACGGTTCCAGACGACGAGCGGCGTGCCCGCGCGGGCCAGGTTGAGCGCCATGGGCCGCCCCATGAGCCCCAAGCCGGCGAACCCGATGTCCATGCGTCCTCCCGCGAACCCCGTTATGACGCTCGTCATGATAATCATGACACTCGTCATAGTCCATGCCGCGTGACGCAGGTGGACCTGGCGACACCATGCGGCCGGCCGCCCAGCCGCACCCGAGGACGCCTCCTGGAGCCAGGGCGCCGACCAGGTCGCCGCTGGAGGCTTGGTCTCGCCGGAACGAACAGAGGAGACCCACGATGAACGTCGAACTGCGCGAGATCGCCACACTGACCCAGCGGCTGCTGCGTCCCGACCAGGTCGCGCTGGACGAGACCGAACGCGACCACGCCCGCCACCGCGTCGAGGACGCCGCGTACGCCGGTTCGCTGGACGACGAGCGCGCCAAGACCACCCTCGCCCGCGTCGCGAACGCCCGTACCCGCGGCGACCTCCGCCGGGCGATGCGCGTCGTACCGGGAGGAGCCGCACCTTCCGGCCTGGTCAACGCCCTGCGCGGAGTGAGCGCCCTGTGGCTGGCCGGAACGGCGGTGCAGTTCGCCATCTGGACGCTGATCAGTCTGATCGGCTTCCACTGGACCGAACCGTGGTGGCTGTGGACGCTGGTCACCGGCCCGTTCGTGGCCGGCCCGCTGTGGTGGCTCACCGAGACGTACTACCGCCCGGCCCCGGAACCGGCCCGCGCCATCGGCACCTCCCAGGGCTGACGACACCGGGCACACGGCTCACCGGCACCCCCGACGCCGGTGGGCCGCCCTGCTCCGGACACGGCGATCAGCGCGGCGGCGTGTCTCTCACGAGGACCGTACGCGGAACCACAGGTTGGTCACGTGCGGCAGCTCGGTGACGCGGATCTGTTCGAGGTCGACCGGGTCCCCGTCCGGCCGGGCGAACATGCGGACGCCGTCGCCGAGCATCACCGGGGCGACGATCATGAGGATCTCGTCCAGCACTCCGGCCTCCAGGCACTGCCGGGCGACGTCGGCGCCGAGGATGCTGACGTACCTGTCGCCCGCCGCGGCCTTGGCGGCCTTGACGGCGGTGTGCAGGTCACCGACGAACGTCACGCCCGGGATCACCGTTTCGGGCGCGTGGTGGGTGAGGACGAACTGTGGTCCCTCCCAGCCGCCGCCGAACGCCTTGCCCTCCTTGTCGGTCCCCCGGTGCGGGTCGTCGCCGCCGAAGGTGCGGCGGCCGACGAGAAGAGCGCCGATCCGGCCGATCAGCTCGTCGATCTCCGGGTTCGGGCCGAGGTGGCGTGTGAGCCAGGACATGTCCCCACCGGGACCGGCGATGAAGCCGTCGAGGGACATCGTGGCCGAGTACAGCAGCTTTCCCATGAGGTACCTCCATGAAGGCGGTCGGGTACCCCGTTGAGACGGCGGGCCGCGGAGAAACTCATCGGTGCGCGGACGGCAGTTCCAGCGGCAGGCCGAACGCCGGAAACAGGCCGGGATCGTGGAACGCGGTCGCCTCCACGATCAGGTCCCCCTCAATCCGCAGGACGCCGATCGCGGCGGCGCGGTAGACCGGTGATGAAGGCTCGCGCAGATAGGCCGCCGCGGCCGGCTGCCGGTTGGCCGCGGCCGGCAGCATCGCGAACCGCCCCACGTACGCCGGAGAGGCCGGGTTCCAGCCCTCGGCCAGCGCGGCCAGTACGGCGCCGCGCCCCTGGAACCACATCGGGTACGGCGGCATCGTCGTCCGTACGTCCTCGGCCAGCAGACCGGCCATCGCGGTCACGTCGGCGTGTTCGACCGCGTCCATGTACCTCCGCAGCACCGCGCGCTCCCGTGGTGTGGGCTCGGCCGCCGCCCGCCAGTCGAGGCGGCGTTCGGGCAGGTGTTCGCGCATCGTCGCGCGAGCCCGCTGGAGCGCGCTGTTCACGGACGCCACGCTGCCGTCGAGGTGCTCGGCGGTCTGTCTGGCCGGCCAGCCGAGGACATCGCGCAGGATCAGCACGGCCCGCTGCCTCGGCGGCAGCCGCTGGATCGCGGCCAGGAAGGTCAGCTCGATCGTCTCGCGGGCCACCGCCACCGCCTCCGGCTGGGCATCGGCCGGCGCCAGCCGGTCGGGAAACGGCTGCAACCAGGCGATGTCCGTACGCGGCGGGCGGCCGGCTCTCGGGTCGGAGGGCCCCTCGACGTGGTGCGGCAGCGCCCGGCGCGCCCGCCCATCGAGCGCGTCCAGGCAGGCGTTCGTCGCGATGCGGTACAGCCAGGCGCGGAACGTCGAGCGGCCCGCGAAGCCATCGAGGTTCTTCCACGCACGCAGGAAGGTCTCCTGCACCAGGTCCTCGGCCTCCTCCAGTGAGCCCGTCATCCGGTAGCAGTGCACCCGCAGTTCCCGCTGATGGCGCTCGACGAGCGCCGTGAACGCCGACTCGTCGCCCGCACGAGCGGCGGCCACGCCGTCATCCGCCGTACCCATCGGTCCCTCCTCGCCCCGCGACACCGCCTTCACCGCGAGGGCGGAAGGCGCGACCGTATCGTCACCGGATCCCTGACGGTAGCCGTGAGCATCGACATACGAGCCGAGGTTCACGCTCTGGCCCGGCGCCCCCTCAGCGTCGGCGGGGGCGGCGGCGGTGGCTCGTGTCGCACAGCGGAAAGCGCCGGCTCCGGCCACAGGCACAGATCGCGACCATGAAGCGGTCGGAGACGACCGTCGTCCCGTCGGCGAGCACGATCTCGACCGGTCCCTCGACCAGGATGGGCCCGGCCGGCACGACGACCACGCGCCTGCGGACCGCGCCGCGGTGCCCACACGGCGTCGCGTCGGGCTGTTCGTATGACGCCGCGCCGGGGTCCGAGGGCGGCTCATCGTTGCCGTTCTGCACGGATCACCGCCAGTTCCTCATAGCGCTGTTCGGGGCAGATCAGCCCGCGTTCCTCCAGGTCGCGGGCCCGGGCCATCATCACCGGGCCGAACGGCTGGCGGCGGCGCGGCCCGACCGTCACGCGCAGGCCGGCCGTACGGAGGAGGTCCACGGTGCTGTCGATCCCGCTCAGCGCCGACTGGACGATCAGCAGCGTGCCGCCCGGGGCCAGCAGCGCGGGGGCCGTCGCGCAGAGACGGTCCAGGACGACCCGCCCGCCGGCACCCCCGTCCCAGGCGTGTCTGGGCCCGCGCGGCCGGGCGGGGTCGGTGGCCGTGGAGCAGACGTACGGCGGGTTGGCGAGGATGAGGTCGAACACCTCATCGCGGACGGCGTCCACCAGATCGCTCTGGACCACCCGTACGGGAAGCCTCCGGAGCCACGCGTTGACCCGTGCGCAGAACACGGCCTGGGCGCACACGTCCACGGCGATCACCTGGCCGGCACCGCTGCGCGCGGCGGTGAGCGCCAGGGCTCCGGTACCGGTGCCGACATCCAGCACCCTGGCTCCGAGCCGTACGGTGCGCAGGGCCTCGGCCAGAAGCCAGGTGTCACCCTGCGGTCGATAGACGCCCGGCGGCCTGAAAAGCCACACGAACAGCACATACCGCATTTACGGTGCACAAATACGCAGGCGGCGGTTCAAGAAGCCGTGGGGACCGCTTGGGTTCGCGATGAACCGCGACCGCGCGGCCCGCCGATCGGAACAGGATCAGGCGAGGACGGGGGCGCGGAGCGACGACTCGCCTGCGCGCCAGGCGCCGAGCAGCCGGCCGCTCAGCCGGTCCTCCAGCATCGCGGTCGCCTGCGCGCCGAGTACGACGTCCTCGGCCAGGTACGGTTCGGCCGCGAGGAGGTCTCCGACGACGTCGCGGCGCAGGACCTGCTCGTGTACGGCGTCGGCCTCGACGTGCTCGGTGAAGAACACACCGGCACGTGGCCCGGCGCCCAGGCGTTCGAGGGCGTCGGCCAACCGCTGGGCGCTGGGCGGGGTGCTGATCTCGGCGGCCGCGAAGTGGCCGACCATCGCTCCGCGCAGAGCCCGGTGCAGGCCGAACAGCGACATCATGTTCACGGTCGCCAGCGTCACGGCGGGAACCATGTCGAGATAGCGCCCGTACGCGGGGTCGAGCCCGGTCTCCCGCATCAGCTCCGCGAACAGCCGCGCGTGCATCCGATCCCCGCGCCCGCCCCCGAACTCGTCGTACTCGACGGCGACGAGCGAGGCCTTCGCCTGCCCGCGCAGCCGCGGTATCACCCAGGCGTGCGGGTCGGCCTCCTTGAGGTGGTAGATCGAGCGGTGCACCAGGTACTCGCGCAACTGCCACCACTCGCCGTGATCCCGCAGGTGGGCACTCACCCCCGCCGGCTCGGTGGCCTCGGCGGTCACCCGGCGCAGCGCGGCATCCACGTCGTCGCCCCCCGGGACCTCCCTACGGATCGCGGCGAGGAAGACCCGCTCCATCCCGGCCCGCAGCCGCAGCAGCCCCGGCTCCCACTCCCACTCAGGATCGACCCGGTCGAAACCGCGATAGTGCAGCTCGTAACAGGTGTAGAGCGCGAGCTGCAGATCCTCACCGAAGGGATCCGCTCCGAAGAGGGCCGCATCCAACCTGACCACGGAGGCCGGCGTGCCGTCCCGCAGCGCGGAGACGACCGCCGCCGACAGCGGCCCACGCGCCTCCGGCAACAGCGGAGCGATGACGATATTCGACGTCACGATGTCCCTCCCTCCCTGACAGCATCAGGGGCGGCCCGTTTGTTGGACGAGCATGTCGACGACGCTTCGCAGGCCGTGGACGGCGGCGATGCGCTGGCGGGCCGCGCCGGTGCCGCCGTAGCCGATCTTGCGGATCAGGGCGCGGACGGCCCGCAGGTCGCCGGTCTCCTCCAGGGCGGGGCGGATCCGGCGCAGGAGTTCTTCCAGCAGGTCCCGGGCGGTCGTCCGGCGCTCCTCGATCGGGTGGATGCCCTGGCCGGTCAGGCCGTAACGGGCCGCCGACCACAGCGCGACCGTGCACAACTGCTCGCCGACCGGCGGCGCCTCCCTGCCCCCGGCGAGCTCACCGAGGGCGGTCACCACGAGTGCCCGTACGAGGGCCGCCTGCAGCACCGCCTCGTCGACCGTCGCCGCCGCGTCGCTCGCCCGTACCTCGATCGTGGGCAGCCTCGGCGAGGGTCTGGCCAGCCAGAACGTCGTCGCCCGGTCCGCGAGGACGCCGAGTTCGACCATGCGGTCGAGGAACTCGTCGTACGCGGCGGCGGAGGCGAACCTCGGCGGAACGCCGCCGCCCGGAAACCGCGCCTGCGCCTGGATCCGCCAGCTCCCGTACCCCGAGTCGCGCCCATGGTCGAACGGCGAGTTGACCGACAGCGCGACCAGCGTCGGCAGCCAGGGCCGCAGATGGTTCAGCACGCCGACGGCCAGCTCGCGGTCCGGGACGCCGACGTGCACATGGCACCCGCAGGCCTCGTGGCCGACGACCGTGCCCGCCAGGATGTCGGCGATCCGCGCGTAGTGCGCGCCGGGCATGAACGGCGCCGCGCGGCCGGGCAGGACCGGGTTGCCCGTCGAGACCAGCCGCACTCCCTCGGCCCGCGCCGCGCTCGACAGGCAGGTACGGGCGGCCCCGAGCTGTCGGCGGAGGGTCTCCAGGTCATCGCACACGCCGGTCGCGGCCTCGACCTGGGTGGCGACCAGTTCCGCCTGGAACGCCACCTCCGGCAGCGACGCCTTCGCCGCCCGGGCGAGCACCGCCGCCGCGTGCGGCGAGGTACGGCGGGTGACGGGGTCGACCAGGAGGAACTCCTCCTCGACCCCCATCGTCCGACCGTTCCTGCCCACCAGACCGCACCTTCCCGGCTCCGAACGGAAGAGGTTCCATCCACGGAAGGAGTCCCCGCCCGTACGGCGCCGATGGCCACCTGCACTCCCGCCAGGAGGCACCGTCGCGTCCCCGTGACACCCGCCCGGCCGCCCGGGAGTCGCCCCATGCCGGCGACCCCCGGGACGCTCGTGAACCTGATGATCGTGTCCGCCGTACCGGACTGCGCCGAAGGTCTTCTTCCTGGGGAAATGCCCAGCAGTGGCCGACGTCATACCGGTACGGCCCGAGCCCCGCCGGACCAGGTCCAGCCATCACACCGGTACGGCCCCAGTCCTCCCGGACCAGATCCAGCCGTCACACCGGTACGGCCAGGCCCCCCGCACCAGGTCCAGCCGTCATACGGGTACGGCCAGCCCCCCGAAACCAGGTCAGCTGACCGGCATCTTCTCGCGGGCGCGGCTCTTCATCCTCTCCACCCGCTCCGACGGCATGGTCTCGCCGAGCTCCTCCTCCATCCGCATCGCGTTGCCGAGCGCGAAGAAGGTCGGGGCCCACTGGCCGACGAAGATGCCCCACCGGTCCGCGCGGGCGAGGCCGCGGGACTCGATGTTGCGGGACATCACCCAGGACGCCACCGACATGCCGATGGACGCGAACCCGGCGGTGTAGAGCATCGAGGACGAGATACCCGCTCTGCGGAGCATGCTGATCATGACGATTCCCCCCTGAACTGTGCAATTGCCTGCCGTAGCAGTACCCAGCCCGCCCCCGCGCCACCCCCGCCCGCGACCGCCGCCGGCCACGGCGAACGCGATCAGCCCGCCAGCGCCTGGCTGATCAGAAAGCCGTTGAGCGCGGTGATCAGGGCGGTGACGACCGCGCCGGCGACGACCGTACGCTGGCCGTTGACCAGGTCGCCCATCAGCGTCCGCCGGCTCGTCAGGGCGATCAGCGGCACCAGCGCGAACGGGATGCCGAACGACAGCGCCACCTGGCTCAGGATCAGTGCCCGGGTGGGGTCCACACCGGCGGCCAGGAGCGCGAAGGCCGGGGCCATCGTCAACAGCCGGCGGGCGAGGACCGGGATCCGCCGGCGCAGGAAGCCCTCCATGATGACCTGCCCCGCGTACGTTCCGACGCTGGAGGAGGCCAGTCCCGAGGCGAGCAGGGCGACGGCGAAGGCCACCGCCGCGCCGGGTCCCAGGACGTCCCCGAGGCCGTCGTGGATGGCCCGCAGGCCGCCGGGGTCGTGGCCGTGGAACGCGGCGGCGCCCACGGTCAGCATCGTGATGTTGACCAGCCCGGCGACGCCGAGGGCGACGACGATGTCCACGCGGCTCGACCGCAGCGCCGTACGGCCGGAGTCGCGGCGGGTCAGCGCCGAGTGCAGGTAGATCACGTGGGGCATCACGGTGGCACCGACGATGCCCGTCGCGAGCAGCAGGCTGTCCGGGCCGGCGAGGCGCGGGACGAGCCCGCCCGCGGCCCCGGCGAACGACCCCGCCCGCAGCGCCTGGTACAGGAACCCGGCCAGGACGATCGCCAGCATCCCCCCGATCACCACCTCGAACCCGTGGCGTCCCCGGGGCGCCAGCGTCAGCAGCGCGCACGAGACGACCGCGGTGATCGCCGCAGCGGGCAGCAGGGCGACGCCGAACAGCAGGTTGAGCGCGATCGCCCCGCCGACGAACTCGGCCAGGTCGGTGGCGGCGGCCACCAGCTCGGCCTGGACCCACAGCATCCAGGTCAGCGGGCGCGGCAGGTGGTCGCGGCACAGCTCGGGCAGGGTACGCCCGGTGGCGATGCCGAGCTTGGCGGACAGCGCCTGGACGAACATCGCCAGGACGTTGGCGACGGCGATGACCCACAGCAGCAGGTACCCGTAGCGGGCGCCGCCGGACATGTTGGTCGCGAAGTTCCCCGGGTCGACGTACGCCACGGAGACGACGAACGCCGGTCCGCACATGCCGGCGATACGACGGATCCGCCGGGTCCTGGGGACGCCCGGCGCGGCCACCGGGCGGGGCGCGACCGGTGGCGAGGCCTGCTGGTACTGAGCCGGATCGAGCACGAAGGTCACCTGTTCTCCTCATGGCCGCGGAACCTCGGCCGGGGCGTCCGGGAGGGACCCGGTGCCGGAGACCACGACGACCTCCGGCACCTGCTCGGATCTCAGGTGAGCTTGTCCTTGATCTTGCCCAGGGGGCCGGTCTCGGTGCCGAGGGCGGGGCCCTTGGGTTCGCCCATGCTGCCGTCGTAGGTGGCGTACAGCTTGGGGTCGGGCGGGGGCGCGGAGGCGAGGTCGCCGAGCGCCTCGGGGTCCATCAGGTAGGTGAACTCGTGTTCGCCGTCGGGCTGCGGGCCCGTCGCCCAGCCGCCCTCGGCGGCGGCGGCGCCGTCGGACAGGTGCCAGATCGTCTGGGCGTGTTCGGCGTACTCCTCGTCCAGGAGGGCGTTGGGCGCGACGGTGGTGGGTTCCAGGCCGTCGGCCTGGAGCTCCTCGATCGCCTTGAGCCACATGTTCTGGTGGAGGGTGTCGCGGGCGAGGTTGAACTTCAGCATGTGCTTGACGCCCGGGTCGTCGGTCATGTTGTACAGCCGGGCCGTCTGGAGACGGCCCTGGGCCTCGGCGGCGGCGTTGGCGCGAAAGTCGGCGAGCAGGTTCCCGCTGGCGACGATGAACTTGCCGTTCCAGGGGTAGCCGTTGCTGTCGACCGGCATGGCCCCGCCGCCGGCGACGATCGCCTGCTGGGGATCCATGCCGCCGATGACGGCACCGATGACGGGGTCGGCCATCGCCGCCTTGGTCGTGGCGGTGGCGGGAGCGCCCTCCAGGAGACGGGCGACCATGACCGCGAGCATCTCCACGTGACCGATCTCCTCGGTCGCCACATCCATGATCAGGTCTTTGTACTTGCCGGGCATCCGGCAGTTCCAGCCCTGGAACAGGTACTGCATCGTCACGGTCATCTCGCCGTACGCCCCGCCGATCAGCTCCTGAAGCTTGTGCGCGAACACAGGGTCGGGCTTTTCGGGCTTGGCGTCGAACTGCAGGTGGTCGGTGTGCCGGAACAAGGTCACTCCTCACGATCGGTTGGGCTGGCGGAGCGATGCCGGCCCGTGCCGCGAGGACACGGACGGCCGAATCCTTCAGACGTGGAGGACGCTATGCAGCACTCGTCTCCGGTCCGTCACCCTCGCGTCGCCGCCCCGCGAACGCCCCGGCAGCGGCGAGACCCGGGCACCGGTGACCGGCCGCCGGAGGTGGTGACGGGTCCGTGACGCGCGGGCCGGGGACCACGCTCCGTAACCACGGCCTTACCGGTGCACAGACGGCCATTTGCCTCATAGCGGGTAGGCGACGTCTCAAGTGCGTATTTCGACTTCCGCCACCCGGAGGACGCGATGGCCGCCATGCCGCAGGCAGAGCACGTCACCGCCGGCTACACGGTGCGTCTTCTCGGTGGGTTCGAGCTCCGGCAGGGCGACCGGACCATCGCCGCCAGCCCGTCCGCGCAGCGGCTGCTCGCCTACGTCGCCACCCGGCGTGCACTGGTCAACCGGGGGACCGCCGCACGGGCCCTGTGGCCGGACTATCCCGACCCGCGCCCCGCGGCGAATCTGCGGTCGACCCTGTGGCGGCTGCGGCGGGAGCACGGCGGCGGGCCGGTCCTGTCGACCGTACGGGGGCTGGAGCTGCGGCGGGACACCGTCGTCGACGTCCACACGGTCCACGCGAAGGCCGCCGCCCTGTCGTCCGCCCCGGACGCGGCGTGGGACCTGGACCTGGCGGTGCTGCGGCAGGACGTGCTGCCCGACTGGGCCGAGGAGTGGCTGCTGCCGACGCGCGAGTGGTTCCGGCAGGTCCGGCTGCACGCGCTGGAGACGCTGTGCACGCGGCACTGCCGGTACGGCCGGTTCGACGCGGCACTGGAGGCCGGTCTGGCGGCCATCGACTGCGAGCCGCTGCGAGAGAGCGCGCACCGCGCGATCGTCCGGGTGCACCTCGCCGAGGGCAACCCGGCCGAGGCGCTGCGCCAGTACGAGGTGTACCGACGGCTGGCCGGAAGCGAGCTGGGCCTGCGCCCGTCACAGCAGTTCCGGGCGCTCATCGCCCACCTGCTCGGCCGCCCGATGGACGCCCGCGCGACCTGAGCGACCGGGCGCGCCTCCGCACGGCCCACGGACCGGGCGAAGGCCCGTCCGCCCCTCCCGTCAGGGCGTCAGCAGGACCTTGACGGCGCCGTCCTTCTTCTTCTGGAAGATCTCATAGCCGTACGGCGCCTCGTCGAGCGGCAGGCGGTGCGTCGCCAGGTCCTCGACGCCGAGGGGGTCGGCGTCGCCGGTGACGAGTGGCAGCAGGTCGTCGATCCAGCGCTTGACGTGCGCCTGGCCCATCCGCAGCTGGATGCCCTTGTCGAACATCTGCAGCATGGGCAGCGGGTCGGCCATGCCGCCGTACACGCCGCTGATCGACAGTGTCCCGCCCCGCCGTACCGTCTCGATGGCCTCGTACAGCGCGGCGAGCCGGTCGACGCCCGCCTTCTTCATGAGTGCTCCGGCCGCGGCGTCGGGCAGCAGGCCCGTGAGGCTCTGGGCGATCTTCGCGCCCGGCGAACCGTGTGCCTCCATGCCGACGGCGTCGATCACCGAGTCGGTGCCGCGCCCGTCGGTCAGGTCGCGCACGGCGGCCGGCACGTCGTCGCTCCGGGCGTCCAGCACCTCGATGTCGTGGCGGCGGGCCATCTCCAGCCGCTCCGGCACACCGTCCACCGCGACCACGCGGTGTCCCAGGTGGCGGGCGATGCGGGCGGACATCTGCCCGATCGGCCCCAGCCCGAACACGGTCACGCTGCCGCCCTCGGGGATGTCCGCGAACGCGACCGCCTGCCAGGCCGTCGGCAGCACGTCGGACAGGTAAACGAACCGCTCGTCGGGCGGCCCCTCGGGCACCTTGACCGGCCCGAAGTGTGCCTGCGGCACCCGGAGGAACTCCGCCTGCCCGCCGGGCACCTGCCCGTACAGCTTGGTGTAGCCGAACAGGCTCGCTCCCGTGCCCTGCTCGCGGACCTGCGTCGTCTCGCACTGCGCGTACAGCTTCCGGTCGCACATGAAACAGCGGCCGCACGCGATGTTGAACGGGATCACCACCCGGTCGCCCGGCCCGATATGGGTGACCTCCGCGCCCACCTCCTCGACCACGCCCATCGGTTCGTGCCCGAGGATGTCGCCCTCGTCGATGAACGGCCCGAGCACCTCGTACAGATGCAGGTCGGAACCGCAGATCGCGGTCGTCGTCACCCGGATGATCGCGTCCGTCGGTGCCTCGATCGCCGGGTCGGGCACCTCGTCCACGCGTACGTCGCGCCGCCCGTGCCAGGTCAGTGCCTTCATCGTCGTTCCTCTCCCTTCCCGACGTCGTGCTCCTGACGGCTGGGCGCTACCCCGGCATCCGGCGAACCAACAGTTCCGGGCAGGGCGGCGTCAAGGGCACGCCAAGGCGAGGCCGATCCGGAGCCGCCCGGTGTTGGCTGGTACCCGGGACACGCCGGGCCGCACTGGGGGGGAGCATGCCGGGCCAGCACAGACTCGACCTGAGCATCACGCAACTCGTCGCCGGCGGCGCCGCCACGATCACCGCGACGGTGGCGGCGTCGTACTTCGGAGTCGGCGGCACTCTCATCGGGGCCGGGGCGGTCAGCGTGCTGTCCACCCTGGGCGCCACCGTCTACCAGCACTTCCTGGACCGCGGCAAGGCGCGGATCGCGGCGAAGATCCCGGTACGCGTCGGCGGCCCCGGCGCGGACGACGGACCGCCGCCTGGAGCAGCGGCACCGGCACGGCCGTGGCCGAAGTGGTACATCGTGCTCGGCGCGGCGGCGGGGGTCTTTCTCGCCGTGATGGGGCTCGTCACGGCGTTCGAGCTGTTCACGGGTAGACCGCTGTCCAACACCGTACGCGGCAGGGCCGGTCAGGGCACGTCCGTCGACCCGGTCGTGGCGCCCGTACGTCCCACGCCGACGCCACCGGCCTCCCACCAAGCCACTCCGGAGGCCACCGCGACGTCCTCGGTGGCCCCGATGCCGGCGATGACGGCCCGTCCCACGCCGACGCCCTCCCCGACCGGCGCGCTCCGGCCGGTGCCCGGGGAGCGCTCCCCCGAGGCCAGCGCCGGTCCACCGGACGTCCACTCGGCGGCGCCACCGGAGACGCCCGATGACGGCGGCTCATCGCAGACGCCCTGACCCGGCCGAGCGCGGGCCGTGAATGGCCGATGAGCGCGATAACTGATTTTGACAGAAAGAGTCAGGAGGCCCGCCACGGGTGTGACGGGCCTCCTTGCCGTGTACCGCTCCGTTATGCACTCACGCGTGGGCTACCAGCGATACCACCGGCCGCGCGAGCCCGACGACCCGGCGCTGCGGAAGACGAACCCGAGCAGCCAGAGGATGAGGACGATGATGGCGATCCACCAGAGCGCCTTGAGGGCGAAGCCCGCCCCGAACAGGATCAGGGCCAGCAGGAGTACCAGAATCAAAGGAACCATTTCTCATTACCTCCCGGCCAACCCGTTACCCGCGCTCGAAGGGTTCATGCAACGCACTTGAATCATTTCCGCCCGTTTCCGCCCCGACCTGAACCGATCACGACGGAAACGTTTGTGTTCGGCATCCGGGGTAGCGGGGCGAGGATGAGAAGACAGGAGGAAGGGCGTCACGGTGTCATGGACGACGACCTCAGCTACAGCATGGAGGCCCGGGTGCGGGTCGCGTTGTCGGCCAGCGCGGCCGAGGTCAGCACCCTCGCGACCTCACTCGTACCCACCCACGACGAATACGGCTGCCCACGCGGTGAGCTGGCCGAACTCTCCGGGCGGCTGGTCGCCGGCGCCACGGAGGCGCTGATGTACGCCGTCGCGTGCGAACGCCGGCGCGGCACGAGCTGGGAGCGGATCGCCGAGGTCCTGGACGAGGACGTCGGGGCGGTCCGGCGGCGGTTCGAGGAGCCGGTGGCACGGCTCGACCACACCCTGGTGGAGGCCTGGCTCGACCCCGGTCGCGCGGGACACCTGCCCGAGGGCGCCGACGACCCGGTCGGGCGGGCGGAACGCCTGGACCGGTGGCTGACCGGGGACTCCCGGCTCGACGACGCGTTCCGGCACCATCCCGACTCGGAGATCCGCGAACACCCGGTCAGCGCCGGGCTCGCAGTCATGTCCCTGAGTGAGCACTACGAACTCCTCGCCTCCGCGGCCCGTGTGATCGACGAGGAAGGCCACGACCGCGAGGCGACGATCAGCCTGCACCGGCGGCGGATCGCCCTGCTCGAATGGCTGCTGGCCGAGGAGCTCCTCGACCCCGAGATCGCCGAGGACGTCGACGAGGGTGCCCTGCGCACCCTCCTGACGGCGGCCCGGCGCCGCCTGGCCCGGCTGTAGCGGCCCTCCCGAGGTCCGTACGGCGGGCACTCATGACCAGGGCGATCCGGGGTAGCGGTCCTGTATGAGGATCGTCATTCTGGGCGCCACGGGCAACGTCGGTTCGAGCACGGCACAGGCCCTGGCGGCCGATCCGGCCGTCACGTCCCTGGCGTGTCTCGCCCGGCGCACCCCGGACCTCGAGCTGCCGAAGGCCGAGTGGACGGCCGCGGACGTCACCACGACCGACCTGGTCCCGCTCTTCCGCGGCGCCGACGCCGTCGTCCACCTCGCCTGGGCCTTCCAGCCCACCCACGACCCGGCGGCGACCTGGCGTACCAACGTCCTGGGCAGCCGGCGGGTCTTCGACGCGGTGGCCGCGGCGGGCGTGCGCTCGCTGGTGTGCGCGTCCTCGGTCGGCGCGTACTCCCCCGGGCCCAAGGACCGGGCCGTCGACGAGTCGTGGCCGACCGACGGCTGGCCGGGCGCCTCCTACACACGGGAAAAGGCGTACGTGGAGCGGATCCTGGACACCTTCGAGGCCGAGCATCCGGGCATCCGCGTCGTACGGCTCCGCCCCGGGTTCATCTTCAAGCGGGAGGCGGCGCAGGAGCAGCGCCGGATCTTCGCCGGGCCGCTGCTGCCCAACGTCGACGCCCGCGCCCTGCCGGTCGTCCCGGACGTTCCGGGCCTGCGGTTCCAGGTGGTGACCACCGCGGACGTCGCCGAGGCCTACCGGCTGGCCGCGCTCGGCGACGCTCACGGCGCGTTCAACGTCGCGGCCGATCCGGTGATCGGCACTCCCGAGCTCGCCGAGCTGCTGGACGCACGGCCGGTACGCGTCCCCGCCCGCCTCGTACGCGCCGCGATCGCGGCCGGCTGGTGGCTCAACCTGCTCCCGGCCTCACCGGGCCTGTTCGACGCCCTGCTCCGCCTGCCGATCATGGACTGCTCCCGCGCGCGTGACGAACTCGGCTGGACGCCGCGCGGCAGCGCGATCGACGCGCTGGAGGAGTTCGTCACCGGGCTCCGCGAGGGCGCCGGCACGGTCACGCCGCCGCTGGCCGCCCGATCCGGCAGCCGGGTCCGCGAACTCCTCACGAGCCGCCGCCCGCTGTCCTAGACGGTCAGGGGCTTCAGGGACGCATCCGGAACGACGGTTCCGGCGCCGCTACGCACGGCCTCGACGATGCGTTCGGCGACGTCGTCGCCGCAGACGCGCTCGGGGACGGCCGCCGCGGCAACCGTCCCCGAGCTGACCGGCGCGCTGGTGGTCTCAACGCACCGGCTGGTTCTCGCCGCTACCCGCCCCCGGCTCGTCGATTCATCTCTCATGAATCCTTGAGCAACTCGGTTTGGAGCTGGGCGAGCGTGCGGGAGATGAGCCGCGACACGTGCATCTGGGACAGGCCCATCAGGTCGGCGATCTCGGTCTGCGTCTTGTTGCCGTAGAACCGGTACAAGATGATCATGCGCTCACGCTCGGGCAGCTTGTCGAGCAGCGGGCGTACCGCGATGTGGTCGACGGCGTCCTCGATCGCCGGGTCCTGCGCGCCGATCAGCTCGCCGAAGGAGTCTGCGTCCTCCTCGTCGCCCACCGGCGTGTCGAGTGACATCGGCCGGTAGGCGTCGAAGGCGCCGATCACCTCGACGGCCTCCTCCTCGCTGATGTCGAGGACCTCGGCGATCTCCGGCACCGTCGGCGCGCGGTTGTGGTCGCGGAAGAAGTCACGGCGGGCCTCACGCATCGCCAGCCGCAGCTCCTGCAACCGGCGGGGCATGCGCAACAGCCACGTACGGTCGCGAAAGTGCCGTTTGACCTCACCGGTCATCGTCGGGCCCGCGTAGGCGAGGAACCGCTCCCCGCGCTCGGCGTCGTACCGGTTGATGGCCTTGACCAGGCCGAGCATCGCGGCCTGTTGCACGTCCTCGATGGGCTCGTCGTACTGGGCGTAACGCCGGGCGATGCCGCGGACGATCGGCATGTGCATGCGGACCAGTTCCGCGCGGATGTCCTCGCGCCGTGGATCATCATCCGGCAGGCTGCCGAGCTCGCCCAGCAGAGCCTCGGCGTGGCCGTCGTCGTAGTCGATCTGGGTCGTCATGCGATCTCCCAGGAAGAGTTGCGGGACTAGCGGTGCGCGCTGTCGTGTCAGACGGGCCGCTAGGTCTCTTCGCCGGGTCGCCGGGCCGAGACTACGATCACCGGTCGCATGCGCATCCGTCACCTCACGTTCGTCGGGGCACGTGAGGGCCACGCTGCTGGACCCTTCGTCCGGCACCGGGCCGGATCGGTACTCCACCGCCTACCCGGTCCGGCGTCGGTCAACCCGACTAATTCATGCCCGTTCCACGAACTCGCTGCCGGGCGGGTCCGTCTCGAAGCCGGAGACGGCGGGGCTGCGCGGAGAGGCCTCAGTCGACCTCGGCGCTGCCGCTCACGCGGAGTTTGCGGCGCGCGCGTTCGTAGAAGGTCGTGCCGCCCAGGCGTACGACCTGGGCCGCCGCGGGCAGGGCGGTCACGGCCAGCCGGTCGCCGGCCGACATCTGGGCGACGACCGCGCCGTCCACCTCCACCGCGAGATCGCCCGAGGCCGGCAGTAGGTCCAGCGCCACCGCCTCGTCGGCCGAGAGCATGATCGCCCGGTTGAACGCCGAGTGTGCCGCCGCCGGGATCACCAGAAAGCCCTCCACCGTCGGAGAGACGATCGGACCGCCGGCGGAGAAGCTGTAGGCGGTCGAACCGGTGGAGGTGGCCACGATGACCGCGTCCGCGGCGTACCGGACGAAGGGGTGGCCGTTCACCGACACCGACAGCGCCGCGAGCCCGTCACCCGGGAACCGCACCAGGGCGATGTCGTTGAACGCGGTCACGACGCGCCCGCCGGGCAGTTCGGCGCATACCGCCATGCGCGGCTCGACCTGGTAGCGGTGCGCGTCGATCGCGGTCAGCGCGCCGGCCAGGCCGTCGACGTCGATCTCCGCGAGGAACCCCAGCTTGCCCAGGTTCACACCGAGCACCGGCGTGGACGGCCCCGCGGCCAGCCGCATGGTGCGCAGCATCGTGCCGTCACCGCCCAGGCTGACGAGCAGGTCGGCCCGCTCGATCATCTCCTCGGGCGGCACCGCGACCGCGCTGCAGTCGATCCGGCCGATCTCCTCGGGCAGCCCGAGAACCGTCCCGCCCCGGGTGGAGGCCCACTTGAGGATCGCATCGATGGCGACCTCCGAGTCGCGCTTCGGGTGCAGCACGAGCCCGAGCGTGTTCACCATGCCCATGCCCGAAACTGTACGAGCCGTCGGGAGGTTCCCGTGCCGCCGCTTCATGCCGGGGGCTTCCGGATGGCGACATAATATGGCCGCACCATCTGGCGACGAGGCGTACGGCGTCCGCCGAGCGGGAGGAACACGTGGCGCGGCTCACCAGAGCGGAGACCCAGGAGCGCAACCGCGCCAAGGTGCTGGCCGCCGCGCGGGAGGAGTTCGCCGAGCGCGGCTACCGCGACGCCAAGGTCGACCGCATCGCCGAACGCGCCGAACTCACCCGCGGCGCGGTCTACTCCAACTTCCCCGGCAAGCGGGCCCTCTACTTCGCCGTGCTGGCCGACGACGCCGAACGCGCGCCCCGGCCGGAGCGGCCGGGCCGTACCCCGTCCGAGGCGCTCGGCGCGTTCGCCCGCGCGTGGCTCGCCCGGCTCCCCCTCTCCGGCGGCGAACCCGGCCGGCTCGGCCTCGAACTCCTCCCCGAAGTGATCACCGATGACCGGACCCGGCAGGCGTTCGCGCAGCTCACGCGCCTCGACGCGCTGCTGCTCGGCCTCGCCCTCGAAGAGCTGGACGGCGGCGCGCTCCGCATGGTCCGGGCCGCGGAGACGGCGCTCACCACCCTGCACGGGGCGAGCCGCCTCGCCGCGGCGGCGCCCGGGTTCGTGGAGCCGTTCACCGTCGTCAGCGCCTGTGAGCGGCTGACCGACCTGGACCTGGGCGACGGCTGGCCGCCACCGCACCTGCCGTACACCCCCGACGCCCGCGCCGTCGACGAGCCGTGGGCCGCGCCGCCCGTGGTGGACGCCGTACGCGGCGAGCCGGCCCGGCTCGACGGCGACGGCGTGGTGGCGATCCTCGGCCTGCACCGGCTCGGCGCCGCCGAGGAGGCCGTACGCGCACTGCCGCCGGGAGAGACGGTCACCGTCGTCCTGGTCAGCGGCGATCCGGGCGAGCTCGCGCCGCTCGCCCGGCTCACCGTCGCCGACGTGTGCGGCTGCCTGCGCCAGGCGTTCCGGTCTCCGCCGGCGCCGCGGGTGGTGCACGACCCGGCGGGCACGGTCGCGGCGGCGGCGGGCGTCCCGGCGGTGAGCGACGTCACCGAGACCGCGATCCGGGTCCGCGCGGGCCGGATCGTCGCCCGTGCCGACGGCCACGGCGCCTGCCACGCCGCCGCCTCGGCCTGACCCGAGATCCCGCCACCCGTTTGACGCCCATCGAACGGGTAGGGCGAGCCTCCTGCGGAACCTGGTCCGGTACGAAGGAGGACGACGTGAGACCCCTGCTCCGGCACGGCCGGCACGCCGCCGGAGCGGGCCTGGCGCCGTCCATCGGGGTGCTCATCGCGTTCCGCGCCCTGCAGGGCACGGGCGGGGCGGTCTTCCCGCGGGGTGGCGGTCCTCGCCGCCTGGACGTGGCGCGAGCTGCGCGTGGACGAACCGCTGCTCGACCCCTCGATCTTCACCCACCGCCCGCTGCTGCTGGCGAACCTCGCGACGGCCACCGCCGGGTTCGTCGCGTTCTCCACGTACTTCGTGGTCCCGCACCTCGCCGAGGGGCCGGAGGGTGTCTCGGCGCACCGGGCCGGATACGGGTTCGGCGCGAACGCGGCCGAGGCCGGGCTGTTCCTCCTGCCGGCCGCGGCGGGCATGGTCGTGACGGGACCGCTGAGCGGTCCGCTCACGCGCCGCAGCGGGCCACGGACCCCGTTCCTCGCCGGGACGACGCTGATGGCGGCCGCGCTGGTGCTCCTGGCCGCCGCGCACGCGTCGCCTGCGCCGGTCTACGTGGCGCTGGGCGTGATGGGCGCCGGCTGGGGCCTGACGATCGGCTCCGCGTCGGTGCTGGTCGCGCGGAGCGTGCCCCGGCAGGCGACGGGCGTGAGCACGGCGTTCAACTCGGTGATGCGGCTGGTCGGCGGCGGGATCGGCGGCCAGGTCGCGGCGGCGATCCTCGCCGCCGTCACGGTCGCGGGGACGAAGGCGGCCTCGTCGTCCGCGATCGATATCGCGCTGTGGACGGCCTGCGGTCTCGCCGTCGTGGGGGCCGCCCTGGCTCTGGCGATCCCCGGCGGACGGAATGAATGATCCGCTTTGTGGGGGTATGGCTGCGTGTGATGGAAGGAGCGGTGATGGGAGAAAAGAGCGATAAGCACGGTCCCCGGCTCGACGACGAGCTGCGGCACGAGACCGAGGGTCTCGTGCGCGGAGGCGGTCCGACACATGCCGAGCGCGACCACGATCCCGAACCGGTGGAGACGGACGCGGGCCGAGATCCGACGGTGGCGGGTTCGTCGCGCACCGTGGGCAGCCCGCCCGGCATGTCCGCCGGTGACGTGGCCGCCCGCAGCGAGTTCGCCAAGGCCCTGGCCGGAGCGCGCTACCCGGCGACACCGGAACAGCTGTCCGCCCACGTGGCGGGCGAGGGCGCGCCGGACACGGCGGTGAGGGCGCTCGGCGAGCTGCCGAAGCGGGAGTACGACGGCCTCCGGGACGTGATGGACACGCTCGGCTACGGCCACGAGACCGAGAGGTTCTGAGCAGGCGTACGGAAACGGGCCCGGCGCCGTGGCGCCGGGCCCGTTTCCGCGTGTGTGTCTCAGAAGGCTCCGGTGCCGTTCGGCGTGCCGAGGCCGGTCGGACCGTCCCAGCCGGTGCCCGCGCGGCACCACTTGGTCGTGGAGCAGCTGCCGTTGCTGCCCGAGGTCACGTCGAACAGCGCGGAGGAGTGGGCGTAGGGGTAGTTGTTGTCGATGTTCGCGGCGTTGCCGGCCAGGCCGTACACGCCGCTGATGATCGGCGCGGCGACGCTGGTGCCGCCGAAGACCATCCAGCCGCTCTGGCCCTGGTAGGCGGTGCTGTCGTAGACGGCGACGCCGGTGGCCGGGTCGGCCACGGCGGAGACGTCGGCGACGGCGCGGCGGGAGCAGCCGGTGAGGCCGGACTGGCCGCTCAGCGCGGTGTTGTAGCTGGAGCAGCCGCTGCCGGCGCCGCTCCAGGCGGTCTCGGTCCAGCCGCGGCTGTTGCTCGCGGTCTTCAGCGAGGTGCCGCCGACGGCGGTGACGTAGTGGGAGGACGCCGGGTACTCCACGCCGTAGCCGGCGTCACCGGAGCTGACCGTGATGGCCTTGCCGGGGTGGTTGTAGTAGGAGCCGTAGCTGGAGTCGGAGGCGTCGGAGCCGCCATAGCTGTTGCTGATGACGTTGGCGAGCCGGGCCGCGGTGTTCTCGGCGGTGCCCAGGTTGGCGAAGGACGCGGAGCTGGCCTCGACGAGGACGATCTTGCAGTTCGGGCAGACCGCGGAGACCATGTCCAGGTCCAGGGAGATCTCCTGCGCCCAGCCGCCGTCCTTCCTCGGGTAGGACGTGCCGCCGTTCTGGTCGACCTTCTTGAAGCAGCCGTTCGCGGTCGTGCAGGCCGGCAGGCCGTACTGGCTGCGGTAGACACCGAGGTCGGCCTCTGCGGTCGGGGCGTCGTAGGCGTCGACGATCGCGACCGTTTGGCCCGAGCCGGCGCTGGAGGACGGCAGTTTGTAGGCGCTCTGGAGGTTGGCGGGCGAGAGGCCGGACGGGGCGGCGGCCGCGGCACGCAGGGTCGTCGTGCTCGTGGCCACGTCGTTGCGCACGAGGGCGTTACAGCTCGCGTACCCGGCCCGCGCCGTCGCGCACGAGTGGTGGAAGGAGTGGGAGACGGCCGGCGCCTGGGGCGCGGCGTCGGCCGCCGAGGACAGGAAGGGGACCAGGGCGAGAACCAGTCCGCCCAGGATGGTCCCGGACACGCGTCGTCGCATGGGCTCTCCTCAGAGCTGGCGGGGGAACGACGAGCGAATCCTGGCATATAAGGCATCGCGCCATGAAGTACTGAATTCAGACTGGGTTTGCGATGAGTTCGGCACTTCTGTCAGAAGGCGATCGAGGCCGCCGGCCGCACGGCTGGCTGAAGAGAGTCAAGGATTGGCAAAGTCGCCTGATGCGGCACCGTACGCCGCACCGCTCGTCAGCGCGGCGCAACCGCCGGCAACCGCGATTTACGATTCCTGTCAAGCGAAATCAATGACGGTGTCGGACCACTGTCGGCCAGAGGTGTCGGCCCACGCGGCGGCCGTATGGAGAAAGAGCGCGGTCAGAGAGCCCCGGGGAGACCGCGCCCGTCGGATGGACCTTCCAGAACATGCCGGGGCCGCCCCGATGTCCGGAGACAGGGGCGGCCCGGTGGTCGTCCGGTCAGCCTTCGCGTTCCACCCGGATCGCGGCCTCCTCCGCGGTGAAGCCGCCCGTGTCCGGGCCGACGTCCTTGGCGATCTCCTCGCTCTCGGTGTCGTCGCGTACGCCCTCGTCCTGCTGGACCAGCCGTCCCGCGTTACGTGGGGTCTCCGTGGCTCCGCGGGCGCCGACGTCGGGCTCCTCGCGGCTCAGCCGGCCGTCCAGCGACTCGCCCTCACGCTCCTCCTCGGCGGTCGTACCGAAGTCCTCCACCGCCACGGGTTCGTCGCCGGGCACGGGCGCCTGCTGGGGATCCTCGGCCCACTGCTGCTCGGGATAGCCGTCCTGCAGGTCCGGAATCCCCTGTTCCTCCAGCTCCGAACGCGGATCACGGTTCGTCATGTCGGGCCCCCTCAAAGGGATCGCAGGGCCGGGAGGAGTTCACGCTCCGCCCAGCCGAAGAATTCGTCCTGGTGGTCGGCGCCGATCTGGACGAGGGCGATCTCGTCGAAACCTGCGTCGACGAACGGCTTGATCTTGCGGACGTGCTCGTCGACGTCCGGGCCGCAGGGCAGTTGCTCGGCGACCTGTTCGGGCGTGACGAACTCCGTCGCGGCCTCGAAGGCGGTCGGGCCGACGAGGTCCGCGTTGACCTTCCAGCCCAGCCCGAACCAGCGGAACTGCTCATGGGCGCGCTTCACCGCGGCGTCGCGGTCGGCGTCGTAGGCGACCGCGATCTGCCCGACGCGGGGCTTGCCCGCGCCGCCGGCCGCGTCGAACATCTCGCCCAGCTCCCGCTTGGGCTCCGTCGCGATCATGAGGTCGGCCTTCTCGCCGGCGAGGCGGCACGAACTCTTGCCGGACACCGCGACGCCGATCGGCACGCGGGTCTCCGGCAGGTCCCAGAGCCTGGCCTGCTCGACGTCGAAGTA
The DNA here is from genome assembly GCF_039541955.1 of Actinoallomurus oryzae. Classification (NCBI taxonomy): domain Bacteria; kingdom Bacillati; phylum Actinomycetota; class Actinomycetes; order Streptosporangiales; family Thermomonosporaceae; genus Actinoallomurus; species Actinoallomurus oryzae. Next base: position 342,867 of record NZ_BAABHF010000046.1, on the reverse strand, counting down.
CTCGCCCCGATAGGCGACGTCGCCGCCGTCGAAGAGCTTGGAGATCACCTCGACCGCCTCGGTGAGCATCTCGTGGCGTACGCCCGCCAGGGGCCAGCCCTGCCCGACGACGTGTTCGTTGAGGTTCTCCCCCGCTCCGAGCCCGAGCCGGAACCGCCCGCCGGACAGGATCTGCACGGTCGCCGCCTTCTGGGCCACCACGGCCGGGTGGTAGCGGACGATCGGGCAGGTCACGAACGTCATCAGCGGGATCCGCTCGGTGGCCTGGGCGGCGGCGCCGAGGACGGACCACGCGTATCCGGAATGGCCCTGGGAGTGCAGCCAGGGCTGGTAGTGGTCACTTATCACCGAGAAGTCGAAGCCGGCCCGCTCGGCCGAGCGGACGTCGCGCACCAGCTGGTCGGGAGGTGCCTGTTCGCACATCATCGTGTATCCGAAAGCGGTCATCTCGGCGTTCCTTCCCTCCTCCGTGCTACGGGCGTCTGCCGGTACGGCCCGGTACGGCGAGCCCTACCCGGGCACGCGTCACGCATTCGAGGGTTACGGCCGGGTCCGCATCTTCAGGCGGCGGCGCCTGCGGGCTCTGATCAGGGACTGGCGCTGCTGCTCGGTGCGTCCGCCCCAGATGCCGTGCGCGATGCGGTTGGCCAGGGCGTAGCGGAGGCACTCGGCCTGCACGTGGCACCCTTCGCAGATGGCGCGGGCCCGGTCGACCTGGTCGGCGCCGACCTCGCTCGCGCTGATCGGAAAGAACAGTTCGGGATCCTCGTCCCGGCAGGCGCCCTCGGTCATCCAGGGCGCGGGGGCCATGTCGATGAGCGTGGTGGTCATGATTCCGTCTCTCGGGGAAGATTCGCGGGCGTACCCGCTCGTTCAGGTGGTGCGCGGGGCCAGAGGGGTGAGAGGGAGGACCGTCCCCCTGCGAGGACGGCCTCGCCTCCCGTTGGATCAGGGCTCCGGGCGGTCGACGTTGCCCCGCCAGGCGCCGGTCTCGTGGCCCCGGCGCTCGATGAACTCCTTGAACCGCTTGAGGTCGGACTTGGCCCGCCTCTTGAGCAGCCCCGCCTTGTCCGCGGCGGTCTCCAGGAACCCCTCGGGGTCGACGTCCATCTGCGTGGTGACACGCGTGGTGTCCGGACCCGTGCGGTGGAACGTCACGACACCGGCGTGCTCCGGCCCCTCGGTGGAGTGCCAGGCGACCCGCTCGTCGGGGATCTGCTCGGTGATCTGCGCGTCGAACTCACGCGTCACCCCGGCCATCTTGACGCGCCAGTGCGTCATCGTGTCGGTGACCTGGTTGACCTCTTCGACGCCCTCCATGAACTCCGGGAACTCCGCGAACTGCGTCCACTGGTTGTACGCCGTATGGATCGGTACGTTGACGTCCACACTTTCGGTAACGGTACTCATCGTGTACCTCCACTGTTCGTGTTCGGGTACATGGCTCGCGCTACCCGGGCTCACCTGGGACAAACAGGACGTGCCAAGATCCCTCCAAGTCGGGCAAAAGCACCGCTGACCAGGGCGTTGACCCACAGGCGCCACGGGCGCTGAATCAACGTCCCCCGGAGGGGGTAGGGCGGGCGCATGACCGAAAAAGAAGAACTTGGCCACGAACCCGAGACGACCGACGACCGCCGGTTCGCCCCGGTGAACCGCGGGTCGGACGCCCGCGGCCGTACCGTCCCGCCGGAGGAGGAGGGCATGTCCCGGCAGGAGGACGAGGCGGGCGGTACGGGAGTGCCCGGCGTGGACGTGGGGCACCCCGACGCGTTGCCGCCCGACGACGAGGGCGTACGCCGGGCGGAGGAGCACGACGACAGCCGGTGAGCGGCCGGCCGTCCCGGTCACCGTCGGTGAATCTCTCGAAATCGAGATTGATCGCCTCCGCCGCGGGTAGCGAGAGGCTCCGGCCGGTCAGCGTCGCCCGCTGACGGCGTCTCACTGGTCGAGAGGTGGTGACCACATGGCGGTCCGCCGGCAGCACACCGAGTCCGTCGAAGAGGTCCGTGTCCGGTTGCTGGCGCGGTTTCCGCACGAGGCCGTCGAGGTGAACCGGCAGTTCGACCTCGCGATCGCGTGCGCCGACCACCTCGGTGTCCGGCTGACCCCGCAGATGCTGGAGAACCTCGTCGTCGAGCGTCTCCAGGCCAAGGCCGCCTCCCGGCCGGCCCCGGTCCGCATCTCCCCGGCCGTCCCGCTCGTCTGCCGTGGTCCGCGCACCCCCGACGCCGGCTCCCGCCGGCCGGGTAGCGCCGCGCCGACGCGGGGAGGGAAGCGAACAACGTCGTCCACGGGGGATGCATGATGAGAGACCACCTGATCGCGGGAGTGCTGGCCGGAGCGGCCGGCACGGCGGCGCTGAACGCCGTGACGTACGTCGACATGGCGGTGCGCGGGCGGCCCGCCAGCGACATACCGGAGGAACTGGCCGGCCGCGCCACGGACTGCGCCGGCCTGGACCTCGGCGATGAGGAGACCGCCGCGAACCGCCGCCAGGGGCTCGCGGGCCTGCTGGGCATCGGCGTGGGCGTGGGGGTGAGCGCCGCGTACGGGCTGCTGGACGGCCTGGTCGGCGGCACCCGGTCCTCGGCGGGCGAGGTCGCGGCGGGCGCACTCGCCCTCGGCGTCGTGGCGATGCTCGGCAGCGACACCCCGGCCACCGCCGCGGGCCTGACCGATCCGCGCGACTGGCCGGCCTCGTCCTGGATCTCCGATGCGGTGCCGCACCTGGCCTACGGCGCGGTCGCCGCGATCGCCTACGACCGCCTGATCCGGCGGCGGTACCCCGGTTGACGTGCCCGAGCTGCCCGACGTCGAGGGCTTCCGCCGCGTCGTCGCCGACCACGGCACCGGCCGGCGGATCAGCTCCGTACGGGTGGACGACCCGCAGGTGCTGCGCGGCGTCTGGCCGGAGAAGCTCGCCGCGACGCTGACCGGGCTGTCGCTCGGCGAGCCCGAACGCCACGGCAAATGGCTGGCGGTGCCGCTGTCCGGCGACCCGGTCCTGCTCCTGCACTTCGGCATGACCGGCGCGATGGTGTGGGACGACGGCACGTCACCGGCGCACGCCCACGACCGGGTGACCTTCGTCCTGCCCGACGGCGAGTTGCGCTTCCGCGACATGCGCAAGCTGCGCGGCATCTGGCTCGCCGCCGACCGCACGGACGCCGACCGGCTGCTCGGCTCGCTCGGCCCGGACGCCCTGACGGTGGGCCGCGAGGAGTTCACCGAGGTCGTACGGGGCCGCCGTCAGGTCAAGGCGACACTGATGGACCAGTCGGCCCTCGCCGGCCTGGGCAACCTGCTGGCGGACGAGATCTGCTGGCGTGCGCGCGTGCACCCCCGCCGGCGCGGCGACGGCCTCACCGAGGCGGAGTTCGCCACGCTGCACCGGGCCATGCGCCGTGTCCTGCGCGGGGCGATTCCGACGGGCCGCGTCCCCGGCCGCCGTACGTGGCTGACCGGCCGCCGCGGCGACCCGGACCCGGTCTGCCCCCGCTGCGGCGCCCGTCTGTCGCACGGCCGCGCCGCCGGCCGCACCACCGTCTGGTGCCCCCGCTGCCAGCCGGAGCCGGAGTCCCGCTGACGGAACCGCCCGCGGCCCGAGATCCGCGGAACGACACCACGATGACGTCGACCGGCCGCCTCATGGGTGGCCGGTCGATGAGGTCCATGGGCAGGCGGGTAGGCAACTCGCGGTTCCGTGCAGGGCCCTCCCTCCCGAGATCCGCTCACGCGGGTTCTTCCGGAAGATCGTCGCTCTCCCGAATCATTCACACCTTTGACGACGTTCCGCTTGCGGATGACTGCGGTGCGTAGCACCATCAAGAGTCCCCAGACCTCCGAGATCGGTGCGGTCGAAAGAGGCATACGTGAAGACACCAGCGCTATTCCAGGCTTTTCGGAACGACACTCTCCCCGCTGGCGCGCAGTTGCTCCAGGCCGAGGATCCGGTCGCGGTCGGTGGCCACCGGCTGGCCGGGCGGCTCAGGTCCGGTGGTGCCGGGCTCGTCTACGTCGCGCACGGGCGCGGCTCCGGGCTCGTGACCGTCAAGACGGCCCACCCCGGCGCCGCCGCCGAGCCCGAACCGGTCCGCGCCCGCCTGCGCGCGGAGGCGGCGTGCGCGCGGCGGCTGCCGTCCTCCTGTTCGGTGCGGCTGCTCGACGACGGCACGGATCACACCCCGCCGTACCTCGTCAGCGAGCACCTCGACGGTCCCTCGCTCGAACAGATCGTCGACGTCAAGGGCCCGCTGGCACCCGCGCTGGTCACGGCCCTGGCCACCGACCTCGCCCAGGCCCTCTCCGCCGTGCACGCCGCGGGCGTCATGCACGGCGACCTGGCTCCCGGCAACGTGGTGTTCACCAAGAACGGCCTGCGCATCCTCGACTTCGGCGTCGCCGAGCACATCCCGGGCGATCCGGCCGAGATCGGCGCCGTCGCCGACAACCCCGGGTGGCTGGCGCCGGAGCTGCTCACCGGCGGCACGCCCGGCCCGACCTGCGACGTCTTCGGCTGGGGCTGCCTCGTCGCGTACGCCGCCACGGGCCAGAGCCCCTACCGCGAGACCACGCCCGGCGAGCCCGCCCGGTTCCGGCCCGTCGACACCGGCGCGCTCCGGCAACCGCTGCGCGCCCTGGTCGACGCGGCGGTCGCCGAAGACCCCGCCGTCCGCCCGTCCGCCGCCGACCTCGTCGTCCGGCTCGCCGCGCACGCCGAGCCGGACGATCTTCCGGTCTTGGCGGCGCCGGCCAGTCCGGCGACCATGCCCCCTCCCGTCGTGCCGCACCACGTACGGCCCCCGCGCCCGGGGCGGGGCCGCGCCCTCGTATCGGCGCTGCTCGTGCTCGCGGCGATCCTCATCGTGGTGCCCGCCGCCACCGAACGACCGGCCGCACCGCCGCCACCCAGGCCGAAGGGCCCGGCCGCCCCGCCCGCGAAACCCCGTCCGCGGCGCTCCTCCAACGCCGCCGCGATCGCGCTGTACGGCCGTCCGCGCACGACCGCACGGCGCACCCGGCCCACCCCGCACCGGCCGCCGCGCCTGCCCGGCGGCGCCCTCTGGATGTCCTGCTCCGGCAACCGCCCGAGTTGGTGCACGATGTCCGGCGCGCCGAACACCTCTCCCCCATACTCCGGCTGGCGGTTCAGCTGGGGTGGGGGCGGCTGAGCCGGGCGGATCCGGTCCACCCGTCTGCCGCGGAGCCGCATCGGCACACCCGGCATGGGGCAGGGCTTACGGGGTAGCGCGGGGCGGGGGCGCGGAAGGAGAGGATCTTGACTTCCTCCCCCTCGTGAGTGAGGGGGGTCCTACGGCTCGCGCCGTGGGGTTTCCTGCTTCAGTGCCGACAGCCCCGACCGGGAGGAGTCCCGTTGAGGTCTTGCACCGGCTCCACAGGCCGACACCGCCGGCCCGGCGGCCAGAATGTTCTTCGCCGCGTTCACGTCCCGATCGTGAGTCGCGCCGCAGCCGCACGTCCACATGCGGACGTTGAGGGGCATCGTGTCAGCCACGGTGCCGCAGGCCGAGCACAGTTTGGAGGAGGGGAACCAGCGATCGACCACGATCACCTCGCGGCCATACCATCGCGCTTTGTACTCCAGCATGCTTCGGAACTCACTCCACGCGGCATCGGAGATGGCGCGGGCCAGATGGCCGTTCTTCAGCAGATTCCGGACAGTCAAATCCTCGATCACGATCGTTTGGTTCTCACGAACGAGTCGAGTGGTGAGCTTGTGCAGACCGTCACGGCGCCGGTCGACGATCCGCGCGTGGACGCGGGCGACCTTCCGCCGTGCCTTGGCCCGGTTGGACCCATCACCCTTGGCCTTACGCGACAACGCCCGCTGCGCCCGGGCGAGCCGGGCGCGGTCCCGGCGTTCATGCCGGGGATTGGTGACCTTCTCCCCGGTGGACAACGTCAGCAGATGCTCCAGCCCGGCATCCACCCCGACCGCGTTGCCGTTCACGGGGAACGGCTGGATGCCGGGGTCTTCGCACAGCAGGGACACGAACCAGCGCCCCGCCGAATCCTGAGACACCGTCACCGTCGAAGGCTTCACGCCCTGCGGAAGAGGCCTCGACCAGACGATGCCCAGCGGCTCTGCCATCTTGGCGAGGGTCAGTGTCCCCTCCCGGAACCGCAACCCACTGGCGGTGTATTCGGCGGATTTACGGGACTTCTTCTTCGCCTTGAACCGTGGGTACCTGGCCCGTCTGGCGAAGAAGTTCGTGAACGCGGTCTGCAGGTGCCGCAGCACCTGCTGCAGCGGAACGCTGGACACCTCGTTCAGGAACGCCAGTTCCTCGGTCTTCTTCCACGCCGTCAGCATCGCGGAGGTGGCGTTGTAGCCGACGCGTTCCCGCCGCGACTTCCAGGCGTCGGTGCGGGCCTCCAGCACCAGGTTGTAGACCTTCCGCACGCACCCGAACGTGCGCGACGGCTCCGCTGCCTGCGCATCGGTGGGATAGAAGCGGTACTTGAAAGCACGCTTCACACGGAGGTGGTCACAGACCGCAAACTATCGTGTCAGCGTGTAACCATGTACGGGTTTTCGGGAGGTGGACGCCGAATCGCCGTGGCGGCGATTCGGCTACCTATGCCCTGCTCCGCAGGGGCTCGATTCCTCCCCGCCCTAAACGGCGGGGTTTCCTTGGAGGATTCAGATGAACACCGTGACCGACGCCGCCCGTGAGGAGCGACGTGAGTACAGCCAGGGCGAGGACCGCCCGCTGGGATCGTACGCGGCGACACTCGCCGTCTACGGCCTCACCGTCGGCGGCGGCGCACTGGTCGCGCGGCTGACCGGACGGCGCCCACCCGACCTCGGCCTCCGGGACGTCGCGCTGATGGCGATCACCACGCACCGGATCGCGCGGACCCTCGCCAAAGACCCGGTCACCAGCCCGATCCGCGCGCCGTTCACCCGCTACGCGGGCGTGTCGGGGCCCGCGGAGCTGAAGGAAGAGGCCCGTGGCACCGGCGTACGGCACGCGGTGGGCGAGCTCATCTCGTGCCCGTTCTGCCTGGCCCAGTGGGTGGCGACCGCCTACGCCGCGGGCATGATCTTCGCCCCGCGCACGACCCGTTTCGCCGGCGCGACGGTCACCGCGGTGGCGGCGGCGGACTGGCTGCAGCTCGCCTACGCCAAGCTGCAGCAGTCGGCCGAGGGCTGATCGACCGGGGGCCTCGCGATCAGCCCGCGCCGGGCAGCCGCACCGGAGCCGAGCTGGGGGTGTTGCTGGACCAGGCCCGTGGGCTGCTGGCCGATCCCACACAGTCGATGCTGGAGTTCGGCGTCGAGCCGAAGCCGAAGCCGACGCAGGATGGGGGAGCCGGCTGATGTTCGCCAATCTCACCGAACCATCAGCGCTGATCGTGCCGCCGGTCGTAATGAGGGCAGTCTGCCGATCGGCATCATCGCAGCGCTAGGACGTTAAACGCGCCAAGTACTTTGGGAAGGGTAAATCTTCCTTGACTCGATCGAGTCGAACTTACATTCGACCACCGCAGACGCTCCATATGAGTGCCCCCTAACGATCAGGCCAAGCGGAGCGCGACAACCGCATATGAACCCGGGCAACGCCGGAGCGAGGCGTATCCCAATCGGACGCAGACATACCGCGAATGTCGTTTTGGTGCACCTTCCGGGTACTGTCGTTATTGTGGCCGATGGATGGGATGGCGCTCCGCCCGCAACCTCGCCGGATTGCGCAGTCTGGCCGCCGGCTATCGCACTGGCGCTGTCGCCAATGGCGGCGTGTGTTGCGTCCAGTGGCGCCAGTAAGCCACAGGAGCGGACTTCTGTTCATGGCACCACCCCACGGTCCCCGAAGGTCCGACGTGCCATACTGCTTGGAAGGTCGGCCGACGGACGCCTCGTCGTCGCCAACGAACTCGGCGATCCGGCCAGCCCTCGGAGGGTGTTGGTCGTCGAATGCATCCACGGAGATGAATCAGCGGGCGTCGCAGTCGCCCGTGCGCCGGCAGCCGGCCCCGCTCCGGCCAACGCCGACCTATGGGTGATTCCGGCACTGAACCCGGATGGGATGGCGGCTCGGACGCGGGGCAACGCCCACAGCGTTGATCTCAATCGGAACTTTCCCGCCGGGTGGCGTCCTCTCGGGCCACCAGGGTCGGCTGACTTCGCAGGTAAAGGACCATAATCAGAGCCGGAGACCCGTTTGGCCGCTGCGCTGATTCCGTGATCGACACCTCCCAGGGGCCGAAGGCTACCGAGCGACGTTTCGCTCGCCAGGTGGGGCTGCCCGAGCGCTCGTTGACGCGGGTCGCCAAAAAGCGCTCCACAGACAAGCGGAGTGTCACCTCTCAGACTCATAGTGCGGAGAGCCCAAGCTTCAGGTGGACGCTTTAAGGAAATCAGGGAGCATGGCAATATTTCTGTTGGCCAGCGTTACCTCCGTCGGACCAGCCGTCCCAGTAGCCTTTCCAGTACGCCCCTTCTCGATCTCCCTGCCACGGAGGTGGCATGCCGAAGGTCGCGTCGCAGTATTGCCGGACATGTTCATCGCCAGCCGCATACCCGTCTGTATAGCCGCTCTGGTAAGGAGATTCGGCGGTGGGCTCCGCGAGGGAACTCGCCGCCATTGCGGCCGTCGTTCTCGCCGAGCCGGGCGCCGCGGACGCCTCAGACGCTACTGGACAACACAGGATGACCGTGAGGGCCGCCGAGGTAACGACCGTTCGCGACAGACACATGATTCCTCCTTTTAGGCCAGCGGATGACCGCACTGACCAAAGAAACGCATCTATCAGACCGGATTACTCCTGGACCAACACCGAAAGTAGCGTCGACCTATCCCTCGCTTTTCCGCCTCGACTCATGAGCATCGATAGCTGCTATCGCCAATTAGATGAGGCAAACGCGCCGATGCGCGTAACGCCATTTGCTGGCCGATATCTCTATTATCCAACTTCGATCCCAATTCCGCTACTCTTCCGTCGAGAGAACCTCGAATATTGGGTAAAATTAATCTCGTCACCACAATTGTACGATTGGCCTTACATGCCGCCTAAACGTTATGGACAAACTAGGTCAAGAATTTACGAATAGTTAAGGCGGGCAATACTTCCGCCTAATCCCACCTACTCTCTCTTGGTTGCCCGATCAGCTATCAAGGCGCACGGGCGTGTCACCCTCGCCGGACGTGTGCAGCGGCTGCCCTTGCCACGGGGATTGGTGAGCCCGATGACCGTTGTAGTGCGCTCCAGAGAACTTGCCGCCACGGTCTCTGATCAAGAAGGCGACCTGATCGGCGCGCTCCCCCAAGTCCATCAGCAGATTCCGTGCCTGCTGGGCCGTCCACGCACCGGTGGGTTGGCGGTGACGCCCAGGATGTGGACTCGGCGCGACGGTCACCGCGGTGGCGGCGGCGGACTGGCTGCAGCTCGCCTACGCCAAGCTGCAGCAGTCGGCCGAGGGCTGATCGACCGGGGGCCTCGCGATCAGCCCGCGCCGGGCAGGCGCACCCGGAGCACGCCGTCCCGTACCTCCGTCTCGAACACCGGCTGCGGCGCGGTGGCCGGGCCATGGGCGACCGAGCCGTCGGACAGCCGGAACACGCTGCCGTGCCAGGGGCACGTGACGCATCCGTCGCTGATCTCGCCGTCGGACAGCGGCCCGGACAGGTGACTGCACCGGTCGGCCAGCACGTCGGTGTCCTCGCCCCGCCGCAGCACCAGCAGCGGCACCTCGCCGAGCATCCTGCGCACCGGCCGCCCGTCGGGTAGATCGGCGAACGTGCCGAGGTCGTGCCAGCCGGGCTCCACCAGGTGCGGCACCGGCTCGGCGTGATTGACCCCTCCGGCCTGGCGGAACGACAGGCGCCCGCCGAGCAGCGCGCCGATGCTCGCCACGCCGAGACCCGCGTACCGCAGCGCCCGGCGACGCGCGGGCGTACGAGCGAGCAGCGACGCGCCGTACAGCCCGATCGCGGTGCCGTTCGCCAGCGCGTGCACGACACCGACCCGCATCTGCTGTTCGTGCTGCTCGGACCAGTCGGCCGTACCCGCCAGCACGGCGGGCGCCGAGATCAGCAGCCCGAACGCGGCCAGCCGCCGGGCGGCGTCGTCACCGCCGCGCCACAGGTCGAGCACCCCTGCGGACAGCCAGGCCCCGACGGAGGCCTGGACGAGCATCGGGTGAACGGGATGCCCCAGCCAGGTGCCGTGCAGAGTGTCACGCACGGGCCCGCGAGGCAGCCGCCGCGCCACCTTCTGCGTCGGCTCCACGACGCGATCGAGGACTTCCGCGTCCTCCAGCTTGTTAAGGATGTCCATGAGAGGCCGCTTCCCCCACACCCGTGATCGAACCATCAGCGCCGCACGACCGGTGCCGCGCCCTCGACACACCACACAGGCCGTACGGCGACCTAAATTCCCCATGCCGGCGGAGCGCCCCAGACGCAAAGGACGATTTGTCGGCCTCCGGCAGTCTGCGTACACGTCGGAGAGCGCCTGCCGGGCGTTCATCGTCTTTCGGCGAGTCCGAGAGCGAGGCCGCGATGACGTAGAGCGTGTCCCCAGGCTCACTTACCCGCAGTGCTACCTCCGTAAAGTGAAGGTATCGGGTGATCCGGTCATATCGAGATCGCCAGCCTCATCTGCGTATATATAAATTATGCTGCCTTGGCAGCTTACTGCCGCATCAGTGCGCCTTGCACTTTCATTGAGTGGCTCTTTCCATTCCACCACCTCGCCGGACTCTAGAAATTTTCATAAATCATTTACATGTCGTATCCGCGTTTTCTACCCTCCGTATCAAACGGTCAGCTAGACATGCGGGGAAGATAAATGCCGATCGTGCGAGAGCCGCTCAATCCCAAGATCTCTCTTTGGCACATGCTCGCCCATCTGCTCAGGTGGGAGCGCGAGAAGAACGGCCTGTCGCAGGCGCAGTGGGGCAAGATCGCCAGTGCCGCACCGTCGTCCGTCGCCAACATCGAGGCCGGCCGGAGAAAGATCGACGAGCGACAGGCGAAGATCATCGACAAGCACTTCCGGACCGGTGGCCTCTTCCAACTGCTGCTCTGGTACGCCCGAAACGGTCACAACCCGGACTGGGCCCAGTCGATCAGCGCATACGAGGCCGTCGCCCGAGCGATCAGGGTTTACCAGGGTCAGGTCATTCCAGGCCCGTTCCAGACCGAGGGTTACGCACGAGCGCTGCTGCTGGCGAGTAGCAAAGCCAAGGATCTCGAAGGAACCCTCGAGGCCAGGATGGAGCGACAAGCCTCGATCCTGGACCGGGCGGATCCACCCTACGTCTGGGCGCTACTCGACGAGAGTGTCCTGGACGACGACATCGGCGGCGTCGATGTCATGCAGGCGCAGCTCCGTCACCTGCTTGAACTGATGCAGCGGCCGCACATCTTCGTCCGGGTCGTTCCACGATCGGCGGGCGCTCATGTAGGAAAGGACGGTCCGTTTCGCATCGTTACTGTCGATTCGCGCGATATTGCTTACGCTGGAGCCCGGCGAGGCGGTCGGCTGATCGAGCTGTGTGACGAGGTCGAAGAGTTCCGGCTGGACTTCGACCTGATCGGACAGAAGGCGGCGTCCGAAGACGCCTCGCGCGTTCTGATCGAACGGCGATTGGAGGCACTCGGATGACGGTGCAGTGGCGTAAGAGCTCTGCCAGCACTGCGGTCGACGACGAGGCGTGCGTCGAGGTGGCGCCGGTTTCCCGGCAGGAGGTCGCCGCCCTGACGGCGCGGTTCGCGGGCGGCGGCATCGGTCGCTGAGTCGTACGGGGCGGTGGTCGGTCGCCCGGTCACCGATACCTTGCCCTGGAAGCGAATGAAAGGCGGGGATGTCGGTGTCCGGTGGACTGACCAACTGGGCGGGGAGCGTCACCTTCCAGGCGGAGCGGGTGGAGCGGCCTGGCTCGCTCGACGAGCTACGGGCGCTGGTGGCGAGAAGCTCCACGGTGCGGACGCTCGGCAGCGGGCACTCCTTCAACGACATCGCCGACACCTCCGGAGTGCTGCTGTCGCCGTCCGCCCTGCCCGGGGTCTTCGAGATCGACGGCGCCGCCCGTACGGTCCGGGTCGGGGCGAGCCTGCGGTACGCGGAGGTCGGCCGGCGGCTGCACGAGGCGGGGTTCGCGCTGGGCAACCTGGCCTCGCTCCCGCACATCTCGGTGGCCGGTTCGATCGCCACGGCCACCCATGGCTCCGGCGACGGCAACCGGAACCTCAGCGCCGCCGTGGCCGGGATGGAGATCGTCACCGCCGACGGTGACCTGGTCACGCTGCGCCGCGGCGACGAGGGGTTCGAAGGCGCGGTCGTCGGGTTGGGGACGCTCGGCGTCGTGGTGACGGTGACGCTGGACATCGTGCCCGCCTTCGACATGCGCCAGTACGTCTACGAGGGCCTGCCGTTCGCGACCTTGGAGGAGCACTTCGACGACGTCTTCTCCAGCGCGTACAGCGTCAGTCTCTTCACGGGCTGGCGCGGCCCGACGATCGACCAGGTGTGGATCAAGCGCCGCGCCGACCAGGACGCGAGCCCGCCCGGGGACTGGTTCACCGCGCGGCCGGCCGGCGAGCCCCGGCACCCGGTGCCCGGCATCTCCGCCGCGCCGTGCACCGAGCAGCTCGGCGTGCCGGGCCCCTGGTTCGCGCGGCTGCCGCACTTCCGGCCGGAGTTCACGCCGAGCAGCGGTGTCGAGCTCCAGTCGGAGTACCTCGTGCCCCGCACGCGTGCCATCGAGGCCCTGCGTGCGGTGGACGCGATCCGCGACCGGGTGGCCCCGGTACTCCAGATCTCCGAGATCCGCACCATCGCGGCGGACGACCTGTGGCTCAGCACCGCGTACGGGCGCGACTCGGTCGGCATCCACTTCACCTGGGTGAAGGACCTGGACGGCGTGCTGCCGGTGCTCGCCGCCCTGGAGGAGTGCCTCGCCCCGTACGAGCCCAGGCCGCACTGGGGCAAGCTGTTCACCACCGCACCCGAGGCGCTGCGCGCGGCCTACCCGCGCCTACCCGACTTCCATGCGCTCAGGCACCGCTTCGACCCGACCGGCAAGTTCACCAACGCGTTCCTCACCCGCCATCTACCAACCTGAACACGAGCCGACCAGCACAGAGGCCCCGGAGGCAGCAGCGGCAGCGGGATGGCACCCTCGCGATTGTGAGGGTGCCCCTCACCATGCCAGGCCCGGATGAAGGTGCCCCTCACCATGCCACGCACCGGTTACCTCGCGGCGGCCATCTCTCCCAGTTCCGACCAGGTGAGGGCGCCCCTCACCATCCCAGGCCCGGATGAGGGCGCCCCTCACCATGCCAAGCCCGGGCGAGGGTACCGCCACCATCCCAGGCCCGGGTGAGAGTGCCTCTCACCACGCCAGGACCAGGTGTGGGTGCCCCTCACCATGCCGGGCGCCGGTCAGTCTGGGACGGCCATCTCTCCCAGTTCGGACCAGTCGTCCTGGGGCACCGTGGTGTTCACGATGCGCGGGGTTTCGGAAAGGTGTGGCGGAAGCGTTCGCTGCGCCGTCTTGAAGTGATCGGACTGGACATGCGCCGCGCCGGCGTCGCCGTCGCGGAACGCCTCGACGAGGACGTACTCGTTCGGGTCGTCGAGGCTGCGCGACCAGTCGAACCACAGGCAGCCGGGCTCGGCGCGGGTCGCCTCGGTGAACTCACGAGCGATCTCCGGCCACCGATCGGCGTCCTCCGGCCGAACTCGGAACTTGGCGGTGATGAAGATCATGAGAACTCCTCATACTCGGTTGCGCCCCACGATGCCAGACCGCCCACGGCCCACGAAGGGGCACAAGACCCGTGTCTAGGATCGGCACCATGGAATATCGACAGTTGGGACGTTCAGGCCTGAAAGTGTCGGCGCTGACCATGGGCACCATGACCTTCGGCGGTCAGGGGAACTTCGCCAACGTGGGTGACACGGACGTCGACGAGGCGCGGCGGCAGATCGACATGTGCCTCGAGGCCGGTGTCAACATGATCGACACGGCCGACGTGTACTCGTCCGGCCGTTCGGAGGAGATCGTCGGCGAGGCGGTCAAGGGGCGCCGGGACGACGTGCTGCTCGCCACCAAGGTCCGGATGCCGATGGGGCCCGGCCCCAACGACGCGGGCCTGTCCCGCCACCACATCGTGGCCGGTTGCGAGGCCAGCCTGCGGAGGCTCGGCACGGACCACATCGACCTGTACCAGGTGCACGAGTGGGACGGCGTCACCCCGCTCGAGGAGACCCTGGAGGCGCTGGACTCGCTGGTCCGCTCCGGCAAGGTGCGGTACGTCGGCGCGTCCAACTACACCGGCTGGCAGCTGATGAAGGCGCTCGGCACCGCGGACCGCCTGGGTTACCAGCGGTTCGTCAGCCAGCAGATCTTCTACTCGCCGCAGGCGCGCGAGGCGGAGTACGAGCTGATCCCGGCCGCGATCGACCAGGGGCTGGGCGTCCTGGTGTGGAGCCCGCTCGCCGGTGGCCTGATGTCGGGCAAGTACCGGCGCGGCCGTACGGCGCCGGAGGGGTCCCGGCTGCTCACCGAGTGGAACGAGCCGCCGGTCCGCGACGAGGACAAGCTGTACGACACGGTCGAGGTGCTCGTCGACATCGCCGAGGGGCACGGCGTGTCCGCCGCCCAGGTCGCGCTCGCGTACGTGCTCGGCCGCCCCGCCGTGACGTCACTGGTCATCGGCGCGCGTACGAGTGAGCAGCTCGCCGACAACCTCGCCGCCGCGGACCTGACGCTCGGCGAGGAGGAGCGCGCCCGGATCGACGAGGTCAGCGCGCTGCCGCTGATCTACCCGTACTGGCACCAGGCCGCCACCGCACGGGACCGCCTCTCCCCCGCCGACCTGGCCCTGCTCGGGCCGTACCTCGGCTAGGCCGAGCAGTTCCCCGGAGCCGCCTTACGCCGCCGAGGATTCGACGGCCCGTGCACGGACCGCTGCGCCGTTCGGGCGCCTCGTGGCCGTGCGGCACTCCTGGCTCGTCTCCGGCACGGAAGGCCGACAGACCAGCGGCGACGGACGCCCCGGCGGCCACCGGGGCGTCCGGCTCGGAGTCGCGAAGATCATCCGTCCAGGGGCGGGCGACGAGCAGGTCCGCCCAACGCGGGCGGACGGCGACCGCGCCGTCCGCGACGGGCGGCCGACCCGCACGAGCGCCTCCGGGTGTAACGCCATGGGGCGCTCTGACGCTGAGAGGGTGTTGACATCGGGATAACTGTGAGCATTGGGATTAAATGGGACAGAACCGGCCTGGGGTGACGCAGGTGCTGGAGCCGGAGCCGGTCTTCGTCGACCGGACGGGCAGGCGCCGGCGGCTTGCCCGTAACGTCGGCATCGCCGTCGGATGTCTACTCGCCGCCTACCTCGCGGTCGTCGCCTTCGGGCTGGTCAGCGGGGCCGACGCCCCCATGGCTCCGTGGCCTGATCCCAAGTCCTCACACCGCGCCGAAGCCCCCCGTCATGGCCGGATCGCGGCTCGGCCGGACACCCCGCGGCCGGACGACAGGCCCACGCCGGGCGCCACCGCGCGAAGCCGAGGCGCGCACTCGCCCGGCAGCGCTCCCACCACGGCGCGGTCCACCGCACCGGCCGCCGCGTCGTCGGCCCAGCCCGGGCAGGGCCACGCGTACGGCCGCACGAAGAGCCCGAACCCCCGGAAGCCGTGATGGCCGGCCGAAGCCGGCGCCGTGATCCGCGGGGGCACTGGATCCTTCTCATCCTCTGCGGATTCATCCTGGCCGCCGGGCTGCTCCTGCAGGGATACGCCCACGGCGCGGTGGGAGAGTCATCCCGGCACGACCACACCGGCGGCGGCCCGGCGCCGGCCGCCGCGACCCATGGCGGCCCCGTGCTCAACCTGTCCGGCGGACGGCCGCAGAGCGTCCGGGCGCCCCGGCACACCATCGCGCTGACCTTCGACGACGGACCCGATCCTCGCTGGACCCCGCAGATCCTCGATGTACTGCGCCGTCACCGGGCCCACGCCACCTTCTTCGTCGTCGGGGCGCGCGCCGCCGATCACCCCGGCCTCGTCCGCAGAGCCCTTCGCGAGGGCAACGAGATCGGCTCCCACACCTACACCCACATCGACATGGCCGGTTCGCCGGCGTGGCGGATCCGGCTGGAGCTCGGCCTGACGCAGCGGGCCCTGGCCGGCGCGGCCGGTGTCCACACGCGGCTGCTCCGCATGCCGTACTCCTCGTTGACCGCCGACATGTCCGCGCCCGAGTACCGCGCCGCGCAGGAGGCCGCGCGGCTGGGCTACGTACTGGTGAGCACCGACCGCGACACCGACGACTGGAAACGGCCGGGCGTCGCGCACATCGTCCAGGCCGCGACCCCACGGAACGGAGCGGGCGCGGTCGTGATGATGCATGACGCCGGCGGCGACCGCGCCCAGACCGTACGGGCGCTGGACACGCTTTTGACCGACCTGTCCGCGAAGGGTTATCGCTTCACCACACTGAGCGCGGCGACGCACCTTCCGGCCGCCGACGTGAGCGCTTCGACCACCGCCAAGGTGACCGGCGCGGCACTGGTCGACGGCCAGCGGGCCGCCGGCCGGCTGACGAGCGCGTTCGCCGCGCTGTTCGCGGTGGCGGCCGCACTCACCGGCCTGCGGCTGCTGGCACTGCCGATCTTCGCCCGCACGCACGTCCGGCGCACTCGGCGCGAGCGACGGCGCCGCGCCAAGCCCTGGCTGGCCGCGGGCACGGCACCGCCCCCGGTCTCGGTCGTCGTTCCCGCCTACAACGAGCAGGCCGGCCTCGCCGCCACCGTACGGTCGCTCGTGCGGACCGACTATCCGGCACCGATCGAAGTGATCATCGTTGACGACGGCTCGACGGACGACACTCCGTTCATCGGCCACCGGCTCGCCCAGGAGTTCCCCCATGTCGAGCTGGTACGCCGCCCGAACGGCGGCAAACCGGCCGCGCTCAACACCGGCATCGCCCATGCCCGGTACGACATCCTCGTCCTCGTGGACGGCGACACCGTCTTCCAGCCGGACACGATCGGCAAGCTCGTCGGGCAACTCGCCGACCCCACGGTCGGAGCGGTGAGCGGCAACACGAAGGTCGCCAACCGGAAGGGGCTCATCGGCCGCTGGCAGCACATCGAGTACGTCATCGGCTTCAACCTCGACCGCCGCATGTTCGACGTCCTCGAATGCATGCCCACCGTGCCCGGGGCGATCGGCGCCTTCCGCCGCCGCGCCCTCGCCGCTGTCGGCGGCCTGAGCACCGACACCCTCGCCGAGGACACCGACCTGACCATGGCGATCTGCCGCGCCGGCTGGCGCGTGGTGTACGAGGAGAGCGCCATCGCCTGGACCGAGGCGCCCTCCTCACTCCGGCAGCTCTGGCGGCAGCGGTATCGCTGGTGCTACGGCACCCTGCAGTCGATGTGGAAGCACCGGCGATCGCTCGTCGAGCGTGGCCGCTCGGGCCGGTTCGGCCGCCGCTGCCTGCCGTACCTGACGATCTTTCAGGTCGTGCTCCCCCTCTTCGCACCCGTGGTCGACATCTTCGCCGGCTACGGCCTGATCTTCCTCGACCCCGTCACCGTGACGGCGTCGTGGCTGGCGTTCGCGGGCGCCCAGGCACTGGCCTCCGTGTACGCCCTGCACCTCGACGGTGAGCGTCTCCGTACCCTCTGGGTGCTCCCTCTCCAGCAGGTCGTCTACCGCCAACTGATGTACCTCGTCGTCATCCAGTCCCTGGTCACCGCGATCCTGGGCGCACGGCTCCGCTGGCACGTCATCCGCCGCACCGGCACCTTCTCCGAGGAAGACCCCCTGCCGTCCCAGGCCAACGCCTGAGACCGTCGAACGCCCGGGGCCGAGGCCCACGGGACGAGAGGCGGCCGGCGAGTGTCCCGCGAAGAATTCTCCGGCGATCTGCTGCCAGGATGTCGAGAAACCGCGGGCGGCTTCTACCTGTGGGTGAGAGCGTCGGAAGGCGGCGCGACAGGGAGAGGACGAGACCGTGAAGTACATGATGCTGATGCAGTTCAGCGCCGCGCAGGCCGACTTCCCGAGCATCGACACCTGGTCGGCGGAGGAGGTCGCGGCGCATCTCGACTTCATGCGGCGCACCAACGAGGAGCTCGTCAAGTCCGGTGAGTTCGTCGACGGGCAGGGTCTGGCCATGCCCGACCAGGCCAAGATCGTACGCGCGGGCGACGGTGGCCGGCCGGTGGTCAGTGACGGGCCGTTCCCCGAGACCAAGGAGTTCCTCGCGGGCTGGTGGATCGTCGACTGCGAGACGCCCGAGCGCGTGGTCGAGCTGGCCGCCGCCGTGTCGGCCGCGCCCGGCCCGGGCGGCCGGCCGCTGAACATGCCGATCGAGGTCCGTGCGGTGATGGCGGCCCCGACCGAGGAGCTCTGACCTGGAGACGGGAGCCGATGACCTGCTGCGGACGCTGGCGCCGCAGGTCATCGGCGTGCTCTCCCGCCGGTTCGGCGACTTCGAGGCCGCCGAGGACGCCGTGCAGGAGGCGCTGCTGGCCGCGGCGACGCAGTGGCCGGCCGAGGGCGTGCCCGCCAACCCGCGGGGGTGGCTGATCCAGGTCGCCGCACGCCGCATGACCGAGCAGGTGCGCGGCGAGCAGGCGCGGCGGCGCCGGGAGGACCTGGTGGCCCGGCGGACGCCGGACGACCGCCGGTCGGCGCCGGCCGCCGACGAGGAGTACGCGGCGGACCGCGACGACACGCTGACCGTGCTGTTCCTGGCGTGCCACCCGTCGTTGACCCCGGCGTCGGCCATCGCGCTCACGTTGCGGTCCGTCGGCGGGCTGACGACCGCCGAGATCGCGGCGGCCTTCCTCGTGCCCGAGGCGACCATGGCGCAGCGGATCAGCCGCGCCAAGCAGCGCATCCGGGCCTCCGGCGTGCCGTTCCGCATGCCGTCGGAGCAGGAGTGGCCGGGCCGCCTGCGGTCCGTGCTGCACGTCCTCTACCTGATCTTCAACGAGGGGTACACCGGGACGACCGGTGCCGACCTGCACCGCGTCGAGCTGTCCCGGGAGGCGATCCGACTGGCCAGGGCGGTGCACGCACTGCTGCCCGACGACACCGAGGTGGCCGGGCTGCTGGCGCTGATGCTGCTGATCGAGGCACGGCGGCCGGCGCGCACCGGCCCGTCCGGCGAGCTGGTGCCCCTCGCCGAGCAGGACCGGAGCCGGTGGGACGGCGCGGCGATCGCGGAGGGCGTCGCGCTCATCACCGCGGCCCTGTCCCGGGGCGCGGTCGGCCCGTACCAGCTCCAGGCCGCGATCAACGCGGTCCACGACGAGGCGGCCACGGTCGAGGAGACCGACTGGCCGCAGATCCTCGCGCTGTACGGCCTGCTCGAACGCATGTCGGACAACCCGATGGTCACGCTGAACCGCGCCGTGGCGGCGGCCATGGCCGACGGCCCGGCGGCCGGTCTGGCGCTCCTCGACGCGCTGGAGTCCGACGGCCGGCTCTCCGGCCACCACCGGTGGCACGCGACCCGGGCCCACCTGCTGGAGATGCGCGGCGATCGCGCGGAGGCCGCGGAGCACTACCGCACGGCCGCCCGGCTGACGATGAGCCTGCCCGAACGCCGCTACCTCATCGGCCGCGCCGCCCGCCTCGCCGAAGGGACCCGGTAGGCGTCCCGGTGCTCCGCGCCGCCTGACGCGTTCCCGGTGCGGGTACGGATGAGGCATGGGGGATTCCGGAGTCATGCGGTGAGGGCGGTCGTCTTCGGGGGCACCCGTACGGTCGCGGTCGAGGACGTGCCGGACGCCCGGGTCGAGGAGCCGTCCGACGCCCTCGTCCGGGTGACCTCCAGCGCGATCTGCGGCACCGACCTGCACATGTACGACGGGCGTACGGGCGCCGAGCCCGGCATGGTCCTCGGCCACGAGCCGCTCGGCGTGGTCGAGAGCGTGGGCGACGCCGTACGGATGGTCGGACGCGGGGACCGGGTGGTGATCCCGACCCACCTCTACTGCGGGGTGTGCGTCAACTGCGCGCGCGGGCTGTCCGCGGCCTGCCTGCGCGTGCGTCCCGGCGGGTTCGGCGCCGCGTACGGCTACGCGGGGATGGGCTGCTACCGGGGCGCGCAGGCGGAGCTGCTGCGCGTGCCCTTCGCGGACGCCAACTGCGTCCCGGTGCCCGGTGAGCCGGACGACGTGTACGAGGACGACTTCGCGATGCTGCCCGACGCGTTCGTGACCGGCTGGCACGCGACCGAGCTGGCGTCGGTGTCCGCCGGGGCGTCCGTCGCGGTCTTCGGCGCGGGCACCATCGGGCTGCTCTCGGCGTACAGCGCGCTGCTCAAGGGCGCCGAGGAGGTCTACGTCGTCGACCAGGTGCCCGAGCGGCTGGACAAGGCGGCCGAGATCGGCGCCACCCCCATCGACTTCCGCGCGGGCGACCCGGTCGAGCAGATCCGCGACCTGCGCCGCGCCTCCGGGCCGCCGCCGGGTGAGGAGGCGCTGAGCGGGGTGGACGCCGGCATCGACGCGGTCGGCTTCCAGGCCCGCGACCGCCTCCGGCCCGGCGAGGAGAACCCCACGCAGGTGATCAGCGACCTGGCCCACCTGGTGAATCCGGCCGGGCACCTGGGCGTCATCGGGGTGTACGCCGAGAAGGACCTGTCCCCCGCCCCGCGCGGCCATACCGACGGCCGGCTCACGGTCCCGTGGGCCATGCTGTTCGCCAAGGGCGTGTCGGTGCGGTTCGGCCGTACCCACGACCGGCGCTACACCGTGCTGCTCCGGGACCTGATCCTGTCCGGCCGGGCCCATCCGGGCCTGGTCGTCACCCATCACGGGCCGATTGAGGAGGCGCCGGCGCTCTACCGGGCCTTCGGCCGGCGCTCCGACGGCGTCATCAAGGCCGTGCTTCGCCCCTGACGGGTGGTTCGTCCAGGACGGCGAGGTCCGGTGGGACCAGCGTGGTGGACAGGAGCAGCTCGCGGATCAGGTTGTGGTTGAGGGCGTTGCCGACCGGTTCGCCGATCTCGGCGCGGGTCAGGCCCGCGACGCCGCCGGCGGACAGCCGGTTGCGGACTCCGAGGACGAGGTGCTCGACCTTCTTGCGGGTCCAGCCGGCGTCCGGCCGCAGCTCGGCGAGCTGCGCGGCCGCCACGTGCCAGGACAGGGGCTGCGGGCGCGGCTCGTGCAGCAGGTAGCGCTGGCCGAGGACGATCAGCGCGAGGCGTTCGTCCTCGTCGAGCGCCCACATCCTGGGCGGCCGGGTGACGTCCTCGTGGCGGGGGGCGGGTCGCCGTCCGTCGGCGCCGGCGACGTACACCTCGAGCAGGTGCTCGCGTTCGTTGGACCCCCGGACGAACAGCGGCGTGTAGCCCTCGGCCAGCGGCACCGGCTCCTCGTTCCCGAACAGCAGCCGCGCGCCGGGCAGCCGGATCGGCAGCCGTCCGGTGTTGTGCAGCCACCACTGCCGGTCGCGGTGCACCAGGCTGCCGTGCCTGCGGCTCACCCGCAGGTCGTCCTCGCCGAGGCAGACGTGCACGTCGGGCCGGTTCCGGCCGAAGATCACCTCGCGGCCCTCGCCCGAGCCGAGCGCGATGCCCCCGGCGAGGGTCAGGGTGAAGATCGTGCCGGGCGCCGAAGGCGGGACACCACGGGCCAGGCTGCCGTGGCTCTCCGGCAACCTCGTGCCGCCGTCCATGGACCGAAGCGGACTCACCGGTGTCCTCCCGTCATAGCGCGGATCACGAGCCCTCCTTCGTCGGAGGGTGTGACCACAGGAGCGTGTCTTCGATTCCCTCGCTTCGCTCGGTCATGAGTCCTCCTGCGCAGGAGGGGATGACCCGTGTCGTCGATCGCCTCATTCGCTCGGTCATCGGCATCCCGGCTCCGCTCATGCCTTGGGCAGGCCGGCCGCGGCGGATGAGGCGAGGGCCTTCGCGTCGGCGCAGAGCCGGCTCTCGGACCGCGATCCGGACGCCACGAGGAAGACGATCTCGGCGGTCGTGTGTCCGTCGGTGTCGGTATAGGTGCGGTGCGTCACCTGGGCCACGCACGTGCCGTGACCGTCGCCGCCGGGCTGGATGAAGGCGGCGTGGCCGGCCAGGCGCACCGGCGTGCCGTCGTCCGCGGTCAGCGGGCCGTTGCGGTCGAAGCGCAGCTGCACGTCGGTGCCGCCGGTGCCTTTCCAGTGGCAGTCCCAGCGGGCGAAGCCCGGGTCGGCACGGCCGGCGCCGACCCGCGACAGCGCGGCGCGGGTGAGCAGCGCGCAGGCGTCCAGGCGGCCCAGCGACGCGGACGGCAGAGGCCGGGCGCGCCGTGGCATGACGCCCCGGGCCAGCACCGCCGCGGCCCGGTCGGTGGCGACCGTCGCCGCCGCGCACAGGTCGATCGTGCCGGGGCCCGTGCGCTGCGCGGCGACCGCGACGACGTGCCCGTCGGCGAGGGTCAGCTCCTCGTCGCACTCACCGTCGCCGAGCGGCTCGCGGATGATGCCGACCGTGCCGCGCCGCTCGACCCGGTCACGCGAGCCCGGCTCGGGCGCGGGGCCGTTCTCCAGCTCGACCTTGACGTCGGCGAGGTCGTCGTCGCCCCGCTGGATGAGCACGTCGCAGCGGTTGAAGTTGCCGTAGTCGGTGGACAGCTCGGTGCCGCCGAACCTCCGCAGGGACGCCGGGTCGACCAGAGCGCAGGGCTCGGCGGTACGCGGATCGCCGATCGCCGACGCGGGTGGGCTCGCCGACGCGGGCGAGCCTGCCGACCGCGCCGGCTCGTCCTCGGAGGAGGAGCGGCCCGCCCGGACGACCATCACCGTCGCGGCGGAGGCCAGGACGATCGTCGCCACGGCCACGGCGACGATCACGCGCCCCACCCGCCGGCGCTTCACCGGGGGCGGCGGGTCGGCACCGCCGGATTCGAGCAGGCGGCCCGCCTCGGCGGCGTCCGGCCGGTCGTCCGGATCCAGGCGCAGCATCGCCGACAGGGCGGCGCCCAGCGCTCCCGGCGCGGTGGGCGCGGCGACGTGGCCGGACGCCGAACGCCAGACGGCGGTCATCGGGCCCCCGCCGTCGCCGAGCGGTGATTCGCCCTCCGCGGCGGCGAACAGGGTGGCGCCCAGCGAGAAGACGTCGGCCGCGGGAAGGGGCTTCGCGCCGCGGGCGACCTCCGGGGCGACGTACGCGGGGGTGCCGCGGAACAGGCCGCTGTCGCTGACCGTCTCGTCGGCCCAGAGCGCGCGGGAGACTCCGAAGTCGGTGAGCTTGGCGTCGCCGGACTCGGTGATCAGGACGTTGGCCGGCTTCACGTCGCCGTGGACGATGCCTTGCGCGTGCACGGCGGCGAGCGCGTCGGCGAGCTGGCGGCCGATCCGCGTGACCGCCTCCGGCGTGAGGACGCCGTCGGAGGCGATGACGTCGGCGAGGTTGCGCGAGGGGACGTACTCCATCACGAGCCAGGTCGCGGCGTCCTCGGTGACCAGGTCATAGAGGGTCACGACGCGCGGATGGTCGATGCCTCCGACGATGCGGGCCTCACGGGAGAGCTCGCGCAGACGCCGCTCGTCGGCGGCCGGGTGCGCGCGCTTGAGCGCCACCGGACGGTCGAGGCGCTCGTCGCGCGCGAGCCAGACGGCACCCATCCCGCCCGAGCCGATCTGGCGCTCGACCCGGTATCGGCCCGCGACCAGAGCACCGATCCGTACCGTCACTGTCTCCACCCCACCGGGGTCCGTGGGTGCCCGCCTGTCACCGAAAGACTACGGCGCGACGCCCCCGTAGGGGAACGAATCATCCGGACCGTTGACTTTCGGTCAGACCGGGCGGCCCCCAGAGGCCGTGGCGCCGCGTACGTACTCCGAGGTCACAGGCCTCTCGTGCGCGGCTTTGTGCACGACCCCGTACGTGGCGCCCTCCGCAGGGCACTCCGGGCCCGTACGCGTGCGGCGCCTGGGCCGTTCACGCTGCTCGGGCGGGCAAGCGATTCCCGACCCATCGGCCGTTATGGGTGACAGTGCTGGTGCGAGTTGCTTAACTAATGACCGATCTTGTCGTGAATCGCCGCCCGGTCCCAGGTCGGCGCCCACTCAGCGGAGGTGGTTGATGCGAGCCGGACCGCCCCTGATCGTGGCGTGGTTGATCATCGGCGGGCTCGCCGCGGGACAGCGCCACTACTACTCTCACTTCGACGCCAGCTGCGGCAGGTTCGCCACCATCGGCGTCACGATCATCTCCGGCCCGCTCAACTACGCCGGTCTCAATCCGTGGGTGGCCTGCAAGGTTCCGCAGCCCAGCCGGTGACGCCGCCCGATAGTCTCGAGTCGGCCCGCAGCGCCCCGGAAGCGCGCCTCGAAGCGCGCGGAGGACTGAGGACTCCGTTCCGACCCACCCGGCCAAGCTGTATACGAAATCCGTAACCTGCCCAGGTGGCTGATACGGAACTGCCCATAGAAACGAACAATTCAAGTGTGTCCTCGTCCCGGAGGCCCGCGCCGCGGACGTCCGGCCCACTGAGCCCGGCTGGGGGCGGCGGCTCAGCGGTCCGGAAGACGTGACCGGCGGCCCGACGTCGCCGCGGACCCGGCGAGGATACGGGCCGGCGGAGCCTCAGCACCGTTTCGGGGGGGTGTGCTGAGGCCCGCCGGCCGGACCCGCCCCCGGCCCACTCCCGTGGCCCCGGGCTCGGCCGCACGACCGGCGCACGCCCACCCACGCCGGACAGTCTCATAGGGGCCCTGACCAGGTAGGTTGTAAGTCTGGTGGCTGATGGACCCACGGCGGCGAGCATCCCGCCGTATGCCTTCGATGCTCAGACCGGAGTCGACCTCGAACGCTCGTCGCGGCGCGGCTGGCGTGGCCGCGGCCGAGAGTGGCAGGCCGTCATGGCCGCGATCGAGGCCGCCCAGCACAGCCGGGGCAGCGTGCTTCTCGTCGAGGGCCAGTCCGGCATGGGCAAGAGCCGGTTGCTCTGCGACGCCGTCGAGGCGGCGGCCACCCGTGGATTCATGCTCGCGCACGGCGCGGCTGACGAGCCGAGCCGGCTCGCGCCGCTCGTCCCGTTGATGACCGCCCTCGGGGAGTCCCCGCAGACGTTGCGCGAGGGTCTGGACGCCAGCGTGGAAACGGCCGACCTGCGGCTGCGGCTGCTCGATCGGTTGCAGAACCGCCTGGAGGAGCGCGTGGCGCGCGGCCCGTTCCTGATCGCGCTGGACGACCTGCAGTGGGCCGACCCGACGACCCTGCTCGCGCTCCGGTCGATCGTTCCCGAGCTGGCCTCCTACCCGCTGGTGTGGATCCTGGCACGGACGACGGGGATCGCCGCGTCCGGCGCCGACCGGGTGTTCGAGATCCTGGCGCGGGACGGAGCCGTCCGCATCGCCCTGGAGCCGCTGAGCGAACAGGCGGTGGCCGAGGTGATCGACGACCTGCTCGGCGCGGCGCCGGGACCCGACCTGCTCGCGATGACGGCGGCGACCGGCGGTAACCCGTTCCTGCTGGTGGAGCTGTTGCGCGGCCTCTACGACGAGCATGCGGTGCGAGCCGCCGACGGCCGGCTGACGCTGGTCTCGCGGCAGTTGCCCCGGCGAATGCAGGAGATCGCGCGCAGCCGGCTGGGCCGGCTGTCCCCGCACACCCGGCATCTGCTCCAGGTCGCCGCCGTGCTGGGGCGTTCCTTCCGCGTGGACGACCTGGCCGAGATGTTCGACGAGCCGCCCAGCCGCCTGCTGCCCGCGCTGGAGGAGGCGGAGTCGGAGGCCGTGGTGGCCGCCGCGGGCGACCAGCTGACGTTCCGGCACGAACTGGTCTGGCAGGCCGTGGCCGAGACCGTCACCGTGCCGGTCCGCCACGCGCTGCACCGGCAGGCCGCGGAGATGCTGCTGAGACGCGGCGGCTCGGCCATCCCGGCCGCCGCTCACCTCATGCACTACGCCCGGCCCGGCGACACCCACGCGCTGAAGGGGCTCGACCAGGCCGTACGCGAGGTGCTGCCGTCCTCCCCGCAGAGCGCCGCCGACCTCGCCGTACGGGCCCTCGAACTGACCGCGCCCGGCGATCCGGACCGCGTCGACCGTACGGTGACGGCCGTCTACGCGCTGACGACCTGCGGGCGGCTGCCCGAGGCCGCCGACTTCGCCCGTGCCGCGATGGGCCAGGCCGAACACCCCGGTCAGGCCGCGCGGCTGCGGTCCGAGCTGGCGTACGCCCTGCTGCTGGCCGGCCGGCCGGCGGACGCGGTGCGCGAGGCCGAGAAGGCGCTCGCCCAGCCGGACCTGGCCGGCGACAAGCGCGGCCTGGCCGAGCAGGTCTTCCTGCGCGGCCTGTACGCCACCCACGAGTTCCGGCGGGGACGGGAACTGGCCGAGGAGATCATCGACTCCGGCCGGCAGCACAGCCGCGCCGCCCGGGTGGGCGCGCGGATGCTGTTCTCCTACCTCGCCTGGGGCGACGGTCACGCCGCCGACGGGATCAGCCACGTACGCGAGGCGGTGCGCATCGCCCCCCGTGACGACGACGAGGCGCGGCGCGTCCACCCGCGCCTGCACCTGGCCACCCTGCTCACCGACATGCGGAGGCTGGATGAGGCGGAGGCGCAGCTCAGCCAGGTCACCGAGGAGATCGCCGAGTTCGGGCAGGCGGCCTACGCGGCCGCGCCCGCGATCTTCCGCGCCCGGCTGCGGCTCGCCCAGGGGCGGCTCGACGACGCCGAGGCGGAGGCGCAGGCGGGGCTGGCGATCGCCGACCAGATGGGCACGCACGCGTTCGTGCTGCTGGGTCTCGCGGTGCTGATCGCCGTCGCCGTACGGCGCGGGGACCTCGACGCCGCCACCGGTCACCTTCAGCGGTACGAGGAGCGGTTCCGGGCGGGCGCGAGGTTCGGGCTGGCCTGGGGCCGGTGGGCCGTGGCAACGCTCGACGAGGCGCGCGACGGCCCGGCCAGGGCCTTCGAGACGCTCCGCCCCGTCTGCGCCGACCCGGCCGAACGACGCTGGCTGCTGATGTCCGAGCCCGACGCCGCCGCCTGGCTGGCGCGTACCGCGCTCGCCGCCGGGGACCGGCCCTCCGCCGAGGCCGTCACCGTGACGGCCGAGCAGCTCGCCCGCGAGAACACCGGCTTTCCCGCGCTGGCGGCCTCGGCCGCGCACGCCCGGGGCATCCTGCGCGGCGACCGGGTGACGCTGGCGCACGCCGCGGCGTCCCACCCCTGCCCGTGGGGGCGCGCCTCGGCCGCGGAGGATCTCGGCGTCCTGCTCGCCGGGTCCCGGAACGTGGACGACGGCGCGCCGATCGAGGCCCTGGACCGGGCGCTGGAGGGCTACCAGCGGCTCGGCGCGCTGCGTGACGCCGCCCGGATCCGGGCCCGGCTGCGCCGGCTGGGCGTACGCCGGCGCCACTGGACCCAGTCCGAGCGTCCGGTCTCCGGCTGGTCGAGCCTGACCGAGACCGAGCGGAACGTCGCCGCCCTGGCCGCGCAGGGCCTGACCAACCCGCAGGTCGCGACGCAGATGTTCGTCTCACCGCACACGGTGAAGTTCCACCTGCGCCAGGTGTTCCGCAAGCTGGGGATCGCCTCGCGGGTCGAGCTGGCCCGGCTGGCCGCCGAGCACGCCTCGGAGCCCCCGCGTTCCGAGGCCTGACGCCCGGTCGTGATCAGCCCATGGTCTTGGCCCCGTCGAGGGACTCGCGGATGATGTCGGCGTGGCCGGCGTGCTGCGCGGTCTCGGCCAGGATGTGGATCAGCACGCGACGGGCCGACCAGCGCTCGCCCGGCTTGAACCAGGGCGCCTCCGGCAGCGGGCGTGAGACGCCCAGGTCGGACAGGCCCCGTACGATCTCCTCGGTGCGGCGGGCGGCCTCCTCGTAGCCGGCCAGCACGTCCGCGAGGGTCTCCCCCGCCAGCATGCGGAACTGCTCCTCCCAGTTCCCACCGCCCGTGGCGACGGTGTCGGTGCCGTCGACGACGAAGTCCATCCAGGCGCTCTCGACCGTTGCGACGTGCTTGATCAGCCCGCCGAGGCACAGCTCGCTCGCGGTCGTACGGCGACCCGCCTGCTCGTCGGTCAGGTCGCGCACGGTGTGGCGCAGGAAGAACCGCTGTGTGGCCAGGGCCTCCAGCAGGGTCTCGGTCTCAGCCGTCGCGGTCGTGGCGGTCTCGTGCGTGGTGGTCATGTCCTCGCCCCTTTTCTCTCGGCGGTCACGAATGACACTAGGGACGATTGCGGCCAGTTTCCGTCCTGAATGACCGCCGCCGCGAAAAGAGGCCCCCGGGTTCGCCGGGGGCCTCGTTCGCGTGTCGTTCGGTCCGCTACCGCGCCTTGCCGCTGCTGGTGGCGGCGGGCGGCGTCGGGTCGCCGAGCTGCGAGACGTGCACCGTGTCGGTCTTCGGCAGGGTGCCGTTCAGGAAGTAGGCGTCGAAGTAGGAGTCGACGCCACCGGGGCGCAGGTCGCCGCGGTGGACGATGCAGTGCGTACGGTCACCGTCCTGGACCACCAGGTGCGAACCCCGGAGGATCTTGTGCAGCTCCAGCGCGCCGGCGTACGGCGTGGCCGCGTCGTCGGTGGCCTGGAACATCAGGATGTTGTTCGGCAGGTTCTTGCTCTGGCCGACCTTGACCGGCGTGCCGGCCTTGGCGCCCCAGAACATGCACGGCGCGTTGAACCAGACGTTGCTCCAGGTCAGGAACGGGTTGTTCCGGTTGACGCGGACGGCGTCGGCGTGCCACTTGGCCCAGCTCTTCGGCCACTGCGTGTCGCTGCACTGGACGGCGTTGTAGACGGCGAAGGTGTTGTCGTCGCTGCCGCCGGTGGTCGGGGCGCCGAACGTCCCGGCAAAGGTCGCGACGTCACCGGCCTTGTAGGCCGACAGCGCCGCCGCGTACGAGTGCCAGACCGCCTGGCTGCGGCGGTAGGCCGCGTTCTGGATGTTGTCCACCAGCTCGTCCTCGCCGACCGCGACGGTCTTGCCGCCGGAGGTGTACGTCAGCGGGTGCGCGGCCAGCTTGTCCTGGAGGGCGTAGTAGTAGCTCCGGACGGCGGCCTGGGTGGTGCCCAGGTGGTAGGTGGAGTCGTACTTGGCGATCCAGCCGAAGTAGTAGTCCATGTTCTTGTTGAACGCGACGTCCTGGGTGAGCTGGGCGTCGTACCAGACGTTCTTCGGCGTCACGTTGCCGTCGAGGACCATGCGGCCGACGTTCTGCCCGAAGACGGTGGCGTAGACCTGGCCGAGGTAGGTGCCGTAGGAGGCGCCGTAGTAGTCCAGCTTCTTGTGGCCCAGGGCCTGGCGGATCGTGTCCATGTCACGGACGGAGTCGATCGTCTTGATGTGGTCGAGCAGGTCGACCTTGGCACCGCGGCCGAACTTGCGCGTGCACGCGTCGGCGTAGTCCTTGGACTTCTCCAGCCAGGTGGCGTCGTCCTGGCGCCCGCCCGTGCCGTACTCCGGCCGCGGGGCGTCGCTGTAGTCGACGTCGCAGCTCAGCTTGGGCGTGCTGAACCCGACACCGCGCGGGTCGAAGCCGATGACGTTGTACGCCGCCTGCATCGGGGCGGAGTTGCGCGCGTAGACGCTCGCGCCGAACAGCGCGCCCTCGCCACCCGGGCCACCCGGGTTGACCAGGATGTCGCCCTTGGCCGCGCCCGATCCCTGGTGCGGCAGGCGGGTCAGCTCAAGAGTGATCTTCTGCCCGCCCGGGTGGGCGTAGTCCAGCGGCACCTGGAGCTCGGCACACTGAATGATCTTCGACACCTGGACGGGGCCTGCGCTGTCGTAGGCCTTGGCGCCGTTCACGATGTCCGCCCGGCAGGTGTGCCAGGCGAGGCTCGCCGGATGGAACGCCCCCGACGTTCCCGTGGTCGCGGACGCGCTTGTGGCGCCGAGGCCGGTGAGGCCCAGCCCGGCCGTCGCGGCCACGGCAAGAAGCTTCTTCACGAAACCCCCTTACAGGTCGGGCTACGTTTCGCCCGAAATGGTGAACAAGGGGTGATTGTCGCGAGACCCCATGGTCGACTGAAGACGACGGTGCAGATGGTTGCCGAATCGTGACAAATTACCCAATCCGGTACAGCACTGTCGAGAGCCGTAATTTCGCATCAGATCGTACGTTTCCCCTGTTGAGTCTCGGTAACCCCAGAAATACGCCGAGACACGGAGATAACGGAGTTATCGCAGGACTCTCGCGTGGTGGGGGACGGGCACATCTCGGCCACCTCGGCGGATGAGGCGACGAAGGTCCGCGGTCAGGAGATCACCGACGACGTTTCCGCAATGTTTCCCGGCACGGTGCCGCGGCGCGGTCACGCCGTAGCGCGACACGGTCACGCTCACGGCCGTGAGGATCGCGATTGTCACTGAGTCGTTCCTGCCCCACGTCAACGGCGTGACCAACTCCGTCTGCCGGGTCCTGGAGCACCTGGCCCGCCGCGGGCACGAGGCGCTCGTGGTCGCGCCGGGCCCGGGCCCGGGCGTCCGCGACGACCGGCTGCGGCTGACGGCCGGGGTGCCCCTCCCCTTCTACCGCTCGTTCGTCGTCGGCCTGCCCAGCCGGCACGTGACACCGGCGCTGCGCGACTTCCGGCCCGACGTCGTGCATCTCGCCTCGCCGCTGATGCTCGGCACCTCCGGCGTCGCGGCCGCCCGCCGGCTCGGCGTGCCGACCGTGGCCGTGTTCCAGACCGACCTCGTCGGGTTCGCCCGCCGGTACGGCCTGCGCGGCGCCGACTCGCTCGTGTGGGCCTGGCTCCGGCACATCTACGAGCGGGCCGACCGTACGCTGGCGCCCTCCCGGCCGACACTGGACGAGCTACGCAAACGCGGGTTTCCCCGGCTGGCGCTGTGGGCCCGCGGAGTCGATGACCAGCGTTTCCATCCCCGGCACCGGTCGAGGGAGCTGCGCGAGCGCCTGGCGCCCGGCGGCGAGGCGCTCGTCGGGTACGTCGGACGGCTCGCCACCGAGAAGCGCCCGTGGCTGCTCGCGCACCTGGCCGGTCTGCCCGGCGTACGTCTCGTCGTCGTCGGGGACGGCCCGGCCCGGCGGCGGCTGGAGCGGCTGCTGCCGGGGGCGATCTTCACCGGCTTCCGCACCGGCCAGGAGCTGGCGACGCTGACCGCGTCCCTGGACGTGTTCGTGCACACCGGCGCCGACGAGACCTTCGGCCAGGCGGTGCAGGAGGCACTCGCCGCGGGGCTGCCGGTCGTCGCGCCCGCCTCGGGCGGCCCGCTGGACCTCGTACGGCCGGGGCACAACGGCCTCCTCTACCCGCCCGACGACCCCGCCGCCATGCGTGCCGCCGTCGCGACACTGGCGTCCGACGCCGCCCTGCGGGCCCGGATGGGCGCTCATGCGCGGCTGTCCGTGCACGGCCGCGGCTGGGCCGGCGTCTGCGACGAGCTCATCGGCCACTACCAGGCGGTCCTCGGAATGACGCCTGCCGAGCACGCGGCCTGACTCCGGCGGTCGGGCGCGTACCGGCGGATGGCGATTCCGGAGCAGGGCCCGCTCGCCATGGCGCCGGTCAGAGTCCCGGCATGAGGCCGAGCGCGGTCAGCACGGCCGGCACGGCGACCAGGAGGCCGCCCAGCAGCACGGGCGCGCCCACGACGCCGAGCACCGCGACGCCTCTGCGCAGCCCCTGGCGCCGCTGGTAGGAGACCGTCAGGATCCCGTAGCCGGCGGCGAGCGACAGGAAGAAGAGCACGTAGGCGACGCTGCGGACGGTGAACTGGTCGGTGCTGCCCATCAGGCCCAGGCCGATGCCGACCGCCTCGACCATGCTGCCCAGCACGTACAGGGTGAGCAGCGCGAACGCCCCCCACAACAGCACGCCCAAGCGCTCCGGGGAAAGGAGCCGCGGGCGCCCGGCGATCGACAGCAGGGCCACCGCCGCCCCCAGCACCTTCAGCCCGACGACGAGCCAGTTCATCACGGCGATCCCGGACGCGTATCCGGCGTACGGACCGTCGGCGAAGCGGTCCGTGATCTCGAAGGCGACGTTGACGACGGCGAACCCGAGGCAGAGCAGGGCCACCAGGGCACCCGTCACGACGACACGGGCGCCGGGGCGCGGCCGTGGGTCGCGGCGATCGGTTACGGAAGCGGTCAGAGCCATGCCGAACAGTAAATTCGGCCCCGGTGACCGCGTCCTCCCCCGCGTGGGGGAGGTTCGGTGACCGGGGCCGCTCTGAAGGGGGATCAGGCGGAGATCTGGACGGGAGTGCCGAGCGGCAGCATCTTCGCCAGCTTCGTGATCATCGTGTTGCTGATGCGGATGCACCCGTGGCTGACCGAGGTGCCCAGCAGCTCGGGCTGGTTGGTGCCGTGGATGCCGATGACCGGGTCATGGCCGTTGAACTGGGTGAGCGCCGTCGACTGCCCGGACAGCCCGTACGCGTACGGGCCGTAGTCGCCCTTCGGGTTCGGCGGCTGGAGGAGTTCGGTGAGGTAGTAGGCGCCGCCGGGCGTCGGGGTGTCGGACTTGCCGATCGCCGCCGGGGTGCTGATCATCACCTTCTTGCCCTGGTAGAGCTTCAGGCGGTGGGCCGACCGGAGCACCTGGATCCAGTAGCCGGTCTTGGCGGTACGGACCTCGCGGGTGGGGATCCAGCCGGTGCTGCCGTTCGGCTGCACCGGGAGGAAGGCGTGCAGCCATCCGGGCTTGCTGTCCATCACGAGGAACACGCGCGGTGCGCCGTCGGGGTTCGGGCTGTGCAGCTTCATGCTCGGCGACGCGTCGCCGGCCTGCTGGTAGATGTCGACCGTCGCGTTCCGCGCGGTGGCGATCGTGCTGGGGCCGTTCCCGAAGTCGTACGACGCCGTGGTCGGCTTGGCCGCCGGGGTGCCGCCGGACGGGGCGCCGCTCGCCGCCTTGTGATCGGAACCACCGCAGCCGGCCAGGGTGAGGCTCAGCACGACGCCGGACGCCACGACGGCCGCTCGCGTTCCCGGGCTGAATGACATCGATTCCTGCTCCTCGATGACGTCGGTGACGCGGCCGGCCCGGGAACGCCCTCGCTCCCGGGCCGGCCTCTTCGATCTTCGTCAGCCGGTGAACTGCGGCTGGGCCTTCACGGGAGTCGCGGGGCGCGCCTCACCGCTCGGCGGGGTGGCGGGCTTGGGGGCCTCGCTGGTCTTGGTCGGCTTCGGAGACGGCTTGGGCTTCTCCGGCGGCGGGGCCGAAGGCCTGGTGCCCTTGCAGTGCTGCTTGAGCAGGCCGATCGCACCGTGCCGCTGCCAGACCGGCAGGTTCCGCCGGTCGGGTCGGTAGGCGGTGACGATCACCTTGGTGGCGTGCGTCGGGAGCAGCACGGTGCCGCGGGCGGGCACACTGATCTTGCCCTGGCTGTGGCCGCCCTTGTTGTCGGCCCACGTGGCGGGCACGGAGCCCCAGCCATTGGGGTTGCTGAGCAGCCAGGTCGCCTGGCCGTCCTTGCCGCAGAGCGAGCGGAGCCGGAGAGAGGGATCGCTGTCGCTACAGGCCCAGGCGGGAGCGGCGGCCATCGTGGTGACGGCGACGGCCGCGGCGGCTCCGGCCAGAGTCAAACTCGCCTTCTTCAGGCGCATGGGAGAAATCCTCCTGCCAAGGAGTGGATTGAGACGCCGTGAGACGGAAACATCATCGGCGCATCCGGCACACTATCCCCCCACAAGCCACTTATGCCGCCTAAGTAACAAGCCTTTACCGTCCAGTCATATTGGACGGAAGTCGCACCACTTCCACCACCAGCCTCTTTGTCTCCCCTCCGCTCGCGGCGATCGCGGGACTCCCGCCCTGAGGACGAAAGATGGCGAGATGGGATACTTGGCGGCGCCATGATCTCTTTGCATGATCCCTCTGCTCGGGGTTTCCACAGCGACAACTGCGCCGGCGTCCACCCGGAGGTCCTCGCCGCGATCGGTGCGGCCAACGGCGGTCACCAGCCCTCCTACGGCGGCGATGTCTACACCGCACGGCTGCGCGAGATGTTCAAGGAGCACTTCGGCGATCAGGCCGAGGCGTACCCGGTCTTCAACGGCACGGGCGCCAACGTGATCGGCCTGCGTGCGCTGACCGAACCCTGGTCGGCGGTGATCTGCGCCGAGACCGCCCACATCCACCTCGACGAGGGCGGCGCGCCGGAGAAGACGGCCGGCCTGAAGCTGCTGCCGGTGCCGACCCCGGACGGCAAGCTGACCCCCGCCCTGATCGACCGGCAGGCGTACGGGTGGGGTGACGAGCACCGGGCCCAGCCACGCGTCGTATCCCTCACCCAGAGCACCGAGCTCGGAACGCTCTACACGGCCGAGGAGATCGGCGCGATCTGCGCGCACGCCCACCGGCTCGGCATGCTCGTGCACGTCGACGGCACCCGGCTCGCGAACGCCGCCGCAGCCCTCGACCTGCCCTTCCGCGCCTTCACCACCGACGCGGGCGTGGACCTGCTGTCGTTCGGCGGCACCAAGAACGGCCTGCTGTACGGCGAGGCCGTGGTGGTGCTCTCCCCCGAGGCAGCCCCGGGAATGCCCTATCTGCGCAAGGCCGCGATGCAGCTCTCCTCGAAGATGCGGTTCGTGTCCGCCCAGTTCATCGCGCTGCTGGAGGACGACCTGTGGCTCCGCAGCGCCCGGCACGCCAACGCGATGGCCGCCCGCCTGCATGCGGCCGTACGCGACCTGCCGGGCGTCACGGTCGTGCGCGTCCCGCAGGCGAACGCGGTGTTCGCCCGTCTCGACCCGCGGGTCGCCGAGCGGCTGCGCGAGCGGTTCCGCTTCGAGACGTGGGACCGGGCCACCGGCGAGGTCCGCTGGGTGTGCTCCTTCGACACGACCGAGGACGACGTCGACGCGTTCGCCGCCGCCCTCGGCGGAGAACTCCGCTGAGGGCGGCGGCCGGACCGCGCGTCTGAGGGCGGTGGCCGGACCGCGCGTCAGGCGGCCTTTTTCAGGCTGCCCGCCTCCGTGGGGTTCCACAGCCGCCGGCGGCGGTAGCGCGGTGTCCACGCGAGCCGGTTGATCGCCCGTACGGGCGCGGGCAGGTGCGCCAGGAACCGTCGGCGGTCGGCGCGTGACATCCCGTCGATGATCCACGGCACGTACGCGGCGGCGCCCTTCACCCCCTGGCGGCGGGCCATCGCGCTCCCGAACTCCTTCCAGTCGGCGGGCGTCATCACCTCCTGGATCAGCGGCAGCGCCTCGTCCTCCTCGTGTTCGAGGTGCCGGTCGAGCACGGTCGTGAGCGTCTCGACGCGCTCGGCCAGGTCGGCGGCGTTCGCCTCCAGTGCCCCGCCGAGCTCCTCCAGCAGCGGATCGAGCCGGGCGTGCTCGGCCTCCATCTCGGCCAGCAGGGTCGGCGCGCCGGGCCGGTCCCCGGCCAGTTCGGCGAGGCGGGGCCACAGCCACTCGTCCTCGACGGTGTGGTGGACGTGGAGTTGGGTGGTGAAGTTGTCCCAGCCCTTCCGTACCTCCTGTGTGGCGGCGCGCCCGTCGGCGACGGCGGCCTCCAGGCGCACGAGGTCACGGCGGAACGCGTCGTGCGTGACGTACATCATGGTGAAGTCGATCTGGTCGGTCACGGAATCTCCTGGAGTTCGCCGTCGGTGAGGGGAAGGCCGTGCGGGTTGGGCGACGGCTCGCGGACGCGCCGGAGGGCCAGGCAGGCGAGCACGCCGACGAAGAGCACGCCCGCGGCGACGAGCATCGTGGGCCGCATCGCGTCGACGAAGCCGTGCCCGAACACCTGCCCGGCGACCGTCTCGATGCGATGGGCCAGGTCCGCGGGCGCGCCGGCGGGCGGCTTCACGCCGCTCTGACCGCCCGCCTCCAGGTGCCGACCCGCATGGTCGAAGCCCTGGAGGAACGGGCCGCGGGCGGACGGCGGGAGCTCGGCGGCGCGCTGGTGCGCCTGTTCCCGCAGCGCGGTGGCGAGGCGGCCCTGGAGCACGGCACCGACGACGGCCCCGGCGAGCACCGACCCGACCTGCCGCAGCGCGTTGTTGACGCCGGAGGCCGCGCCGGACAGCTCGGCCGGCACGTTGCGCATGACCTCCGAGGCCATCGGCGTGAACGTGCAGCCGGCACCCAGACCGGTGAGGAACAGCGGCGCCAGGACGCTCACGCTGCTCCCGCCGGCGTCCGCGACCACGGCCACCCACACCAGCCCGCCCGCGAACGCCGTCATGCCGCCCATCAGCAGGTACTTGGCGCCGAGACGCTCGGAGAGCACCCCGGCCGGCCCGGCGCTGACGACCGATCCGGCGGCCAGGACGAGCATCACGAGACCCGCCCGCTGCGCGCTGAACCCCAGCACCGACTGCAGATAGATGGTCAGGGGCAGGGACAGCCCGACGATGCCGAACGACACCGTGATGCCGACGACGTTGACGACCGAGAAGCCGCGGTCGCGGAACAGGGAGAAGGGGACCAGCGGCTCGTCGTCCTGCCGCCCGCGCTCATAGACCACGAACGCGGCCAGGAGCACGACCGACGCGGCGATCGTCGCCCAGATCCCGGTGTTCCAGTCGTACTTCTCCCCTTCGATCAGGCCGAACGCCAGACAGAAGAGTGACGCGGAGGCGAGCAGCACGCCGGGCAGGTCGAAGCGGTGCCGGACCGTACGCCGCGCTCCCGGCAGGACCAGCAGGCCGGCGGCGATCACGACCACCCCGACCGGCACGTTGACGAAGAAGATCCAGCGCCAGTCGAGCCGGCTGACCAGCAGCCCGCCGAGGCTCGGCCCGGCCACCCCGGACAGGCCCGCGGTCGCGCCCCAGATGCCGAGCGCCGCACCTCGCTTCCCGGCCGGGAACACCTCGATGATCACCGACAGCGTCTGCGGAATGAGCATCGCCGCGCCGGCGCCCTGCACCGCACGGAAGGCGATCAGCTCGCCCGGACCCTGGGAGAGGCCGCAGGCCAGGCTCGCCAGGGTGAAGACGGCGACACCGGACAGGTAGAGGGTCCGCTTGCCCCGCAGATCACCCAGGCGCCCGGCGGTGATCAGCAACACCGCCAGCGCCAGCGCGTACGCGTTTCCGACCCAGAGGATCTGGTCCAACGAGGCGCCCAGCCGGTCGACCATGTCCGGGATCGCGATGTTGACGATCGTCAGGTCCAGCAGCGTCATGAAGAACCCGAGCGCCAGCACCGCCAGGATCGCCCACGGATTCCCCCGCCATTTGTTCATCGGTTCCTCTTTCTCGAGACTCCGCAGCACAAGAGAGTCCGGGGGCCGGAGAGTGTGACGTCTCTCGACGTGACACGCATCACGTGGCCGGGGATGTCACATTTGGGGGGTGGAACGCCTCTCAGGGGGTGAGTGCACAGGAGGCGCGCGCATGAACCCTTCAAGCGGGGCGGGTCGACCCGGGACGACTCCGGCGGAGCCGGGGGACGCGGCGACCGGGATGTTCGTGGACCACCGCGAGCTGCTGTTCTCCGTCGTCTACAACATGCTCGGTACCGTCGCCGACACCGAGGACGTGCTGCAGGAGACGTGGCTCGCGTGGTCACGCGCCTGGCCCTCCCCGTCGATCAGCAGCCCCCGGGCGTACCTGGTGCGCATCGCGGTGAACCAGGCGCTGGCCCGGCAGGCGACCATCAGCCGCCGCCGGGAGAGCTATGTCGGCCCCTGGCTGCCGGAGCCGTTGGTCACCGACACCGCGGAGGACGCCGCGGAACAGACCGTACGGGGCGAGTCGGTCTCCCTGGCGATGCTCGTCGTGCTGGAGACCCTGACGCCGCTGGAGCGGGCGGTCTTCGTGCTGCACGAGGTCTTCGGGTACGCCCACACGGAGATCGCCGAGATCCTGGACCGCTCACCGTCGGCCGTACGGCAGCTGGCCCACCGCGCCCGCTCGCACGTCCAGGCGCGCCGCCCTCGCTACCAGACCGACCCACGAGTGCAGCGGCAGGTGACCGAACGCTTCGTGTCCGCGGCGTTCGGCGGCGACATCGGTGCCCTCATGGAGCTCCTGGCGCCGGACGTGACGATGTGGACCGACGGCGGCGGAAAGGTGGGCGGCCTCCGCCCGATCCAGGGCCGGGAGAAGGTCGCCCGCCTCATCGCGAACGTGACGTCGCGTCTGCCCGAAGACCTGGCCGTCCGCTACCGGGCCGTGAACGGCGACCCGTCCGCGGTGGTCTTCAACGAACACTCCCCGTTCGCGGTGATGGTCCTCGACCTGGCTCCGGGCGATGACCGGGTCCGCGGCATCTACGGCGTAACGAACCCGGACAAGCTGGCGCACATCGACGAGGACTGAGACGCGACGGGGAAGGTCAGACGCCGGGGGGCGGCGCGGAGGCGGCGATCGCCCGCGCGCGTCCGACCATGTCGTTCGCCCAGGCACCGGTCTGCTGGGCCGCCGGGAACTGCACCGTGTGGTACAGCCCCCCGGGGCCCGTGACGGTGATCGTGACGAACCCGGTGTAGCGCTTCTCCTTCATGAGCAGGAACAGCAACCCGAGCAGGCAGAAGATGAAGAAGAGGATGGCCAGCACGATCGCGACCGCCGGAATGCCCTCGGTGACCTGCGTTGAGTCCTGCACCGTCCACGTGGTTCCGTGAAGGGGATACCGCCCCTGAGGCACGATGACATGAGTCGGGGTGACCGAAATGTCACCGATCGACAGCAGCACTGGTTCGTTGTCCGGCGGCGGCATCATGCCCGGCGGCGGAGGAGGGTAACCCATAGGGCATACAGTACGGCCTACAGCACTCCGGTCCTGCGTCTTTCCGCGGCCATTTCAGGGCAAGCTCGTCGCCGGAGGGGTCGTCGGCCGTCTTATGGCCGCCGAGGCGGTGCCCGTCAGCCCAATGACACCGCCCCGGCGGAGAACCGATGCGGTCAGGAACGCGCCTTGTCCTGCTTCCAGGACAGAGGGCCGGGCAGGTCGTATCGCTGCCGACGCGACCTGGAGTTCCACGACCAGCGCCCGAACTTGATGGTCCACGACGAGAGACCGTTCTCGGTGAAATTAAAGATCAGCGGGCCGAATTTCTTACGCTTGCGGAACATCAGACCCATTGCTGTGCTCCCTCCAAATGTCAGGCGCCCCAGCGATGCCCCCTATACGGAGCACTAAACATGCCGCATGCCGGGGCGCCGAAAAAGGCGGCGTCACCCGACCGGACCGGCCATGGTCACCATCCGGGAGGGAGCACATCCGGTCGTCTGGTCCACCACCAGCGGGTCTCCTCCCCTTCTGCGAGGGGACGCCAGTACTGGGCGAGCTCGGCGCCGCCGTCATCGTGGGTGACGGCCTGGTACCGCCGATCGAGCTCGTCGAGGCAGACGCGCACCTTCGCCCGCAGGCCCGGCGGCATGGCGTCAAGCACCTCCTCGATGCCGTTACGGACGGTCAGGTCATTGAGGTACTCATAGACCATGTAATGGTCCAGGCCCTGCCAGTCATCCTCCATATGCCCGGCCAGGATGCTCCAAAAGCGCAGGCGATCGAGCACGCCATAGATAGGTTTCGTGGCCTGGAATTTCCGGCGGGCGTTCTCCACCTGCAAGCGCTGAAGGTCAAGGAAGGCGATGACCCGGCGATCCTCGGGTGTGAGCCGGCGAACCAGCCGATCGATCTCATCCATGTCGGGTTCTGCTAGCTCGCCGTTCCGTCCGAATGCTCGGCGTCCTCCACGGTGGGCATCAGCGGAGAGAGCAGAGCGTCCGCGTGCTCGGTCAGCGTACCCCGGACCAGACGGAAGACTCTGAACACGTTCGCGTGCTCCGCGTCCTCGTCGTCCCAGACGTGGAGCAGCCCGAACGACCCGGGAGCGATCTCACCGACCCGCCGGAAAAGGTCGATGATCCGCACTCCCCATTCGCCCCGATGATTGGGCACACCCGCGACATGCAGAAAAGGAAAACCGTTCATCCACCGCAGATCGAGCAGCCCGTACTCCCCCAGATCAGCGAGAAGCCGGCGGATATCCTCCACCTGCGAGCGCAGCCGCGCATCATCGTCGTCGAGGCCGGCCGTTTCCCGGATGCGCACCCACCCGTGATACTCGAACATCAGGCAAGGCTAGGGGACCTGGCTAGTGTTTCCCGCGTGGCGGAGACATCTGAGGATCTGACCCTGCCCATCGCCCTGGCCGAGGTGGCGCAGGTCGGTTTCGAGTGGGAGTGGGACGAGGAGACCGACGAGGCCCGCGGCTGTGATTTCGAGCCGTACCAGCGGTTCGAGGCACCCGAGAAGACCGCATGGTGGTTTCGCCTGTGGACCGGTAACGAAGAGGCCGACGGCAGCGAGTTCCGCTTTTTCGGCGCCATGGGGGCGGGCGACTACGCCGGTTTCTGGCTGGTACGGCCCGGAGCGCCGATCACCGAGCAGCCGGTCATCTACCTCGGCTCCGAGGGCGAACGCGGCGTGATAGCACGCGATCTGGGCGACCTGCTCTGGCTGTTCGCGGCCGGTTTCGGCCCGCTGGAGGCATTCACCGACCCGGATGGCGAGGCGGAACCGAACGAGGCCTTCCAGTCGATCGCCGAACGGCACGCGCCGGGAAGACGCCGTTCCGCCGCGGAAATCGTGACGGCGGCGCGAACGGAGTTCCCGAACTTCTCCGATCTCATCGACGCGATGTGCCGCTGACCAAAGGCGCGGGACGCCATGCATGTCGCTTCTCGTGGCGAGGGGCGGCGCGCGGGAACCTACGCGAGTTGGCGTATCGCCGACGCCGTCGTCTTCGCTCCCCGACGTAGTTCGCATCGCTACCGGCAGCCGATGACCGGGCCCGGCGGTGGGGGCAATCTGGTTGAGGACTGGACGCGAGCGGCGGTCCGTGGCGGACCGCGCCGCGTCCGCCGAGGAGGCGAGATGACCACCGACGGGCCGGACCACCGGCGACGACAGCCGCCCGTGGTCGCCGGAGTGTTGATGGCGCTCGCGGCAGCGGCATTCGTCGTCGCCTCCATCATCCATTTCGGAGCCGACATCCCGATCGGCTTCACCACCGTCAGCGATTCCTTCTCGGGCGCCGCCACTCCGGAGGCCGTCATCGCGGCCGTGGTGGCGATCGGAGCGACGGCCGTCCTCACCCGGCGGACGAGAAGCAGAGGAGTCGCGCTGGGGACGACGTCGTTCGCGCTCCTGGGCACCGTCTACGGGCTGAGCGTCACGCTGAACAGCACCCGTACCGGCGACGTCGCCTACCACCTCGGCATTCTGACCACATTGCTCATCATCCTCGGCCTGCTGCTCGCGCCGGGCAGACCGGACGCCTGATTCCGTCCGCGGCCAACCGTCCACATTGACATGGATTCCCGGGAGCGGTCCCAGCCCGGCTATCTAAGCTGACGGACGTGAGAAACAAGATCTCGCCGATCCTCACGATCCTCTCCATCGCGCTGACGACCGTCTCGGCGTGCGGCACCGGACATCGACCCACACGATCGCCGGCCACCACGGCATCGCCGTCGTCGAGCTCGGCTCAATCGCTGGCGGACTTCTGCGGTGACCTGAACGCCTTCAGCACGGCGGCCGGCCCCACGTTCGACCTTGAGGCGTTCGGGATACTGAACAAGCACCAGAAACCGTCACGTAAGGCGTTGAACAGCTCCGTCACCCTCATCCTGCTGATAGGGCCACGGCTGATGACGAAGCTGCCGGATGGGATACATGATGATCTGCGACTCGTCCTCAGCGCCGCGTCCGAGGCAGCGAAGAAGCTGGCGACCGACACACCACCCGACAAGGCGGTAGCCGCCCTGACCACCGACAAGGCCTCGGCGGCACGAAAAAAGATCACCGACTACAGAGGACCCTGCTGACGCGTGGGGACACGCCCTGCGATGACGTGGTCACGTGCGGGTAGCGTGGTCAATGTGCGGATCGAGGACTATGCCCTCATCGGGGACACGCGGTCGGCCGCCCTGGTCGGTCGCGATGGGTCGATCGACTGGCTCTGTCTTCCCCGGTTCGACTCCCCCTCGTGCTTCGCCAAGCTCCTCGGCGACGAGTCGAACGGGTTCTGGCGGTTGGCCCCCGCCGGGCACGAGATGGCCGTACGACGCGCGTACGCCGGCGACACGCTGATCCTCGAGACCGTATGGGAGACCTCCACCGGGGTCGTCAAGGTCATCGACTTCATGCCTCCCCGGCACGCCAACCCCCACCTGATCCGGATCGTGGAGGGCGTGTCCGGGACGGTGGACATGAACGCAGAGATCAGCATCCGGTTCGACTACGGCAGGATCGTCCCTTGGGCCCGGCGCATCGGCGGCCGCCTCCACGCCATCGGCGGGCCCGACTCGGTCTGGATCGACGCCCCGCTCCACCTGGAAGACAGCGGTGACCGGCACACCGGCACCTTCGCGATCGCCGCGGGGCAACGCCAGGCGTTCGTGTTCACGTGGCACCCCTCGCACGACCCGGAACCCGACCACATCGATCCCAGCGAGCAACTCACCGAGACCAGGCTGTTCTGGGAGGAATGGGTCTTCCGCTGCTGGCTCCCGAGCCGCTGCCGCGCCGCCGTGGTCCGCTCCCTCATCACCCTCAAGGCGCTCACTTACAGCCCGACCGG
Organism: Actinoallomurus oryzae; assembly: GCF_039541955.1. Taxonomy (NCBI): domain Bacteria; kingdom Bacillati; phylum Actinomycetota; class Actinomycetes; order Streptosporangiales; family Thermomonosporaceae; genus Actinoallomurus; species Actinoallomurus oryzae. Next base: position 300,392 of record NZ_BAABHF010000046.1, on the reverse strand, counting down.
CGGCATCGTGGCGGCTCCCACCACGTCGCTACCCGAGCATCTCGGCGGGGTCCGCAACTGGGACTACAGATATTGCTGGCTGCGCGACGCCGCGATGACACTCGACGCTCTGACCGAATCCGGATACATCACCGAGGCGGGCGCCTGGCGTGACTGGCTGCTCCGCGCCATCGCGGGCCGCCCGGAGGATCTCCAGATCATGTACGGCGTGGCAGGCGAGAGGCGCCTGCCGGAGCAGACGCTCGACTGGCTTCCCGGCTACGAGGGCTCCAGGCCGGTGCGGATCGGCAACGACGCGGCCGGCCAGCTTCAGCTCGACGTCTACGGCGAGGTGCTCAACTGCTTCTACCGGGCCCACAGGCTGGGGATGCCTCCCGACGACTACGCCTGGTCCACTATCAGCAGACTGATCGACTTCATCGAGCGCTGCTGGGACCAGCCCGACGAGGGCCTGTGGGAGATCCGCGGCCCGCGGCGGCACTTCGTCCATTCGAAGGTCATGGCCTGGGTGGCGGCCGACCGGGCCGTACGAATGGCCCGAAAGCTCGGCCACACCGATCCCGTCGAGCGCTGGCGGGCCATGCGGGACCGCATCCACGCCGAGGTCTGCGACAAGGGATTCGACCCCGAGCGCGGCACGTTCACCCAGTCGTACGGCTCTCGCGAACTCGACGCGGCGCTGCTCCTCATTCCGATCGTCGGCTTCCTGCCGCCGGGAGACCCCCGGGTCATCGGCACGATCGACGCGATCAAACGCGAGCTGACGACCGACGGCCTCGTGCTGCGCTATCCGACCTCCGAGAGGAACGACATCGACGGGCTACCCGGAGCCGAAGGCGTCTTCCTCGCCTGCAGCTTCTGGCTTGCCGAGGCGCTCGCCCTCATCGGGCGCAAGCACGAGGCCATGGAGCTGTTCCAGCGGCTGCTGGCCCTCACCAACGACGTGGGCCTGCTCGCCGAGGAGTACGACCCCGTCCACGCGCGCCAGTTGGGCAACTTCCCTCAGGCCTTCACCCACATCAACCTGATCCACACGGCCCAGGCGCTCAGCTAGCTCCCCCGGGCTGATCGACAACTGGCGAATGCCCTAGTCAGCGCGGGCGACGCCCACCGGACACGACACTCCCGTGCCGTCGACGCCGCAGTAGCCGTTCGGGTTCTTGGCGTCCGACAGGTACTGCTGGTGGTAGTCCTCGGCGAAGTAGAACTCCCCGGCCGGCTGGATCTCCGTGGTGATGTCGCCATAGCCCGCCGCCGTCAGGACCTTCTGGTAGGCCTCCCTGGACGCGAGGGCCGCCTCGCGCTGGGCGTCCGAGTGGGTCAGGATCAGCGAGCGGTACTGAGAGCCGACGTCATTGCCCTGCCGCAGGCCCTGGGTCGGGTCGTGGCCCTCCCAGAACACCTTCAGCAGCTGCTCGTACGTCACCGCCGACGGGTCGAACACCACCCGCACCACCTCGGCGTGGCCCGTCCGGCCCGAGCAGACCTCCTCGTACGTCGGGTTCGGCGTGTAGCCGCCCGCGTAGCCGACCGAGGTCGACACGACGCCCGGCAGCTGCCAGAACTTGCGCTCCACGCCCCAGAAGCAGCCCGCTCCGAACTCGGCGATCTCCGTGCCCGGGGGGTACGGCGGGGCGAGAGGGGCGTCGAGGACGGTGTGGCGCGGCGCGACCGGCATGGCCTGGTCGCGGCCTGACAACGCCTGATCCGGCGTCACCATCGAGGTCTTTCCGAATCCGAACACCCTCCCAAGGCTATCCGGCCGACCCCGGCCACCCAAGACATTACCAATACCAAATATGACTCCTTACGATACGATGACGTCCGTGTCTGAAATGCGGCGTGGGGTCCTGTACGGGGTCGCGGCCTACGTTCTCTGGGGTCTGTTTCCGCTCTACTGGCCACTCCTGAAGCCCGCCGGTTCGATCGAGATCCTTGCGCACCGCATGATCTGGTCGCTCGCGGCGGTCGGTGTCATCCTCGCCGCGCGGCGCCACTGGCGCTGGATCAAGACCCTCAAGGCCGGACGGGTGGCGCTCCTCGCCCTCGCGGCCACGGTCATCACGGTCAACTGGGGCACCTACATCTACGCCGTGAACAGCGGGCACACGATCGAGGCCGCGCTCGGCTACTTCATCAACCCGCTCGTCAGCGTCCTTCTCGGCGTCCTGGTGCTGAGGGAACGCCTGACCCCGTGGCAGTGGGCCGCGGTGGGCACCGGCACGGCGGCGGTCGTCGTCCTCGCGATCGACTACGGCCGCCCGCCCTGGATCGCGCTCATCCTGGCCGGCTCGTTCGGCACGTACGGGCTGCTGAAGAAGTTCGCCGCGACGCCGTCGGCCGAGAGCCTCACGGTCGAGACGGCCGTCCTCCTCCTGCCCGCCCTGGCCTATGCGATCTTCCAGCCGCACCCGACGTTCACCGGCCACGGCGTCCCGCACATGGTCCTCCTCGCCGGCGCCGGCGTGGTCACCGCGGTGCCGCTGCTGCTCTTCAACTCCTCCGCCACACGCGTGCCGCTCACCGTCATCGGCATGCTGCAGTACCTCGCCCCGGTCCTGCAGTTCCTCATCGGCCTGGTGGTCCAGCACGAGGCGATGCCGGCCAGCCGCTGGATCGGCTTCCTGCTCGTCTGGGTGGCCTTGGTCCTCCTCAGCGCCGACGCCGTACGCACCGCGCGGAAGAGCCGCCGGGCCAACGCCGAGCCCGAGCCCGTCGCCGTCTAGGCGCGATCGTCCGCCGTGTTCAGGAGGCGGGCCGTGTCGGCGGTGAAGATCGGGCTGTAGGACCGCCACTCCTCGCTGCCGCCCTCCTGGTATCCGCCGATGACGCCGACGACGTGCCCGGTCTGCGTGTGCCCGTCGTAGTCGCTCAGCCAGGGGCTGCCGCTGGTGCCGCCGTAGAAGCCGTGGCAGTCGAACCGCATCTGGGTCCTGCTCTGCCGGTACGCGCGGCCGGTGCAGCCGACCGCGCGGTCGGCCGGATAGTTCTCCTTCGCCGGGTAGCCCGACACGAGCACCTGGATGCCGGGGCCCTGGTTGATCTCCAGGGTGTTCGCCCCGACCACGTCGGCGATGCGGCGGCCGCCCATGATCTGTACGGCCGCGAAGGCGAAGTCGAAGTCCGGGTCGCCTCGCTGGAGCCAGCGCTTGTCCGCCACCATCAGCCAGATCGGCCAGGTGCCGTACGGCCGGTGCCCGGCGGCGTACCGGGGCACGAACACGATATGCCGGTGCCACGCGTGCGTGCTCTGGCTGTAGAGGCAGTGCGCCGCGGTCAGCAGCATGTTCCGTTTGGGGGTACGGACCACGCTCGCGGTGCAGTAGTGGCCGCCCGACCCGCTGTTGAAGAACAGCGCGCCGATCACCCGGCTGCCCGGTACCCCCCGCGCCACCGGCACCTTCGTCGCCGGCCCGAAGCGGCCCGTACGGCCGCCGAGCGGCGTCGCGTGCGCCATCCGCTCCGGTGTCCAGTAGGCCACGGCCGCGGCCCCCCGGTCGACCGACGTCACGACTCGCGCGGAGGCCTCCGGGACGTACGACAGGAGCGGCACGGCGGTCAGGACACCGCAGAGCAGGACTTTCACGGAGCCTCCGAGTGTGCGGCGGACACGAGCGCTTCCATCGTCGTTCACACGCACAGCGGATTCCCGCAGGTCAGAGGGCGTGTCGTGATCAGTTGAGGTCAACGGACGGACCGGAGTCGGCAAACACCCGTCCATCGGCGGGCCGCCGCGGCCGGAACTCGACTAGCGTGCGGAGCCAGACCAGAGGGGGGATGGTTGTGCGCGCTGCCCGTACGGCGGCTCTCGCCTGCGCCGCGACGCTCACCGGCGCCGGTCCCGCGGCGACGCCCGCGACGGCCGACACCATCTCCGTGACCCCCGGCTCGGCCCACAGCGGCCAGCAGATCCACATCAGCGTCCCCGGCTGCGCCACCGGGCCGACCGCGCACGTCGCCGTCTCGCCGGCCTTCACCGCCAACGTCACGCTCTACGGCAAGGCCGACACCGGCGACGCCGACCCGACGATCCGTCAGGAGCTCAAGCCCGGCAGCTACCCGATCACGGCGTACTGCGGCGCCGGCACCGTCAAGGGCACCGTCTCCGTCGCCGCGGACGACACCCCATCGGGCGGCCAGGGCGGCGAGACGAACAACTGGCTGCTCATCGTGGTGTTCGTCGTGGTCGCCGGCGTCGTCACCGCGTTCGTGCTCGGCCGGCGTGGCAAGCGCGTCAGCTAGTGCGCGTCAGGACGTAGTCGCACAGGGACATGAACGCCGCGCGGGCCGGCCGGTCGGAGAGCGTGGCCAGCTCCGCGCGCGCCTCGTCCACCCACGTGCGCAGGTCGGCGCGGGCGCGGTCCATGGCCGGGTTGGCGCGCAGCAGGGCGAGCGCCTCGGCGTGCCGCGCGTCGTCGGACAGGTCCGAGTCGAGCAACTCGCGCAGGCGGGCGTCGTCGGGCGACGTGGACCGCAGGGCGTGCAGGATCGGCAGAGTACGGACGCCCTCGCGCAGATCGGTGCCCGGCGTCTTGCCCGACTCGTCCGAGTCGGAGGCGACGTCGAGGATGTCGTCGGACAGTTGGAAGGCGATGCCGATCTTCTCGCACACCGACGTCAGCGTGCGGACGACGTCCGGCCCGGCGCCCGCGAGCAGGCCGCCCAGGTGGCCCGAGGCGGCGATCAGCGACCCGGTCTTGCCCGCCACGACGTTGAGGTAGTGCTGCAGCGGGTCGACGCCCTCGGCCGGTCCCGCCGTCTCCTCGATCTGGCCCTGGACCAGCCGGGCGAACGTGCGGGCCTGGATGCGCACCGCCTCCGGGCCGAGGTCGGCCAGGATGTCGGAGGCGCGCGCGAACAGGTAGTCGCCGGTGAGGATGGCGACGGTGTTGTCCCAGCGGGAGTTGGCGGAGGACGCGCCGCGGCGCATGACCGCCTCGTCCATCACGTCGTCGTGGTAGAGCGTCGCCAGGTGGGTCAGCTCGACCACGACGGCGGCCGGGACGACGCCCGGCGCCTCCGGGTCGCCGAACTCCGAGGCGAGCAGCACCAGCATCGGCCGGAACCGCTTGCCGCCCGCCTCGGCGAGATGGCGAGACGCGTCGCTCAGCAGCGCGTGGTCACTTTGCATCGAGCTCCGCAGCAGCTCCTCGACTGAGGACAACCGCTTCAACAGATCCGCTGCGAGTGTGTCATCGACGGCCGGAAGGCCCAGAAGGGCACTACTCACAGACTCTCCCGAGGGGTCAGCGAACGAAGAACTGGCTGGCTGCCGACTGGGCCAGATGAAGCGCAGGCCCCGGAACCACGCCGAGGACAACAGTAGCCAATGCGCCGACCGCCACCGCAGTCGTACTCGTCGGACTGAGGACCACGGCGGGCCCGTCCGCCGCGGGATCGCTGAAGAACATCAGCACGATCACGCGAACGTAGAAGAACGCCGCGATCGCCGAGGACAGCACACCGACGATCACCAGAGGCGTCGCGCCGCCGGCCACCGCGGCCTGGAAGACCGCGAACTTTCCGGTGAAGCCGCTGGTCAGCGGGATACCGGCGAAGGCCAGCAGGAAGAACGCGAACGTCCCGGCGAGCACCGGCTGGCGCTTGCCGAGCCCGGCCCAACGCGACAGGTGCCACGCCTCGCCGCCCGCGTCGCGGACCATCGTGATGACCGCGAACGCGCCGACCGTCGTGAAGCCGTACGCCGCGAGGTAGAACAGTGTGCTCGACAGGCCCGCCTTGTTCGTGGCGATGACGCCGGTCAGCAGGAAGCCGCCGTGCGCGATCGAGGAGTAGGCGAGCATCCGCTTGACGTCCGTCTGCGTGATCGCGACGACCGCACCGAGGACCATGGTGAGGATGGCCACCGCCCACATCACCGGCCGCCAGTCCCAGCGCAGCGTCTCGAACCCGACGTAGAACACCCGCAGGATGCCGCCGACCGCCGACACGAGCGTGCAGGAGGCCATCAGCGCGGTGATCGCCGTCGGGGCGCCCTGGTAGACGTCCGGCTTCCACACCTGGAACGGCGCGGCGCCCATCTTGAACAGCAGCCCGACCCCCAGGAGCGCGACGCCGGCGAGCAGCATCGCGTCCATGCCGCCCTTCTGGCTGATCGCCGTCTGGATGTCCGACAGTCGCACCGAACCGGCGAAGCCGTACAGCAGCGCGGTGCCGTACAGGAAGAACGCCGAGGAGAACGCGCCGAGCAGGAAGTACTTGACCGCGGCCTCCTGCGAGAGCAGGCGGCGGCGCCGGGCGAGACCGCACAGCAGGTACAGCGGCAGCGACAGGACCTCCAGGGCCACGAACATGGTCAGCAGGTCGTTGGCCGCCGGGAAGATCAGCATGCCGCCCACCGCGAACAGCATGAGCGGGAAGACCTCGGTCTGGATGATGCCCGCGACCAGGCTCTCGCGCTCCTCCGCGGTGCCCGGCACCGAGGACGCCTGCGCGGTGAACGGGCTCGGCTCGTGCCGCCGCTCGGCGATGAGGAGCAGCGACATCAGCGCGAGCACGAGGATCGTGCCCTGGATGAACAGGGTCGGCCCGTCGACGCCGATCGCGCCCAGGGCCGCGACGTGGTGCGGGGTGTGCGAGATGCCCATGACGAGCGTCCACACGAAGGCCGCGACCAGGCCGACCAGTGACACCAGCACCTGTGTCCAGTAGCGGTACGCACGCGACACGAAGGCCTCGATGAGCACGCCGACCGCTGCAGCGCCGAGCACGATCAGGATCGGGGCGAGCCGCCCGTACTCGATGTGCGGGGCCGTGATACTCCCGGCCGCAGTAATCACTGGTCGCTCGCCCTTCTCACTCGCTCCACCGACGGTCTCGTTGCCCGGCCGCCGCCTCCGCTCGCTCCGGCGGGGTCACTCCACCTGACCTGACTCACGGGCGGATTCCCTTCTCCGCGATGGTCGGCTGGGGGTCGTGCTTCTCGACCTTGACCATCGTCTGCTTCACGGACGGGTTGATCATGTTCAGCGCGGGCTTCGGGTAGAAGCCGAGGAGGACCAGGAGCGCCAGCACCGGCGCGATCACGACCAGCTCACGCTTGGACAGGTCGCGCATGCCGGCCACCTTCTCGGTCGGCGGGCCGCTCATCGTGCGCTGGTACATCCACAGGATGTAGACGGCGGCCAGGATGATGCCGCTCGTGGCGATGATCGCCGGCACCTTGTAGCGCGTGAACGTGCCCACAAGGACCAGGAACTCCGAGACGAACGTGGACAACCCCGGCAGCGATAGGCCGGACAGGCCCGCGACGAGGAACGTGCCGGCGAGCAGCGGAGCGACCTTCTGCACGCCCCCGAAGGCGTCGATCCGCGACGAGCCGCGGCGGGCGATGAGGAAGCCCACGACCAGGAACAGCGCGCCGGTCGAGAAGCCGTGGTTGACCATGTAGAGCGTCGCGCCCGTCTGCCCCTGCGTGGTCATCGCGAAGATGCCCAGCGTGATGAAGCCGAAGTGCGAGACCGACGTGTAGGCGACCAGGCGCTTGAGATCGACCTGGCCGATCGCCAGCACGGCGCCGTACACGATGCCGATGACCGACAGCGTCAGCACCACCGGCGTGAACCACTTGGCCGCGCCGGGGAACAGCTCCAGGCAGAACCGCAGCATGCCGTACGTGCCGACCTTGTCCAGCACGCCGACGAGCAGCACGGCCGCGCCGGCCGGCGCCTGGCCCGCGGCGTCGGGCAGCCAGGTGTGGAACGGCACGAGCGGCGCCTTGATCGCGAACGCGATGAAGAAGCCGAGGAACAGCCACTTGGCCGTGGTCGGCTCGATGTGGAGGTTCCGCAGTTCGTCGAACAGGAAGGTGCCGTGGCCGGCGTTGGCCGACACGACGTACAGGCCGATCACCGCGGCGAGCATGAGCAGCCCGCCGAACAGCGAGTACAGCAGGAACTTCACCGCGGCGTACGAGCGCTGCGCGCCGCCGTAGGACCCGATGATGAAGTACATCGGGATGAGCATGGCCTCGAAGAACACGTAGAACAGGAAGATGTCGGTCGCCGCGAAGACGCCGACCATCATGGCCTCGAGGGTCAGCAGCAGCGCGAAGTACGTCTTCACCGAGCGCTTCGGCGGGGCGTCCACACCGCCGGAGCGCTCCGCGTCGCTCCAGGAGGCGAGCACGACCAGCGGCACGAGGATGACCGACAGCAGGATCAGCACGAGCGCGACGCCGTCGACGCCGACCGCGTAGTGCACGTCGAACTGCCTGATCCACCAGTACTTCTCGGTGAACTGGAAGCGCGGTCCGCCGTTGTCGAAGCGGATCGCCATGATGATGGCGAGGACCGCGACGATCAGCGTGACGACGAGCGCGGTCACCTTGGCGAGCTCGTCCCGGCCCTTCGGCAGGAGCGCGAGCAGCAGCGCCCCGAGTGCGGGGATCGCGATGAGCGCCGTCAGCATGTCAGATCCTCACCAGGAGCAGGGCGCCGACGACGAGGGCGGCACCGAAGAACATGGACAGTGCGTACGAGCGGACGAAGCCCGTCTGCACCCGCCGCACCCGGCCGGACGTGCCGCCCACGAAGGCGGCGATGCCGTTGACGAGGCCGTCGACGCCGCGCCCGTCGAAGTAGACGGTCAGGCGGGTCAGCCACTGGCCGGGCCGCATGAACAGCGACTCGTTCAGCGCGTCGCCGTACAGGTCCTTGCGGGCCGCCACGACCGGGAAGCTGCCGGCCGGGGCGGTGCGCGGCACGGGGCGCCGCAGGTACTGCAGGTACGCGATGCCCACCCCGACGATCATCAGCGCGAACACCACGATGGTGTACGGGGTGAACAGCTTGTGCGACGCCTCGGGCGCGCCGACGACCGGGGCGAGGAAGTTCGCGAACCGGTCACCCGCGATCAGGAAGGCGCCGCCCGCGACCGAGCCGACGGCCAGCAGGATCAGCGGGATCGTCATGACCGACGGCGACTCGTGCGGGTGGACGTCCTCTTCCCAGCGCTTCTCGCCGAAGAACGTCATGAACATCACGCGCGACATGTAGTACGCGGTGATGCCCGCACCGATCAGCGCCACCCAGCCGAGGATCTGGCCGGACGTGCCGCCCTTCTCGAAGGCCGAGTCGATGATGCCGTCCTTGGTCCACCAGCCGGACAGACCCGGGAAGCCGATGATCGCCAGGTAGCCGAGGCCGAACGTCGCGAAGGTGATCGGCATGACCTTGCGCAGGCCGCCGTACTTGCGCATGTCGACGTCGTCGTTCATGCCGTGCATGATCGAACCGGCGCCGAGGAACAGCCCGGCCTTGAAGAAGCCGTGCGCGATGAGGTGCGCGATCGCGAAGACGTAGCCCGCCTTGCCGATGCCGGCGGCGAGCATCATGTAGCCGATCTGCGACATCGTCGAGCCCGCGAGGGCCTTCTTGATGTCGTCCTTGGCGCAACCGATGAGCGCACCGGCGATCAGCGTGGCCGCGCCGACGATCGTCACCAGCAGGCGCGCCTGCGACGACAGCTCGAAGATCGCGTGCGAGCGGACGACCAGGTAGACGCCCGCGGTCACCATGGTCGCGGCGTGGATGAGCGCCGACACCGGGGTCGGGCCCTCCATCGCGTCCAGCAGCCAGGACTGGAGCGGGAGCTGGGCGGACTTACCGCAGGCACCGAGCAGGAGCAGCAGGCCGATCGCGGTGATCGTGCCGTGGGAGGCCTCCGAGGCGTGCCCGAAGACGTCGGTGAAGCTGATCGAGCCGAACGTGAGGAACATCAGCATGATCGCCACCGACAGGCCGAAGTCACCGACCCGGTTGACGATGAAGGCCTTCTTCGCCGCGGTGGCCGCGCTCGGCTTGTGCTGCCAGAACCCGATCAGCAGGTACGAGGCGAGACCCACGCCCTCCCAGCCGACGTACAGGCCGAGGTAGTTGTCGGCGAGCACGAGCAGGAGCATGGACGCCACGAACAGGTTGAGGTACGCGAAGAACCTCCGCCGGTCCGGGTCGTGGGACATGTAGCCGATCGAGTAGATGTGGATCAGCGAGCCGACCCCGGTGATCAGCAGGACGAAGCTGATCGACAGCGGGTCGAGCAGGAGGTTCACATCGGCCTTGAACGACCCGACCGAGACCCACTGGTACACGTGGACCAGCCGCGTCCGGCCCTCCCCGGGCTGGCCGAGCATCTGCACGAACGCGGCGACGCCGACCACGAAGGACGCGAGCGACATCGCGACGCCGAGAAGGTGGCCCCACTTGTCGGTACGGCGGCCGCCGAGCAGCAGGATCGCGGCGCCCGCGAGCGGGAACGCGATCAGCAGCCACGAGGCGGACTGCATCCCGGTGGCCGCCTGCGTGTGCAGCTGCGGGCCGGCTTCGGCTAGAAGGTTCGTCATCGAGTGGTCCTCAGTACTTCAGCAGGTTCGCGTCGTCGACCGACGAGGACTTGCGGCTCCGGAAGATCGCCATGATGATCGCCAGCCCGACGACGACCTCGGCCGCGGCCACCACCATCACGAAGAACGCGATGATCTGCCCGTCGAGGGCGCCGTGCATGCGGGAGAAGGCCACGAACGCGAGGTTGGTGGCGTTCAGCATGAGCTCGACGCACATGAAGATCACAATGGCGTTGCGGCGGACGAGCACGCCGACCGCGCCGATCGTGAACAGAATGGCGGACAGGGCCAGATAGTGCCCGGTCATGAGTCCTCCTTCGTCGGAGAAGGTGACCACAGGGGCGCGCCTTTGATTCCCTCGCTCCGCTCGGTCATTTATTTCTCCTCCTCAGCGGAGGCCCCGGCGGCCTCGGCGTCGGTCTTCTCGACCTCGACCTGGCCTTCGACCTGGCCTTCCAGCACCGCCTTCACCGTCGCGGTGCCGCGGCGGAGCGCCGACTCGGGGCCCTCGCCGTGCAGGTCCTCGTGCGAGCCGCCCCGGCGGCGGGTGATGACCGGGCTGACCGACAGCTCCGACACCGATCCGTCCGGCAGCAGGGCCGGCATGTCCACCGCGTTGTGCCGGGCGTACGTGCCGGGCGGCGGCAGCGGCGAGACCTGGTCGCTCTTGATGCGCGCCTGGGAGAGCTCGCGCTGGGTCGGCTTGGGCTTGAGGCGCTCGCGGTGGGCCAGCACCATCGCCCCCAGCGCCGCGGTGATCAGCAGGGCGCTGGTCAGCTCGAAGGCGAAGATGTAGCTGCCCATGTGGTTGTCGGGCCGCGTGGCCTTGACGGCCTCGTTGTTGGTGTTGTCGCCGAACAGCAGCCGGGCCAGGCCCATGACGTTGCCGCCGTTGGCGTTCGCGTCGGACAGGCCCATGGACTGCGGCAGCGTCGCGCTGCCGACACCGAGGATCAGCAGCACGCCGAAGCCGATGCCGACGATCGCCGCGGCGACCCGCTGGCCCTTGATCGTCTCGACCATGGACTCGGTCGAGCTGACCCCGACGACCATGATGACGAACAGGAAGAGCATCAGCACCGCGCCGGTGTAGACGATCACCTGCACGAACGCCAGGAACGGAGCCTCGTTCACGGCGTAGAACACCGCGAGGGACAGCATCACCACGGCGAGCAGCAGCGCGGAGTACACGACCTTCCGCATGAAGATCATGCCGAGCGCCGCGGCGACGGACACGATGGCCAGGACCCAGAAGATCCCCGACTCACCCGTCTGGTGCGCACCGGCCGCCAGGGTGGTCATTTGGCGCCCTCCTCGTGTTCCTTGGAGGCACCGAGGAGGTAGTAGTCCTCTTCGGTCTCCCCGAGCCGCATCTCGTGCGGCGGGAGCTCCATGCCCTCGGTCAGCGGCGCGAGCAGCATCTCCTTGGTGTAGATGAGGCTCTCGCGGCTGTCGTCGGCGAGTTCGTACTCGTTGGTCATCGTGAGCGCCCGGGTCGGGCACGCCTCGATGCACAGGCCGCACAGGATGCAGCGCAGGTAGTTGATCTGGTAGGTGCGGCCGTAGCGCTCACCCGGGGAGTAGCGCGCCTCCTCGGTGTTGTCGGCGCCTTCCACGTAGATCGCGTCCGCGGGGCAGGCCCACGCGCACAGCTCGCAGCCCACGCACTTCTCCAGGCCGTCGGGCCAGCGGTTGAGCTGGTGCCGGCCGTGGAAGCGCGGTGCGGTCGGCTTCTTCACCTCGGGGTATTCGACCGTCTCCACCTTCATGAACATCTGGTGGAAGGTGACGCCGAACCCCTTGACCGGGTTCAGGAAATCAAGCACGGGTGGCCTCCGTGGATTTGTTCGCACGGGCGTCTCCGGCACCGTGGTAGTGCGGCGCGTCGAGCGGGGGCACCGGGAACCCGCCTGCCATCGGATCCGGCTCCGACTCGGCCGCCTCCTGCGCCACCTCGGCCTTCCCCGAGCCCGAGACCCGTTCCCAGATCACCGAGATGATGAGCAGGACGATGATCACCGCTGCCGCGATGAGCATCACCGGCCGGGTGTCGTGCTGCTCGTTGCGCAGCGCACGCACCGCCGACACGAACAGGATCCAGCCCAGCGACACCGGGATGAGGACCTTCCAGCCCAGCCTCATCAGCTGGTCGTAGCGCACCCGCGGCAGCGAGGCCCGGACCCAGACGAAGCCGAAGATGAAGAGCCACATCTTGATCAGGAACCACAGGATCGGCCACCAGCCGGAGTTGGCGCCGGACCAGATGCCGGTGATCGGCCATGGGGCGCGGTAGCCGCCGAGGAACAGCGTCGTGGCCAGCGCCGACAGCGTCGCCATGTTGATGTACTCGGCGAGGTAGAACATCAGGAACTTCAGCGAGGAGTACTCGGTGTGGTAGCCCGCGACCAGCTCGCCCTCGCCCTCGGGCAGGTCGAACGGGATGCGGCCCGACTCCCCCAGCATCGTGAACAGGTAGATCACGAACGACGGGAACAGCAGGACGACGTACCACGACGGGTAGTGGCCGGTCATGCCGAGGAAGTGGTACGTGCCGCCGTGCGCCTGGGCGCCCACGATCTCCGACGTCGACAGCGACCCGGCGAACAGGAACACCGCCACGAACGACAGGCCCATCGCGATCTCATAGGAGATCACCTGGGCGCTGGAGCGCATACCGCCGAGCAGGGAGTACGGCGACATCGACGACCAGCCGGCCAGCACGAAGCCGTACACGCCCATCGAGGACATCGCCAGGACCAGCAGCACGGCGACCGGAAGGTCGGTGAGCTGCAGCGGCGTCTTGTGGCCGCCGATGGAGACGATGCCGCCGAACGGGATGATCGAGAACGACACCAGCGCGGGTGCCGCGGCCATCACCGGGGCGAGGAAGAAGACGACCTTGTCCACGCCGCGGGGGACGATGTCCTCCTTGGTCGCGCCCTTGACGCCGTCGAGCAGCGACTGCAGCAGACCGAACGGCCCGGCGCGGTTCGGGCCGGGGCGCAGCTGCATGCGGCCGATGATCCGACGCTCCGCCCAGACGGCCATGAGCACCGTCAGCAGCAGGAACACGAAGATCACGATCGCCTTCGCGCCGACCAGCCACCACGGGTCGCAGCCGAACGAGCCGAGGCCGTACGGCTTGCCGGTGCACTGTTCGGTCCGCGGGGTGGCGGTCATCGCCTCCGCCAGGACGTGTGCGGCGATCATGCCACGCTCCCGTTCTGGATCTTCACGACTTCTCCGGCCTGGACGCCGAGGTCGCGGTAGACCGCCGAACCCGGCGAGTTGGCGGGTACCCAGACCACGCGGTCCGGCATGTCGGTGATCTCCAGCGGCAGGGTGATCTCGCCGCGCGCCGTGGCCACGGTGACCTTCCCGTCCGCTCCGATCTCCTTCGCGGTGGCCGCGCTCAGCCGGGCGACCGGGGTCTTGGCGGTACCGGCGAGGTAGCGCTCGCCGTCCTGCAGGCGGCCGGCGTCGAGCAGCATCCGCCAGGTCGCCAGGACCGCCTCGCCGGCGCCGGGCTCGCTCGCCACCCTGGCGGCGACGCTCGGCAGACCCGGCCGCGTGCCCTTGAAGCCGCCCAGCGCGGCCAGCTCGCGGCGGGCCGACGCGGAGTCGGGCAGGCCGAGGTGGACGTCCATCAGGTCGGCGATCGTGGCGAGCACCTTGAGGTCGGGCATCGCCTGCCGGACCTTCAGCACGGCCTCGAACGGGCGGCCACGGCCCTCCCAGTTGACGAACGTGCCGGCCTTCTCGGTGACGGCCGCCACCGGCAGCACCACGTCGGCCCGGTCGGTGACCGCGGTCACGCGCTGCTCCAGGCTGACGATGAACGGCGTGGCCTCCAGCGCGGCCAGCGCGCCCTCCGGGTCCGGCAGGTCGTACGGGTCGACGCCGCCGATGAGCAGGGCGTCGATCTTCTCGTCGAGCGCGGCGGCGAGGATGCCCTCGGTGTCGCGGCCGAGGGTCTCGGGCAGTGCGGCGACGCCCCAGGCCCGCGCGACCTCGCCGCGGGCGGCCGCGTCGGCGACCGGGCGGCCGATCGGCAGCAGGCCGGGCAGCGCGCCCGCCTCGATGGCTCCGCGCTCGCCGGCCCGGCGGGGCACCCAGGCGAGCCGTGCGCCGGTGGCGGCGACCAGTCGCCCGACGGCGGACAGCGCGCCCGGCACCGTGCCGAGCCGCTCGCCGACGAGGATGATCGCGCCTTCGCTCTTGAGCAGCTCCGCGGCGGCCTTGCCCGCGTCGTCCAGCCCGACGCCGGTGATCAGGTTGCCGAGCGTCTCGGCCTCGGCCCCGGGAGCGGTGGTCACCAGCGTGCCGCCGAGCTTGGCCAGGCCGCGGGACGCGAACGGGGCGATCGAGTACGTCTTCAGGCCGTGCTTGCGGGCCGCCTTGCGGAGACGCAGGAAGACGATCGGCGACTCCTCCTCCGGCTCGAAGCCGGCGAGGAGGACGGCCGGGGCCTTCTCCAGCTCGTCGTAGGTGACCGAGATGGGGCTGCCCGCGACGGTCGCCGCGAGGAAGTCGGCCTCCTCGCGTGAGTGCGCGCGGGCGCGGAAGTCGACGTCGTTGGTGCCGAGGGCGACCCGGGCGAACTTGGCGTACGCGTAGGCGTCCTCCAGCGTGACCCGGCCGCCGGTCAGCACGCCGGCCTTGCCGCGCGCCTTGGCCAGCCCCTCGGCCGCGATGGTCAGCGCTTCGTTCCAGGAGGCGGGCTCCAGCACGCCTTCTTCGTTGCGCACCAGCGGGTGGGTCAGCCGGTCCGGCGTCGTGGTGTAGGTGAACGCCCAGCGGCCCTTGTCGCAGTTCCACTCTTCGTTGACCTGCGGGTCGTCGCCGGCGAGCCGGCGCGTGACCTTGCCGCGCCGGTGGTCGGTGCGCTGGGCGCAGCCGGACGCGCAGTGCTCGCAGACGCTCGGCGTCGAGACCAGGTCGAACGGCCGGGACCGGAAGCGGTACGCCGCGCCGGTCAGCGCGCCGACCGGGCAGATCTGCACGGTGTTGCCGGAGAAGTAGGACTGAAACTCGTGGCCGGGCGCGAGGCCGACCTGCTCCTTGGCGCCGCGCTCCAGCAGGTCGATGAACGCGTCACCGGCGATCTCGTTGGAGAACCGCGTGCAGCGGGCGCACTGGATGCACCGCTCGCGGTCCAGCAGCACCTGGCTGGACAGCGCGATCGGCTTGGGGAAGGTGCGCTTCTTCTCCACGAACCGCGACTCGCCGCGGCCGTTGGACAGGGCCTGGTTCTGCAGCGGGCACTCGCCGCCCTTGTCGCAGACCGGGCAGTCCAGCGGGTGGTTGATGAGCAGCATCTCCATCACGCCGTGCTGGGCCTTGTCGGCGACCTCGGAGGTGAGCTGGGTCTTGACGACCATGCCCGGCATCACCGTGACCGCGCAGGACGGCTGCGGCTTGGGCATCCCGCGGCCGTTGCCGGCGTCGGGGATCTCCACCAGGCACTGCCGACAGGCGGCCACCGGCTCCAGCAGCGGGTGGTCACAGAACCGCGGGATCTGGATGCCGAGCAGCTCGGCGGCCCGGATGATCAGCGTGCCCTTGGGCACACTGATCTCGAACCCGTCGATCGTCAGCGTGACCAGATCTTCCTTCTTGGCCACCTGAGCGTCATCCGTGACGGTCACTTCTCACCTGCCCACACAGTCGAGGCGGCCTCGTCGAACGGGCAGCCGCCGTTCTCGAAGTGCCGGATGTACTCCTCGCGGAAGTACTTGATGCTGGAGGTCACCGGGCTCGTGGCACCGTCGCCCAGCGCGCAGAAGGAGCGGCCGAGGATGTTGTCGGACAGGTCGAGGAGCGTCTCGAGGTCCTCCTCGGTGCCCTGACCCGCCTCCAGGCGCTTCAGCATCTGCTTGTACCAGTACGTGCCCTCGCGGCACGGCGTGCACTTTCCGCAGGACTCGTGCGCGTAGAACTCGCTCCAGCGCAGCACCGCGCGGACGACGCAGACCGTCTCGTCGAAGATCTGCAGCGCCCGGGTGCCGAGCATCGAGCCCGCCGCGCCGACCGACTCGAAATCGAGCGGCACGTCGAGGTGCTCGTCGGTGAAGATCGGCGTGGAGGAGCCGCCCGGGGTCCAGAACTTCAGCCGGTGCCCGGCGCGGATGCCGCCGGCCATGTCGAGCAGCTCGCGCAGCGTGATGCCGAGCGGTGCCTCGTACTGGCCGGGCCGGGTGACGTGACCCGACAGGCTGAAGATGCCGAAGCCCTTGGACTTCTCGGTGCCCATCGAGGCGAACCAGTCGGCGCCGTTGGCGACGATCGACGGGACGCTCGCGATGGACTCGACGTTGTTGATCACGGTCGGCCCGCCGTACAGGCCGGCCACCGCCGGGAACGGCGGCTTGAGTCGCGGCTGGCCGCGGAACCCCTCCAGGGAGTCCAGCAGCGCCGTCTCCTCGCCGCAGATGTACGCGCCGGCGCCGCTGTGCACGACGAGTTCGAGGTCGTAGCCGGAGCCGAGAATGTTCGTGCCGATGTAGCCGGCCTCGTACGCCTCCGCGACCGCCTGCTGGAGGCGGCGGATGACGTGCAGCACCTCACCGCGCACGTAGATGAAGGCGAGGTTCGCGCGGATGGCGTACGAGCTGATGATCACGCCCTCGACCAGCGCGTGCGGGTCGGCCATCATCAGCGGGATGTCCTTGCACGTGCCCGGCTCGGACTCGTCCGCGTTGACCACCAGGTAGTGCGGCTTGCCGTCACCCTGCGGGATGAAGCCCCACTTCATGCCGGTGGGGAAGCCGGCGCCGCCACGGCCGCGCAGGCCGGAGTCCTTCACCGCCTGGATGATGTCGTCCTGCGGCATGCCCAGCGCGGTGCGCAGCGCCTGGTAGCCGCCGTCGGCCTCGTACGCCGTGCGGGTGAAGGAGTCGGGCCGGTCCCAGGACTTGGTCAGGATCGGCGTGAGGGTGGTCACTCGGCACCTCTTTCGGGCTCAGGGGCCTCCCAGCCGGACTCCTTGGCGAGCTGGAGGCCGCGCAGCGACGCGTAGCCGGCCTGCGTGCCCTCTCCGGCACGGCCGTCGTTGAAGCCCGCGAGCACGCGGGACGCCTGCTTCCAGGTGCACACCGACTCCGCGCCGCGGCTCGGGGCGATCTGCTTGCCGGCCCGGATGTCGTCGACGAGCTGCTTGGCCTTGGCGGGAGTCATGTCGTCGAAGAACTCCCAGTTGACCATCATCACCGGGGCGTAGTCGCAGGCGGCGTTGCACTCGATGCGCTCGAGGCTGACCTTGCCGTCCTCGGTCGCCTCGTCGTGGCCGACCCCGACGTACTCGCTCAGCTCGCGCCAGATCTGGTCGCCGCCCATGATCGCGCACAGGCTGTTGATGCAGACGCCGACGTGGAAGTCGCCGACCGGCTGCTGCTTGTACTGCGTGTAGAAGGTCACCACGCCGGTCACCTGCGCCGGGGTGATGCCGACCGCGTTGGCGCAGAACTCGATGCCGTCGTCGGAGACGTGCCCCTCCTCGGACTGCACCAGGTGCAGCAGCGGCAGCAGCGCAGAGCGCGGCTTGGGGTACCGCGCGATGATCTCCTTCGCGTCCCTTTCGAGACGCTCGAGAACCTCGGGCGCGAAACTCATCGGTCGACTCCCCCCATCACCGGGTCGATACTCGCGACCGCCGCGATGACGTCGGCGACCATGGAACCTTCGGTCGCGGCCGGGATCGCCTGCAGGTTGGTGAAGGACGGGTCGCGGAAGTGCGCGCGGTACGGGCGCGTGCCGCCGTCGCTCACCAGGTGGCAGCCGAGCTCGCCGCGCGGCGACTCGATCGACGCGTACACCTGGCCGGCCGGCACACGGAAGCCCTCGGTCACCAGCTTGAAGTGGTGGATCAGCGCTTCCATGGACTGGCCCATGATGTGCGCGATGTGGTTGGGCGAGTTGCCCATCCCGTCCGGCCCGAGCGCGAGCTGCGCCGGCCAGCCGATCTTCTTGTCCTGGATCATCACCGGGCCGGACTTGGCCGAGCCGGAGCTCAGCCGGTCGAGGCACTGCTCGATGATCTTCAGCGACTCGTCCATCTCCTGCATGCGCACGAGGTAGCGGCCGTAGACGTCGCAGGTTTCCTGGGTGGCCACCTCGAAGTCGTAGGTCTCATAGCCGCAGTACGGCTGGGACTTGCGCAGGTCCCACGGCAGGCCGGTGCTGCGCAGCACCGGGCCGGTCACGCCGAGCGCCATGCAGGCGGTCAGGTCGAGGTAGGCGATGTTCTTGGTCCGCGCGAGGTAGACCGGGTTGGCGTCGAGCAGCTTGCGCAGCTGCCCGAACCGGTGCCGCTCGCGCTTGACGAAGTCACCGATCTTGTCGATCGCGCCCGGAGGCAGGTCCTGTGCGACGCCGCCCGGCCGGACGTAGGCCATGTTCATGCGCAGCCCCGCGACCATCTCGAAGATGTCCAGGGCGTACTCGCGCTCCAGGAAGCCGTTGAGCATGACCGTGGTCGCGCCCAGCTCCAGGCCGAAGGTGGCGATCGCGACCAGGTGCGAGGAGATCCGGTTGATCTCCATCATCAGGACCCGGATCACCTGCGCCCGCTCGGGGACCTCGTCGGTGATGCCGAGCAGCTTCTCCACGGCGAGGCAGTAGGCCGTCTCGTTGAAGATCGGCGCGAGGTAGTCCATGCGGGTGCAGAACGTGGTCCCCTGGGTCCACGTCCGGTACTCCATGTTCTTCTCGATGCCGGTGTGGAGGTAGCCGATGCCGACGCGGGTCTCGTCGACGGTCTCGCCGTCGAGGGTGAGGATGAGCCGGAGCACGCCGTGCGTGGACGGGTGCTGCGGGCCCATGTTCACGACGAGGCGGTCGTCCTCGGTCTCCTGGGCGCCCTTGACGACCTCGTCCCAGTCCTGCCCGGCGACGTTGAAGACGGTGCCCTCGGTGGCCTCTTCCGTCCCGTAGGCGTCGTACTGCTGGGTCGGGCTCACCTTCTCGCTCCCTTCGCGGACGCCTCGTCCCTCGCCGGCCGCTCCGCTCGCTCGGCGGGTCGCCTCTCCGCGGTCGTGCTCATACGTAAGACCTCCGCTCGTCCGGCGGCGGCACCTTGGCCCCGCGGTACTCGACGGGGATGCCGCCGAGGGGGTAGTCCTTGCGCTGCGGATGGCCCATCCAGTCGTCCGGCATCATGATCCGCGTGAGCGCCGGATGCCCGTCGAAGACCAGGCCGAACATGTCGTACGTCTCGCGCTCGTGCCAGTCGTTGGTCGGGTAGACCGAGACGATCGAGGGAACGTGCGGGTCGGTGTCGGGGCACGTCACCTCGATCCGCACGCGCCGGTTGTGCGTGATCGACAGGAAGGGGTAGACCGCGTGCAGCTCGGCGCCGGTCTCGGCCGGGTAGTGCACGCCGGAGACGCCGAGGCACAGCTCGAAGCGCAGCCGCGGCTCGTCGCGCAGGGTCTTGATCACGCCGAGCAGGTGCTCGCGGCGTACGACGAAGGTCAGCTCGCCGCGGTCGACGACGACGCGTTCGACCGCCTCGCCGAAGTCGGCGTACGCGGCCTCCAGGGCGTCCGCGATCTCATCGAACTCCCCCTCGGCGCCGGTCGTGCGCGGTCCGCCGTACGGGCGCTCGGCGCTGACCTTCGGCGCCTGGCGGACGACGAGCCCGCCGAAGCCGGAGGTGTCGCCGGTCGTCCGGGCGCCGAACATGCCATGGCGCGCGATCGGCTGCTCGACCCGCTCCTCCTCGCTCTGCGCGGGAAGCTGATCGGCGGCCTGCTCGGCCCGCTGCTCAGGATGCTGTGAACTCATGAGGCCTCCTTCGTCGGAAGGGGGAGCTCCAGAACGCTGTGCCTGTTGATTCGCTCGCTCCGCTCACTCATGAACTGGTCACCTGCTGCGGCTGTTCGAGGAGGGGAAGCTGCCGGAGCCGGGCGCGCTCGAGTTCCTCGATCTCCTTCTTGCGGTGCGGCCCCATCTTGGTGTTCTGGATCTTGTCGTGCAGCTTGAGGATGGCGTCCAGGAGCATCTCCGGCCGCGGCGGGCAGCCGGGCAGGTAGATGTCGACGGGCACGATGTGGTCGACGCCCTGGACGATCGCGTAGTTGTTGAACATGCCGCCCGAGGAGGCGCACACGCCCATGGCGATGACCCACTTGGGCGAGGCCATCTGGTCGTAGATCTGCCGCAGCACCGGCGCCATCTTCTGGCTCACCCGGCCGGCGACGATCATCAGGTCGGCCTGGCGCGGCGAGCCCGACGCGCGTTCCATTCCCCACCGGGAGAAGTCGTGGCGCGGGTCGCCCGTCGCCATCATCTCGATGGCGCAGCAGGCCAGGCCGAACGTCGCCGGCCACACCGAACTCCTGCGCGCCAGCCCGAGGACCTGCTCGACCGTGGTGAGGATGACCCCGCTGGGGAGTTTCTCTTCTAGACCCATCTCAGTCCCACTCCAGACCGCCGCGCCGCCACACATAGGCGTACGCGATGAGGACGGTGACGATGAACAGCACCATTTCCACGAGACCGAACAGACCCAGGTGGTCGAAGGCCACCGCCCACGGGTAGAGGAAGATGATCTCGATGTCGAAAACGATGAACAGCATCGCCGTCAGGTAGTACTTCACCGGGAACCGCCCGCCGCCGACGGGCTGCGGGGTGGGCTCGATGCCGCATTCGTACGCCTCGAGTCTCGCGCGGTTCCAGCGTTTCGGGCCGGTCAAAGAACCCATAATCACCGAAAAGACCGCGAAACCAAGTGCTAGTACACCAAGTACGACAATCGGAACGTAGAGGTTCAAATCCCTACACCCCCCTCTCGGTGAAAGTCATCGAGCGCGCGTCTGACGCGGCACGGTCGTCGATCACGACCGGGATTTCCATCCTAGGCACGGCGAACATCACTTCTTTCCTCGGGGTGTCACGCCGCCGGCGCGAGTTTCGACATCGCGTTGATCACCCGGTCCATCGCGTCGCCGCCCCGCGGATCGGTGAGGTTCGCGAGGAGCTTCAGCGTGAATCTCATGAGCATCGGGTGCGGCAGGCCGTGCCGCGTCGCGAACTTCATCAGGCGCGGGTCGCCGATCGCCTTCACGAAGATCCGCCCGAGCGTGTAGTAGCCGCCGTACGCCTGCTGGAGGACCCTCGGATAGTCGTGCAGCGCGCGCTCGCGCTGGGCCGCGGTCGGCCGGCCGAGCGCCTGCACGATGATCTCCGCCGCCATCTCGGCGGACTCCATCGCGTACGCGATGCCCTCGCCGTTGAACGGGTTGATCATCCCGCCGGCGTCGCCGACGAGCAGCAGGCCGCGCGTGTAGTGGGGCGTGCGGTTGAAGCCCATCGGCAGCGCGGCGCCGCGCACCGGGCCGGTGGCGTTCTCCTCGACGTAGCCCCATTCTTCCGGCATGCCGGCGAGCCAGCTCCGCAGCAGCGCGCGGTAGTCGACGTTCTTGAAGGCGTCGCTGGTGTTGAGCAGGCCCAGCCCGACGTTGGAGGTGCCGTCGCCGACGCCGAACACCCAGCCGTAGCCGGGCAGCAGGCGTTCGCCGTCCCACAACTCCAGCCAGGACTCGAGGTAGTCGTCGTCGTGACGGGGGCTGGTGTAGTAGCGGCGCACGGCCACGCCCATCGGGCGGTCGTCGCGCTTGCGCAGGCCGAGCGCGAGCGAGAGCCGGGTCGAGTTGCCGTCGGCCGCCACGACGAGCGGGGCGCTGAACCGGACCTCGCCGTCGGGGGTCTTGGCCACCACGCCGGTGATCCGACCGGTGTCGTCCAGGACCGGCTCGGTCACGGAGGTGTTCATCCGGAGCCTGGCTCCGGCGGCGACGGCGCGCTCGGCGAGGATCTGGTCGAAGTCCATCCGCGTACGGACCAGGCCGTAATCGGGGTAGCTGGAGAGCTCGGGCCAGGGCAGCTCCATGCGGACGCCGCCGCCGATGATGCGCAGGCCCTTGTTGCGGATCCAGCCGGGGGCGTCGAGATCGACACCCATCTTCAGAAGCTGCTTGGTGGCACGGGGCGTGAGCCCGTCACCGCAGACCTTCTCGCGGGGGAACACCGTCTTTTCCAGCAGGAGGACGTCGAGCCCGGCCTGGGCGAGATGGTACGCGGCGGCCGAGCCCGCCGGTCCGGCGCCGACGACGATCACGTCGGCCTCCGTCGCGGAGGCGTCCTGCGTGATTACGGCGGGTGTCTCGGTCACGAGCCCTCCTCCGTCGGTCGCGCGACCGACGGTGCTGTGCTCTTTGGTGCCCTCGCTGCGCTCGGTCACTGGAATCCTCTGTGGGCATACATATCGGTCGGTGGTGCCGCTCGGTCGGTGGTGCCGCCTGCTGGGGGTTGGCGGGGCTCGATGCCGTGCCGGATCGTACGGCCCTTGAGGAGGCTCGGTGCGACCCGGGGTGCCATCTTCGGGTCTTGTTCTTTTGTGAAGCGCTTCACAAGCTTGGCTACACGCTGAGTCTAAACCTTCTCAGGGGCTGCTCGGGAACCGCGCGGCACCGTCGATCGTTCCGGGCCATTCGGTGCGGGTCGCCTGCCGGGACATGGCGGTTCTCGCCTAGGCTCGCGACCATGACGCGGGCATCTCTGGACAAGCAGCCGGCCGAGGTCGCGGCCATGTTCGACCGTACGGCGGCACGCTATGACCTGCTGAACGACCTGATGACGGGCGGCCTGGACCGCCGGTGGCGGCGCGAGGCCGTCCGCGCCCTGAACGCCCGGCCCGGCGAGCTGGTGCTGGACCTGGCGGCCGGCACGGGCACCTCGTCGGTGCCGATCGCCGAGGCGGGCGCGCTGACCGTCGCCTGCGACTTCTCCCTGGGGATGCTGCGCGAGGGCGTGCGCCGGCAGGGCGCGATCCGCGGCCTGGGCTTCACGGCGGGCGACGCGCTGCGCCTGCCGTTCGCCGACGCGTCCTTCGACGCCGTGACGATCTCCTTCGGCATCCGCAACGTCAAGGACACGGTGGCGGCGCTCGCGGAGATGCTGCGGGTGACCAAGCCGGGCGGGCGCATCCTGATCTGCGAGGTCAGCCGCCCGCCGAACCCGGTCCTGCGCCGGCTGCACGGCCTGCACCTGCGGGTCGGCCTGCCGATGATGGCCAAGGTCAGCTCGAACCCGGACTCCTACCACTACCTGGCCGAGTCGACCGCGGCCTGGCACGACCAGGAGGCCCTGGCGGCGCTGCTGCGGCAGGCCGGCTGGGAGTCGGTCCGCTACCGAAACCTCACCTTCGGAGCCGTCGCCATGCACCACGCCCGACGGCCGGCCGCCTGAGCCGCGAGAGAACGGGTCCGCCGGTGCCGGCGGAGCCCTCGGTTCGCACGAGGGCACCCTCACCTGGCGCCGGCATATGCCCTCACAGGTGCGCGTCTGGGCGCCGGGCTAGTGCTGCGGCAGGCAATGTTGCCCTGTTGTGGTGTGTGCTGCCTGGAACCGGTTGGGGGGAACGCGGGGGCTTGTCAGGTGGTCTTGGCCGCTGTGTGTTCTGGCCTCGGGCGGGCGTCGAGCAGGTGTTGCGGGCTGGGGACCGAATTCTGTCGTAGGTACTTGCTGTAATCGCCTGGTGCCTCGACGTGAAGAAGGTGGTCGGGTGGTCATGCGGACCGCCCGCGTCGGTCTGCGGGTCTCGGCCGGTCAGCGGCGCCGGTGTTTCGGGTTGCTGGTCTCGGCCGGTGATGTGTGGGCGTGTGTGCTGGACATGAACCGGTGGCGGCGGCAGCGGGGGCTGCGGCCGGTTGTGGGGTATCAGGCGTTGTGCCGGGAGTTGTCGGCGGCGGGTCCGGGCACGTTCGGGGAGTTGGACTCGGTCGGGGCGCGGTCGGTGCTGCGGCGTTACAGCGACGCCTGGTTCGCCACCGCCAAGCGCCGAAAAGACGGCGAGGTGGCGGCGCGGTACCCGCGGCGCAAACGCCGGCTGATGCCGGTGCGCTACTACCACGGCACGTTCACCCTCGACGGCCGGCGGTTGCGCCTTCCGGCCGGTCGTGGGTGTGCGTCGTTGTGGGTGCGGTTGGACCGGCCGGTCCCCTATGAGGCGGGGCAGGTGCGGTCGGTGACATTGGTGGCCGAGGGCGGCCGGTTGTTCGTCGATGTCACCGCCGAAGTCCCCATCACCGCCTATCCACCAGAGCGGGAGCCGGATCCCGGGCGGATGGCGGGGGTCGATCCGGGGTTGATCCATCCGTTCGCGGTGGCAGGTCCGGATGGTGAGGGGCTGGTGGTGTCGGGACGGGCCATCCGCGCCGAAACCCACCTCCACCTCAAAGACACCAAACACCGGCGGCGCACGGTGTCGCGGCAGGCGCCGAAGCCGGGTCAGGTCGGTTCGCGGCGGTGGCGGAAGTACCGGGCCCGGCAGCGCAAGATCGAAGCGCGTCACCGGCGGCGGGTCCGCCAGGCCCAGCACGAGGCCGCCCGTCAGGTCATCACGTGGGCGACCGCACGCCGGATCGGCACACTCGTGGTCGGGGACCCGCGCGGCGTCCTGGCCCTCACGGCGGGGCGGAGGCATAACCAGCGGGTCCAGGCCTGGCGGATCGGGCACCTGCTGAAGTGTCTGAGGGACAAGGCCGAACAGGCCGGGATCGGCCTGGTGCTGGTGGACGAGCGGGGCACCTCCTCGACCTGCCCCACCTGTCGCCGGCGGGTTCCCAAACCCAAGAACCGGAATTTCACCTGCACCTGGTGCGGGTTCAGTGGGCACCGCGACCTGGTCGGCGGCGCCAACATCGCCCGGCGCGGCCCGGGCGGCACCATCACCACCACGAGCATGTTTCCGGTGGTGATCACGCACCGTCGAGCCGGACGGCACCTCCCCGGTGCCGGACGGTCCCGGCGTGACCCCAGACGGTCCCCCCATCACGGCACCGCATATGGGGTCCCATGGCCGGCCGTGGCCCGCCCCACCAGAAGTGGGGAGTCGCTCGCCCACCACAGCGAGGATCAGCCAACCCCGCCTCCCCAACGAGGCAAACGTTGGCTGACACGGCACTAGTCGTCTTCTCGGGCGGCGCCTTCGGCGAGGTTCTCGCGGATGCGGCTCGCTCGTTCGGTGACCGAGTTGGAGATCGCGTCGCGCTGGCGGGTCAGCAGCACGAAGCTGATGATGCCGCTGATCAGTATGGCCAGCGCGAGCAGCAGGAACCCGCGGGCCCCTGCCAGGAAGAGCACGCCCGCGGTCACGCCGAACAGCGCGAGCCGCGACAGGGTGTAGATGAGTACGGAACGCATGGCAGGTTCGAGGCTATCTCTCCCCTGCAAGTCCTTCGCCGAGGACCTCCGCGTACAGGGCGGGGTCGGCGTTGCCGCCGGAGACGACGGCGACGTACTTGCGCCGGTCGCCCGGCATTCCGTAGTGGGTGAGGTAGGCCGCGGTCGCCACCGCGCCGGCGGGCTCGGCGACGAGGCGGGCGCCCCGAGCGAGCCGCCGCATCGCCTCACGGATCTCCTCCTCGCTCACGGTGACGATGTCGTCGACGTACCGCAGGTGCTCGAACGGCAGCTCGCCGACGCACTCGAGGCGGAGCGCGTCCGCGATCGTCCGGCGCGTGTCGGCGCTGGGCCAGGAGATCCGGCGGCCGGCGCGGAACGAGGCGCGTGCGTCGGCGGCCAGCTCGGGTTCGACGCCGATGACCCTGGTCTCGGGCCGCAGGGACTTGATCGCGGTGGCGATGCCCGCGAGCAGGCCGCCGCCGCTGATCGGCACCAGGACGGTGTCGACGTCCGGCGCGTCGGCGAGGATCTCCAGCCCGATCGTGCCCTGGCCCGCGATGACCCGGCGGTCGTCGAACGGCGGGATCAGCGCGTAGCCGTGCGCGGTCGCCAGCCGGTCGGCGGTCTCGACGCGCGCCTCGATGGTCGGTTCGACGTACACGAGCTCGGCGCCCAGCAGGCGGCACGCGTCCGCCTTGACGGCCGGGATGGTGGTCGGCACGACGAGCACGGCCGGGACGCCGACGGCCCTCGCTGCGTACGCGACGGCCTGGGCATGGTTGCCGCTGGAGTGCGCGACGACGCCGTTCTTGCGGTCGGCCTCGGGCAGTGCGCTGATCGCGTTGTAGGCGCCGCGGAGCTTGAAGGAGCCGACCGGCTGCAGCGACTCCGGCTTGAGCAGAAGAGACGGACCCGACGGAGCCTGAGGAAAGGCCACCAGCGGCGTGCGGAGGATGACATCCGCCAGGCGCTGGGCGGCGTCCTCGATCTCCTGCACCGTAACAAGATCGTACATACCAGCACCCTATGGGCCCTCGCATGTCACAAGGAACTGCAACCAGGCGATCACATCTCGTTATTACCCCATGTCGCAAAACTACGCAGCGTGATGTTTTCCGAAAACAAGGGAGAAACCGGTCTTCAACCGGCACACTGAGAAACAGTCCTTCCGCGACGAGAGCGGGACAAAGGGGGAGAGAAAACGTGGAGAGCACGAGCGAGCGCCTGCTGACCCCAGGCGAGGTCGCTGCCCTGTTCCGGGTCGATCCGAAAACCGTGACGCGATGGGCCGCCGCCGGCCGGATCAGTAGCATCCGCACGCCCGGCGGGCACCGCCGTTTCCGGGAGTCGGAGGTCCATGCACTACTGCGCGGCGAAGAGAACGCCGACTCTGCCGACCTCGGCCGCTGACCTCACCTTTCCGGGCCGACGCCCCGTCCCCCCGGGCGCCCTTGTCACTCTTCGGGCCTATCCGTCATTCGCCCTCTTCAATCGCTGCGCGGGCCGTCACGCGCCTCGGTGATCCACTCCGTTCGCTCCGCCGGGCTCACTCGGGCTGCTCGGCCTTGAATTCCTCGAACTCCTGGCGCAGCGCGTCGTCGTCCGCACGCCACCGCCGGCGCCGGTCCGCGAGTTCCTCCTCGGTGATGGACTGCTCGAGTAGCCGTTGATAATCGGGGTCATCGGGCCCGATCTCGACGTACGCCTGGCCGATCACGCTTCCGGTCTCACCGTGCGCCACCTTTTCCTCACGCCCGGGTCCGACCACCCCCACGGGCACCCGGAGGTTCCCGTCGGGGAGTCTGATGACGTACATCGCCCCTCCCCTATATGCCGTATTTACGATTGAAGAAAAGCATCACATTGAGCGCCGCACGGGTGTTCCCGCCGAGCATGTCCACAAGTGCGGGCCGCTGTCGCGATGCGATCGCCGCGAAGGCATCCGCGAAGAACTCGTGGCGGCCCAGATCGTCACCCTGAATGTGAAAATCACTCGCGAAATGCGGCACACATTGCTCGTACAGCGCGCGGAACTCGGGACTGTCAGACTGCCATTCCCGGGGCCCGTCCTCCACGAACTCGCCGTCGATGTCGTCCAGCGCGTGACCGACCTCGTGCAGCATGACGTCCGGAGTCGGTGAGGGCTGATCGCCCACGACGATCGTCCGGTCACCGTACGCCCCGGCGCAGATGTCCCACGTCGCCTTTCCACCCGGCAGCGGGGCGCCCCGCAGATACTGCATGTCGTCCAGGTCGGGCACACCGCCCGAGCCGACGTAGATGCCGTCCAGCCCGTCGGCCAGCTTGGTCTTGAGGGCGTCGGGCAGCTCGGCCAGGCTGTCGATGGCGCGTACGGCGTCGGCCGGCGCCGACCTGCCGTCGGCCGCCCACTGCCGATAGAGGATGGTCTCGAGCGCCCCGCAGTTGCGACGCCCGTCACGCAGGTCGACGGCGTCCGGCGGGTGCGGCGCGGCGCGCGGGAGGTCCTCGTCGAGCTCGAAGTCGCGCCAGGTGTAGTGCGGCTTGGCCCGCGCGTCCGCCGCGGCGTCGCCGGGGTGCTCGACCGGCCGGCGGTCCTCCGGCTCGATCTTGCGAAACCGCCCGAGCGCGTCGCGCGGCTGGAGCCGCCGGGGCCGCTCGACGGCGGGCTGGGACGTGCGGTCGGCCCGGGACGTGCGGTCGGGCCCGCCGGCGTCCTTGGGCCGGCGATGCCGCCCACGGCTGTCCGCGGCCGCCACCTCGGCCTGACGGCGGTTCCCCCGATAGCGCATCGAACGCCCCCTCAGCCCTCCACCGGGACTATCCAGGCCGTAGCGTAAGCCGGACCCCACGACCGCGTCATCTCCGCGTACGGGCGCCTGTGTCGGCCGTAGGCGAAGGTGGGCAGGCCAGGACACCGGCACCCCGGTTTCGGCCAGGACCCCGGGTCCGTCCGAAAGGCCCGGAGCTCAGTACGGAAGGCCCGGAGCGGCCACCGGACGTTCGGCGCCTTCACGACGGCACTAGTCTGCGAAGCATGCTCGTCCTTGCCGCCGTGCTCGTCCTGGTCGCACTCGGCATCTGGCTCTACTGCCTCTTCGAGGTGCTGTCGACCAATGAGGGCGAAACGCGCCATCTGCCGAAGTTCGCCTGGTTTCTCATTGTGCTGCTCGGCTTCGAGGTCGGTGCGGTCGCCTGGCTCCTGTTCGGGCGACGCCGGCGCTTCGTCACCGCCGACGTGACCGCCTGGCCCCCGGACTTCCTCCTGTCGGGCGAGGGCTCCCGGGGCGAACCGCCCGCGTCCGCCCCGCTCGGCCCTGACGACGATCCCGAGTTCCTCCGTCAGCTCGACGAACGGCTCCGCGGCGACGACCCGGACTGAGACCCTCCCACGAAAAGACGCCCCGGCGACGTGTCGCCGGGGCGTCTTCGCTGGGAGGCAGAAGGATCAGTGCGGCAGCGCGCTGCCCTTCAGCCAGGTGTTCCACGACAGGGTCCAGTACGTCCAGCCGTTGCCCTGCTCGTTGACGAGCTTGCGGTCGGTGCCGACGACGTCCACCACGTCGCCGCGCTGGGCGATGTTGTAGAACCAGCGGGCGCCGGTCGGCGAGGTACGGACGCAGCCGTGGCTGATGTTGTTGTGGCCCAGCGCGTAGTACTCACCGGGGCTCTGGTGGACGTACTCGCCGCGGTCGCTGATGCGGACGGCCAGCGGGATGTCCTCGGCGTAGTAGCCCGGGTCGCCCGGCTTGCGGCCCGGCGACACCATGTGCACCATCGGCGCCTTCTCCTTGGTGAGATGGATGCCGCTGGTGGTGGTGTACTCCTGGGTCGTCCCCATGCCCATGCTGATCGGGAACTTCTTGACCGTGCCGTCGTGGTCGACCTTCATGTAGTGGGTCTTGGCGTTGGCGACGGTGATGTTGGAGGCGCCGATCTTGAAGGACTTGGTCACGTCGGTCGTGCCGTAGACGCCCTTCAGCCCTCGCACGCCGGCCATGTGGGCGGTGAGGGTGACGTTCTGGTGCGGCTGCCAGTACTTCTGGGTGCGGTAGACCACCTGCGTGGGCGACGTCCAGTGCCATGCGCCCACGTCGCCCTTGTCGGACTTGACCTCCAGGGCCTTCTCCACGTACGCGCGGTTGGCGATCGCCCGGTTGAACGTCACGATGATCGGCATGCCCACGCCGACCGTCTCCTTCGGCATCGGCGTCACGTCGCTGATGCTGAACGTCTGCGTGGCCTTCTGCAGCGTGAACTGGCTCGCCGCGCTGACGGTCTTGCCCTTGGCGTTCTTGGCGGTGGCGTTGACCGAGTAGGCGGCGCCCGGCTTCAGCGTCCAGGTGGACTTCCATTGGGTGTGCTCGGCGTTGAAGGAGCCGACCACCGGCTTGCCTGCCTGTACTGCGTTGACCTGTTCCAGCTTTCCGCCCGACGCGGTGACCGTGATGCCCTGGTCGGGCCTGGCCTTACCGTCGCCGTTCGCCGGCAGGATCCGCACCTGCGCGTCGGGCGCCTTGGTGCCGTCCTTGCCGTTCGTGCCCGCCTCGCTGCTCTGGCACGCGCACGCACCCGCCGCCACCAGAGCCGCCATGACCAGCGCGACGGCCGCCCGCCTATTACTCACCCGAGTCCTCCCAGCTTTGCCCACGCCGGATGAGACGCACCACGTGCGTAAAATGTTTGCCGGTTGGGGTTAGAAAATCATGCGTACGAGTGCAACCCCGTCACCAAGTAGTTGATTCCGAAGAAGTTGAACAGCAGGCAGCCGAAGGCGATCAGCGAGACGAACGCCGCCTTGCGGCCTCGCCAGCCGGCGGTCGCGCGGGCGTGCAGGTAGCCGGCGTAGCCCACCCAGGTGATGAACGACCAGGTCTCCTTCGGGTCCCAGCCCCAGTAGGTGCCCCACGCGGAGTCCGCCCAGATCGCCCCGGCGATGATCGCGAAGGTCCAGATCGGGAACGCGAACATGATCGCCCGGTGCGCCACCGTGTCGAGTGCCGGCATCGCGGGGACGCGCGACAGGATGCCGCCGGGCCGTACCGCGACGAAGGACTTGACCAGGTACAGCACGGTCGCGACACCGGCCACCGTGAACGTTCCCGTGGCCGTCACCGCGGCGGTCACGTGAATGGCGATCCAGTACGAGTGCAGGGCGGGCCGGAGCGGGCCCGGGTCGTTGTAGAGCCAGAGCACGGCGATGCCGAGCGCGATCACGACGGCCACCATGAGGAACGGGCCCAGCCAGTTGATCTTGTAGCGCCAGAGCATCACGAGGTAGACGGTGACCGCGGCGAACGAGATCGCGGACACGAACTCGTACATGTTGCCCCACGGCACCCGGTCCGCCGCCATGCCCCGCGTGACGATCTCAGCGCCGTGCAGGCCCCAGGCGACGACGTTCATGAGGATGGCGAACCGGCTCCAGTCGATCTGGCGCCTTTCGCTCGCGGGCTCGTCCGCGGCCTCTCCGGCCTCGGCGTCGATCGCCTCGGTCTCCGCGACCTCCGGGCCGCCCGCCCCGACCAGCACCCGTGCGTGGTCGGCGGGCACCTCGGCGTCGGCCCGGCGGCGCGCGAACGACAGCTCGGCGGCATACGCCACCATGGTCACGACGTAGACCAGCACGGCACCGAGCATCAACTGGTTGCTCAGGTGTGCCAGATAGGGGTCGACCATGGCCGTCACTCCTCGTCAGGGGTTGGGGGAGCGGTCTCGCGGAGCCGCTCGGCGATCGCGTCGAACTCCGGCGTGGCGCCGCCGAGAGTCAGGCCACCGACCTCGACCACCGTACGCCCGCCCTCTCCGGCTCGTGCACGGACCCACACCCTGCGGCGCCGTACGAGGAAGGAGGTGATGATGGCGATGATCGCGATGATGCCGGCGATGAGCGCGGGCACGCGGCCGGGGTCGTGGTTGACCTGGATGGTGATGTACTGCCGGTAGCCGGTGAAGGTGATCGAGCCGGCACCGCCGGGCAGGGTCTCGGTCTGCCCGACCGCGAGCGGCTTGACCTTGTTGCCCATCAGCAACGGCTTCAGCTTGGCGGTGTCGAGCCGGTACACCGACTGCGGGGCGCCGTTGGACAGGCCCAGGTCGCCCTTGAAGGCGAACAGCGCCACCTGGGGGTTCCAGGCGGCCGGGAACGCCGACGTGACCTTGCCCTGGGCATCGGGGACGGCGGTCGGCCAGAACAGCCCGATGAAGCCGAGCTGGTCCGGCTGGGCGTCGGGCACCTTGACGACGCCCTCGGAGGCGTACGTCGCCTCGCTCATCGGCAGGAACGGCACCGCGCCCTGGTAGGCGACCTGCCCCTTGCCGTCGCGGACGGTGAACTCCGGCGCGTAGCCGTGGCCGAGCAGGTAGACGCGGGCGCCGTCCACGTTGAGAGGGTGGTTGACCTGCAGGTTGTACGGCCGCACCGACGACTTCAGGTCCTTCTGGTAGCGGATCTTGGCCGAGAACTCGGTCGGCTGCCCGCGGTCGGGGCCGTCGGGCAGGTACGAGGCCTTGAAGGAGTCGAGCCAGACGGTGAACGGCGGCAGGCTCGAGGAGGAGAACGCCCGCCCGTTCTTGAAGGCGTCGTAGGAGGTCAGCGCATTGGAGAAGCCCTCGCCCTCGGTCACGATGACGTTGCCCTTGTAGCCGAACGCCGACCCGAACCCCACCGCGAACAGCAGCACCAGCAGCGCCAGGTGGAAGACCAGGTTGCCGGTCTCTCGCAGGTAGCCCTTCTCGGCCGCGACGTGGTCGTCGTGGGAGTCGACCCGGAACCGCCGGTCCTTCAGCACCGTCGCGGCCTGGGCCAGCACCTCGTCCGGCGCCGCCTCGGTCTCGTACGTGGCGGTCTCCGGCAGCCGCGCGAGGTTGCGCGGCGCCTTCGGCGGCCGGGACCGGATGTGCCGGTAGTGCTGCCAGGACCGCGGCAGCACGCAGCCGGCCAACGAGATGAACAGCAGGATGTAGATCGCCGCGAACCACGGCGCCGCGAAGACGTCGAACAGCGACAGCCGGTCCATCCACGGCGCGAGGGTCTTGTGGTCGGTGAAGAACTGGCTGACCTTCTCGGGAGCCAGCCCGCGCTGGGGGACGAACGACCCGGGCACCGTGCCGAGCGCGACCAGGAACAGCAGCACGAGGGCCGTGCGCATCGAGGTCAGCTGCCGCCATCCCCAGCGCAGCCAGCCGAGCGGGCCGATGCCCACGGGGCGTTCGCGCGGGGCCTGGGGCGAGGACTGCGCCTCGGGCGCGTCCGTGCTCGTCTCGTCCGTGCTCGTCGTCAATCAGATCACCGTCTTGAAGCCGGATACCCAGCCTTGCATCTTGATCGTCAGGTCGGCCCAGGCGCCGGTGACCAGGAGCAGCCCGATCGCGACGAGCATCCCCCCGCCGACGCGCATCACGGCCCGGTAATGCCGCTTGACGACGCCGAACGCGCCGAGCGCCCGGCGGTAGGCCAGCGCGGTGAGCAGGAACGGCACGCCCAGCCCCAGACAGTACGCGAAGGACAGCAGCGCTCCGCGCGTGGCGCTCGCCTCGCTGTAGGCCATGGCCTGGACCGCCGCCAGGGTCGGCCCGATGCAGGGCGTCCAGCCCAGGCCGAACAGCATGCCCAGCAGCGGCGCGCCGGCCACGCCCGCGGCGGGCAGGCGGCTGGACTTGACCGTGCGCTGCAGGCCGGGGACGAACCCCATGAACGCCAGGCCGAGCACGACCGTGACCGCGCCGAGGATCCGGGTGAGCACGGTCGCGTGCCGCTGGAGCAGCGCGCCGAAGCCGCCGAAGGCCAGCCCGGCGCTGACGAACACCACCGTGAACCCCAGCACGAACAGGGCCACGCCCAGCAGCAGCCGCCCCCGCCGCTGCACGGCCAGGTCGGCGCCGGTCATCCCGGTGACGTAGGACAGGTAGCCCGGCACCAGCGGCAGCACGCACGGGGACAGGAACGACACGAGCCCGGCCGCCCCGGCGATCGGGACGGCCAGCATGAGGGAACCGCTGGTCACCGTGCTCACGGAACCTCCTTCGTCGGCCCCGCGAGCAGGCTGCCGCGCCTGAGGGCTCGCTCGCTCCGCTCGATCACGTGCCCATCACTTCTCCGCCGCCAGGCGGGTGACGATGTCCCTCAGCGAGGTGTAAGAGACGCTGCCGATGGCGCGGGCCGCGATCTGTCCCTTGCGGTCGATGATGAGGGTGGAGGGAACGGCGTTGGGCGGGATGTCGCGGAACGCCAGCGCGATCTGCCCCGCCTGGTCGTACAGGCTGGGGTAGTTGATCTTGTAGGTGCGCAGGAACGCCTGGGCGTTGTCCTTGCCGTCCTTGATGTCCACGCCGACGAACTGCACACCGGAGGCCTGGGTCTGCTCGTAGACCTTCTGCATCGTGGGCGCCTCGGAACGACAGGGCGCGCACCACGACGCCCAGAAGTTCACCACGATGATCTTGCCGGTGTAGTCCGACAGCTTCAGCGGCTTGCCGTCGAGCGTGGTGCCCTGGACCGCGGGCGCCGGCTTGCGGTCTTTGACGATCTCGCTGACGTTGTCGCCGGCGACATAGCGCGAGTCGCCCGCGCCCGGGCCGTTCTGCACGGCGGAGGCGCCCGCGCAGCCCGCGAGAACGCCGCCGAGGAGAACCAGGGCCGGCACGGTCAGCACACGTCGGATCACGGTGAGACTCCTACTACTACAGGACGTAGTACTTATTGTGCCCGAGGGGTCAGGCGCCGGGCACATTGGGGCGCCGCGACAGCGCTCCCGCCGGCTCGGCGTAGTCGACCTTGACGATCCGGCCGTCGTCGTAGGTGAAGCTCGTGACGCTGGCCAGACCGCACTGGCGCCGGCCCGGGTGGTGCCACAGCGAGCGGCCCTCGACCTTGCGGCGGGTCACCCAGATGGGCAGTTGATGACTGACGCAGACCGCCTCGTGGCCCTCGGCCGCGTCGCGTACGTCGGCCATGGCGGCCAGCATGCGCCGGGCGATCTGCTCGTAGGGTTCGCCCCAGGAGGGACGAAAGGGGTTCCAGAGGTACGGCCAGTGCTGGGGACGGCGCAGCGACCCGTCACCGACCCCGAACGTGTGGCCCTCGAAGTGGTTGCCGGCCTCGATCAGCCGTTCGTCGGTGCCGACCGGAAGGTGGAGCGTCTCGGCGATCGGCTCCGCCGTCTCCTGCGCGCGCTCCATGGGCGAGGAGCACAGCACGGTGATGTCACGCCCGTCGAGCCACTTGGCGGCGGCCTCGGCCATGAGCCGACCGTCGTCGCTGAGGTGATAGCCCGGCAGGCGCCCGTACAACACCCCTTCGGGGTTGTACACCTCACCGTGGCGCAGCAGATGGACGATGGTCTTCATGGCGCGCCCCAGACTACCGGCCGGCGCGCGCCCACGGGCCAGGCGGGTGGCGTGCCGCGGTGAAGTCTTTCCGGCTCCGCAGTCTCTCAGGCCGCCGGGTTCGCGGCGGCCTGCGCCGGAGCGGACGCGCGAAGGGCGGCGACCGCGGCGCGGATGGCCGGGCGGCGGGCGGCCTCGGCGCGCCAGATCGCGTACACATGCCGCGTCAGCGCCGGGCGTACCGGAATGATCCGGACGCCCTCGGGGATGTCGCAGCGGCCCAGGCGGGGAAGGACGGCGGCGCCGAGGCCGGCCTCGACCAGCGCGAGCTGGGTGGCGTACTCGTCGGCGGTGTGATCGATGCGGGGTTCGACGTCGACCGAGCGAAGCGTGTGGACCAGCCAGTCACGGCAGATCGCGCCCGGGGACTGGGTGATCCACGAATCGTCGTGCAGGTCGCCGAGGTCGATCACCGAGCGATCGGCGAGCGGGTGGTCCGCGGGCAGCGCCACGTCGGCGATGTCGTCGGCCACCGCCGCCTTGAGCAACCCGTCCGGGATGGCGAGCGGCACGTTGAACCAGTCCTGCACGACCGCGAGGTCGACCTCCCCGCGGACGGCCAGCGGCACGGCCGCGTGGGGCTCCTGCTCGCGCAGGCACACGCGCAGGCGCGGATGCTCGCGTCCCAGGGCGCGCAGCGCCGGCGGCAGCAGGCCGCGCGCCGCGGTGGGGAACGCCGCCACGGCCAGCTCTCCGACGACCTGCCCGCGCTGGGCCTCCAGGTCGGACTCGGCCGCCTCGACCATCGCGAGGATGCGCTCCGCGTGCGAGGCCAGCAGCTCGGCGGCGTCGGTCAGGCGGACGCCGCGCCCGTAGCGTTCGAGCAGCTTGTGCCCTGTCTCCCGTTCGAGCTTGGCGACCTGCTGGGAGACCGCGGAGGTCGTGACGTGCAGGACGTCGGCGGCGGCGCTCACCGACCCGTACGTGGCAACCGCGCTGAGAGCGCGCAGACGGTCGAGATCCAGCATAAAGCAATACTACACATATGCCTTAATAAATAGTCGCTTGTCCTAAAACATCGCTAGACGGAGCATCGGGCTCATGAGACCTCGCCACATCGCGGTCGCGGTGATGATCGCCGCGATCTGGGGCGTCAACTTCGTCGCCATCGACGTCGGGCTCGCCTCGCTGCCGCCGCTGCTCTTCGCCGGCCTGCGGTTCGTCGCCGCCGCCTTCCCGGCCGTCCTGTTCGTCCGCCGTCCCGCGATCCCGTGGCGCTGGTTCGCACTCATCGGGCTGCCGCTGGGGGTCGGGCAGTTCGGGCTGCTGTTCATCGGCATGCACCTGGGCATGCCGGCCGGCCTGTCCTCCCTGGTCCTCCAGACGCAGGCGCTGTTCACCGCGCTGTTCGCGGCCGCGATGCTGCGCGAGCGCCCGCGCCGGACGCAGGCCGCCGGCATGGTCGTCGCCTTCGCCGGCATCGCCCTGATCGGCCTGTCGGCCGGCCAGGGCGGCACGCTGCTCGCGTTCGTCCTGTGCCTGGCGGCGGCCGGCATGTGGGGGCTGGCCAACATCGGCCTGCGCACGGCCGGGCCGCCGGACGCGTTCGCGTTCATGGTCTGGGTCAGCCTCGTGCCGCCCCTCCCCCTGCTGGGCCTGTCGCTGATCTTCGAGGGGCCCCGCGCGGACGCGCACGCGCTCGCCCACATCTCCCTCGGCGGTCTGGGCGCGCTCGGCTACATCGCCTACATCTCGACGCTGGTCGGCTTCGGGTTCTGGGGCTGGCTGATGCGCCGGTACGACGCCGGGCAGGTCGCGATGTACTCCCTGCTCGTGCCGCCGTTCGGGATGTCCTCGGCGGCGCTGTTCCTGGGCGAGCGGATCACCGTCGCGGACGCGGTCGCGGCCCTGCTCATCGTCGGCGGCGTGGCCCTCGGCAGCGTCCGGCGCCGCCGCGCCGCCGTCCCGGACGGCGTCCCGCAGCCGGCGGGCGCCCGGTGAACGGCGTTCATGTCCCGCTCGTCACCCCGTTCGCCGAGGACGGGACGGTCGACGTGCCCTCGCTGGAACGGCTCGCACACCACGTTCTCGACCAGGGCGCGGCCGGTCTGGTCGCACTGGGCACGACCGGCGAGGCGCCGATGCTGACCGGCGCCGAGAGCCGTACCGTCATCGAGACCTGCCGCCGGGTCAGCGACGAGTACGGCACACCGCTGACCGTCGGGGCGGGAACGGCCGGCACGGACGACTCCGTACGCCAGGCGAGGGAACGCGCCGAGGTGGCCGACCTGCTCCTCGTGGTCGTGCCCTACTACCTGCGCCCCACCGACGAGGGCGTGGTCGAGCACTTCGCCGCGGTCGGCGCCGCGGCCGGCGTCCCGCTCGTCGTCTACAACGTCCCGTACCGCACCGGGAAGACGCTGCGCGCCGAGTCCCTGCTCGCGCTGCTGGCCGCCGAGTACGTCGCGGGCGTCAAGCACTGCCCCGGGTCCGTCGACGCCGACACACTGGCACTGCTGGCCGGCGGCCGCGACGTGCTGTGCGGAGACGACGCCTTCCTGTACCCGATGCTCGCGCTGGGCGCGGCCGGTGGGATCTCGGCGTCCGGCAACGTCGCCCCGGCCGCGCTCGCCGCGATGGTCTCGGCCGTACGCACCGGGGACGCCGAGCGGGGACGGACGCTGCACCGTTCGTCGCTGCCGCTGGCCCGCGCCCTGTTCGCCGAGCCGTCGCCGAGTGTCATCAAGGCGGTGCTGGCCGAGCAGGGGCTGATCGCCCACCCGGGCGTACGCGCGCCGCTGCGGGCGCCGGCCGCCGACTCGCTCGGCGCGGCGATGGACGCCCTGGCCGCGTTGGACGCAGGATAAGTTCCATGAAGATCGGATTCGGCGCCCCCGTCGCGGGCGCGTGGGCCGGCCCGGACAACCTCGGTTACTTCGCCGGCCGGGCCGAGGAGCTCGGGTATCACGAGTTGTGGTCGTTCCACCGCCTGCTGACGCCGGCGGACAAGGACGCGATGGCACCGGTCTACCGCAGCGTCCTGGATCCGCTGGGCGCGCTGACCTTCGCCGCCGCGCGGTCCTCGCGGATCCGGCTCGGCGTCGCCGTGCTCAACCTGCCGTTCGTCTCGCCGGCCTACCTCGCCAAGCAGGCGGCGACGCTGGACGTGCTGTCCGGCGGACGGCTCGACCTCGGGCTGGGCACCGGCTGGCAACGCGAGGAGTTCACCGCCAGCGGCGCGTCGATCGAACGCCGCGGCGCCCGCGCCGAGGAGTACGTCGCCGCGCTGCACACGCTGTGGACGGACGAGGTCAGCTCCTACGAGGGCGAGTTCTACACGATCTCCCCCAGCCGGATGGCTCCCAAGCCGGTGCAAAAGCCCGGACCGCCGGTGCTCCTGGGCGGCTCCGCCGAACGCGCCCTGAAACGCGCCGGACGCCTGGGCGCGGGCTGGATCAGCCGCAGCGCCACCGACCTGACCAGGATCCACGAGCAGATCGCCGTCGTACGCAACGCCGCGGAGGAGGCGGGCAAGGACCCGGACGGGGTCCGTGTGGCCGTACGCGGTGTCGTACGGGCCGGTGAGGAGCAGCGGGGCGAGAACGGCGAACGCGTCCGCCTGACGGGCTCGTACGAGCAGATCCGCGAGGACGTCGAATGGCTCGGCGAGCAGGGCGTCACCGAACTGTTCTACGACCTCAACTGGGATCCGCTCGTCGGCGACCCGGAGGTGACGGCCGAGTCGGCCACCGCGCGGGCCAAGGAGATCCTCGAAGCCCTCGCCCCCTGAGCCGCGAGTCTCAGTTTTCGTCCATGGCGCTGATCTCGCCGG
The DNA here is from genome assembly GCF_039541955.1 of Actinoallomurus oryzae. Lineage (NCBI taxonomy): Bacteria > Bacillati > Actinomycetota > Actinomycetes > Streptosporangiales > Thermomonosporaceae > Actinoallomurus > Actinoallomurus oryzae. The sequence continues at coordinate 261,705 of NZ_BAABHF010000046.1, read as the reverse complement.
TCAGGTCCCTGGCCCCGGCGTTGAGCCTGGTGTACAGCTCGACGAACAGCGCGAGCGCCTCTTCGTCGTAGTCGCGTAGCAACTGGTCGACCGAGGCCCGCATGCGGGCGAATATCGGCGCGATGCGATCCGTGTGGTTGCCGGTCGGGCACACGACGACCTTGCGCCGGTCGGCCGGGTCCCGGCGGCGCTCGATGAAGCCGCGCCGCTCCAGGCGGTCGAGCACGGCGGTCACCGCCGAGGTGCTCATCGACGTGAGTTCGGCCAGCCGGCCGGCCGTCAGATTCGGCTCGCCCCTGGCCAGGTCCAGGCACTTGATGTCGGTGGAGTTGAGGCCGAACCGGCCGGCTATGGCCTGGTGAAGCAGCACTCCGCGGGTGGCGTTCTCCCTCATCGCCTCGATGAGCGCGGCCACCAGTTCGTCACGCCGTTCCCTTGACATGGACCCCCAGACGCGTACTATCTCGAAACAACTCTAAAGGCGAGACTTCCAAATTTCGGAATATCCTACTCGTGAGGTGATCGATGAACGACGAGACCACGCCGGTACTGATCGTCGGCGCCGGCCTGGCGGGGCTGTCCACCGCCGTCTTCCTCGGGCTGCACGGTGTCTCCTCGATCGTCGTCGAGCGCCATCCGGGGACGTCGCGTCAGCCGAAGGCGCGCGGCCAGGCGCCCGCCACCATGGAGGCGCTGCGCACCGCCGGGGTCGCGGACGACTTCCTGGCGGCGGCCCCGCCGGGAGAGCCGGGCATGCGCATCGTCATCACCCCCGGCGTGGCCGGACCGGCGCTGCGCGACTTCGCCGACGACCTGCCCGCCTTCGAGTCGCTGTCCGCCGAGCCGTACGGCGGGGTGAGCCAGGAGCGGGCGGAGGCGATTCTGGCCCGTCGCGCCGCCGAACTCGGCGCCGACATCCGGTTCTCCACCCGCATGGAGTCCTTCCACGACGACGGAGACGGCGTCACCGCGGTGGTACGCGGCCCGGACGGCGATGACCGTCAGGTGCGCGCCCGGTACCTCGTCGCGGCCGACGGGCACAAGGGCGGCATCAGGGACACGCTCGGCGTGACGACGCACGGCCGCGTCGCGCCGCGCCCGACCCGCACGCTGTTCGCACAGTTCGAGGCCGACCTCGACCGCTACCGCTCCGGTCACGCGGTGGCCCTCTGGTACGTGCAGAACCCCGATCTGCCCGGCGGCTCGGCCACCGTGGTCTCCACCGACCACCCCGGCCGGTACGTGATCGCCCTCGCCGACGAACAGGACGCGTCCGACGCACGGTGCGTGGAGCTCATCCGTACCGCCGTCGGTGTGAGCGACCTCGCCGTCACCGTCACCGATCGCGCCACCACCGCCAGCGGCTCGCACATCGTCCGCGTCGCCGACTCGTTCGTGGCCGGAAGGGTGCTCCTGGTGGGAGACGCCGCGCATCTCATGCCGCCCACCGGCGGACAGGGCGGGAACCTCGCCGTCATGGACGGGTTCCATCTCGCGTGGAAACTCGCCGCGGTGCTGGGCGGCAGCGCCGGGCCGCGGCTTCTCGACTCACACGACACCGAGCGACGGCCGCTCGCGGACGCCTACGCCGAACAGCAGTACGCGAACATGGCCCAGCGCCACGCGCCCGGACTGCGAGACGAGTCCGTGGCCGAGCTCCTGGACCCGGCCACCCTGCTGTTCGGCTACCAGTGCCCGGCCGGCGCGTTCGTCGCGGAGCCCGCTCCCGCGCCGCTGTTCCGCGACCCGACGGCACCCGGTGCACCGGCGGGCGGGCGTGCCCCGCACGTCCCGCTCCTGCGCTCCGGCACCCGGGTCTCCACCCGCGCGCTGTTCGGCCGCACCTTCGTGCTGCTCAGCGGCGACGAAGGCGAGGCGTGGCAGAAGGCGGGCCGGGCGGCCGCGGAGCGGCTCGGCGTCGGGCTGGACGGCTTCCGCATCGGCCCGGACGCGGATCTCCAGGACCCGGACGGCGCCTGGCTGGACGCCTACGGCCTCACCCCATCGGGCGGGACACTGGTGCGCCCGGACGGCGTCATCGCCTACCGGGGCCGGAACGAAGACGGCGCGGCCGGCCTGGAGGACGCGCTGCGCACGGTGCTGTGCCGGGCAGCCCGGTGACCGAGACAGTCTGAGGCCCCGGGTGGCGGGCCGAGTGTCCCGTCGACGGGAAGTGCGGGTCCATTCCGATCGTCACACCATGCGCTCGTACACACCGTCGCCGGCGAAGTCGTCGAAGTCCATGTTGCCGAGATCGAGGTTCGTGCTGATCTCTACGGCCGCGTCGGGCCGCAGGCGGAACTGCGTGACGAACTCCTCCTCGTCCTCCTCGAAGGGTTCGCCGTCCCACTCGGTCGTCACGGCCAGCAGCGGATGGTCCGTCTCCCGCATGGTGGTGCCGTCGGCGATGAAGATCGCCCCCGGCAGGTCCGGATCGGGCATGGCCGCGCGGACGTCCTGGAGCACCCGTTCGGTGGAGGCTCCGGCGTACCTGGGATCGGAGATCAGATAGGGGTCCACCGGATCGTCCTCGAACCACGGCGTCCGCAGTTCCTCGATCACCCGCTGCCAGGCGTCCTCGTCGGTGAAGTCGGTGCGGATCACCAACGGGTTCATGCCCTCGTACTCCGCGACCGTCAGCGTCGGCTCGGCCGGGCGCGTCGCGGACGGTGACCGCGCCGGTGCCGGCACGCCGCCGAGCAACGTGCCGCCGAGGTCGGCGGCGCTGGGAATCGCCCCGGACGCGCGGAACACCAGCTCGTGGCGGTGCAACTCGTGCACGATGTCGTCCAGCGCGGCGGCGACCTCCGCCACCTTCGTCCCCTTGCGACGGCGTGGGTCGTCGCGCAGTTCGGTCACGAGCCCGCCGTCCCGATGGATGCTGAACGTCCCCCTGAAGCCGCTTCCTCCGGGCGGTCGGTGCAGGGCCACCACCGAGGGCGCCAGCTCCGCCACCGGCAGGGCGGGGTCGTCGCTCACGAGGAGAACGTCCGGCCCCACGGCGATCGCCGCCACCACGGTGCCCTCATCGGGACGTACGGTGTCCCGGTGCCGGGCGAGCCCGCGCCACGTGTTCCGCAGCACCGCGTCCGGCGCGACACCCGTACGCCGGAGCACCTCCTCCGGGTCGCCGTCCCTCACCACCGCGACGCAGTAGCCGCGGCCCTCCCCCACCAGGGCGCCGAACCAGGCGGCCAGGTCGTCATTCGGCGGCATCGCCGGCTCGCGCACCGGGGCCGGGCGCGTCGAGCGACCGGCGGACGCCCACACGACGGCGCCGGTCTCGTCACGGAGCTCCGCCGCGCCGCGTACGACGGTGAGCTCGGCGCCGGGCCCGGCGATCTCTTCCACCACGGCGCCGTCCGGGGTCCGCGAGCGCAGGAACCCGTCGTCGTCGAGCACCAGGATGTTCTCCCGGTCGTAGAACCGGTCCCAGTGCGAGGTCCGTCCCCGCAGGATGAGGCGGGCCACGCGGCCGTCGTGGAACAGCACGGTCGACCTGTCATCGCTGGTCAGCGACTGTCCGTACAGGCTCTCGCCGCGGCGCATCGTCGAGCCGCGGGCCGCCGTCCGGTGGCCGGTCCCCGACGCCGCGGGCACCTGGGGAGTCCCCGAACTCCACACCACGGCACCGTCCGCCCCGGTCAGGGCCAGCTCGCCGGTGTCCCGCATCTCCAGCCGCCGTACGCCCAGCCACCCCGTGCCGGTGCTCCACACCCGGCCGCCGTGGTGGTCCCAGGCCACGAGATCGCCGTCGGGCCCGAGGCACACCATGTTCGAGCCCGGCGAGTCGCTGACCCACACCCGCTCCCGGGTGACGTTGTCCCGTACCGCCAACGACGGTTCGTACACCGAGTGCAGCACCGTGAACCGCCCCGACGGCGAGGTCAGGGACTCCATCGACAGGCTTCCGCCCAGCGGCAGCCACGATCCTCCCGGCCGCCATCCCTCCCACTCGGCCGGCCGGCTCCCGCGGGCCCGGGGCGAGGGGGGAGAGCCGGACGCCGGCGCGTCAACGGGCGGCGGTTCCGGTGGTGCCTGCGCGACACGCGTGCCCTGGTAGGCGACCGGGGCGTGGCCCGCACGCTGGCGGTAGCCGACGAAACCGCCGCTCCCGCCGGCCAGGAGCCGGACGGCCCGGAGTTGCAGGTGCGGGGAGCCGTTGTTGCCGGTGATGTCGAGACGGTAGTGGTCATAGGCGCCCGGGTCGGCGATCCGGTACGCCCTGGGCTGGTGCCGCTCGGCGAACGACTGACCGGAGCGGACATCGAGCGTTCGCCACGTCCGCCCGTCCGCTGAGCCGCGCAGGGTCCACGCCGCCGGGTCGCGATCAGGCGCGTCATTGGCGGAGGTGAGGACGTATCGGTCCACCGCGACCGGCCGGGTCAGCCGGAACTCCAGTGACGCACGGCTGTGCGGTGCGAACCACTTGCGGGCCGAGGCGTCCACGAGGTTCGCGGCCACCTCGCCCGCGTCGCGATGTTCGGCACTGGCCCACACGGCGCTCACCAGGTCACCGACGTCCGCGTTGCCGGACGGGCCCACCGAACGCAGCGCGACCGAACAGGCGTCGCCCGATCGCTCCTGCCAGGCCGCCCACCGCACGGGCGCCTCGCCGCCGTCGTCGATCAGCAGCCGCAGCCGCCCCGCCGGGCGGCGGCCCTCGGCCTCCTCGGCCTCTGTGTCGAACTCCTGCCCACCGGCTCCGTCCGGGTACTCCCGCCGGTGGTCGAGTTCGCCCCGCATCTCCACCACATCGCCGCCGGTCGTACGGCGATGGCCGTAACAGCTCGCCATGTCCGGCGAGAAGCCCAGCGAGGACTGCGCGCCGTCCTCGGTCATCCAGGACAGCTGTGCCGGCACCGCGTTCCCACCGTCGCTCACCCGCACCAGCAGCCGCGAGGCCGGAAGCCACTCCGCGGAGCCCCACGCCCGCCGCCACATGCGAAACGCGAACACCGGCGCCCCATCGGGCACCACCGTCGACTCCGTCATCTCCCCGCGCCCCTGTCCGTCTCCATCGGCCACTGAAACCCCTATAGGGGCCTACGGCTACGGCCGGGGATGGTTCATCCGGCAACGGAACAGGCCTCGCTTGACGCGGGTGAGGGCCTGCCGGGCGCGGCGGGACGGCCTTCAGGCCTCCGCGGCGGCCCTCGCCGCGTGGGGCAGCGCCTCGGCGATGCGTTCGAGCGCCGCGTCGTCGTGCGCGGCCGACAGGAACCACGCCTCGTAGGACGACGGGGGCAGGTGGACGCCGTGTTCCAGCGCGGTGTGGAAGAACGCCGCGTACCGCTTGGTGTCCTGGCGCTGGGCGGCGGCGAAGTCGCGCACCTCGCCGTCGGCGAAGAAGATCGAGAACAGGTTGCCCGCGGTCTGGAGCCGGTGCGGCACGCCCTCCTTGGCCAGTGCGGCGGTCGCGAGGCCGGCCACCGTCTCCGCCGCGTGGTCGACCCGGGCGTACACCTCGTCGGTCGCGCCCCGCAGCGTGGCCAGGCCGGCCGCCGTGGCCAGCGGGTTACCCGACAGTGTGCCGGCCTGGTAGACCGGGCCGGCCGGGGCCAGCTTCGCCATGATGTCGGCCCGGCCGCCGAACGCCGCCGCGGGCAGCCCGCCGCCCATGACCTTTCCGAACGTCACCAGGTCGCCGGCCACGCCGTCGATGCCGTACCAGCCCGACCGCGACACGCGGAAGCCGGTCAGCACCTCGTCCATGATCAGCAGCGCCCCGTACTGCGTGCACAGAGCCTTCAGCCGCAGGTTGAAGTCGTCGCGCGGCGGCACGATGCCCATGTTCGCCGGGCACGCCTCGGTGATGACGCAGGCGATCTCGTCGCCGTTCGCGGCGAAGGCCTCCTCGACCGCGGACAGGTCGTTGTAGCCGAGCACGATGGTGTCCGCGGTCGCCGCGCCGGTGACGCCCGGCGAGTCGGGCAGGCCGAACGTCGCCACGCCCGAACCGGCCGACGCCAGCAGGCCGTCGGCGTGGCCGTGGTAGCAGCCGGAGAACTTCACGATCTTGGATCGGCCGGTGAAGCCGCGCGCCAGCCGGATCGCCGACATGGTGGCCTCGGTGCCGGAGTTGACGAGCCGGACCTGCTCGACCGGCGCCCGCGCGACGATCTCCTCGGCCAGCTCGACCTCGCCCTGGGTGGGCGCGCCGTACGACGTGCCGAGCGCGGCGGCGCGCTGGACGGCCTCCACCACGGCCGGATGGGCGTGACCGAGGATCATCGGCCCCCACGAGCAGATCAGGTCGACGTACTCGTTGCCGTCGGCGTCGGTGAGGTACGGCCCGCGAGCGGACGCGATGAAACGCGGCGTGCCGCCGACGGCGCCGAAGGCGCGCACCGGCGAGTTGACGCCGCCCGGCACGACCGCCCCCGCTCGCGCGAACAGATCCTGCGATATCCGATCCGAAGTCACGCCATCGAGTCTCCCAGACCAGAACCCGCCCGACGACGGGACCCACCCCCGCCCACGGTGTCACTCGCAGACGTCGGCGAGGATCTCCAGAACGCGGAGAGGGTCGGGCAGGGCGGCGTTCTCCGGGAAGGCGACCCAGCTCACCTCGCGGCCGAACGGCAGCGCCGACGGCGGCGCCACGACGTAGCTGTCACGGCAGTGCCAGCGCATGCCCGGGGTCTCCTCGACGCTCTCCGGCACCGTGTCCAGGTGGCAGGACCACCACTCGTCCTCGTCCTCCGGTGCTCCCCTCGTCGCGACGAAGAACAGATAGCGCTCGTCGCCCATCGCGGCGACCGGGCCGATCGGTACCTCGTCGCGCTCCATCCGGGCCAGCGCCAGCCGCCCGGCCTCCGCCGGCACGTCGAAGACGTCGAAGACCCGGCCGGTCGGCAGGATGATGTTCGCCTCGGGCGTGGTGTTCCACCACTGGCCGACGCGGTCGGCGTCGACCGTGGCCTGCAACTTCCATACCTGCGACGACGGATGAGCGCCCGGCGACGGGCAGCCGATCCGGTCGCACGAGCAGGCGCGCGTCCCGTCGGTGGCCGGATGCGCGCCGGGACAACAGGGCCAGCCGAGGGCCGCGTACTGCTGAGCTGCGGCCCCCATATGCACTTTTTGCCGCTTCGCCGACTGTTTGCCGGAATGCCTGCCACCAGACCGCGCGACGGACTTCTTGACGGATGTGTCCAACATCGCTCCCCCTCCACCCTCTTACCTTCGATGATGACGTGGCGGTGTACGAGCGGTTGCGACAACCCCGGGATAGCCGCGAACACGTGACCTGAGCACGGTGGCCGGGCACGCCTCATAGCCGCTTGAGAGCGGCGTGATAGAGCCGTGCGGAACGATGCAAGGACGCTCTGGGTTCGGGTCGTCACGGAGGCCGACCCGGCCTCTCAGCGACCCTCGACCCAGTGATGCGACGTACGCCCGGCGACCGTCAACGCCAGGCGTCCGTCAACGCCCGGCGAGCGACCGGCCGAACTCGGTGGCCCAGTAGGTCAGGATGATGTCCGCGCCGGCGCGGCGGATCGAGGTCAGCGTCTCCTCGATGATGCGCCCGCGGTCCACCCAGCCCTGGGCGGCGGCCGCCTCGACCATGGCGTACTCGCCGCTGACCTGGTACGCCGCGACCGGAACGCGGACCGAGTCGCGGACCCGGCGGATGATGTCGAGGTAGGTCAGCGCGGGCTTGACCATGACCATGTCGGCGCCCTCGTCGAGATCGAGCATCACCTCGCGCAGGGCCTCCTCGGCGTTGGCCGGGTCCTGCTGGTACGCCGCGCGGTCGCCGAACTGGGGCGCGCACTCGGCCGCCTCGCGGAACGGCCCGTAGAAGGCCGAGGCGTACTTCGCGGCGTAGGCCATGATCGACACACCGGAGTAGCCGGCCTTGTCCAGGGCGGAGCGAATCGCCCCGACCTGCCCGTCCATCATGCCGCTCGGCGCGACGACCTCCGCGCCCGCGGCGGCCTGCGCCGCGGCGATCGAGGCGTAGCGCTCCAGCGTCGCGTCGTTGTCCACCTCGCCGGAGGAGGTGAGGATGCCGCAGTGCCCGTGGTCGGTGTACTCGTCGAGGCACAGGTCGGCCATGATCACCGTCGCGTCGCCGACCTCCGACGACAGGTCGCGCAGGGCCTTCTGCACGATGCCCGCCGGGTCGTCCGCGCCCGAGCCCCGGCCGTCCTTGACCGCCGGGATGCCGAAGAGGATCAGCCCGCCGACGCCGGCCTCCACCGCCTCGTGGGCGGCCTTGCGCAGGGTGTCGCGCGTGTGCTGCACCACGCCCGGCATGGAGCCGATCGGCTGCGGCTCGGCGATGCCCTCCTTGACGAACAGCGGCAGCACGAGGTCGCTGGGCCGTACCTGGGCCTCGGCGACCAGCCGGCGCATCGCGGGGGTTCGGCGAAGCCGCCGGGGACGTACGACGGGGAACTGCGCGGACACTGCGACCTTCTCTCGAGCGGCTACTTTCGGCGACGCGCTCCGCGCCGCATCTCACTGGGCTTGCGCAGCGGGTCGCCGGCCTCGACCTGGGCGGCCCGGCGCTTGGCACCGTACTCCGCCAGAGCCTCGGCGAGGGCACTGGCCGACGGTTTGTCCGCGGTCACGTCGACGCGCAGGCCGTACTCCTCGGCCGTCTTGGCCGTCTGCGGGCCGATCACGGCGATGACGGTCACGTTGTGCGGCTTGCCGGCGATGCCGATGAGGTTGCGGACCGTCGAGGAGGAGGTGAACAGCACGGCGTCGAACCCGCCGCCCTTGATCGACTCACGGATCGGCTGCGGCGGCGGCGCGGCGCGCACGGTGCGGTAGGCCGTGACGTCGTCGCACTCCCAGCCCAGCTCGGTCAGCCCGGCGACGAGCGTCTCGGTCGCGATGTCGGCGCGCGGCAGCAGCACCCGGTTGATCGGGTCCAGGTCCTTGTCGTACGGCGGCCAGACCTCCAAGAGCCCCTCGGAGGACTGCTGGCCGCTCGGCATCAGGTCGGGCCGTACGCCGAACTCCACCAGCGAGGCGGCGGTCTGCTCGCCGACCGCCGCGACCTTCAGACCGGCGAAGGCACGGGCGTCCAGGCCGTACTGCTCGAACCGCTCGCGCACGGCGCGCACGGCGTTGGCCGAGGTGAACACGACCCACTCGTAACGCCCGGTGACGAGACCCTTGACGGCACGTTCCATCTGTTGCGGAGTGCGAGGGGGCTCGACGGAGATCGTCGGCACCTCCTCGGGCACCGCGCCGTACGAGCGGAGCTGTTCCGACAGCGAGGCGGCCTGCTCTTTGGTGCGGGGCACGAGCACGCGCCAGCCGAACAGCGGCTTGGTCTCGAACCAGGACAGCTTCTCCCGCCAGCCGACGACGTCGCCGACGACGATCAGGGCGGGCGCGTCGAGGTTCTTGGCGGCGGAGGCCACGCGAGCGAGCGTGGAGGCCACGGTGTACTGCTCGGTCGTGGTGCCCATGGAGGTGACCGTGACCGGCGTGGTGTCGGGCCGGCCGGCGGCGATCAGGCCCTTGGCCACCTCGCCGATGGTGTTCTCCGCGCCGAGGATGACCAAGGTCGAGGCGCTGGAGTAGGCGCTCCAGTCGACGCCGCCCTCCTGCGCGTCGACCACGGTGACGTCGCGGTGCTTGCCGTCGGTCAGCGGGATGCCGGTGTAGGCGGGCACCCCGGTGATCGCCGAGATGCCGGGGACGATCTCGAACGGGACGTTCGCCTTGATGCAGGCCCTGGCCTCATCGGCCATCACCGACGCGACGCCCGGGTCGCCGAGGAAGACCCGCGCCACCAGGCCGGCCGAGCGGGCCAGAGTGACCGGGTTGACCGCGCCGGGCTCGACGATCTCGGCGGCCGGGTTGAAGTGCTCGCGGAACCGCGAGGCCGTGGCCTCGTGCACCACGATGACGTCGGCCGCGCCGAGCAATCGCATGGCCCGCAGCGTTAGCAGCTCCGGGTCTCCCGGGCCGACACCGACAAAAGCCACCATGCCCGGCTGCCCGGCCGGCTTCTTGCCGGTACGGGACGCGCCGCTCACGGCGGCCGGGCTCTTGCTCGCGGGGCTCAAGATGTGCGCTCCCCCATCAACTGGTCGGCCCCCTTGGCGATCATCCGGGCCGCGAGGTCGCGTCCCAGCCGCTCGGCCAGGTCAGGGTGGCCGCTTACCGACAATCGGACCTGTCGTTCACCGTCGTACCCGGCCACGACTCCGATCAGATGCAGTGTTCGTTCTTCCAGAGCAGCGTATGCGCCCACCGGGGCGGAACAGCCCGCCTCGAGCTCGGCGAGCAGGGCGCGCTCGGCGGTGACCGCCGTACGGCTCGCGTGGTCGTCGAGGGCCGCGAGGATCTGAAGAAGATCGGCGCGGTCGGCCCGGCACTCGACCGCCAGGGCGCCCTGGCCGGGCGCCGGCAGCATCTGTTCCGGGTCGAAGATCTCCGACACCGCGTCCAGCCGGTCGATCCTCGTCAGCCCGGAGTAGGCGAGCACGATCGCGTCGAACTCGCCGGAGGTCACCTTGCGCAGGCGTGTGTCGGCGTTGCCGCGGATCGGGACGACCTCCAGGTCGTGCCGCAGCGCGCGCAGCTGCGCCATCCGGCGCGGCGATCCGGTGCCGATCCGCGCGCCGCGCGGCAGGTCGGCCAGTTTCGCGTCCCCGCACAGGGCGTCGCGCGGGTCGTCACGAGCCGGTACGGCCGCCAGGGCGATGCCCTCGGCGGGCGCCGTCGGCAGGTCCTTCAGCGAGTGGACGGCGAAGTCGATCTCGCCGTCGAGCACCTTCTGGCGCAGCGCGTTGACGAACACGCCCGTGCCGCCGATCTGCGCCAGGTTGGCCTTGGAGACGTCGCCCTCCGTCGTGACGCCCACGAGCTCGACCTCGTGGCCGGTGCGCTCGGTCAGGGCGTCGGCGACCAGACCCGACTGCGTCATCGCCATCAGGCTGCGGCGCGTCCCCAAAGTGAATCTCACAGAACGTCCTCCGCCCGGATCACGGCCTCCGGAGCCTTGGGATCGAGATCGAACAGCTCGCGCAGGGCCTCGGTGTAGGTGTCGCCGCCGGGCGAGGCGGCGAGCTCCTTGACGCGTACGGTCGGCGCGTGCAGCAGCTTGTCGACGACGCGGCGCACGGTCTGGGCGATCTCCTCGCGCGCCTTGTCGTCCAGGCCCGGCAGGCGCCCGCCCAGCCGACCCAGCTCGGCGTCGACCACCTCGGCCGCCTTGCTGCGCAGCGCCACCACGGTCGGCGCGACGGTCGCCGCGACCAGGCCGAGCTGGAACGCCTGGACCTCCTCGCAGACGATCCGGCGTACGGCCTCGATGTCGCCCGCGGCCGGGGCGTCGTCGGCGTCCCGCAGGCCGTCCAGGGCGACCAGGGTGACGCCCGGCAGGTCGCGTACGGCCGGGTCCACGTCGTGCGGCAGCGCCAGGTCCAGCAGGAACGCCGGTCCGTCGACCATGTCCGGCGTGATCACCAGACCGGTGGCACCCGTGCAGGAGACGATGATGTCGGCCTCGGACATCGCCTGCCGCAGGTCCGCCAGCTCGATCGCCCGCGCCGGCACCTCGGCCGAACGCGCCAGGTGCGCGCCGCGCTCGTAGGTGCGGTTGGCGATGACGATCTCGCCGATGCCCCCGCGGGCGAGGGTGGCGACCGCCAGGCCGCTCATCGACCCGGCGCCCACGACCAGCGCCCGCCGGCCCTCCAGCGAACCGGCCCGGCCGAGCCCCACGCTGACCAGGGAGGCGCCGGCCCGGTCGATGCCGGTCTCGTTGCGCGCCCGCTTGCCGACCCGCAGCGCCTGCTGCACGAGCTCGTTGAGGGCCCGGTCGACGGTGTCGTTCGCCTGGGCGGCCTTGAGCGCGGTGCGCAGCTGGCCGAGGATCTGGCCCTCGCCGACGACCATCGAGTCCAGCCCGCAGGCCACGGAGAAGATGTGCTGGACCGCGCGTTCTTCGTAGTGGACGTAAAGGTGCTTGGACAGCTCGTCCAGCGGCACGTCGGAATGGCGCGAGAGCAGTTCGGAGATCGAGGAGACACCGGCGTGGAACTTCTCGACGTCGGCGTAGACCTCGATCCGGTTGCACGTCGAGACGACGACGACACCGTCCACGTTCGCGGCCTGGTGCACGTCGTGCAGGAGCTTGTCCAGCCGGTCGCCGCTGACGGCGGTCCGCTCCAGCAGCGTGACGGGGGCGCTGCGGTGGCTCAGCCCGACGACGAGGACACTGCTCATGAATCCTCCTTCGTCAGAGCGTCCTGAGGCGCGTGTTCACCGATTCGCTCGCTCACGCGACCACCCCGGCCGGTCCGGTCCGCCTCGGCGGGCCGTGCTTTCGCGGCTGTTGACGTGCTGGTACGGCTCATTGGCCCTCTACCGCCTCGAGATACTCCTCTTCCACGCCGCTCGGGCCACCGGCCTTGCGCTGCTCGTGGAACGCGAGGATCTGTAGCTCAATCGACAGGTCGACCTTACGCACATCGACACCGTCGGGTACAGAAAGAACGACAGGGGCGAAATTGAGGATGCTCGTCACCCCCGACGTCACCACTCTGTCGCAGACCGGCTGCGCCGCGGCCGCGGGAACGGCCAGGACGGCGATCGATATCCCGTTGTCCTTGATGACCGTCTCAAGATCGTCGATGTGCTCGACGGTCAGGCCGGCGATCACCTCCCCGACGATCCCCGGCTCGGCGTCCAGCAGCGCCGCCATGCGGAACCCGCGCGAGGCGAACCCGCCGTACCCGGCCAGCGCGCGACCAAGGTTACCGATACCGACGATGGCGACCGCCCAGTCCTGGGTCAGGCCGAGCTCGCGGGAGATCTGGTAGACGAGGTACTCCACCTCGTATCCGACGCCTCGGGTGCCGTAGGAACCCAGGTGGGACAGGTCCTTGCGGAGCTTGGCGGAGTTGACGCCGGCTGCGGCGGCCAGCTCTTCGGAGGAGACGGTGGCAACACCGCGTTCGGCCAGGACGTGCAGCGCGCGCAGGTAGACCGGAAGCCGGGCCACGGTCGCTTCTGGGATGCCGCGGTTCCGTTCACCGAGGGTGGATCGACGGGTCACAGGCCTGCTTTTCCGGGGTTCGACACGCGGCCGGTCCCGTATGGTGCCTGGGCCACACGGCGAACGAACCGCCTGGACTCCCACCAGATTAAGCCCTTGTGAACACGCGCACAAAGTCGGGAGCCGAACATACGTGCGCCAGAGAGGTCCGGACCCGCCCGGATTGCCCAGCTCACGGGCGTCTCGCGGCGAACCCCGGCACCTTCCGAGTCACACCCGCCTCGCGTGGCTGTGTGACCTAACAGACATCGGGAGCCGTGGACACCGGGCCGCCGGACCTGCCTCAGAAGTCGATTCGAGTCCCGGAGACCTCTTCGTTTCACTCACGTCGGCAGCGGGCGGGGGCCGATTCCCACCGGACCGGCACCGCGCACCGGCAGACCGCATCCGGCCAAGACGGCCGCCTCGCGCTCAGGCCGTGAGGGCCGCGCGCAGACGACGCTCGTCGACCCGCCAGAAGTCGTGCTGGACGCCGTCGACGAACGTCACCGGGATCTGGTCCCAGTAGAGACGCGTGTCCTCCTCCGACGCGGTGATGTCGCGTTCTTCCCAGGTCACGCCGAGTTCGCCGGCGACCTTCACGATCACCTCGCGGGCGTCGTCGCACAGGTGGCAGCCGGGCTTGCCGAGCAGGAGGATGCGCGCGTCATCGGCCATGGGGCCAGCGTACGGGCCGCGAGGGGCCGCCCGGTCCCCCACCGCCGCCGTTCCTCCCACCGGGACCGCCGCGCCCACCGCGCCCACCGGGACCGCCTGGTCCGCCGGGCCCGCCGGGCCCGCCACGGCCACCGGGCGCGCCCTGCCCACCGGCTCCGCCCTGCCCACCACCCGGGCCACCCGGGCCGCCGCGTCCGCCCGGGCCGCCGCGCCCGCCCGGACCGCCGCGTCCACTCGGGCCGCCGCGTCCGCCGGGCGTCTCCGGCCCGCCGGGCCCGCCGGGCATCTCCGGTCCGCCAGGCCTGCCAGCCCCCCCGCCGGGTCCGGCGGGGCCGGCGGGCCCCACCGCTCCGGCGAGAGCGGCGAGGCTGCCCGCGCTGACGGTCAGTTCGAGGACGTTGGTGCCGCTGACATGCGCCCGCGCCTCGCGGGCGAACCGCTGGACGTGTGGCTGGCGGGTGTGCGTCTCGACCGCGTTCGCGTCGCGGAAGAGCTGGTAGAACAGTCGCTGGTTCGGCGAGTTGTCCACGGTGTGGCAGGCGTAGACGAGGGTGCCCGGCTCGGCCTGGCGTACGGCGTGGGCGACCTCGGCCGCGAGCCGGTCGAAGGCGTCGGCGTGCCCTTCGACGATCGTATAGATCATGATCCGGCCGTACTGGCCCATGACAGGCGGGCCCTGGGGCGCACGGCCCGGCGCCGCGGCCGGCGGGGCGAAGGACGGCTGCCCCTCGCGCCGGGGCCGGGCGTACCCGCCCGTGTCATACCCGCCGGTGTCGTATCCGCCTCTGTCGTATCCGCCCGTGTCATAACCACCGGTGTCATAGCCGCCCGTGTCATAGCCACCGGTGTCGTACCCGCCGGTGTCATAGCCCTCCGCGTCGTAACCGCCCGTGTCGTAACCGCCCTGCTGGCGCCGCCTGCCGCGGCGCCGCCCGTTGTTGTACTGCCCGTCGTCGTAGGGCTGCTGGTGGCGCGACATTTCCTCGTACGGCTCCGGTTCTTCATCGTCGGGGGCGGATGGGCCGCCCGGCGCGAGCCGGGAGGCGCCGAACCACACAAGGGCGGCGGACCCGCCGAGCGCCAGGGGCGCCAGCGGTCCGGGCAGGTAACCACGCATCGCGGCGACCGTGAGCACCCCGGCGAGCGCGACCATGGCGAGGGTCGGCATGGTCTCGGCCGCCTGCCGGTCACGCCTGTTGCCGCGCACCGCGGTGACCGCGACGCACGAGACCAGGGAGACGACGGCGAAGAGGTGTGCTCCGTCGAGCACCAGGCCGGGCAGCGATGAGTAGTGGCCGGACACCTTCGGCAGGCTCTTGCCGAAGGTGCCGACGATCGGGTCGAGCAGGATGATGACGACGGCGACGATCACGTACGACGCCGCGATGAGCCGCGCGGCGAACCGCGCCTGTACCGTCCGCGCGATCAGTTCGACGACGCCCAGCGCCAGGGTCAGCGGCGCGATCAGCGACCCGAACAGCTCGGTGCACCGCAGCAGCGCCGGCCCGAAGCCCGCCGCGTAGCCGACGGTCATCGAGGCGAGCGCGATCCCGAGGGCCAGGAGGGTGCCGCACCACGCGAGCAGGTACATACGCCGGTCTGGCAGGGTGCGCGTAACCAGCAACCCGGCGCCTCCGAGGGCCGCGAGGGTCGCCACAAGCGCCAGAGCGACGTTGACCATCGCCCCCAATGGTGCCCGATCACGCGCCTGGACGGGTAACGAAGAGCCACTGCATATGTGCAAAGAGCGGATAAAGGCGACTGTTTACTCGAGCATCACCATTGCCAGCTTACTCACCAGTATCTAGCATGTTCCGACACGCCCCGTGGTCGCGTCGTTCCCGAGGAGGACTGCATGCGCAGCCTTACCCTCGACCCCCCTGTCCACGCGGGCCCCACCACCGGCGACCCGCAGCCGTCCGAGGCCGCCCACAACGAGATGCGCGACCTCGTCCTCCGCGCCCGCGCCGGCGATCCCGAGGCCTTCGGCGTGCTCTACGACCGGTACGCCGACGTGGTCTACCGCTTCGTCTACTACCGCGTGGGCACGCACGCCCTCGCCGAGGACCTGACGAGCGAGACGTTCCTGCGCGCGCTCCGGCGCATCAGCCTGTTCACCTGGCAGGGCAAGGACTTCGGCGCGTGGCTCGTGACGATCGCCCGCAACCTCGTGCTCGACCACTTCAAGTCGGGCCGCCACCGCCTCGAGGTCTGCACGGCCGACCCCCTGGAGCCCGACCGCTGGGAGGAGGGCCCCGAACGCGCGGTGCTCGACTCCTTCACCCACCGGGCGCTGTTCTCGGCCGTACGGGAACTGGGCAACGAGCAGCGCGAATGCGTGGTGCTGCGCTTCCTGCACGGCCTGTCGGTCGCCGAGACCGCCGAGATCATGGGCAAGAACACCGGTGCGATCAAGGCGTTGCAGTACCGCGCGACGCGGTCGCTGGCCCGTCTCTTTCCCGCCGATATCCGGTGAGATGGAGCTGAGGTCGGGGACCTCCAGCCATGTTCACGTACGGTGATGATTGGCGACGCGCCGCGCACGGGGTTGCCTGATCACCGCCGAAGGCCGCTGGTTAGTCTCGTCTCCATGCGTCGACTGTGGCCATGGAGCGATGACGACGAAGTAGCCGACGAACTCGCGGGCGAGGCCGCGGCGGCGGCCGCGTCGTCCGACACCGAGCCGGTCGTACCGGACCCGAACGCCGCCGCGTTCTTCGACGTCGACAACACCCTGATCCGGGGCGCGTCGATCTACCACTTCGCCCGGGGGCTGGCCGCGCGGAAGCTGTTCACCTTCCGCGACCTGGCGATGTTCGCGCTCGGCCAGGTCTCCTTCCGCGTACGCGGCGCGGAGAACGCCGAGCACATCTCCACGGCGCGCGAGGCGGCCCTGGCGTTCGTCGCCGGCCGGAGCGTGGACGAACTCGTCAGCCTCTGCGAGGAGATCTACGACGACAAGATGGCCGACCGCATCTGGCACGGCACGCGGTCGCTCGCGCTCAAGCACCTCGACGCGGGCCAGCAGGTGTGGCTGGTCACCGCCACCCCGGTCGAGCTGGCCCGCATCATCTCCCACCGCCTGGGCCTGACGGGCGCGCTCGGCACGGTCGCCGAGACCGAGAACGGCGTCTACACCGGCCGCCTGGTCGGCCATCTGCTGCACGGCCCGGCCAAGGCGGGCGCCGTACGCGCGCTGGCCCGCAAGGAGGGCCTGGACCTGTCCCGCTGCTCGGCGTACAGCGACTCCTACAACGACCTGCCGATGCTCACGACGGTCGGCCACCCCCACGCGGTCAACCCGGACGGCGACCTGCGCGACCACGCGCGCGAACACGGCTGGCCGATCCACGACTTCCGCACCGGCCGCAAGGTCACCATGGTCGCCCTGCCGGCCGCGGCCGGCACCGGCGCGCTGGTCGGCGGCGTCGCCGCCGGCGTAGCCCTCCGCCGCCACCACCGCGGTCGCTGAGCCTAGGGCGCGTCTCAAAGCCCCGCTGTCCTACTGCGCGGCGCGGACTTTGAGACGCGCACTCACGCGGGGACGCCCTCGAAACCGCGGTCAGCCCCGCGCGATGAGGCGCAGCATGCCCTCGGGGTAGCGCGCGCCCGAGACCGGGAGCTCCAGCTCGGACAGCTCTGCGCCGGTCAGCTCGATACCGGCCGCCGCCAGGTTCTCCTCCAGGCGCTTACGGCTCTTCGTACCGGGAATCGGCACCACGTCGTCGCCCTGGGCGAGTAGCCACGCCAGCGCGAGCTGCGCCGCCGTCACGCCCTTGCGGCCGGCCATCGCACGCACCGCCTCGGCCGCCTTCATGTTCGCGTCGAAGTTGGCCCCCTGGAAGCGCGGGTCGTTGCGCCGGTAGTCGCCGGCCGGGTAGTCCTCGGCCCGCCGGACGTCGCCGGTGAGGAAGCCGCGGCCCAGCGGTGAGTACGCGACCAGCCCGATGCCCAGCTCCCGCAGCGTCGGCAGGATCTCCTCCTCCAGCCCCCGCTCCCACAGGGAGTACTCGGTCTGCAGCGCCGACACGGGGAAGACGGCGTGCGCCCGCCGGATGATGGTCGCCGACGCCTCGGACAGGCCGAAGTACCGCACCTTTCCGGCCGCGACCAGCTCGCCGACCGCGCCGGCGACGTCCTCGATCGGGACCTCCGGGTCGACCCGGTGCTGGTACAGCAGGTCGATGTGGTCGGTGCCGAGCCGCTCGAGCTGCTGATCGGCCACCTCGCGGATGTGCTCGGGACGGCTGTTCGTCCCGAGCCGCTCACCGTCGGGGGCGAACTCCCAGCCGAACTTCGTCGCGACGACCACCTCGTCGCGGCGCCCCTTCAGCGCGCGGCCGAGCAGCTTCTCGTTGGTCCACGGCCCGTACGCCTCGGCGGTGTCGAAGAAGTCACAGCCCAGCTCGATCGCCCGGTGGATCGTGGCGATGGACTCGTCGTCATCGGGCGCACCGTACGCCCAGCTCATGCCCATGCATCCCAGGCCGAGTGCCGAGGTGCGCAGGCCCTGCCGTCCCAGTGCTCTCTTCTCCATGCCCACCAGGCTGCCCCTTAGAGCGCGCTCTAAGTCAAGCGCGCGAGCCTTGACGCAGCGCGCTGCCCGCCAGCCAGCGCGACCACGACCGGGTCCAGAACGTCCAGTCGTCGGCGTACGGCTCGTCCGCGAACCGCCGCGTTGTGTGGGTCACGTTCACGATGTCACCGCGCTGGGAGATGTCGTAGAAGTAGCGGGCGCCGGCCGGGGACGTCCGGACGCACCCGTGGCTGGCGTTCTGCCGGCCCAGGTAGTAGTACTCACCGACGCTCTTGTGCACGTACTCACCGCCCAAGGTGATCCGCACCGCCAGCTCGACACGCTCCTTGTAGTAGTCACAGCCCGCACTGCCCTTCGGGCAGGTCGCCGTCATGGTCACCGAACGCCGCTTCTCGCGGGTCAGATGGACTCCGCTGGTCGTGATCGTGTCCGGCCGCGTGCCCGCGCCCATACTGATCTTGAATCGCTTCACCATGCCGTCGTGGTCGACGGTCATGACGTGCGACTTGGCGTCCGCCACGGTGACGTTCGAAGCTCCGATGGTGAAGGACCGGCTCACGTCGCGCACGCCGTACGTGTCACGGGCGGCTCGCACGCCGGCCAGGTGCGCGGTGAAGGCGACCTTCTGGTGAGGGCGCCAGTATTTCTCGGTGCGGTACACGACCCGGCGGTCGGAGATCCAGCTCCAGGCCCCGGTGTCCCCATGGGCCGAGGTGACCTCCAGCGCCTTCTCCACGTTCGCCCGGTTCGCCACCGGGCCGGTGAAGTCGACGATGATCGGCATTCCGACGCCGACCGTCTCCCCCGCCGCCGGTGTCACGTCCGCGACGCCGATGGTCCGTGGCGCCTTCTGCGTACGGAAGGCCCTGGTGATGGTGCTGACCTTGCCTTTGGCGTTCTTCGCCGTCGCCGTCACCGTGTACGCGTGACCGGGCTTCAGGGCCCAGGTCGTTCTCCATGACGTACGGCCGGCGTTGAAGCCGCCGGCGGCACCGGTGACGGACTCCAGCGTGCCGCCCGACACCGTCACCGTGACACCCTGGTCGGGCCGTACGCTCTGCCCGGACGCGCTGATCCGCACGGTGGGCGCCGCCGCATCGGCGGTACGGCCGGGCGAGGTGGGCTGGCCGTTCGCGCAGCCCGCCGTCAGGGCGAGTGCCAGGGCCACGGCCAGGTATCTGATCTTCAAGGACGTTCTCCAGGTCGTGCGACGGGCTGCGCGGACAGTCGCGCGACCCAGTAGCTGACTTCTTCGTTCCGGCCGTGGTCGCGCGTGATGACGTCGCGCAGTCCCAGGAAGTGGTAGGTCCGCGGATCCAGGATCAGTTCGAGCCGCGAGGCGTCACTCGTGGCGATGGAGAAGGCGACGCCGTGGCGCCCCGCGGCGTCGGGCACGTCCGGCAGCACGTCGACGCCGGGCAGCCGGGACAGCGCGCCGTACAGCGTGGCCTGCGAACGCGGCGCGACGTCATAGGCGTCGAGGAGCCTGGTGACGAAGTCGAACACCGCCGCGTCGCGCGGCACGCCGATGATCCCGGCGACGTACTCCGTCACGCGTCCCTTCGACCGGGGTTCCGCCCGGATGCGGTCCACCTCCGCGTAGAGCCGGGTGAGGGCCGCTTCCGGGTCTTCGGGCAGGCCGGTCAGCACGGTGCCGCGTACCGCGAGGGGCAGCCGCCCCGCTGGGAACCGCCGGCCGTCCATGCGGATCCACGACTCGACGACGCGCCGTTCGGGCCGCGCCTTCAGGCCACGCTGCATGCTCCGCACGTAGACCCACTGATGCGGGCCCATCGTGACGAGTGGTTCCCTTCGCGCCACGGTCTCGGCGCGTTCGGCGAGCCGCACTGCCGCGCTGCCCGCCGGAACGGCCGGCGCCGCGCCCCGGTCTCGCACCGTCGTGAGCCCGGCGACCAGTGCTCCGACCGCGGTCGCGGCCACCGCGAGGCGCACAGCGATCCGGCGGCCCCTCGCGGCACGCCGCGGCGTCGAGCCGATCGCGTCGAGCAGCCGTGCGTGACCGGATTCGATCACCTGTGGCCGGGGCGGGGCGACCTGCTCGTACCTACGTCCGACCAGCTCGAGCTCATCCACGGTGTGCCTCCAGCGTGGCGCGCATCTTCCTGCGAGCCCGGAACAGACGGGACGAGACGGTCCCGACGGAGACGCCCAGTGCCTGCGCGACCTCCTCATAGGCGAGGCCGCTTCCCGCGACCAGGACGAGCACGTCGCGCTCGCCCTGGTTGAGGCGGGCCATCGCGTCCGCGAGCTCACGACGCATCCCCTCGGCGGAAAGCCTGTCGATCACCGGCTCCATCGGCTCGACCGCGGGGTCCACGCCCGTCCGCGCGATGGCCCGATAGAAACGAATCTCCGAGCGACGCTGCCGGCCGATGAGGTTGGTGGCGATTCCGTAGAGCCAGGGGCGTACGCCCGCGCGATGCGGGTCGTAGCGCGCGCGGTGCCGGAACGCCTCCAAAAACGTGTCGGCCATCAGGTCATCGGCCGTGTCCGGCCCGAGGCGACCGGCGATGTAGCGGTAGATCTCGCCGGCATACCGCTGGTAAAGCGCCGTGAACCGCTCGGGTTCGGTGAGGGAAGCGCTGATCACATCGGCGTCCTGGCACGCCTCGGTGATCACCGCTGGCTCGCGTTGGTCATGGTGCTCTTCCGCGGGGCAGGGGTACGTCCTCCCCTATTTGTCCGGACGCGGGCATCTTGTTCCCAAATTTTTTGGAGGCGCTCGAGACGCGCTCCTGGGACAGATCACCGGTCCCGGCCGTTGCGGGCGCCGTCAGTGATCGCCAGGCCGCGCCCCGACTCGTCCAGTTCGCCGGCCCGCCGCTCCGGCAGGTCGGGATATGGATCGCGTACCCGCAGGTGAACGTATCGGGGGCTGCACTCCACCTCGACGTGGACGACCGCCCGGCGGCCCGAGGCCGGCGGTCCTGCGGGCGCCGGTGGTGGCGGTTCCGGGCTGTGCGGCGTACGAACGTCAGCCCGAGCAGTTGCCCTTCGCCATGAGCTTGCCGCCGATGACCTTGTTGTCGCAGGCGATGGTGTTGCCGCCGACCGTGTCGTTGATCCCGACGCCGTCGGCGCCGGAGATGTCGAGGGTGTTGCCGCGGAAGACGTTGCCGGTGCCCCCGCCCTTGATGATCTGGTGGGTCTGGAAGCCGTCCTTGAGGGTCTTCTTGCCCCTGTTGCCCTGGATCAGGTAGCCGTTGCCCTTGACGTCGATCCAGGAGTCGTTGAACTTGTCGCCGCCGAGCGCGGATCCGTCGAAGACGTTGTCGAGGATGCGTCCGCCGCTCGTGCCCTCCTTGATGTCGATGGCCTCGGCCGTCGCCCGGATGACGTTGCCGCGCACCACGTTGTTGTCGCTCTTGTCCGGCTTGCCGCCGGAGCTGTTGCTCCAGTTGGACTCCGCCGAGCCGAGGTAGACGCCCTCACCGAACTTCGCGCGCCGGAGGCCGGTGTTGTAGATCTTGTTGTACTGGACGGTGTCGCCGGTGCTGAAACCCCGCAGGTGGATCGCCTCGTCGCCGATGTCGTGCACGGTGAGGCCCTGGATGATGGAGCCGCTGGAGCCGTCGGCCATGACGCCCTTCTGGCTGTTCTGC
This sequence comes from Actinoallomurus oryzae, assembly GCF_039541955.1. Lineage (NCBI taxonomy): Bacteria > Bacillati > Actinomycetota > Actinomycetes > Streptosporangiales > Thermomonosporaceae > Actinoallomurus > Actinoallomurus oryzae. Next base: position 239,852 of record NZ_BAABHF010000046.1, on the reverse strand, counting down.
ACGGAGAATCCGATCAGCCGCCAGTAGCCGGCCTTGTCGAGGTGGAAGGCGTACCCCTTCTTGACGCCTCCGCCGTCGAGGATCGCGGTGGCGTCCCCGCACAGGAAGATCGGCTTGTCGCTCGTGCCCGAGGCCTGCGCGACGAACTTGCCCGTGTAGGTTCCGGCCGCCAGGCGGATCACGTCACCGGGCTTCGCCGCGCCGAGCGCCTTCTCCAGGCCGTCGGCGTCCTTGACGGTCGTGGTCGGCGAGGGACAGCTCACCTTGCCGCTGCCCGTGGGTACCGGCAGGCTCAGCGGCGGCCCGGGCGTCGCCTGTTTACCGCCGTCGTTTTTTCCCTTGTCATCGCCTTTCGACGCGCCGGCGGACGGACTCCCCTCGGCGGCCGCGTTCTTCGACGACCCGTCACCGCCGGCCAGCAGCCATACCGCCCCGCCGATGATGAGTACACCGACGACTCCGACAACGACCCCGACGACGAATCTCCGGTCGATTCCCATCCCGTCCTCCTACGACGCGCTCGGGCTGCCGTGAACAGCGGAAACGCTGCCCCTGCGACACGGCCGACTGGAGTATGACGCGACCCGATGTCGGCGGGTTCCACCGCTCCGATCTTGACGATTGCGAATCCCGCGGATCTCGGATAGTTGCGAATGTCGGTGAACTTGACCGCCGATCACATGGCAGTTCTTTATCCATGCGAATACGCGTCCTTACTTTTCGTCGTCTTTCGACGGGACGGGTTCCTCCGGGTACAGGTCACCCCACAGACGACGCAGAAATTTCTCCGCGCCGCCGTCGTACTGGACCTCACGGCGCAGCTCACTCTCCGGCACCTCCCCGGGGTGCGTGAGGGCGCGACGCAGTTCCCGTCTGAACTGGGCCATCGTCTCGTCGTCCCCTCGCCGCGCGAGTCCCGCAGGCTGTCGTACGCGTCGTCATCCGCCTCGGGATGGCAGTACGTGCTCGCGATGCGGAACAGCGTCGCGTAGGACGCTTCCGGGCCGGCCTGCCCCGGCCGGAGTGCCGCCACTCCCATCGTCCCGGCGACGTACATCGTCTCCGGCGGTGAGAAGGGCAGTGCCAGGGGCGGTCCGGCCACCTTCCACTCGTGTACCTGCTGGCACTCGGGCAGCGTCCACCCGAAAACGGCGTCCAGTGCGCACGAGGCCAGGATCGGACGAGCGCCCAGGGAGGCGAACGAGAGCCCGGTGACGCTGTCGTCATGCCCGGTGAACACCCGCAACGCCTCGCCGGTGCGCAGGTCCCAGACCCGTACGGCCGGCCGACGCGACAAGGCATGCCCGCGGGTCCCCCGTCCATAATCAGCATTTTCCGGACGAGACAGCCGTCGCCTGTGCCGCCCCAAATCGTGCCGCCTCAGATCGCCAAAGGGCCCCTGGCGCGTTAGGTCGCGGCAGGGGCCCTTGGAGTTCGCCGATCAGGAGGCGGGCAGGCCGATCGTCACCGGGCCGAGTTGCCGGCTCGTGGTGGCGGGTCTGCCCGTCACCGGTGCGAAGGGCGGCGGGGACGCGCCGGCGCGTTCGATCAGGTACGAGCCGCCCTCCCGGGCCGGCACGGTGAACGTCGAGGCCGTGGTCGGCGCCAGCACGACCGTGTGCCGGTCGTCACCCGTCACGACCTGGACCTTCTGGCCGGGCCAGGGGTTGCGCACCCGGATCGGCGCGTTCGACCCCGCCTCGATGCCGACCGTCACCGGCACACCTCCGCGGACCTGCACATCGACCTTGTCCCGGTGCTGGATGTAGACGGTGCCGTCGGCGTCCCACGATTTCGGCCAGGCCGGGGCGACGCGCAGCGTCCCGTCGTAGTCCTGCACCAGCGCGTCCTGCAGGGCGGTGGCGACCACGCCGCCCTGCTCGATGTACGGCTCGGGCTGGCGCACCGTCACGCCGAAAGAGGCCAGGCCGGACGGCCGGTCCTGGAACCGCTCGGTGAGGTCGACCAGCGTCTTGGCCATGTCGTCGGCGAGGCCGAGCCGCGCGGCGTCGATCGGGTCGAAGCTCCAGTCGTTGTCCTCGACGTACGGCCGGTGGGCGAACGTCCGGGCGGCCAGGTCGTGCGACGGCCCGTCGTCGCCGATCAGACCGTACGGCCAGACCGGTTCCAGGCCGATGTTCTCGACGTTGTGCGTGTCGGCCGACTGCTGCCAGGACATGCCGATCACGTCGTGGCCGGCGGCGTCGGCGGACGGTGGCAGCTGCTGGGTACGCGTGTCCTCGTCGGTGCGCGGATAGGGCATCAGCTTGGCGACCGCGGCGTCCAGCCGGGTCGCCAGGCCGGCGTCGCGGTGCAGCAGACGCGCGGCCCGGGCGATGGCCGGGAACACCGCACGCATCGCGGCGATGTCGGTCGTCGGGTCGGTGACGTCCCACTGCGTCTCGTGCGCGTTGGACGGGCCGGTGTGCAGCCTGCCGTCGTCGCCCACGGTGGCGTACGAGAGCATGAAGCGCGCCCAGGCCCTCATCACCGGATAGTTCTTCCGCAGGAACGCCAGGTCGTCGGTCTGCAGGTACTGCTGCCAGACGAACAGCGACACCTCACCGCCCGTCGTGAGCGTGCGGGCGTTGTAGTTCGCCGGGCCTCCGCCGCAGTCGACGAACGGCCGGGCGCCCCAGCCGGCTCCGTCGTTGTGCGTCTGGTAGCCGATGCCGTTGAACCGCATCGTCTCCGGGACGCACGCACCGGTCCTGCCGGGGAACTGGCTCGCCGTCCAGTCCTCGATCGTCGCCAGGTCGTCGCGGTACATGGCGAAGTAACCGTCGTTGTCGCCGTACGTTCCGGCGCCCAGCGACGCGGTCACGAGCATGCGCAGGTTCCAGCCCCAGTACGCGGCCGGGTCCCAGGTGTGCGTGTCCTGCGTGGAGTCGAACAGGTCGGCCACTCCGGCCTGCGATCCGGGCCGTACGTCGCCGCGCTCCGCGGCGTCCGCGTACAGGTTGACCACCCGGAGGTTCTCCAGGTACTCGGCGGTCCCGTCCGGGGACGACAGGCGCATCAGCCCGGCGTGCCGCCAGTACCCGTGCCACCACGCGAGGTGTGCCGCGCGCAGCCTCGACGCGGGAGGACGGGCGGCGCGGGCGAGCCGGTCGCGTACGGCGGCGAGGGCGTCACCGCCGGTCCAGTGCGGGGAGTCCACCACGACGCGGTACGAGCCGTCCGGGTGAGGCCGGAAGCTCACCTCGACGGTCCGCGTGTCGACGACGCGGGCGTTCACGTCGCGCCCGCCGGCGGTCACCGCGGCGAGCGAGCCGAACGTCTCACCGGTGGAGCCGGGCCGCCCGCCGTCGGTCCAGGTCTGCGACAGCGCGCCCACGCCGCCCGCGGCCCGGGCGTCGGGGGTGCGCGGCTGCCACAGCGCCAGCCGGGCCGTCTGCGCGGCGGCCGGGTCGGCGCCGGTGACGTCGACGACCAGCTGGTCGGTGCCGGCGCGGACGTACGCGGTGGCCGTCATGCCGCCGCCGGACTCGACCAGCGTCCCGTCGTAGAGGTTCAGCCGGCCGCGGAAGTCGGCCGCGCCGGTGAGCTTCGCCAGGCCGGGAATCAGGACCTGCCCGGGGGAAAGCCGGTCGGGCATGGTGTCGGCGCGGTTGAGCTGGGCGGTGAAGCCGCCCGCCGCCCACGCGGCGACTCCGAGCGTGCCGTTGCCGAGCGGCATCGCCTGCTTGGGGTCGGTGTTCGGCCGGCCCAGGACGACGTCGGAGCGGCCCACCACGCCGGGCACGTCCACGTGGAACGAGCCGTGCGCCCAGGCGGTCGTCGCCGTGGTGCCGGCCGCCGCCGGCGTCATCGGGAGAAGGATCGTGCCGGCCGCGACGAGAGCGATGAGGCGCATGTCACTGCCCCACCGGGTAGGGGAACTGCGCGGTGAGCCCGATCTGGTCGTAGCGCATCTTCGAGGTGTCGAAACCGTCCCTCCAGCTGTCGTTGGCGAACTCGTTGCACTCCGCCGCCGACGGCCCGTGGTACTGGTCTCCCTGCACGTTCGTCACCTGGATGTTGGAGAACGTGAACCCGCAGCCGCCGAAGTCCATGTGCACGCCGCGCGGCGGGGAGTCCAGCATGGACGGGTCGGCCTTCACGTCGTCGATCGTCACCTGGTCCACGGAGCTGTTCATGGTGTGCGGATCGAAGTTCTGCACGCCGTACGCGTAGATGGCACCCGTGTCGCCGCTGTCCTCGCCGACGTGCGCGATCTTCAGGTAGGACAGCGCGTTGCCCTGGCCGTAGTCGTCGGCGTTGGCCGCGGTCGTGACCGCGCGCATGCTCACCGCGTACCGGGCACTGTGCTGCATGACGCTGTGGCTGACCACGTTCGACCCGCTGTCGAGCAGCTCGACCGCCGAGGCGTCGCCGGGCACCAGCTCGCCGTAGTAGTCGTAGTAGTCATCGGTGAACACGTTGTGGTTGGCGATGTCGCCCTCACCGGGATACGGGCCCTCGATCTTGACCCCGTCGCCGCCGATGTGCGCGAAGTAGCTGTCGGACACGGTGTCGTGGTCGGCGCGCCCGGTGAGGTAGACGCCCTCCCACCCGGTGTTGGTGACGTGCAGGGCGTGCAGGTCGATGCCGGTCGTGTTGGTCAGCGTGATCGTGCCGAACCGGTTGCGGGGCAGTTCGATCTGCCGGTCGTAGTCCTGGTACTTGTGCGCGGTGCCGGAGTCACCGGCGGCATTCCACGCGAAGCGGTACCAGTCCACGAAGTCGGAGTACTCGAACGCCAGCCCGTCGAAGGTCAGGTCGTGCGCCGGCGCGCCGGTCGAGCTCCCGGTGACCGACACGATGGTCTGGACGGTCGGCGCCCAGACGGGGGTGTCGATCTTCCCGTCGCGGGGCCAGTAGTAGAGCCAGCCGGTGGCCGAGTCGTAGTAGTACTCGCCCGCCTGGTCGAGGAAGTCCAGCGAGTTCTGGATGAAGTAGCGCGAGCCCGGGTCGTCGGTCTGGATGGAGTACCGCGTCGGGTACGTCAGCGTGGCGAGGTTCTTGTTCCACGACATGTTCTTGATCGGGTCGGTGTCGGTGAACCAGCTCCAGGAACCGCCCGACCAGATCACCACCTGGGCGTCGTGCAGGTCCCAGTTCTGGTCCCACGTGCCGGGCTCGAAGGTGAGCCAGGTCTGGCTGTTGCGCCGGTCCGGGACGAGCGTGGCGCGCAGGTAGGGCGCCCAGGTCTCGTCGGCGCCGCGGTTGGGGTAGCGCGCGGTGGTCGCGCGCCGGTCGCCCTCGTACAGCGTGTGGATGGGGTGCCCGGTGCCGATCTGGGCCCGGTAGATCTTGTCCTTGTACGGCTGCCAGCCGGTGACCTGCCGGGCGCCCAGCAGACGCGCCTTGCCCGGGCCGTCGTAGCTGCGGTAGACGACGCGGTGCCCGTCGCTGCCGGAGTCGGCACCGGTGAACGCGATCGTCTGGTCGACGGTGTAGTCACCGGCACGCAGGTTGACGTCGATATCGCAGTGCATGTGGCGATTGAGGCCGTGGCGGGCGATGTAGTCGCGGGCGTGTTGCACGGTGCGCCACGGGCTGTGCGCGGTGCCGGCGCCCGAGTCGGCGCCGTTCGGCGAGACGTAGAACTCGGTGGCGTGACACGGGGTGGTCCGGGCGGGGGCACCCGAGGCTGCCGCGGGGGCGGCGGCCACCAGGCCGAGTGCGGCGACGGCGATCAGCGCGAGGCGGTGTTTGAGCGGAACCATGCAGGAGACTCCTCCGGCGGCGAAGGATAAACGTTAATCGATTGGATCTGATCGATTAGCCGGACCGTAGCGAGCAGAGAGCGCTCGGTCAATATCCCGGAGATGTCCGGTTTCGGGCGTGATGCGGCGCTTGAGAAGTGGCAGCCGACCCCGGTATGGCCCCCGGACGGGACGCCGGTGAGGCCGTAAGGGCGCCGGGTTCAGGTGATCAGGCCGTGTGACTTGCCGGCGGCGTGGTCGCGGACGGCCGCTTCGGCACGCTCCGCGTCGCCGGAGGCCAGGACGGTGACCAGGCGGGCGTGCCACTCGGGGAGCTCGTCCAGGTCGCCCTTGTAGAACGGGTCGCCCACCACCTGCAGCAGGTTCAGGCTGGGTTCGAGCACGCCCCACAGCCGCTGGACGAGCGTGTCGCCGCCGAGCGCGCACAGGCGGCGGTGGAAGGCCAGGTCGGCCTGGCGAAGCTTGGACTGGCTGCCCGACCGGGCAGCGGCCCGCATGCGCTCCACCTCTTCGGTGAGCGCCTGTTCGGCCTCCGGGGTCCAGTCGGCGGCGAGCTCACGCGCGGCGATCCCTTCGAGGACGACCCGGATCTCCCGGGCCCGTGCGGCGTCCTCGGCCGAGATCTCCGCCACGTAGCTGCCCCGGCGCTGGACGTGGCTGACCAGCCCCTCGTGGGCGAGACGGCGGATCGCGTCGCGTACGGGCGCCTGGCTGATGCCGTAGCGGCGCGCCAGGTCCGACTCGACCAGGCGGGTGTTGGGCCCGAGGCTGCCGTCGATGATCGCCTGTCGCAGGCGGTCGTAGACCTGGTCGGAGAGCAAACCGGTCCGCAGCGGAGCGACGTCGGTCACGCTGTTGCCGCCTTCCTTCGCGACGACCTGGTCCAGGTGCGGGCGTGACATCCCACCGCGCAGTCTACCGGTGTTGATCGACTATCGATTCAATTCCGGAAGCCGAGACCCCGTACTCGAAGGCTCGGCGGTCCGATGCGTCAGGCGCGGAGGAAGGCGGGGCCGCGTCGGCGGAGCAGGTCGTAGAGCATGTTCTGGATCGTCTCGCGCACCTGGTCGGTCAGGTTGAAGACCGTCATGTGGTCCTCGGCCTGCGCCGGGTCGTACTCGTCGGTGCGGATCGGCTCGCCGAAGGCGATCATCCACTTCGAGGGCAGCGGCACCAGGCCGAGCAGGCCGAAGAGCGGCCAGGTCGGCGTCACCGGGAAGTAGGGGAAGCCGAGCAGCCGGGCCAGCGGCTTCAGGTCGGCGATCTTGGGATAGATCTCCTCGGCCCCGACGATCGCGCACGGGATGATCGGCACCTGGGCGCGCAGGGCCGTGGCCACGAACCCGCCCCGGCCGAACCGCTGGAGCCGGTAGCGCTCGCTGAACGGCTTGCCGACGCCCTTGAAGCCCTCGGGGAAGACCCCGACGAGCTGCCCCTGGGCGAGCAGCCGCGCCGCGTCGGCCTGGCACGCGAGCGTGTGCCCGCTCTTGCGCGCGAGGTGGGCGAGAACCGGGATCTGGTAGACCAGGTCGGCGCCGAGCAGCCGCAGGTTGCGGTGGGCGGGGTGGTCGTCGTGCAGGCCGACCTGGAGCATGACGCCGTCGATCGGCAGCGTGCCGGAGTGGTTGCCGACGACCAGCGCGGAGCCGGTGTCGGGGACGTGCTCCATGCCGAACATCTCGACCCGGAACCAGCGCTCGTACAGCGGGCGCAGCAGCGGCAGCAGGACGTTCTCGTTGAGTTCGGAGTCGAAGCCGAACTCGTCGATCTCGTACTCGCCGGTCAGCCGTCGCCGTACGAACTGCAGAGCGGAAGCGACCTTGTGGTCCAAACCCGCGGGTTCACGGACGAGATGCTCTGCGGCGTCGGTGTTGAGCGGAATGACCTGCGCTTCTGGCCGCATTTCGGATCTCGCCTCCTCCAGAGGGTCGTGACTCACCTCTTGCCCCCTACGGCGCCCGCCAACCGGTCGAGGAGCCCGGCGGGCAGACCATGACCGAGACCTTGCGAATCCGCGAAATCGGTAAAGGCTTCTTCCGAACTGTATTTCGGCCGCCAGGCGAGCTCGCGCGCCAGGCGCTCGGTGTCGAGCACCCGGCCGTACGTCAGCCAGCGCAGCAGCTCCGGCGAGAAGCCCTTCAGCCCACCGAACCGGCGCCCGACGTCGCCCAGCGTCTGCAGGGCGGGCGCCGGAAGCGGCAGGGTCGGCCGGCCGGCCCGGCGCAACGCCTGTGAGAGCAGGACGACGCCGTCGCCGGCCACGTTGTACGTGCCGGGGTGGTCCTCGGTCGCCATGCGCCGCAGCACCTCGACACCGTCGTCCTCGTGGATGAACTGCAGGCGCGGGTCGAACCCCAGCACCGTCGCCACCACCGGCATGCGGAAGTAGCGGCTCAGCGGGTTGTCGACGTGAGGCCCGAGGAAGTTGGCGAAGCGCAGCACGGACACGGTCAGGTCGGAGCGGCGCCGGGCGAGCCCCCGGACGTACCCCTCGACCTCGACCGCGTCCTTCGCGTAGCCGGAGGCGGGCGGCCGCACCGGCTCGTCGGTCTCGGTGAAGACCGCCGGGTCGTGCCCGGACGAGCCGTACACCGCCGCGGACGAGCGGACCACGACCTTGCGCATCGCCGGGGACCGCTGGCAGGCCGCCAGGAGCTGCATCGTGCCGATGACGTTCTGCTCCTTGGACTTCAGCCGTCCCGCGGCGGCCATCGTCACCAGGTGGAGATGCACGACCGTATCGACCTCGGCCGCGTTAATGATCTTCGCGATGCTCGGCGTGCGGATGTCGATGCGGACGAACTCCGTACGCCCGAGCGGCATCGTGGGCGCAACGGTGTCCACGCCGATGACCCGTTCGATACTGGGATCGGCCTGAAGCGCGTCCGCGACCCTTGCACCGAGGAAGCGGGACACGCCGGTGACCAGGACCACCCGGGCCGTACCCGGGGTACGTGATCCGCTCTCCGAGGGACGCATGGATGACACAGTGCCCCCCAGCCGTTACGACTACCTCAACGAGAAGTCACTTCTTGTTACGGCGCTGGACCCGCGTCTTCTTCAGCAGCTTGCGGTGCTTCTTCTTGGCCATGCGCTTACGACGCTTCTTGATGACAGAGCCCACGAAACCCTCACTCGATGGTCGACCGGGAACAGGCGATCAGCACCCTTGGCGGGCACAGCCCGAAGCCCAAGGGTACCGCCGCCAGTACGCCCGTCGTCCGCGGGCTCGGCGACCCCCGACACGGTCGGGGGTCAGCCCGCCTCGATGTAAGCGTCTCGCAGATAGTCGTGGACAGCCTGCTCCGGTACGCGGAACGAACGTCCCACGCGAATTGCCGGTAGTTCTCCTGAGTGAACAAGGCGGTATACGGTCATCTTGGACACCCGCATCACCGTCGCCACCTCGGCCACAGTCAGGAACCTGACCTCGCTCAGAGGTCGCTCGCCTGAGCTCATCGGACGCCCTCTTCCACACGCCGCGCGTCAGACCTTTGCGGTGACTTTGATCACGGCCGTGTACTTTCTCCAGCGTAAATCGTGAATCTGTAGTCGCAAGAGGGGAGTTCAACCAATCAGGCTCGAACGCGCCAAAAGATACATCGTTAGCGGCGTGTAGTAGTGCGGCGGCACGTTGTCGTCCAGAGGCACCACTACCCCGATCTTGCCCTCTGCCTCCCCCGCGAACAGCGCCGGATCGTTGCAGTCCGCGAACCCGACCGTCGGCACGCCCTCCTGTCCGGCCGCGCCCGCCCAGCCGTGGTCCGCTATGACCAGATCCGGCCATAGTGTCGCGTTTGCTGTTAGTTCTTCCAGTATCGCTCGCATCGGATGTGGGTCGTGTGTATGGTGCAGCGCTCCGCCTCCCGACAGCACCGCAACCCCGTCCACGTAGCGGATCTGGCGCCTCTCCGGACCTCGGGACGTGTCCGCCTCGTACGACCAGCCGGCCGCCGGAGTGATCACCCGGCAGCCCCGCGCCACGAGCTCCCGCGCCACCGCCAGATACACCGGCAGCAGGCCGGACGGGTGCCCGGTGGCGAGCAGCACGGTCTCCTCGCGAGCCGCCGCCCGGCCGATCCGCTCCCCCATCGCCTCCAGCGCGTCGATGGTCAGCTCCGGGTCGATCGTGTCGTCACCGTAAAGATGCGATGTATCGGGATCAATCCCGCATTTTTTTACCATCAGCGCGAAGACGTCCTCGAACGTCCATTCGCGAGTGAACTCGAGCCCGAACTGGTAGTACGGCCGTCCCGCCGCCATCCGCCGGTAGTGCAGGAGGTTGTTCTGCCGTGGCGTGGCCACGTCGCCCGCGATGAGCGTGCGCACCAGGTGCTCGCGCAGCTCCGCACGTGTGGGGACCGCGGCCGGATCCGGCGCCGTCATTGCATCGGATCCAGGCCGTGCTCCGGGAACACCGCCCTCCGCGTCGCCATCACCGCCCGATCCACCGGATGCGCCGGGTCGTAGCCGCCCGCCCACGTCTGCACCTCCACGTCCTCGCCGTCGGTCATGCGTTCCGGGGCCCGCGCCCCGGTACGGTCGCGCACGTAGTTCTGCCAGGTCGGCGGGGTGATCGACTCCGGGTCGATGGGCCGCTCGGCCGCCTCGGCGAGCAGGTGGGCCCACGCCCGCGGCACCACCTGGACCAGCGCATATCCGCCCCCTCCGACGAGGACCCAGCGACCGCCGGCGGTCTCGTGGGCCAGCCGGTGCAGCGCGCGGTACGCGGCGCGCTGCCCGTCGACGCTCAGCCGCAGGTGCGCGAGGGGGTCCAGGTCGTGGCTGTCGCATCCCTGCTGGGTCACCAGGATCTGCGGCGCGAACTCCCGCAGCAGCGGCGGGACGATCGCGTCGAACGCCCGGAGCCACAGCCGGTCGTCGGTGCCGGCCGGCAGCGCCACGTTGACCGCCGTGCCCTCGGCGCCGGTGTCCTGCGGCAGGCCGGTGCCGGGGAACAGTGTCAGCGGCGACTCGTGCAGGCTGATCGTCAGCACCCGAGGGTCGTCGTAGAACGCGGCCTGGACGCCGTCGCCGTGGTGGACGTCGACGTCGACGTAGGCGACCTTCGTGGCGCCCTGCTCCAGCAGCCAGGCGATCGCGATGGCCGGATCGTTGTAGACGCAGAAGCCGGACGCCGCGCCGCGCATCGCGTGGTGCAGGCCGCCGGCGATGTTGGCGGCGTGTGCCGCCGTGCCCTCCCAGACGGCGCGCGCGGCGGCCACGGTCGCCCCGGCGACCAGCGCGGACGCGTCGTGCATGCCGGAGAAGACCGGGTTGTCGGCGAGGCCGAGGCCGCGGGCCGGGTCGGCCCGCTCGGCGCGTACGGCGTCGATGTAGGCGGGGTCGTGGACGAGCCGCAGCAGGTCGTCGCCGGCGGGCTCGAACCCCTCGACGGTGACCCCGGGCGCGTCGAGGACGCCGAGGTCGCGGGCCAGAGCCATGGTCAGCTCGACGCGTACGGGATTCATCGGATGTTCGGGGCCGAAGTCGTATGAGGTGAGACGCTCGTCCCAGAAGACCCGCAGCGACGTGTCATACGAGTCGCGGCTCCGTTCGTCCATGTTGGTCACGGTACCGGTAGGCTCCGCGGCCATGGGCCTGGAGATGCGCGCCACCTGCGAACGCTGCGACGAGCCGCTCTACGCCAACGGGCTGGCCTACATCTGCAGCTACGAGTGCACGTTCTGCGCCGCGTGCACCCGCGCGATGTCCCACACGTGCCCCAACTGCGGCGGCGACCTGGCCCGCCGCCCCACCCGCGTCTGAACCTTCTCGCCCCTCTCTGGCGACGGAACCGCTCACGCGGCATCGGGCAACAGCAGGTGTCCCGACCGAGAGCCGATCGAGAGCCAGAGGTCAGTCAGAATGAGCGAGAACGGCCGGACCGCGACCGAAGCCGAGGCCGATGACGCCTCCCTGATCGCGCGGTCCCGCCATGAACCCGAGGTGTTCGCCGAGGTCTTCCGAAGGTACGCGCCCCAGATCAAGCGGTACGTCACTCGCCGCCTGGGACCGGACGCGGCCGAGGACGTCGTCGCCGACACCTTCCTGCTGGCGTTCCGGCAGCGTGACCGCTACGACCTGTCCCAGCCGAACGCCCGCCCGTGGCTGTACGGCATCGCCACCAACCGGATCGGGCGGCACCGCCGCGGCGAGGTGCGAATGCTGCGCGCCCTCGCCCGTACGGGCGCCGACCCGGTGACCGAGTCGTTCACCGACCGCAGCGACGAACGGGTCAGCGCCGGAGCGGTGAGCCGTCGTCTGGCGGACGCGCTCGCGAGCCTGCCGTCCAGCCACCGTGACGCGTTGTTGCTGGTGGCCTGGGGCGGGTTCGGCTATGCCGATGCCGCACAGGCCCTGGGCGTACCGATCGGAACGGTGCGCTCACGTCTCAACCGGGCGCGCACCAAGCTGCGCAAGGAACTCGGCGGGGTCGACCCGACATCGATCAGCGAGGAAGTTCTTCATGGATGAGATGACCCAGCTGAGCCTGCTGCGCGCCGAGGTCCCCGAGCCGGACCCGTCCGACCTGCGCGCCGAGGAGCGGCGGCTGATGGCCGCCATCACCGGGACCGCCAGATCGGCCGCACCCCTCCGTTCGAGGCGGCGCGTCTTCGTGCGGCTCGGCGTCGCCGGCGGCCTGGCCGCCGCCGCTGTCGCCGCCGGAGTCGCGGTGAGCGTGGGCTCGGGCCCGGGCTCGCCGCAGTCGCCCGTCGTGCTGCCTTCGGCCGTGGCGCCGGCCGCCGTCACGCGGACCCTGGACCGCGCCGCGGAGGCGGCACTGCACCAGCCGGAACTGCACCCGCGGCAGGGTCAGTTCCTGGTCTTCCGGTCGCAGGAAATGGAGGAGGTGGACTCCGGCTCCGACCGGGGCGCCACGCGCTACCTCACCAACACACGGCGTACGGTCTGGAAGCCGGTGGCCGGGCTCGACACGAAGGGCGTGCTCGAGGAGGAGGTGCTTCCGCCGACGGCCCTCCCGGGATCGCCGCTTCCGCCCGAGGCCCGGGAGGGGCTGGGCGAGCACGGTCCGGACCGGCTCGCGGAGTCCGACGGCCGCGCGGACCACCTCCGCAACGACTACGCGTACACGAGCCGCCTGCCGACCGACACCGAGGGGATGCGGCAGCACCTCTACATCGGGCTGCAGAACGACCCCGGCAAGACCATCGCCGCGTGGCAGCGGGTAGGCGGCCTGCTCACCGAGGCGTACCTGCCGGCGGCGCAGAGAGCGGCGCTGTTCCGTGCGGCGGCGACGATCCCCGGCGTCGAGGCGGTCGCCTCGGCCAAGGACGCCGTGGGCCGCGAGGGCGCCGCCGTCGCCCTGACCGACACCGAGGGCACGCGCCAGGAGTACATCTTCGACCGCCGCACCCACGCCTACCTCGGGGCGCGCACGGTGGTCGTGGACGCCGCCGCGGCGGGGCTCCCGAAGGGCACTGTGACGGAGGCCACCGCCCAACTGGGCGTCCAGGTCTCCGACACCGCACCGGCGATCAAGGAGAACTGAGAGAGGCCCGAAGCCGGGCCGGGCGGCCCGCCCGGCCCGGCTTCGGCGGCTTACACCGGCGGATCGGTTCGGAGGATGCTGTAGGTCACCCCGTCGCGCCACGCGCCGTCCCGCCAGCCGCAGCCCCGCATCACGCCCTCGCGGCTGAAGCCGGCCCGTTCCAGCGCCTTCTGCTCGGCGATGTTGTCCACCTCGGTGTCGGCCTCGATCCGGTGGACGGTCGTGTGGGCGAACAGGTACCGGGCCAGCAGGCGGTGCGCCTCCGCGCCGTACCCCTTGCCCCGGGCGTCGGGCAGCATGGCGATGCCCATGTTGACGCAGAACGATGCCGGGGTCATCTGCCGCCGGTTCCACGCGACGAACCCCAGGCGTTCCTCCCCTCGCCGCACCATGAGGACGCCGCCGTCCTCGCCGAGCAGGCCGTTCTCGGTCCACCGGCGGCGGTAGCGGCCCGGCTCACGCCAGCCGAACCAGGCGAACTCCCCGGTCGAGTCCGGATCAGAGGTCAGCCGCTCCAGGATCGTCAGGTCCGCCTCTGTCACCGGGCGCAGTGTGAGCAGTCGTTCGTCCATGCCTCTCCAACGCGGGACGGCGGCTCGATGTCGCCGTGGTCACACGGCGGCGGCGTGGCGTTCGACCCGGGATTCCTCCCCGATCGTGCGCTCGCGGCCGGCGCCGAAGCCCGGCACGAACATCAGCGCCGAGACGGCGAGGACCAGCACGCCCGGCGCGGTCCAGCCGTGCGTCGCGTCGTGCACCGCGCCGACGGCCAGCGGGCCGAGGGCCGCGATGACGTACCCCACGCCCTGCGCCATGCCCGAGAGCTGGGCGGTCACGTGGGCGTCGGAGGCCCGCAGGCCGATGAACGACAGAGCGGTCGCGAACCCGACGCCCTGGCCGAGGCCGAGGACGACGATCCACAGCCAGATCGAGCCGGCCGGCGCCCAGATCGACCCGGCGTACCCGGCCGCGGTGAGCACGATGGCGAGCGCCACCAGGGGCCGCTGGTCGCGGAACCGGCGTCCGATCACCGGCACCAGGAACGCCCCGGCCGCCTGGAGCAGGCTCGACAGGCCCAGCGCGTACCCGCCGGCCGCCTCGCTCAGCCCGCGGTCCTGGCAGATGCTGGGCAGCCAGCCCGAGGTGACGTAGGCCAGCAGCGACTGCAGGCCCATGAAGCCGGTGACCTGCCAGGCGAGGGCCGACCGCCACACCTGCGGCGAGCCGGCCTCGGGCCGTGGCGTGGCCGCCGCCGCGCCGCGCAGCCGCGGCAGCCAGGCGATCGCCGCCACGGCGGCGGGGATGGCCAGCAGCATCAGCGGCGGGCGCCAGCCCGACCCCAGCGCGTGCTGCAACGGCACCACCACGGCGGAGGAGACCGCGGCGCCGACGGTGATCGCGACGGTGTAGACGGCCGTGACGGTCGTGATCGCCTGCGGGTGGTCGCGCTTGATGATCGCCGGAACGGCGATGTTGCCGATGCTGATCGCGATACCGGCCAGCAGCGCACCCCCGAACAGCGCCACCTGGATCGGGATCACGCGGGCGAGCAGCGCGAACACGAGCAGGACCATGCTCGTGACCAGCAGCGTCTCGCCGCGCGGGCCGCGCCGCAGGAACGGCGCGACCAGCCCGTACGAGCCGAAGAACAGCACCGGAAGGGTCGTCAGCGCACCCGCCGCCGTCCCGGACAGGCCGACGTCGTCCTGGATCTGGCGCAACAGCGGCCCGACCGCGACGACGGCCGGGCGCAGGTTCAGCGCGACCAGAACGATCAGGATGACACCGACGTGTCTCCTCAAAGCAATGCCTCCAGGGCGTCAAGAGTGGGCACGATGATCCTTTCCGCGGCGTGCCCGGCCGCGTCCGGGTCGCGTGCGGCGATCGCGTCGACCACCGCGTGGTGCGCCTCGGGTCCGGCGTCGGGCAGCTCCCGGTCCAGCCGCACCGCGCTCAGCGACTCGCGGAGCCGGCTCTGGAAGTACCGGAAGGCCTCCGCCAGTAATGCGTTGTGCGAGGCATCCGCGATACCGAGATGGAACGCCGCGTCGGCCGTGCCGAATTCCCCGGGGTCGCAGGCCGCGTCCCGGTCCTCCAGCAGGGCACGGAGCCGCAGGAGGTCGTCCTGGGTGCGCCGCCGGGCCGCGAGCCGCGCCGCCTGCACGTCGTAGGCCTGCTGGAGCTCGAAGACGTCGCGCAGCGTGGACCGCTCGACGCGGCGCAGCAGCGGGCGGGGGTCGACCGCGCTGCGCACGTACGTGCCGTCGCCCCGGCGGACCTCCAGCACGCCGATGTGGCTCAGCGCCCGGATCGCCTCGCGCACGGCCGGGCGGCTGACCGCGAGCCGGGCGGCGAGGTCGTACTCGCCGGGAATCCGGTCCCCGACCGACCAGTTTCCCGCCGTGAGCTGCCCCTGCATCTGGTCGATCACCGCTTCGACCGCCGAAGAGCGAGGAACCGGTTCAAGTGTTGTCACGTCTTGTGATCATGCCAGATGTCAGGCATGTTAAACGTCTGACATCTGATGTCTCAACCATGTTGTGACGTGAGCACCCGAAAGGTGGGGGCATCTAACTACACAGGTGGCTCCTGGCCCAGGAGGCGGTTGCGGTGGACTATGAGAAAGAAGTGAACATCCCCCCGTTCGCGCGGACCCCGAGCTCGCAGAGCCGTGTGCTCACCACGGCGGTGCGTCTCGGGGTCAGGCCGTTCGCAGGCCGGATCAAGGGCCGATCGGCGACCATTCGGCTCTGGCGCTCGCTGCTGGGAGCCGGTTCCCGCTGTCTGCGCGCCGACCCCCGCGTGAGCGTCGAGCCGATCATCGATCCCTGCGTCGAGGATCCGGACGTCAAACGGCCTGTACGTGGCGAGTGGCTGCGCTCCCCTGGCTGCTCGCCCGAACGCGGCGCGATCCTCTATCTCCACGGTGGCGGCTACGCCATCTGCTCCCCCCGCACCCATCGCGTGATCACCACCCGGCTCGCGATGGACACAGACCTTCCGGTACTCGCCCCCGACTACCGGCTCGCCCCCGAACACCCCTTCCCCGCCGCATTCGAGGACGTGCTCGACGCCTACCGCCTGCTGCTGGCACGCGGGTTCCCCTCCGACCGCATCATCATCGCGGGCGACTCCTCCGGCGGCCACCTGGCCACCGCCCTCACCGCGGAGGCCTGCCGTACGGGCCTGCCGGCCCCGGCCGGCGTCGTGCTCTTCTCCCCCTGGGTCGACCTCACCGGCGAGCTCGCCACGGCCTCGGTGTCGAGCAGCCGGGACCCCTACATCGTCCCGGCCGTCGCCACCCGGTTCGGTCGGCTCTACGTCGGCACCGGTGACTGGGAGGACCCCCGCCTCTCACTGCTGACCTGTCCGAACGAGGAGCTTCCCCCGTTTCTCATCCAGGTCGGCGGCATCGAGGTGCTCCGGGCCGAGGCCGAGGCCCTCGCGGAGGTGCTCGAGGAGGCCGGAAGCCCCTACGACCTCCAGATCTGGCCGGAGCAGATGCACGTCTTCCAGATCTTCAACCGGATTCTCCCCGAGGCGGACGCCGCGATGCGCGAGGCGAGCCGCTTCATCCGGCGGGTGCTCGGCACGGACTCGGTCACCGAGGCCGCCTGATACCGGCCGCCTGATACCGGCCGCCTGATACGCTGCGTACATGCGAGGACTTCGACAGAGCTGGCGTGCCGCCTGACGGCGGCCGCCCAGTCCTCGCACTCACCCAACGGTCGCCGCTCCGGCGGCCGTTTTCTCTTGCGCTCGCCGGGCGGCCCTTGCTCGAAGGAGTCGCCATGACGGAACGAACTGAGACATTCGACGACGCTGCCCCCGTGGTCACCTCCTCCGGCGACGGAGGGCTCGCGACCGAACGCGGTGAGGGAACCGAAGGCGCGACGCCTCAGGGCGGTTCCGCCGCCGCGACCCGCGTCCTGAGCCTGTTCACCCCCTCCGGCCATCCCACGCTCGGCAACCTGCTCGGCGCGCTGCTCCCCTCGGCGCGCCTGCTCGAGACGGGCGACTGCGTCTTCGGCGTCTCGGACCTGCACGCCCTCACCAGCGACCACGACCCGGCGCGGCTGCGCGAGCGATCGCTCGAACTGGCCGGGCTGTGCGTCGCGGCCGGGATCGACCCGGCGCGCTGCGTGCTGTTCCTGCAGAGCAACGTTCCGGCCCACGCCGAGCTGGCCTACCTGTTGGAGAGCACCGCGCACTACGGCGAGATGCAGCGGATGATCCAGTTCAAGGAGAAGTCGGCGCGCCAGTCGGTCGTGCGCCTGTCGCTGCTGACCTATCCGGCGCTGATGGCCGCCGACATCCTGCTCTACCAGGCCACCGACGTTCCGGTCGGCGCCGACCAGGCCCAGCACGTCGAGCTGACGCGTGACCTGGCGACGCGTTTCAACCGCAAGTACGGCCCGGTGTTCACGATGCCCCGCGCGGTCCATCCTCCGGCGGCGGCGCGGGTCATGGACCTGTCCGAGCCGACCGCGAAGATGAGCAAGTCGATCGACTCGCCCGGCACCGTCTTCCTGCTCGACCCGATCGACGTCGTCCGCCGCAAGATCATGCGGGCGGTGACCGACTCGGGCACCGAGGTGGTGTACGACCCGGAGGGCAAGCCGGGCGTGTCCAACCTGCTGGCCATCCTGTCCGCCTGCACCGGAACCCCGGTCGCGGACCTCACGGCCGGCTCGTACGGCGTGCTGAAGAAGGAGACCGCCGACGCCGTGATCGCTCTGCTCGAACCCATCCAGCGCCGCTACGCCGATCTGTCCGCCGACCCCGCGGAGCTGGAGGGCATCCTCCGTACGGGCGCGGAGCGGGCTCGCGAGCGTGCGGCGGGCACCGTCGTCGCGGCGAAGGAGGCAATGGGCCTGCTCTCCGCCTGAAGGACCGCCCGGGACCCTGTGTGCCGATGGGTCTCCCGAAGCGCGCCCGCCCGGCCGAGACTCAAGAGACCGCCCGGAAGCCCAGTGCCCAGCGCGGCAGTGGGTTTCCGGGCGGTCTCTCAGACGTTGACCGGCTGTTCCTGGCGGGCCGTCGCCGACCGGCGGCTCCGGGCCGAGACGACGAGGCCGAGCGCGGCGGCGACGGTGGCGACGCCCTCCGCGACGGTGGTCACCACCTTCTCCGTGTACCAGATGGGCTCGTACATGTCGGGCAGCGGGCCGATCGCGCCGACGTCGACGTAGCGGTAGAGCACCACGGCGCCGAACGCGCTGGCCGCGACCAGGAACGCGATGAGGTACGGCACGGGCCGGGGACGGACGAGCACGAGGATCGCCACCACCGCGGCGACCACGCCCTGGATCCAGAACAGCGTGCTCTCGCTGATGGTCCCGGTCTGGCCCGTGTCTCCGGCCAGGTGGAAGTGCACGTACGCGTCGACGGCGAGGCCGGCGAAGACGGCGAGTCGAAGGAGTAGCCCCATACCCCGGACACGGACGGAGGGGCGGTTCGGTTCAGAGCCGCCGCGAAAAACCGCCCGTCGGCCGCGCACTCAGCCGCCGCCGAGCTCACGGCCGCGGTCGCGCGCGGCCTCGATGGCCTCGATGACCGCGGCGCGTACGCCGTGCCGCTCCAGCTCGCGGATGGCCGAGATGGTCGTGCCGGCCGGGGAGGTGACCGCCTCGCGCAGCATCACCGGGTGGTCACCGGAGTCGCGCAGCATGACGGCCGCGCCGACGGCCGACTGGATCACCATCTCCAGGGCGGCGGCTCGCGGCATGCCGAGCAGGATGCCGGCGTCGACCATCGCCTCGACCAGGTAGTAGAAGTACGCCGGGCCGCTGCCGGACAGCGCGGTCGCGGCGTCCTGGAGCGACTCGGGGATGCGCAGCACCTTGCCGACCGGGGACAGCAGCTCCTCGGTGAGCTTCAGGTGCTCCTCCGTCGCGTGCGTGCCGGCCGAGATCACGCTCATCGCCTCGTCGACGTGCACGGGCGTGTTGGACATGACGCGGACGACCGGCACGTCGGGCGGCAGCCGCTCCTCGACGAACGCGGTCGGGATGCCGGCCGCCATCGAGATCACCAGCCGCCCGGCCGTCATGTGGTCCTTCAGCTCGCCCAGCAGCGCGCCCATGTCCTGCGGTTTGACCGCCAGGACCAGCGTGTCCGCGGCCCGCGCGGCCTCGGCGTTGGTGACGACCTCGACGCCGTACCGCTGGCGCAGCATCGCACCGCGTTCTTCCCGCCGCACCGTGACGAGCAGGTCGGAGGGGCGCCGGCCGGCACGCAGCACGCCGGACAGGAGCGCCTCGCCCATCTTGCCCGCACCGAGAATCGCGATCATTTCCGTCCCTTTCCTGTCACGTGACGAAGCGTATCGAGCCGGAACCCGCTCGGTCGCACCCCCGTCACCTGCACGAACGAAAACCGCCGGATTTGGAGGGAAAGAAATCCCGCTTTGTGACCAATACTCCTCGACCACTGTCGTCGATGAGATGGACGTCACATGAGAAGACCCAGAGCAGGCCTCGTCCTCGCTCTCACGGGCCTGGTCGTCGCCGGTGCGCCGGCCGTCGCGCAGGCCGACGATCACCCCGCCTCTCCGCCCGCGTCCTCGCCCTCCGGCCGCTCGTACACGGTGACCCTGCTGACCGGGGACGTCGTGCAGCTGCGCACCCGGCCGGGCGGGCCGCCGCTCGTGTCGGTGAATCCAGGACCCGGACGGCGTTCGGTGCTCTTCCGCAAGAACATCCGGCCCAACGGGACCGTACAGGTCGTTCCGCTCGACGTCGCGCCGAGGATCGGCACGGTGTACGACCCGGCCTTGTTCGACGTCACCGCGCTGATCAAGGACGGTGACGACGACGCGCACCGTTCGTACCTGCCGCTGATCGTGCAGAACGGCTCCGGCATGCGCGCCCTGGCCGCGGGCCGGACGCTGTCGAGCATCGGCGCGGTGGCGGTACGGCAGCCGAAGAAGCAGGCACTCGCCCCGAAGGCCACGATCCAGGCCGGCGTGCGCCACATCTGGCTCGACCGCACGGTCCGCGTCAAGGCGCTGGACCACAACCTCGACCAGATCGGCGCCCCCGCCGCCTGGAAGGCGGGCGCCACCGGGAAGGGCGTCAAGGTCGCCGTCCTCGACACCGGCGTCGACGCGAACCACCCCGACCTGAAGGGACGGATCGCGGAGCAGAAGAACTTCACCGACACCGCGGACACGGTCGATCACTTCGGACACGGCACCCATGTGGCGGCGACGATCGCGGGCACCGGCGCCGCGGCGAACGGTGAGCGCCGCGGCGTGGCGCCCGAGGCCGACCTGCTGATCGGCAAGGTTCTGGACGACGACGGCTTCGGCGAAGAGTCCGACATCATCGCCGGCATGGAGTGGGCTGCGGCCAGGGCCCCGATCGTCAGCATGAGCCTCGGCGGTTACTCCGACGATCCGGCGAACGACCCGATGACCAAGGCCGTCGACGACCTGACCGCCAAGGAGGGCGCCCTGTTCGTCGTGGCCGCCGGCAACGACGGGGCCCCGGACAGCGTCGAGACGCCCGGCATCGCCGGATCGGCGCTCACCGTCGGCGCCGTCGACGGCCAGGACCAGGTCGCCGCCTTCTCCAGCCGCGGCGGCAAGGTCCTGAAGCCGGAGATCGCGGCGCCCGGCGTCGGGATCGTCGCCGCCCGCGCCGCGGGCACGTCCATGGGCCACGTCATCGACGCGAACTACACCTCCGCCGACGGCACCTCGATGGCCACACCGCATGTCGCCGGGGCCGCCGCCGCGCTGCTGCAGGAGCACCCGTCCTGGGACGCCGCCCGGCTCAAGGCCGCGCTCGTCAGCACCGCGGACGCCGCGAGCGGCACCGTCTACCAGGTCGGCGGCGGGCGTCTCGACGTCGGCGCGGCGGCCACCGCGACGGTCACCGGCGACCAGGCGACCGCGGCGTTCGGATCGGTCCCGCACGGGTCGACCACGGCTCTCACGAAGCATCTCACCTGGACGAACACCGGAAAGAGCGCGGTGACACTGCGCCTGTCCGCGACGCTCGCCGACGCCCACGGGCGGGCCTCCACGGCCCTCTCCGTGCCCGCCACGGTGAGCGTGCCGGCCGGTGGGTCGGCCGGCGCCACGCTGACGCTCGACCCGGAGCGGCTCACGACGGCCGGTGCCTACAGCGGCATCGTGACCGCGACGGCGGACGGCGTCTCGCTGCGCACGCCGGTCGGCGCGTTCGCCGAGCCGGAGACCCACACCCTGACGCTGAAGGCGACGGCGCTCCCGGACACCCCGGACGGCGCTCTGTCCGGTTGGTTCGGCGTCTCCGACCTGGACGATTACACGTTGTTCACGGAGACCGTCGAGCTGGACGAGAACGGAACCGCGAAGGTCACCGTGCCCTCCGGACGGTACGTGGTCATCGGCGAGATCGACGACACGACCGCGGGCGGGGAACGCGCGGCCCTCGCCGGGGACGTCGAGGTCGCCGTGGACCGCGACGTAACGCTGCCGCTCGACGGCTCTCACGCGAAGCCGTTCCGTGTGTCGGCACCGGGCATGACACCCGACCCCGGCTCGGCGCAGGGCCTCCAGGTCGAACGCACCCTCGGCGAGGACACCTGGACCGCCGCGGTGTTCAGCTTCGACGGCCGGCCGACCGTCTACACCGTCCCGATCGCCGCCGCGCGGAGCGGCAACCTCCGGGCGTACGCGTTCACCCGGCTGACCGACGGCGGTAAGACCGTCGACGACGTGCTGCACGATCTCGGCTCCAGCGTGCCGGCGACGGTGGACTTCCAGGTCGACCCGAAGAGTCTCGCCCGGGTCGACCAGCGGTTCGGCACGATCAACGGGAACGCCAAGGACCCGATCGGTGAGACACGGTACGGCGTCGACGCCGCCGGGTTCCTGGTGTCCGAGGGCATCGGCCAGGTGCCGGGCGGGTCGACGCGCACCGACTACGTGAGCGCCGAGCCCGGCATTCAGTGGATCGAGGAGGCCGCCCCGCCGAACCTGGGCCAGGGGCTGTGGGTCACCCAGCTTCCGATGCGGACGTTCGCGGCGGGCAGTACCCGGACCGATGAGTGGGTGCGCCAGCCGTTCCGGCCGGGCCCCTACTCCGCGACGGCCGCCTCGCCGAGCGGATGCGTGCCGGGCGCGAGCACCCGAAGCCGCGGGAACATCCACGTCGAGCTGGTGGACCTGCAGGATCTCCCCGACGGCTTCGACTGCCTGACCGACATGCCCGAGTGGGACTCCGTCAGCACGCGCACGATGAAGCTCTACGCGGGCGGCACTCTCGAAGGCACCGTCGGCAGGTCGTACGGCGACTTCAGCGTGCCGGCCACCGCCGGGACGTACCGCCTCGTCTATGACGTCGACGCCTCCGCGGCCCTGCCGGTCTCCACCAAGACCTCGACCGAGTGGACGTTCCACTCCAGGCCGGTCGAGGAGCGGCTCCCGCTGCTGTTGGTGGACTACCGGCTGCCGCTGGACCTGTTCAACCACCCGGACGGCGACACCGCGACGTTCACCGTGTCCCGCGTCGCCGGGGCGGCCCCGGCGAAGGCCACCGGCCTGAAACTGTGGACCTCCCTCGACGACGGCAAGACCTGGCAGGCGGCCCACGTGACCGGAACGGGCGGAAAGTACTCCGCCGCACTCCCCCACGCCGGCAAGGGCCAAGCCGTCTCACTGCGGGTACGAGCCACCGACTCCGGCGGCGGCGCCATCGACCAGACCATCCTCCGCGCCTACTTCGGCGCCTGAGACCGAGAGGTGGGACGTCCCCGGCCGGAGGCGTCCCACCGCGGTCATCATTTCCGGCCGACGCCTGCGTCCCGGAGAAAGATTACCGATGATGCCGACTTAACGGTGAAATGCCCTCATTTGGCCAGAATGGCGATCTTTGCCAAATCAAGCGGCATCTCCGGCGACTTCTCATGAAACCGCCTTCCCACCGAGGAGTGGAAGTCCATGAGAAGTCGCACGACCGGCGTGCTGTTCGCGCTCGCCGGATCAACGCTCATCGGAGCCCCGGCCATGGCGGACGCCGCCGGCGCTCCCACGGCGGCGCCGGCCGCCACCGCGGCCGCGAAGCTGCCGTCCGGTCATACGTGGCGAGTGACCCTGCTGACGGGGGACGTCGTACGGGTCGCCACCACGGCGGGCCGGCCGCCGCTGGTGTCGGTCGAGCCGGGCCCGAACCGCCGATCAATGATCTTCCGCAAGGACGTCCGGCCCGACGGGACCGTCCGGGTGGTCCCGAGCGACGTCGCACCGAAGGTCGGCACGCTGTACGACCCTGCCCTCTTCGACGTCACCGCGCTGATCCAGGACGGTGACGACGACGCGCACCGTTCCGACCTGCCGCTGATCATCCAGGGCGACGCGAGCGTCAGGAGCCTCGTCAAGGGCGGCCACGCCCTCACCAGCATCGGTGCCACCGCCGTACGGAGGCCGAAGACGCAGGGCGCCGAGCTGACGCGTGACGCGGTGAGCGCCGGCGTGCGCCACGTCTGGCTCGACCGCAGGGTGCACGCCCGGTCCCTGGACCACAACCTCACCCAGATCGGCGCCCCCGCGGCCTGGAACGCGGGCGCGACGGGCAAGGGAGTGAAGGTCGCCGTCCTCGACACCGGCGTCGACGCCACGCACCCGGACCTGAAGGGCCGGATCGCCGAACAGCGGAACTTCAGCCCGAGCTCCGACACCGTCGACCGGAACGGGCACGGCACCCACGTGGCGGCGACGATCGCGGGTACGGGAGCATCCGCGAACGGCGAGCGCAAGGGTGTCGCCCCGGATGCCGACCTGCTCATCGGCAAGGTCCTGGACGATGACGGCTACGGCGACGAGTCCAGCGTCATCGCCGGCATGGAGTGGGCCGCCCCGCACGCCCGGGTCGTCAACCTGAGCCTCGGCTCCTGGTCGGCCGACCCGGCCGGGGACCCGGTGACGCTGGCCGTCGACCGGTTGACCCAGGAGGACGACACGCTGTTCGTCGTGGCCGCCGGCAACGACGGCCCGGGGGCGGACACCATCGAGGCTCCGGGTGCCGCCGCGTCGGCGCTCACCGTCGGCGCGGTCGACGGCGACGACCACGTGGCGGACTTCTCCAGCCGCGGCGGCACGCTCATGAAGCCCGAGGTCACCGCGCCCGGCGTCGACATCGTCGCCGCCCGCGCCGCGGGCACGTCCATGGGCCACATCATCGACGCGAACTACACCTCCGCCAGCGGCACCTCCATGGCGACGCCGCACGTCACGGGCGCCGCCGCGGACCTGCTGCAACGCCACCCCGGCTGGAGCGCCGCCCAGGTCAAGGCGGCGCTCGTCACCACCGCCGACGCCGTGCCGGGCACCCTCGAGCAGGTCGGCGGCGGGCGGCTGAACGCCGGCGCCGCGGCCACCGCCACCGTCGTCGGTGACCAGGCGAACACGGCGTTCGGGTCGATCCCCCACGGCTCGACCACGACGGTCACCAAGCGCCTGAGCTGGACGAACACCAGGTCCGAGGCGGTCACGCTCAAGCTGGCCGCGCGGCTCACCGGCCCCGGGCGACACGGTTCGTCCGCCCTGCGCGTGCCGGCCACCGTGACCGTCCCGGCGGGCGGGTCTGCCGAGGTCACCGCGTCGCTCGACCCCGGGCGGCTCACCAGGGGCGGCCGCTATGAGGGTGCCGTCACGGCGAGCGCCGAAGGCGTCTCCCTGCGGACCCCGGTCAGCGTGTACGCCGAGCCGGAGACGCACACGCTGACCCTGAAGGCCACGCCGCTGCCCGGTGCCTCGGCGTTGTCCGCGAGCGCCGTGGTGTTCGACCTGGACGACCCCACGCGGTTCGACCAGACCGTCTCCACCGACGCCGAGGGGAACGCGCAGGTCGAGGTCCCGGCCGGGCGCTACGCGGTGTTCGGCGAGGTGTACGGGATCACCGACGGCTGGAGCGCGGCGTTCGCGGGCACCCCCGAGGTGAAGGTGGACCGGGACGTCACCGTGCCGCTCGACGGCGCGCACGCCCGGCCGATGCGCGCCACGGTGCCCGGCACCGAACTCGACCAGTCGGCCGTCACCAGCCTGCACCTGGAACGCGGCCTCCCGAGCGGCGTCTGGGGGATGGACCTGCTGGCCTTCGACGGCGGGCCGCAGATCTACACGACGGCCACCACCGGCGCGCGGCTGGGCACCTTCGACGCGTACGCCGCCTTCCGGCTCAGGGGCGAGCGCACGGTCTATGACCTGCTGCACCACCTCGGCGACCGGGTCCCGGCGGAGGTGGACTACCGGCCGAAGCGCAGTGAGCTGGCCACGGTGAACGAGCGGTACAACGCCGTGAACGGTGACACCGGCTCGCCGTCGCTGGAGACCCGCTACGGGGTCAGCCCCACCGGTTTCCTGGTGAACGAGGCGCACGGTGACGTGCCGGCGGGCTCCACTCGCGTCGACCACGTCACCGGGGAGCCCGGCATCCGCTGGGTGGACGACGTGGCGCCCTCGCTCAGCGAGTGGCCCGCCTGGGCGATCGTGCCGCCGACGCGGCGGTACCCCGCCGGGACGACGCGGACCAGCGACTGGATGCGTCAGCCGTTCCGGCCGGGGCCGTACTCGGCGACCGGGGATACGCCCAGCTACTGCGTGCCGGGCGCGAGCACCCGCAGCCGCGGGAACATCCACGTCGAGCTGGTGGACCTGCAGGACCTCCCCGACGGCTTCGACTGCCTGACCGACATGCCCGATCCGGACGCGCTCACCACGCACACGATGAAGCTCTACGCCGGCGACACGCCGGTGGGCACCGTCGCGAACTCGCACGGCGACTTCAGCGTGCCGGCCACCGCCGGGACGTACCGCCTCGTCTATGACGTCGACGCCTCGAAGTCTCTTCCGGTCTCGACGCGCACCTCGACGACGTGGACGTTCCACAGCGATCCGGTCGAGGAGCGGCTCCCGCTGCTGTTGGTGGACTACCGGCTGCCGCTGGACCTGTTCAACCACCCGAACGGCGACACCGCGACGTTCACCGTGTCCCGCGTCGCCGGGGCGGCCCCGGCGAAGGCCACCGGCCTGAAACTGTGGACCTCCCTCGACGACGGCGCCACCTGGCAGGCGGCCCACGTGACCGGAACGGGCGGAAAGTACTCCGCCGCACTCCCCCACGCGGCCAAGGGCCAAGCCGTCTCACTGCGCGTACGAGCCACCGACTCCGGCGGCGGCGCCATCGACCAGACCATCCTCCGCGCCTACTTCGGCGCCTGACCTCGATCGCGGACCGCCCCCGGCGTGCGGGGGCGGTCCGCCTCGCCTCAGGATCTGGTGGCCAGCGACCGTAGGAAGAAGCCGAGGTTGGCGGGGCGCTCGGCCAGGCGGCGCATCAGGTAGCCGTACCACTCCTCGCCGTACGGAACGTAGACGCGGACCTGGGCGCCCTGGCGCGCGAGCCGCAGCTGTTCGTTCGGACGGATGCCGTACAGCATCTGGTATTCGAAGCTGCCGGGCTCGCGGCCGTGCAGGCCGGCCAGCGAGCCGCCGATCTCGATCAGGCGCGGGTCGTGCGTGGCGAGCATCGGGTACCCGCGCCCGCCCATCAGCACCTTCATGCAGCGCACGTACGACTTGTCGATCTCGTCGCGGGAGGTGAAGGCGACCGAGGCGGGCGCGCGGTAGGCGCCCTTGCACAGCCGCACCCGCGAACCCTCGTCGGCGAGGGCCACGCAGTACTCCTCGGCGCGGCGCAGGTAGGCCTGGATGACCGCCCCGGTGGTGGGGTACTCCTCGCGCAGCTCGTTCAGCACGCGCAGCGTGGAGTCCACCGTCGTGTGGTCCTCCATGTCGAGGGTGACCGTCGTGCCGGCGTCGCGGGCGGCGGCGCAGATCCGCCGGGCGTTCTCCAGCGCGATCTTCTCTCCGTCGTCGAGGAGCTGGCCGAGCGCGGTGAGCTTGACCGAGACCTCGGCGCGCGTGCCGGTGCCGTTCGCGGCGAGCCGGGTGAGCAGTTCTTCGTACCGGCCGGTGATCGTCTCGGCCTGGGCGGTCTCCACCGTTTCCTCGCCGAGATGGTCGAAGGTGATGAGCAGCCCGTCGGAGATGAGCCGTTCGGTGACGGTGAGGGCGTCGGTCACGGACTCACCCGCGACAAACCTTTTCACGACGTTTCTGGTGTACGGCGCGGTCTCGACGAGCCGGCGTACGCCGCCGCTGTGCGAGGCGGCCAAGAGGACCCGGCGGAGCAACCTTCCCCCTCTCGGACGGGGACCTCGTCGTCCCGATCGACCTCAGGTTAAGGCACCTCCCGCCCGATGCGGCGGCACCGTCCGGCGCCCTCGGATGAAAGTCGGCAACGTGTCGCCGGCCGGGGGACCCGAGCCGCTCGACATCACAACAAATAGGGCAGCAAGCCAGAAAGCAGGTACTCGATCATGTATTTTTCCTCGCCTGCGTAATCGAACAATCACATGCCACATTCCGATTGCAGGGGAAACGGATGACTTCGTGGGCCGAGCGGCTCCAGACGGCGACCGACAGGTGGCGGCAGGGCGACCTGGAGGGCGCCACCGTACTGCTGCGGGAGATGGTCGTCTCCGGCGACCGCACGATCGTCCCCGAGGCGTCTCACGCGCTCGGCCGGCTCCTGGAGGAGCGCGGTGATCCCGGCGGCGCCCAGGCGGCACACCGTTCCGTGATCGCGACAGGGCACCCCGTGTTCGCACAGCGCTCCGCGATCTGTCTCGGCCTGATGCTGACCGGCGACGAGCAGTGGGCGCTCGCCCATCGCCCGTTGCTGACAGCCGCCTCCGGCGCCGACTCCGAGATCGCCGCGATGGCCGACGTCTCCCTGGTGCGGGTGCTGCGCAGGCTGGGCGACCTCGACGCGTCCGCGGAGGCGCTGGAACGCGCCAGGCGCAGCGGGGTAACGGCGGCGGCCGAACTCACGGAGGATCTCGAGACCGCGCGGTGGCCGGACGACGGCGGCGAGCGCGAGCGCCAGGCCTGGCAGGCGTACGAGGCGATCGCTCACCTCTTGGACGACGATGAGGGCGAGGCCGATCACGAGGTCGTCCTGGCCGGGCTGAACATGATGCTCTCGCACGGCATACCGGAACTGTGCTCCCAGGCGGCCTTCCGGCTGTACTCGATCTACGCGGAGCGAGGCGAGTTCGACGAGTGCCGCCGCGTCATGGAACACGCGATCGCGGTCGGTGACCCGGCCGAACGCGGCATGGCCGAGAAGCTGCTCGGAGCGGCCCTCTTCGACCTGGGAGAACACCTCGAGGCACGAGAGGCGTATCGGCGCGCCGCCGATGACCACCGTCCGGAGGTACGGCTCGACGCGCTGATCCAGGAGTCGAAGTTCGCCCGGGAACTCGGCGACGAGGAGGAGTCCCGCGCCATCCTGTGGCGGGTGGTCGAGTCGGGCCACCCGCGTTTCGCCCTGGAAGCGCGGGCCTGCCTGGGCCAGGTGTACTCCGAGGCGGGTGAGGTGGACGACGCCGTCGCCTGCTGGCGGGTGGTGCTCGAAACCGGCTCTGAGTTCCACCAGGGAGCCGTGCACTTCCTCGGGATGCTGCTGCACGGGCTGCCGGCCGCCGACCCGCGGCGCGCGGAGATCGTCGCGCTGCTTCGCCAGGCCGCCGGGTTCGACGACCCTGACGTGGCCTTTCAGGCGCAGATGACGCTCACTCAGGCCGACATGGCCGCGCGTGGCCCGGACGAACGACGGGAGCAGGCGGTCGACGACTGCGACGCCGCGCTCGAGCGACTGCGCGAGGGCGATCCGGTTCGGGCTCGGACGCTGCTCCGCAAGGTGATCGATGCCGAGATCGAGGGGGTGTCCGCGGGGGCCGCCCGCACCCTGGCTCTGCTCGAACTCGGGGAGGGCGACCCCGAGCAGGCCGAGGAACTGCTCGAGCACGTCGCCGACAGCGGCGCGTTCACGGACGGCTTCGCCGCCGCCGTGGACCGGCATCTGATCGTCTCGGGTGAGGGCGGAGCGCCGCACCCGGTGCTCTCCGCGTGGGTCGACTACCAACGGCTCGGCCGCGATGCCGGCATCGCGCGCCTTCAGGAGTGCGCCGAGCATCCCGACCTCGCCGTGGCCGCGCTGGCCAAGAGCACGCTGGCGCAGGCGTACGTGTATCTCGGGGTGCCACGTTCGCGTGGCGTCGAACTGCTGAACGAGGCCGCCGCGGCCGGTGATCCGCTGGCGCTGTCGCACGCTGCGACGCTCTCCTGGATCATCCGCCCCGACGATGAGGTCGACGAGGTGATCGAACTCCTGCGCCGCGCCCACGCACACGGGGATCCGGCGCTCGCGCCGTGGGTGGCCCACGCGCTCGGGTCGGCGCTCCAGGGGCGCGGCCAGGAGGGCGACGCCGATGAGGCGCTCGCCGCCTACGAAGCCGTCTCCGGCTCCGGACATCCGGACCTGGGCATCGAGGCCGAGACCAAGATGATCGAGATCCTGGAGGAGCGAGAGGATCTGGCGGGCGCGGCGACGGTGCACGAACGGATCGTGGCCCGTGGTGATCGGCTGCAGGCGCCGCGCAGTGCCTGGCTGCTCGGTCTGACCCGGGTGCGCCTGGACGACTTCGACGCCGCCCGCGCCGCGTACGCATCGATCCCGGAGGACCATCCGGAGCTCGCCGAGCACGGCCGTTTCGCGCGCCGGCTGCTCGATCGGGACTTCGAGGGTGCCGCGGCCGCCCTGGCCGCCGTGCGGGAGCACCCCGACGACCCCGACGACGTCCGCGTGATCGTGGCCACCTGGCTCGCCGTGGAGGCCGCGCACGCATGGCAGCGGGCGGGCGATACGGCGGCCACCGATGCCGCGCTGTCTCTGGCGGTCACGGGAGGCCACCGCGCCAAGGCCCAGGAGGCCGCGCTGTTCCTCGGCGCGCTGCGCGATGACGCGGGCGACCACGCGGGGGCGGCCGCGGCATGGGCCCGCGCCGCGGACGGCGACGACGAGCACCTGACCAAGGTCGGCGCCGAGGCGCTCGGCGAGGCGCTGCACCGGCTCGGCGACCTGGATGGCGCCGCTGCGGCCTACCGGCAGGCGCTCGAGGCCACGGAACCCGACGACGACGAGCACGGCCGGCTCCTGGACACCGTGATCCACCTGCTCGTCGCCGCGGGCCGGGCGGCCGAGGCCCGGGCGCTTCAGATCGACAAGACCGGCGACGGCTCCCACGTGGGTCTGCTGATCGGCAAGGCCCTCGAGGCGAACGGCGATCTCGACGCCGCCGCCGCGTACTACCGGGAGTCGATCGAGGACGAGGACGGCGGCGAGCTCGAGGCCGCCTATTCGCGCGTCATGCTGGCCCGGCTGCTCGCCGGCCGGGGGGAGGTGACCCAGGCCGCCGCGTTGGCCGAGCGGGCCATCACGTCCTTCGGACGGCTCGCCGAGGCGGGCGTGGAGCACGCCGAGGGGAGCCTCGCCGCCGCCGCGTACGAGCTCGGCGGCTACCTGAGCGAGGCCGGCGATGCCGAGGGCGCGCGCGAGGCGTACGAGCGGGCCGCCGCCGCGGAGGATCCGCTGGTGCGGGTGTCCGCCAAGGAGCGCCTCGGCTCGGCGAGCCTCCGCGAACGCGCGCTGCTGCGGCTGCACGAGGGCGACCGGACGGCCGCGCTGGACCTCTTCACTCGAGAGTACGGCTCACCCGTCATCGCCGAGGTGCACATCGCGCTGTTCGACGGACGGTTCGAGGCCCTGCGGCCACTGCTCGAACAGGTCGCCGGCACCGAACACGCCGAGCGCGCCGCGAACTTCGTCCTCACCGCCGCCTTGGAGAAGCTGCGGAAGGACCCCGACGAGGCCGCCGGCCTGTGCGCGGTGGTGCTGGAATTCGGCACGCCCGAGCAGGTGGCCGTCGTCTGCGACAACCTCGCCCACGCGTACGACCTGGCCGGTGACGTCGACGCCGCGGTCGACGTGTTGAGACGGGGCGCGGCCGTCGACCATCCGTCCGCGCTCTCCTGCCTCCGCCGGCTGATCGGCCTGCTGGCGCTTCAGGGAGATCACACCGCCGCCGAAGAGGCCGCGCGGCGCGCGATCGACAGCGGCGACCCCGAGACGGTCACCATCGGCGTCTGGACGCTGGCGGATCTCGCCAAGGCCCGCGGCGACCTCGCGGAGGCCGCGGCGCGCTATCGCACGGCGATCGAGGGCGCCGACCCGGCGACCGTTCCTTACATCCAGGTCGAACTCGGCCGGGTTCTGCGGGAGCTCGGCAAGTCCGGTGCCGCATATCGGGTGATGGAGTCGGTACTGACCGGCGACGATCCCGGCCGGGCGCTGCTCGCGGGCACTCACATGGGCTTCTGGCTGGCCGAGGACGGGCGGCTCGCGGACGCCGCCGAGGCCTTCGGCGCCGCCGTGGCCGCCGGCGTCCGCCACCCGGACCCGGACGAGGATGATCAGGAGTGCCATCAGCGGGCGCTGAACGCCCTGGCGTCGGTCGCCGGCGAGGCCGACGGGGCCGGCGACGCCGCCGCGGCCGTACGCGCGCTCCACCTGGCGGCCGCGGGCGGAGCGTCCAATGACGCGGCGCGGATCGCCGAGGACTATGCGACGGCCGCCGTGGAACGCGGCGACCTGGACGCCGCACGCACGTACTACGAGGGCGCGGCGGCCTTCCCGCCGGACGGCGATCCGCGCCTGCTGGTGAAGCTCGCGGAGCTCCTCGCCGAACACGGCGCCGCCGCCGAGGCCCGCGCGCTGCTCGAACGACTCGTGGCGTCCGACGATCCGTACGTGCGACTGGCCGCCGGCGTCACGCTGGTGTCCATGCTCGAGGAGGCGGGTGAGCACGACCGGGCGCTCGAGGTCGCCGCGCGATCCGCGGGACCGGACGTCTCACGGGAGGCCGCGGGAGCCCCCGCCGGCACCGAGCTCGATCCGAATGCGCAGGCCCTGCTCGGCAGCCTGCTCGGCGTCATGCAGAGAGAGCGGGGCGACAGCGAGGGATCACTGCGCACGCTGCGCGCCGCAGCGGAAAGCGGCGAACCCGCCGCCCTGCTCACCCTCGGGGAGACTCTGGTGGAGGCCGGCCGGGTCGAGGAGGCCCGCGCGGTCCTGACCGATGCCTGCGAGACCGAGGGCGAGTTCGGCCGCCGCGCCGTGGTCGGTCTCGGCAGGACGTTCCACGATGAGGAGCCGGATCGGGCACGGGAGCTCTACCTGCGTGCGATCCGGACCGCCGCCGGATCGGACTCCGTCGCCACGGTGCTCGCCAAGATGTACCTCGGGTCGCTGGCGAAACGGGACCGGGACTGGCCCGAGGCGCTGCGCTGGTATCAGCAGGTGATCGACTCCGGCGGCCGGACCGGGGACACGAGCCAGGCGCCGATGGCGGCCGCACATCTGGGTGAGCTCGCGTACTGGCTGGGCGACCGTGACTCCGCGGTGCGCTTCTACGAGCTCACCCTGGCCACCGGCACGAAGGAGGCCGAACTCGTGGGCGAGGCCTCGTACCGGCTGGGCGAGATCCGGCACGGCGACGGCCACACCGAACCGGCCCGGAGGCACCTGCGACAGGCGATCGGATCCGGGCACGCGGGCTTCGCCGATCAGGCACGCGCATTGCTCGACAAGCTCGGCGAGGAGGCCTGAGAGACCGCCGGGAGCCCTCACCCGCCGTGCGGCAGGGCGAGGGTCACCGGCGACGACGCTGCCAGGGCGTCCCCTGGGCGCCTCCCGGTAGGGCGCGGGCCTGCGGGCGGCCTCTCAGGAGGGCGAGACCTCGCCCTCGGAGTCGACCCGCCAGGCACCGGCCGGGCGGGCGGCCGCCAGGTGCAGCCGCGTGAAGGCGAGGGACTCGGCCAGATCGTCGATCCGCCGGTCACGGCCGGTCGCGCGGCGCGTGTTGATCTCGACGACCACCTGCCCGGTGTAGCGCTGGGCGGCGAGGCGTTCGAGCATCTCGGCGGCCGGCTGGTTACCGCGGCCGGGCACGAGGTGCTCGTCGCGGTTGACGACGCCGATGCCGTCCGCGAGGTGGAGGTGGGCGAGCCGGTCGCCGAGCGCCTCGGCCATCGCCAGCGGGTCCGAGCCGGACACGGCCGTGTGCGACAGGTCGATGGTGACGTTGGGGTACGGCTGGTCGATCGGGTTCCAGTGCGGGGCGTACATGCCGACCTCG
This sequence comes from Actinoallomurus oryzae, assembly GCF_039541955.1. Lineage (NCBI taxonomy): Bacteria > Bacillati > Actinomycetota > Actinomycetes > Streptosporangiales > Thermomonosporaceae > Actinoallomurus > Actinoallomurus oryzae. Next base: position 206,537 of record NZ_BAABHF010000046.1, on the reverse strand, counting down.
GTCGTCCGCGCGCGTACGGGGAACATGTTCTCCACCGAGAAGACGACGTCGGTCTCCTCCTGCATGCGCGCGAGACCCTGCTCGAACTCCCGGGCGTACTCCCGCTGCCAGCGGAACGGCGGATGCACCACGACCACGCGCGCGCCGAGCTTCTCGGCGGCGTCCTTGGAGCGCATCAGCTTGCCCCATGGCTCACGGCCCCAGACTCGCTGGGTGAGCAGCAGGCAGGGCGCGTGCACGGACAGGATGGGGATCTGGTGGTAGTCCGACAACCTGCGGAGAACATCGATGTCCTGGCTCGCCGGGTCGGTGGTCACCATGACTTCGAGCCCGTCGTATCCGAGCTGTGCAGCGATCTCGAACGCGGCGGGCGTCTTCTCCGGGTAGACGGACGCCGTCGACAGCACGATCGGCGCGTCGGGGACCTGGAGGACTTCATCCACAATCGGCAAGCCTATGCGTTCCTCGGCCCAGAACGTTGTGGGATCCCCCACGCGTCTACCGTGGAGCCTTGACTACTCTCCGCTCTGAGGCTGGCGAGCGGGGATTCCGGCCCTCGCGGGCTGGGGTTCCTGTTTCTGTGGCGACTGCGCCCGAGGGGGCCCCGGGTGTCTGACGTCACCTCCACAGGCCGACACGGCAAGACCTGCCGCCAGAATGTTCTTGGCCGCGTTGACATCCCTGTCGTGCAGGGTGCGACACGCCGGGCAACACCACGCCCGGTGGAAAGGCCCAGTTCGACGAGCAGGTGCCCGCACGCCGAGCAGGTCTTGGAGCTGGGGTACCAGCGGTCGATCACGATCAGATGGCGACCGTACCTGGCCGCCTTGTACTCCAGCTGGCGGCGGAACTCTCCCCAACCGCAGTCGGAGATCGCTTTGGCGAGCCGCCGGTTACGGACCATGCCCTTGACGTTCAGATCTTCGATCACGACCACGTCGTGGTCGCGGACCAGCCGGGCACTGGCCTTGTGCAGGAAGTCCGCGCGAGACGCGGCGACCTTACGGTGCGCACGGGCCACCTTCGCCCTCGCCTTCGCCCGGTTGCTCGACCCGCGCTGTTTGCGGGCCATCCGCCGCTGGTAGCGAGCCAGGTTACGTTCCCGCTTGGCCAGGCGGCGAGCATTGGCGATCTTTTCGCCATCGGAAGTGACGGCGAAGTCTTTGCGTTGGCGGGATTTGTATCGGGGGTAGCGGGCACGGCCGGCGAAGAAGTTCACGAACGCGGTGTGCTGGTGCCGCAGTGTCTGTTGGAGCGGCACGCAGGACACCTCGGACAAGAACGCCAGATTCGGATCACGTTTAAGCTCGGTCAAATAGCGGTCGGTCTCGGCGTAGGAGGTCTTGAGCCGTCCGGTGCGGTAACGAGTCTTCCGCCAGGCCAGGACCTTGTTCCACACCAGGCGTGCGCAGCCGAGTGTGCAGTTCAACACCGTCGCCTGCTCAGGAGTGGGGTAGACCCGCACCTTGTAGCTCGTACGCACGTTCGAAAGTTTGACAGGCACTGCAAGATCAGCGACGACGAATGAAAGAAAGGGACGGAAAGGCCGTTATGATCGCTTTGTGTGTAGAAACGCCCAGGCTACGCCGGGCCACCCCGCCGAGGGCGATTACTCCCGGCATTGAAGGACGGGGTTTTCTCCGGACGGCTCGATGATCGCTACCGGAGCCATAGCCAGTCCGAACATCTGGAACGCCCCGCGAGTGTACGAAATGGAGAACCTCGCGGCCGATCCGGACGGCCGGATCGAGGAGGCCATGCGCGCCGTCCGCGCCTGGGACGGCGCCACCGTGCTGGACATCGGCTGCGGCACGGGCTTCCACCTGCCGCGCTTCGCCCGTACGGCCGCGAAGGTGCTGGGCGTCGAGCCGCACGAGGCCCTCGCGACCGCGGCGCGTCGGCGTGTCGCGGGCACCCCGGGAGTGGCCGTACGCGTCGGGGCCGCCCAGGCGCTGCCGGTGCCGCCCGCCTCCGTGGACGTCGCGCACGCCCGCTGGGCGTACTTCTTCGGCCCGGGGTGCGAGCCGGGGCTGGCCGAGCTGGAGCGGGTCATGCGGCGCGGCGGCGCGGCGTTCGTGATCGACAACGACGCGACGCGGTCGACGTTCGGCTCGTGGTTCCGGCGGTGGCTGCCGTCCTACGATCCGGTCGCCGTGGAGCGGTTCTGGGCCCGGCAGGGCTTCTCTCGTACGCCGATCGACATGAGCTGGCGGTTCACCGACCGCGCGGCGCTGGAGGCGGTGCTGCGGATCGAGTTCCCGGCGGACCTGGCGACGGCGTTCCTCGCCGAGGTGCCGGGCTGCGAGGTCGACTACGCCGTCAACCTGTGGTGGCGGCGTTACTGACCGCGATCGGCCCGGTCAGGGCCGCAGCTTGCCGAGGATCTCCGGGATCCGGCGGACGATCTCACGCTCGTCGTCGTCCAGGTCGTCGCGGATCGCCCGTGCGATGCCGGACGCCCGGTGGCGGCGTTCGCCGTCCAGGGCCCGCCTGCCGGACTCGGTGACCGTCACGACCTGCCGCCTGCGGTCCTGCTCGTCCGGGCTCAGCGCGACGAGCGCCCGGTCGTGCAGGAGATGGACCGTCCGCGTCATGGTCTGGTGCCTGACGCCCTCCCGGCGGGCCAGGTCGGCGATCGACAGCGGGCCCGTACGGTCGAGGTGCCCCAGCACCGCCGCCTGACCGCGGGGCATGTGGTCGTGCAGGCGTACGCGCCGCACGAAGTCACCGATGGCCGCGCGCAGCTCTTCGGCCAGCTCCTCGTCCATGAAACGGAGGTATACAGCATCACTGTACACTTCCGATGTACAGCGTCGCTGTATTTCTTGAGAGGAGAAGTGCGTGAACCCTTACGAGCTCGCGTTCCCGGCCCCGTCCTTCCCGATCGCCAGCAAGGACTTCGACGACGGCGGGCCGCTGCCGCCGTCGGCCTACCAGCCGGCGAACGAGTCGCCCGAGCTGTCGTGGGGGCCGCTGCCGGAGGGCACGAAGAGCCTGGTCGTCACGGCGTTCGACGCCGATGCCCCGATCCCCGGCGGCCTGTGGCACTGGGCGGTGAAGGATGTTCCGGCGACCGCCGGCGGTCTCCCCCACGGCTCCACCGACCTGGGCGTGGCACTGGCCAACGACCTCGGCGTGCGGGCGTACACCGGCGCGAAGCCGCCGCCCGGCACCGGCACGCACCGGATGTTCGTCTGCGTGACCGCGCTCGGCGTCGAGACGCTCGACCTTCCGCCGGAGGCGAGCCTGGCGATGCTGAACATCACGATGATCCCGCACACCCTGGGCCGCGCCGTCATGGTCGGCACCAGCAGGCCCTAACGGTCGGCGGCGGCCCGGGCGGCGGAGAGTGTGTCCAGGACGCGGTCGGCCACGACGCGCATGCCGGTGGCGTTCGGGTGGATCGGCGCCGCCGCGTGGGTGATCAGGAGCGGCTCGACCCAGCGATGTGTCCTGGCGCACATGTCGTGGCCGGCGCCGCCGCGGTAGTCGTCGACGAACAGCGCGCCGCCCCGACGCGCCTCCTGGGCCAGCATGTGGTTGAGCGAGCGTTCGACCCGGTCGAGGTACGGCACGTCGCCGGCGGCCGCGGGCACCGACGGCCAGCATCCGGTGCCGGAGGGCAGGATGCGCAGGTAGCCGACCACGACCACGACCGCGTGCGGCGCATGCGCATGGATGCTGCGAAGCACCGTGGCGATCCTCGGCGCGGCGGCGGCGACGCGGTCGGTGAGCGTGGTGCCGAAGTGCTTCATGCAGGGCGCGCCCTTGGGCGCGGTGAGACTCAGCCCGGCGCACGTGTAGAAGGTCTTGCTGAACCCGACGTCGTTCCCGCCGATGCCGACCGTCACCAGCGCGGTGTCGGGCGTGACGGCGTCGAGCTGTGCGGGGTTCTCGCCGAACAGGACGTGCTGGGGCCGGAACAGGTCCGCGATGGTGGCGGCGGTGCAGGAGACGTCGGCGAACTCCCCGGCCTTGAGCGCGCGGGCGAGCAGTGAGGGGTAGTTGTGGTCCGAACGCAGGCAGGCGAACGGCTTTCCGTGCTGCCGCGGGATCATCGGCCCGGCCGTGAACGAGTCGCCCATCGCGACGTAGCGCCCACCGGCGACCAGGGCCGCCGCCGTCCGGGCCCCGCGAGCGGCGGACAGGCGATCCGCGACCCGCACCGCCGCGAGGGCGCGTAGGGCGGCCTGGGTGCGTACGGCAGCCGCCTGGGGCTGACCGTGCACCGCCGTTCGACCGCGCATCGCCGCCTGGGTGCGTACGGCCGCGTGGGCCGAGGGAGTGCGGTCCGCCGCGGGCAACCCCATCGTGGCGGCCAATGCCGGAAGAACCGCCCCGAGCGCGGACCACCTGCGCATCCGTGCCTCCCCGTACCCCGCTCGTCGCGATCTCCGTCGTCACTCTCTTACCCTGCGTAACGGCTGTCACGCGGAACTGTCGGCGCCCCTGCGTACAGTCGGCCCCATGGCGAAGACCGGGAAACAGGCGTACCGCTGCGCCGAGTGCGGCTGGCAGACCTCCAAGTGGGTCGGCCGCTGCGGCGAGTGCCAGGCGTGGGGCACCGTCGACGTCGCGGGCGCGGCCAAGCCCGCGCGGGTCGTCACGGCCGGTCCGGTGAGCGCCCCCGCGCGGCCGATCGGCGAGGTCGACGTGCAGGCCGCGCAGACCACCGCGACCGGGCTGGACGAGCTCGACCGGGTCCTGGGCGGCGGGCTGGTGCCCGGCGCGGTGATGCTGCTCGCCGGCGAGCCGGGCATCGGCAAGTCGACCCTGCTGCTCGAGGTCGCGGCGCTGCACGCCGCGCGCGGCCCGGTGCTCTACGTCACCGGTGAGGAGTCCGCCGAGCAGGTGCGCCTGCGCGCCGACCGGGTCGGGGCCATCGCGGCCAAGCTCTACCTCGCCGCCGAGACCGACCTGTCGGCCGTGCTCGGGCAGGTCGACTCCGTGGCGCCCGAGCTGCTCGTCGTCGACTCGATCCAGACGATCGGCTCGGCCGAGGTCGACGGCGCGCCGGGCGGTGTGAGCCAGGTGCGCGAGGTCGCGGCCAACCTCATCCGCGTCGCGAAGGAGCGCGGCATCACCACGGTCGTCGTCGGCCACGTGACCAAGGACGGCTCGATCGCCGGCCCGCGCGTCCTGGAGCACCTGGTCGACGTCGTCCTCTACTTCGAGGGCGACCGGCACAGCCGGCTTCGCATGATCCGCGCGGTGAAGAACCGCTACGGCCCGACCGACGAGCTGGGCTGCTTCGACCTGTCGGAGATGGGCATCGTGGGGCTGCCCGACCCGAGCGGCCTGTTCCTGACCCGGCAGGAGAAGCCCGCGCCCGGCACCTGCGTCACCGTCACGCTCGAGGGCCGGCGACCGCTCGTCGCCGAGGTCCAGTCGCTGGTGGCGCCCTCGCCGCTGGCCAACCCCCGGCGGATGACCTCCGGCCTCGACTCCTCTCGGGTGGCGATGATGCTGGCGGTGCTCCAGCGACGGTGCGGGGTGAAGTTGCACGACCGCGACGTCTACGCCGCGACGGTCGGCGGTGTGCGCCTGGGCGAGCCGTCGGTCGACCTGGCGGTGGCGCTGGCCGTCACGGGCGCCGCGAACGACCTGACGCTGCCCGCCGATCTCGTGGCGTTCGGCGAGGTCGGGCTGGCAGGCGAGGTGCGCGGAGTGCAGGCCGCCAAGCGCCGGCTGTCGGAGGCCGCACGGCTCGGCTACCGGCGCGCGGTCGTGCCCACGGGCTCGCTGGATCCCACCACGCGGTCGAGTGGCACGATCGTGACCGATGAGGGTATGCAAGTGGTGGAAACGGACGCCGTCTGGTCCGCGTTGGACATCGCGTTCGCCGCGCGTGGTTCTGAAGCATGACCATGGGCCCCCCACTTTGGGCCGAGCGGAGGAGGCTGCCGGACGCGTTCACCGATAAACTGACCGCCGTCCAGCGACCTCCGGGGGTCACGTGCCAGCACATGACAAGGGTAAAGACGAGCGTCGGCGCGCAACCCTCGCCGCCGTCGCGCCGGGGACCCAACTCCGCGACGGGCTCGAACGCATCCTGCGCGGCCACACCGGCGGTCTGATCGTTCTCGGATACGACAAGATCGTCGCCGGCCTCTGCACGGGCGGTTTCCAGCTCGACGTGGAGTTCTCCTCGACGCGCCTGCGCGAGTTGGCGAAGATGGACGGTGCGATCGTCATCGACAGCACCTGCACCCGCATCGTCCGCGCCGGCGTCCATCTGATGCCCGACCCGACCATCCCGACCGAGGAGTCGGGCACCCGCCACCGCACCGCCGAGCGGGTGGCGAAGCAGACCGGGTTCCCAGTGCTGTCGGTCAGCCAGTCCATGCGCATAATCGCGCTTTATCTCGACGGCCAGCGCTATGTCCTGGAGGACTCGGCGGCCATCCTGTCCCGCGCCAACCAGGCGCTCGCGACGCTCGAACGCTACAAGCTGCGCCTCGACGAGGTCGCCGGCACGCTGTCCGCCCTGGAGATCGAGGACCTCGTCACCGTCCGTGACGTGAGCGCCGTCGTGCAGCGCCTGGAGATGGTCCGCCGCATCGCCGACGAGATCAACGGTTATGTGGTCGAGCTCGGCACCGACGGCCGCCTGCTGTCGCTCCAGCTCGACGAGCTGGTCTCCGGCGTCGACGCCGACCGCGAGCTCATCGTCCGCGACTACCAGCCCCAGAGCCGCGGCCCCCGCCCGGTCGCCGACGTCCTGGAGTCCCTCAACCGCCTGTCGGCCAGCGAGCTCCTCGACCTGACGACCGTGGCGGACGTGCTGGCGTTCTCCGGCAACGACCCGCTGGACATCCCGGTGAGCCCGAAGGGCTACCGCCTCCTCGCCAAGGTCCCCCGCATGCCGAGCCTGGTGGTCGAGCGCCTGGTCGAACACTTCGGCGGCCTGCAGAAGCTCCTGGCCGCGGGCATCGACGACCTCCAGACGGTCGGCGGCGTGGACGAGGCCCGCGCCCGCAGCGTCCGCGAGGGCCTGTCCCGCCTGGCCGAGTCCTCCATCCTCGAACGCTACGTCTGACCTCCGGCACGCCGCATAGGATCCGCGGATGCGCGTGCGGCAGTACGTCTACTTCGCTCTGCACAGCTCGACCCTCCCCGCCGCCGAGATGGCGACTCGCCTGGGCCTGGAGCCGGATGAGGTCTCGGTCCGCGGCAGCCGTACGACGACTCCTCCACGGCCGGTCACTCACGTGTGGAAGGTCGTGTGCCGGGACCGCGGCCTGACGGTGGACGAGCAGATCGACCGGGTCATGGCGCGCCTCCGCCCGTACCGGGAGCAGATCGCGGCACTGGCCCGGACGATCACCGCCGACGCTTCCGAGTACGACGGCGCGGTCCTGGAGGTGGTACGCCACTTCGACGACGCGGACGGCGAGGAGGAGCGCCTCGATCCGCCGTGAGGCCGGGACCTTCTGCCCCACCGATTACCTCCGCAGGTCCATCCCGGAGGTGACCTGGTGCGATGGTCCGGTCTCCGCCACGGCTGCGATCCTGTGGAGGGGGCCCGTGCCGTACCCGCCCGAGTGATCAGGGGCCGGTGGGCCCAGTACCGGCTCGTACATGCCTACGGGGGCGGCGCAAAGCAAGCTATCGGAGGTTTCCGATGCGCCGTGATGACGGCTCGCTGATCAGTGAGCTCGTACACGATCACCGGCGGCTCGGGGAGCTGCTCGTCCGGCTGACGACCCGCGGCGCGGCGCGCGGGCGGCTCGCCGACGAGATGACCAGCGAGGTGGTCCGGCACGTCGTCGGCGAGGAGCTGTACCTGTATCCGGTCGTCCGCGAGGTCGTGCCCGAGTGGGTCCTCGACTCGACGGACCACGTCGACAATGACGCCCAGATGGAGGAGATGCTGTCCGACCTGTGCGTGACCAGGCCGGACAGCCACGCGTTCGACTCGCTGATCACCAGGCTCGTCGTCGCGTCGCGTCAGGCGCCCCTCCACGAGGAGCTGGAGGTGTTCCCCCTGCTGGCCCGGAACGCCGACCGGCGGTTGCTGGGCGAGCTCGGGCACATGTTCCGCGCGTTCAGCGACGCCGCGGTGGTCGAGAAGACCGGCGGCGCCGGGCGCGTCGTGCGGTTCCACGGCCTGGTCCTGCACCGCTGGGAGCCGGGGCTCGCTCTCGCCGAGCAGCTCGTCAACCGGCCGGAGGCCGTGCCGGACGAGAGATCACAGCGGGACGTCACGCCGTACCTGTCACTACCGGCCTGAGAACAGGCCTGTGCGGCGCGGAGAGGGCCTCAGCGGAGCCGGAAGACCTCGCGGTGGGTCTTGATACCCGGCGCCCCGACGGCGATGACGTACGTGCCCGGTGCGGCGTGGGTGTCGCTGTTGCAGCGGCGGCGGTCCCAGTCGAGTGTCGCCAGGTACGGGACGCCACGCTTGAGCAGCTGGATGTTCGGGCCCGCGCCGGACACGCAACGGGCCGAGGACCACACCCGGTCGGAGCCGGACGAGATACGGATCAGCAGGGACTTCGGGCCGACGTCGAAGGAGCATGGGCGGCGGCCCGTGTTGACCACGCTCAGACCGAACCTCGGGTGCTGCCTGCCCCTGAACACCGTGCCCGCCGGGGTCAGGCCCACCACGACGTCACGCGGGGCACAGGTGCCGCCGGGGCGCCCGGGCGCTCCCGGAAGAGCGGTCGGGGTCGCGGTGACCGTCACGGTGGCGGTCGGCGTCGGGGTCGCGGCGGGAGAGGTCACCGCCGGGCTCTCGGTGGCGGCGGCGTTGCGCACCTGCGCCGTCGAGCGCTTGTGGTCCGAACCGGAGCACGCCCACGCCACCAGGCCGATGAGAGTGATCCCGCCCGCCAGGACGTACACGCGCCGGCGCCAGTACGCCTCCGCGTCACCTGAGTCGTCCTCGACATCCGGATCCAAATATCGCGTACGGTCGGTGTCTGACTCCATACGCTCAGTATGCTTTTTCGATCAAGGCGAGTTGTCGCGACCCGCCGTGCCAGGATCGATTGCGTCATGCATGAACCCAGATACGCCGAACCCGTTCTGACCTGGTACGCCGAGCATGCCCGGGATCTGCCGTGGCGCCGTCCCGACGCCTCGCCCTGGGCCGTACTCGTCAGTGAGATCATGCTCCAGCAGACCCCGGTCGTCCGCGTGCTGCCCGCGTACGACGCGTGGCTCGCCCGCTGGCCCACCCCTGCCGACCTGGCCAAGGAGTCGCCCGGCGAGGCCGTACGGGCCTGGGGCCGCCTCGGATATCCACGGCGCGCGCTCAACCTGCACGCGAGCGCCCGCGCCATCACCGAACGTCACGACGGCGTCGTCCCGGCCGACTACGACGAGCTGCGCGCCCTGCCGGGCGTCGGCGCGTACACGGCCGCGGCCGTCGCCAGCTTCGCGTACCGCAGGAGGCACGCCGTGCTGGACACCAACGTCCGGCGCGTGCTGGCGCGCGTGGTCACCGGGGTGGAGTACCCACCGAAGACCCAGACGACCGCCGAGGTCCGCCTCGCCGAATCCCTGCTGCCGGAGGACCCGCCGGTGGCCGCCCGCTGGTCCGTGGCGATCATGGAGCTCGGCGCCCTGGTGTGCACGGCGCGGGCCCCGCGCTGCGCCGACTGCCCCCTGGTGGCGGAGTGCACGTGGCGCCTGGCCGGCAAGCCCCCGTACGACGGCCCGCCGCGCAAGGGCCAGACGTACGCGGGCACCGACCGCCAGTGCCGGGGCCGCCTCCTCGCCGTCCTACGCCACGCCGACGGCCCCGTGGAGAAGGCCGCCCTGGACGACGTGTGGGCCGACACCCTCCAGCGCGAACGCTCCTTGGCCGCCCTCATCGAGGACGGCCTGGTCGACCCCCTGGACGACGGCCGCTACGCCCTCCCGACCTGAGCCGGATCAACCGCCTAACGGGGCTCGCCCGCCGCTGCGGCTTCGGCCGTAGGCGCGACCGGTCGCGTGCGCGAGGCGCGGAGGGAACCGTAGCGGCGCTGGATGTACCACTCCGCGATCAGCAGGTTCAGCACGAACGCGAGCCACGAGGTCGTCCCGGCGATGTCGTGCGTGATCAGGGTCGCGTCGTCGCCGCGTCCGACAGCGCCGTCCTGCGCCGCGACGAGGAAGTAGACCGGCGCCTGGAGCAGCGTGTTGGTGACCTTGCCGAACGTCAGCGCGAAGTTACGGATCATCCACTGCCGGTGGTCGGCGTACCGGCGCCATCGTCGTCGTCATGGGATCTCCTCTCCGGCGGTCTGGTGTCCACGAGAACCCTCGCAAGGATGAATGCGGGAGTCTCTGGTCCTGAACCCCGGATCGGGGGTGGTGCTGGCGGCACCGTCGTGCCCTCGACCGGCGGAAAGGCGGCCGTAGCCGGGCGCACCACGAAGAAGATCGTCGGTCGGCGCCCACCCCTGGCGGGTCTGAGGACCGGCGCCGGCAAGGTACGTGTCACGGCCGTGGACGACGAGGTCCACCGACCCGTCGAACGCGCCGAGACCCGCGTCCCTGAGCGGAACGCGGGTCTCGGTCGGGTCGTGCGGTTACGGGTGGTTGACCGGCTCGCCGGCAGGGGCGGAGGCCGGGACGGCGGGCTCGGGCTTGGGCTCGCCGGTGAAGGTGAACTTCGCCGTCTCGCCGGTGCCCTCGACGCCGACCATGACGATCTCGCCGGCGCGCAGCTCGCCGTACAGGATCTTCTCGGACAGGTTGTCCTCGATCTCCCGCTGGATGGTCCGGCGCAGCGGCCGGGCGCCCAGCACCGGGTCGTAGCCGCGCTCGGCCAGCAGGTCCTTGGCCTCCTGGCGCAGCTCGATGCCCATGTCGCGGTCCTTGAGGCGCTCGTCGACCTTCTCGATCATCAGATCGACGATCTGGATGATCTCCTTCGGCGTGAGCTGGTGGAACACGACGGTGTCATCGACGCGGTTGAGGAACTCCGGCCGGAAGTGCTGCTTGAGCTCCTCGTTGACCTTGGCCTTCATCCGGTCGTACGAGCCCTGCTCGTCGTTCTCCCGGGCGAAGCCGACCGACAGGCCCTTGGAGATGTCGCGCGTGCCGAGGTTGGTCGTCATGATCACGACCGTGTTCTTGAAGTCGACCACGCGGCCCTGGGCGTCGGTGAGGCGCCCGTCCTCCAGGATCTGCAACAGCGAGTTGAAGATGTCCGGGTGGGCCTTCTCGATCTCGTCGAACAGCACCACGGAGAACGGCTTGCGGCGGACCTTCTCGGTCAGCTGGCCGCCCTCTTCGTAGCCGACGTATCCGGGCGGAGACCCGAACAGCCGCGAGACCGTGTGCTTCTCCATGAACTCGGACATGTCCAGCTGGATCAGCGCGTCTTCGTCGCCGAAGAGGAACTCCGCCAGCGTCTTGGACAGCTCGGTCTTACCGACACCCGACGGGCCCGCGAAGATGAACGAACCACCCGGACGCTTGGGGTCCTTCAGACCCGCACGCGTGCGGCGGATCGACTGGGACAGCGCCTTGATGGCGTCGTTCTGGCCGATGACCCGCTTGTGGAGCTCGTCCTCCATGCGGAGCAGGCGGGCGCTCTCCTCCTCGGTGAGCTTGAAGACCGGAATGCCGGTCGCCGTCGCGAGAACCTCCGCGATCAGCTCCTCGGTGACCTCGGCGACGACGTCCATGTCGCCGGCCTTCCATTCCTTCTCCCGCTGCGCCTTGGCCTGGAGAAGCTGCTTCTCCCGGTCGCGCAGTGCGGCGGCCTTCTCGAAGTCCTGCGCGTCGATCGCGGACTCCTTGTCGCGGCGCACGTCGGCGATCTTCTCGTCGTACTCGCGCAGGTCCGGCGGCGCGGTCATGCGGCGGATGCGCATGCGCGAGCCGGCCTCGTCGATGAGGTCGATCGCCTTGTCCGGCAGGAACCGGTCGCTGATGTAGCGGTCGGCCAGCTGGGCCGCGGCCACCAGCGCACTGTCGGTGATCGAGACGCGGTGGTGGGCCTCGTAGCGGTCGCGCAGGCCCTTGAGGATCTCGATCGTGTGGCTGAGCGACGGCTCGGCGACCTGGATCGGCTGGAAGCGGCGCTCGAGCGCGGCGTCCTTCTCCAGGTACTTGCGGTATTCGTCGAGCGTCGTCGCGCCGATGGTCTGCAGCTCACCGCGGGCCAGCATCGGCTTGAGGATGCTGGCGGCGTCGATCGCGCCCTCGGCGGCGCCCGCACCGACCAGCGTGTGCAGCTCGTCGATGAACAGGATGATGTCGCCGCGGGTGCGGATCTCCTTGAGCACCTTCTTCAGGCGCTCTTCGAAGTCACCGCGGTAGCGGGAACCGGCCACCAGTGCGCCCAGGTCGAGGGTGTAGAGCTGCTTGTCCTTCAGCGTCTCGGGGACCTCGCCCTTGACGATCTTCTGGGACAGCCCCTCGACGACCGCCGTCTTACCGACGCCGGGCTCACCGATCAGGACCGGGTTGTTCTTGGTACGGCGGGACAGCACCTGCATGACCCGCTCGATCTCTTTCTCGCGCCCGATGACCGGGTCGAGCTTGCCTTCACGCGCGGCCTGCGTCAGGTTGCGGCCGAACTGGTCCAGCACAAGAGAGGTCGACGGGGCCGCCTCTGAGGGCCCACCTGAGGAGGCGGGCTCCTTGCCCTGGTATCCGTGCAGCAACTGGATCACCTGCTGCCGCACGCGGTTCAGATCGGCACCCAGCTTCACCAGCACCTGGGCGGCCACACCCTCGCCTTCACGGATCAGGCCGAGCAGGATGTGCTCGGTCCCGATGTAGTTGTGGCCGAGCTGAAGTGCCTCACGCAGCGAGAGCTCAAGGACCTTCTTCGCCCGCGGAGTGAACGGGATGTGTCCCGAAGGTGCCTGCTGCCCCTGGCCGATGATCTCCTCGACCTGCTGGCGCACGGCTTCGAGGCTGATGCCCAGGCTCTCCAGAGCCTTGGCCGCAACCCCCTCGCCCTCGTGGATGAGGCCCAAGAGGATGTGCTCGGTGCCGATGTAGTTGTGGTTGAGCATCCTGGCCTCTTCCTGAGCCAGGACGACAACCCGCCGCGCGCGGTCCGTAAACCTCTCGAACATCTCGTCGCTCCTCACAGAGCGGTTGGGCAGTAGCCGGAATGTCCGACTCTGTCCTTCCGCATGCTAGCCCGCCCGACGGAAGCCGCCACTCGGTAGTCCCAACGGAAGACGTTCCCCTGGGCAAGCCCGTTCATCCTCATCCAACTACCGCTCGGGGCCGCGATGTTCCCCGTACGCCGCAAGCGAACGGCCCGCCGCCCCCTGGGGCCGGGCGACGGGCCACTCACCGGAGCTGTGTTCGATCAGTGCGCGCGCTCGTACTCCTCGACGACGGTCGCCGGGATGCGTCCACGCTCGTTGACCTTGATGCCACGCGCCTTCGCCCACGCGCGGATGTCCGCGCTGCGCTCGCGGCTCGACGCCGCGCGGCTCCGACGCCGGCGGCCACCGGCGGCACCCCCGCCGGCCTTGCGGGCGTGCTCCACGAACGGCGCCAGGGAATCCCGCACCTTCTTAGCGTTGGCGGCGCTCAGATCGATCTCATATGGGACGCCGTCGAGAGAGAACTGGACCGTCTCCTCTGCCTCCCCCCCATCGATGTCGTCGATGAGGCGCTTAATGATCTGCTCTGCCATGGAGACTGACCTTTCACCGGAGCAAACTGCATTCGGTTGCCAAAGATATACCTCCGTGGCTCCCGATGACAATTCCAACGCTGGAAGTTTAGCACGCACGTTACGGTGCGTAATCACCGGCAATCCAGCGGGCAGCGGGAGGCTTACTGCCCCGCCCTGCGCTTCTCCGGCACGTCTTCCCGCCTCCGCTTACCGCCCATCTCTCTCCGCACCACCCAGAACACGCCCGCGAAGAACACGGCGGCCACCGTGAGAGGGGGGACGAGCGCCGCAAGGTCGTTCCACATCGGCCCATGCCTTCCGTTCTCGCGTTATCGGACCTGTCACCCAAGAGGTCACCCAAGCTCTCGCCCAAGCGGACTGGGCGCACACGGCCCCTGCCCTTGAATTGTCCCGCAGTCGCATGCGGCGCACACACCGCCCCGGCTTTCGGCCCGGCCGCTCCGCGACATCCGGTCCTACGGGCCGGTCGGAGGCTCATCCGGCGACCGTTGGACGGGGCATCGATACGCTGGGGTGAGTCGTTCCGCCACCCGGACCCCAGCGCGGAGCGTGACGGCGCGCCGGACGGCCACCCTGTCCGAAAAGTACAGGGGCCTCGTCCGCACCTGCGCCCACGTATCGCTCGAATAACCCTCACGTACCGGCACTTAACAGGCAGCGACCACCGCGGAATGCGCAACCCGGCAGGCACACGCGCCGACCTGGGGATCATGAGCAGCGAACATGCGCCGTGGAATCCATCGGTCGGCGCGATCCGGCGATCTTAAGGCCCGGAGCATGACAGGATCCAATGCGGCACCAGCGCGATCCGAGAGACGACGGGCGACGACGTGACGTTCTACGCGGACCTTCATATCCATTCGAAGTACTCCCGCGCCTGCAGCAAGGACTGTGACCTTGAACACCTGGCGTGGTGGGCGGGTCGCAAAGGCGTGTCGCTCGTGGGCACCGGCGATTTCACCCACCCCGCGTGGATGGACGAGCTCCGGGAGAACCTCGTGCCCGCAGAACCGGGGCTGTTCCGGCTGCGACCCGACCTCGAACGCCGAGTGAGCCGAACACTACCGCCCGCCTGCCGCCAACCGGTTCGTTTTCTGCTCTCGGTGGAGATCTCGACCATCTACAAAAAGGGTGAACGCACGCGGAAGGTACACCATCTCCTTTATTCTCCGTCCTTCGAGGCGGCCGAACGCATCACCACCGCGCTCGCCAAGATCGGCAATCTCGCGTCGGACGGCCGGCCGATACTCGGTCTGGACTCGCGCCACCTGCTCGAGATCACTCTGCAGAGCGACCCCGGCTCGTACCTGGTCCCGGCCCACGTGTGGACGCCGTGGTTCTCGGTCCTCGGCTCCAAGTCCGGTTTCGACGCGGTGGCCGACTGCTACGACGACCTGGCCGACCACATTTTCGCCGTGGAGACCGGCCTCTCCTCCGATCCGCTGATGAACTGGCGGGTGCCCTCACTCGACGGCTACCGCCTCGTGAGCAACTCAGATGCGCACTCACCCCCCGCGCTTGCCCGCGAGGCGTCGATGTTCGCCACGGAGATGGACTATTACGCCGTACGCGCCGCCCTGGAGACCGGGCAGGGGTACGGCGGCAGCGTCGAGTTCTTCCCCGAGGAGGGCAAGTATCACCTCGACGGTCACCGCAAGTGCGGAGTACGCCTGGAGCCGGAGGAGACGAAGGCTCACGGCGGCCGGTGCCCGTCCTGCGGCCGCCCGCTCACCGTCGGCGTGCTCTCCCGGGTCGACGAGCTCGCCGCCCATCCGGAGGGCCGCCGGCCGGAGAGCGCCGCGGACTTTCGCAACCTCATCCCGCTGCCCGAGATCGTCAGCGAGATCCGCGGGGTCGGCCCGCGTTCGAAGTCCGTGCTCGGCCACATCGCCGAGCTGGTCTCCACGCTCGGCCCGGAGCTGTCGATCCTCGACGACGTCCCCCTGGACGACGTACGGGCGGCCGGGGGCGAGCTGCTGGCCGAGGCGATCGGCCGGCTGCGGCGCGGCGACGTGATCAGGGAGGCCGGGTTCGACGGTGAGTACGGCGTGATCCGCCTGTTCGCGCCCGGTGAGCTGCGCCGCGAGGGCAAACGCGCCGTCGGGCTGCTCGGCGCCCCGGACGACACCGGGCTCTTCGACCTTCCCGCCGAGCCCGTACGCCCCGCCGGGCCCGTACGGCCGCCGGCGCCGGAAGACGACCCGCGGGAGGAGGCTCCCGGCGATGCCGCCGCGCCTCCCGAGCCGCCGATGGAGGGCCAGCAGGACATCCTCGAGGCCGCCGAGGCCGCCGAGGCCGATGAGGGTTCCTCGATCCTCGACGGCCTCGACCCCGATCAGCGGGTCGCCGCCGCGCACCCGGGCGGCCCGCTACTGATCATCGCGGGTCCCGGCACCGGCAAGACGCGGACGCTGACCCACCGGATCGCCCACCTCGTCGCCGAGCGTGACGTGGAGCCGGAGCGGTGCCTGGCGATCACCTTCACGCGCCGGGCCGCCGACGAGATGCGCGAGCGCCTGGAGGCGCTGCTGCCGGGCCGTGCCGCCCGCCTCACCGTCACCACCTTCCACGGCCTGGGCGCGCTGATCCTGCGGGAGCAGCACGAGCGCGCCGGCCTGCCGGCGGACTTCCGCATCGCCGACGAGACCGAGCGGCTGGAGATCGCCCGGGAGATGACCGGCTCCGACAAGGAGGCGCGGCGGCTCCTCTCCGGCTTCGACGGCGCGGGCGGCCCGGGCGACCCCGAGGCGCGCGGTTCCTTCGAGAAACGCCTGCGCGAGCGCGGCCTGGCCGACTTCGCCGACCTGCTGCGCCTGCCGGTGGCGCTGCTCGGCGCCGACCCGGACCTGACCGCGCACTACCGTGAGCGCTGGCCGTGGATCAGCGTGGACGAGTACCAGGACGTCGACGAGACGCAGTACTCCCTGCTCCGCCTGCTCGCCGGCGCGGACGGCAACCTCACCGCGATCGGCGACCCCGACCAGGCGATCTACGCCTTCCGCGGCGCGGACGTCGGCTTCTTCCTGCGGTTCGCCGGCGACTTCGCCGCGGCCACGAAGGTGCTGCTGACCCGCAACTACCGGTCCGCCCCGGCGATCGTGCACGGGGCGGTGGCCGCCATCCGGGCCACCAGCCTCGTACCGGACCGGATCCTGGACCCGCAGCGGCCCGGCGAGCGGCTGATCGTCGTGCAGGAGAGCGCCGACGCGCAGGCCGAGGCGGAGTTCGTCACCTCGACCATCGACCGGCTGCTGGGCGGCGCGTCGTTCCACTCGCTGGATTCGGGACGGTCCGACGGGCACCACGACGAGCACTTCGACTTCTCCGACATCGCCGTGCTCTACCGCTCCTCCGCCCAGGCCGAGCCGGTCATGGAGGCCCTGACCCGCGCGGGCATGCCGTACCAGAAGCGCTCCCACGACCGCCTGGTGAGACGGCCGGGCGTCCGGGAGATCGCGCACGAGCTGCGGCACCACGGCGGCGAGCTGACCGCGCGGATCCGCGCGGCGGTGGAGACGCTCGCCGAGCTGCACGACGAGACGGTCCTGCGCACGGCGGCCGAGCTGCTCACGCCGCTCGCCGTACGCTGCGGCGACGACCTGGAGACCTTCCTCGGCGAGCTGGCCCTGGGCGCCGAGGTGGACGCGTTCGACCCGCGCGCCGACCGGATCGCGCTGCTGACCCTGCACGCCTCGAAGGGCCTGGAGTTCCCGGTGGTGTTCATCGTCGGGTGCGAGGACGGCCTGCTGCCGATGCGCCTGCCCGACACCGACGAGGACGAGGAACGCCGCCTGTTCTTCGTCGGCATGACGCGGGCGCAGTCGTCGCTCTACCTGTCCGGCTCCCGGCGCCGCGACCCGTCGCCGTTCCTGCGCGGCATCCCCGGCAAGTACGTCACCCGGCCCGAGCAGGCCGCTCGCCGCCGGCCGCGCGACCAGCAGCTCCGCCTCATGTGACGGGGGGTTCCTCGGGCGCCGGTTCGCCGGAGACGGGCTCCTCCGCCTCGGGCGGCCGGGCCGCGCGGGGCCGCACGTCGACGACGAGCGTGCCGGCGGCGCGGTCGTGCAGGGCCTGGCGGTGATCCCCCTCGAAGAGCAGACCGATCTCGGCGAGCCAGAAGATGCCCGCGAGCACGTTGAGCACCGGCACCGGCCGGGCCGCGGGCGGCAGGGAGTAGATCGCCGAGCGGACCAGCGCCTGGCTCACGCGCAGGCGCGCGCCGTCGGCCGAGATCACCTGGATGCCGGTCAGCCGCTTGCCGACCGTACGGCCCCAGAGCGCGAGCTGCACGACCTCGTACACCAGGAACACCGCGGCGAACCCGATCGGCGCGACTACGGTCTGCGCGGTCTCGCGCGGGAAGATCTCGGTGGCGACGGTGGCCAGGGGGACGCCGACGATGAGCGTGTCCACCAGGCGCGCGACCAGCCGCTGTGACGGCTCCGCGAGCACGGCCTCATACGTCATTCGGTCTCATACTCCCGGTCGTCGCTCACGGTCGATCACCATCGTGCCGGTCAGCCCGCCGTCGCCGGTCTCGAACTCCCGATCGTCGACCACGACCGTGGCGGTCAGCCGGTCGTGGAGGGCCTGGTGCAGGGGTTGGTCCCAGATCGCCCACAGGTAGGCCATGAGCGTGCCGACGCCGCAGCCGAACAGGTAGAGCAGGTTGTTGACGGCCGCGCGGCCGACCGCCTGCGCCGGCCGCAGCGGTTCGCCGCTCTCGGCCAGCACCCGCAGGCTCATGATCCGCTTCCCGAGCGTCTGGCCCCACAGGGCGAGCTGCACCGCCTCGTACGCGAACGGCAGGAGGCCCACGACGAGGATCCAGCCGAACAGGGCCGGCCCCGACCAGACGGAGGAGTCCTTTCCGTGGCTGCCCGGTTCGTCCAGGCCCACCGCGGCCACCATGAAGGGCAGGATCAGCGCGAAGCCCACGATGCCCAGTAAGCCGGCGTCGATGACCCGGGCGCCGGCGCGGCGGATGACCGGCGCCAGCGTCAGCTCCTCGACCGGCTCGTAGTCGCTCATCGCTCGCCTTCCAGGTGGAGCAACATGCGGGTGTTGCCCAGGGTGTTCGGCTTCACCCGGTCGAGGTCGAGGAACTCCGCCACGCCGTCGTCGTAGGAGCGCAGGAGCTCCTCGTACACCTCGGGCGCCACCGGGCTGCCCTGCAGCCGGCGGAACCCGTGCCGGGAGAAGAAGGCCACCTCGAAGGTAAGGCAGAAGACGCGCTGGACGCCGAGTTCGCGCGCCGTCTCCAGGAGGCGCGCGACGATGCGGTGCCCCACTCCGTGGCCACGGCAGGCGGGGTCCACCGCTACCGTACGGACCTCGGCGAGGTCCTCCCACATGACGTGCAGCGCGCCGCAACCCACGACGGCGCCGGTCCGCGAGTCTTCCGCGACCCAGAACTCCTGGACGTCCTCGTAAAGCGTCACGGTCGGCTTGGCGAGTAGCCGGCCCGGGCCGGCGTACAGGTCCACCAGCCGCCGGATCGCCCGGACGTCCGTCGCGCGGGCCCGGCGGATAGCTGTCTCCACAAACAGGTGACCCTAGCCGCCGGACGCCCGACCGTGGCCCGCGGGCGCCCCATACCCCCCCGGGGCGCTCACGTACTGGAAGTCAGATGAGTTGCCGTCGTGCCGCCCACACAACGGCTTCGATGGGGGTGTTCACATTGAGCCGGTCACATATCGTTCGCAGTCGCCTCCGTAGCGTCCGCGCGCTGAGTTCGAGTTTCCGCGCTGCCACATCTGCGGTGACACCTGTGGCGATCTGCGCGAGCAACCGGAGTTCGTCCTCGCTCAGACGCGGATCGTCGGTGCCACGGCGTGTCAGTGTGGCCTGTTCCACTCCGTCCTCCCTCGTCCCTGGTGATGACTACGGGGATGCGGCGGGGCGCCGCATGGGCACGGGTAGGCCTGACGCGCTTGACCGGAGGTGGCCGTCGGAGCCGATTCGGCTGCGCGGCGCGGGAACTCCAGTAACGATTCATACGTTGAGATTGCGAGAAGGGACGTAAACCCGGGTGCGCGGAGAAACGTCCCGGTGGTGCGACCGGGACCGGGATCCACGAGTTCGGGAGGGGTCATCGGTGCGCTTCTCGCCCCCATCCCTTCGACAACGATCCCGGCAAAGATCGTGAATCGTTTCAAGCTAGGCTTCGAACCGGAACGCTAGGCGGCCGGATCCGGACCGTCAAGCGTTCAAATGTTACGTTGCGTGGCCGAATGAAAGCGGCTCGCTACATAACACCTCGGAAACAGTTGTTCGCAGCCATTAACCTGCGAAAACCGCGTAAGTCGAGAGGAAGACAGCGTGCCGCCCGTCAGCATCCGGGATGTGGCGATGCGTGCAGGTGTCTCCGTGGGGACAGTTTCGAATGTCCTAAACCGGCCAAATTTGGTGGCCGAAGCGACCCGTGAACGCGTGCGCGCCGTCATCGGCGAGCTCGGCTTCGTACGCAACGAGAGCGCCCGGCAGCTCCGCCAGGGACGCAGCCGCACCCTCGGCGTCGTCCTGGAGAGCCTCGGCAACCCGTACTTCACCGATCTCGCGCAGGGCGCCGAGGCCGCCATGAACACCGACGGCTTCGACGCCCTCTGGTGTACGAGCGACGGTTCGGCGGCCAAGGAGCGCCGCTGTCTGGACTTCCTCGAAGAACAACGCGTCAGCGGAGTGATCATCACGCCGGTCGGTCTCGACGCCGAGCGCATCGCCGAGCTGCGGGACCGCGGCCTGTCCATCGTGGTGCTCGACCGCCGCGCGTACGACGGAGTCTGCTCGACCCGCGTGGACCACGTCGCGGGCGGTGAGCTCGCCGTCGACCACCTGACCGCCCGGCACCGCCGCCTCGCGATCGTCACCGGCCCGCTGCGCTCGGAGCCGATCACCGACCGGCACGCCGGCGCGGTGGCCGCCGCTCGCCGCGCGGGCGTGTCCGAGGACGACCTGACCACGCTGGTGCAGCGCGACCTGACGCCGGCGTCGGGCAAGGAGGCGGCGCGGCGGCTGCTGGAGCTCGACCCGCTGCCGACCGGAGTGTTCTGCGCCAACGACCTGCTGGCGATCGGCCTGGTCAACGCGCTGCTGCGCACGGGCGTCAAGGTGCCAGAGGAGATCAGCGTGGTCGGCTACGACGACATCGAGCTGGCCGGCACCTCCGTGGTGCCGCTGACGACCGTACGGCAGCCGCGGCACGAGCTCGGCTGGACCGCCGCCGAGCTGGCCGTCGCCGAGGCCGACGCCGAGGTCGGTGCCGCCGGCGCCGAGGAGCACGAGCATCGCGGGCTGGTGCTCTCTCCGTCGCTGGTCGTCCGCGATTCCGCCTGAGCGGGTCTCCGGAGGAGTACCTCCGCGGCGTCCTCGACCTGCTCGACCTGCTCGAACGCCAGGCTCTGTGGCGAGACCGGGTGGACTGGCCCACGTTGCGGCGCGACGCGCTTACGCGGGCCGCGAACGATTCTGCGGAACGGCGTCGTTCACCTCGGTGCCCACCCGATGTCGCCGGAACCCAACGCGCATCGCCTCGCCGACCCGGCGGCACCCGTGGCGGTGCTGATCGACGGAGGCACCAAGAGCGCGGCGGAGGCCGTGCGGGGGCGGTCCTCGGCGGACCGCCCCCTCAGGCGCGGAGATCAGGCGCTTGACGGCCTCGGCTTGGGGGCGGCCTCAGGCGCTGACGGCCTCGACCTCGGCGGCCTCGGGGTGGCCGATGGCCAGGCCGCTCTCGGCGTCGAAGAAGTGCAGGCGGCTCGTGTCGACGGCCAGGTCCAGCGACTGGCCCGGACGCACGTGCGAGCGGGCGTTGACGCGGGCGGTCCACAGGGCCTTGTTGTCGGTCAGCGGGATCGCGCTGTCCTCGTCCTCCTCGTCCTTGGCGAGGTCGGCGGTGTCCTTGTGCTCCACCGGCGGCGCGTCGATGGTGAAGATGACGTTGATCTCGCTGCCGAGCTCTTCGGTGACGTCGGCGCTGACCTGCATGGTCGGCCAGTCCTGACCGCCGTGGGTGGCGTCCTCGAAGTCGGAGGGGCGGATGCCGAGGATGATCGACTGACCGGTGTAGTCCTCCAGGCCGGGCTTGTTCGTGAACGTCTCGGCCGGCACCGGCAGCTCGTACCCGGCGAACGTGACCCGGGCCCCGCCGCCCTCACGGACCAGCTCGGCGTTCACGAAGTTCATCGCGGGCGAGCCGATGAAGCCGGCGACGAACAGGTTCACCGGGCTGTCGAAGAGGTTCTGCGGCGTGTCGACCTGCTGCAGGACGCCCTCGCGGAGCACGCAGACGCGGTCGCCGAGGGTCATGGCCTCGATCTGGTCGTGGGTGACGTACACGGTCGTGACACCCAGGCGCTCGTGGAGCTGGTTGAGCGAGGCGCGCATCGAGACGCGGAGCTTGGCGTCGAGGTTGGACAGCGGCTCGTCCATCAGGAACGCCTGCGGCTCGCGGACGATCGCCCGGCCCATCGCGACGCGCTGGCGCTGACCACCGGAGAGGTTGGCGGGCTTGCGCTTGAGGAACTGCTCCAGGCCGAGCATCTTGGCGGCGTCGGCGACGCGCTTCTTGATCTCCGCCTTGGAGGTGCCGCGGAGCTGGAGGCCGAAGGCGAGGTTCTGCTCGACGGTCATGTGCGGGTAGAGCGCGTAGTTCTGGAACACCATGGCGATGTCGCGGTCCTTCGGCGCGAGGTCGTTCACGACCCGCTCACCGATGGAGATCTCGCCGCCGGTGATGTCCTCCAGGCCCGCGATCATGCGCAGGGCCGTGGACTTTCCGCAGCCGGACGGGCCGACCAGCACCATGAACTCCCCATCCGCGATCTCCAGGCTGAGGTTGTTCACCGCCTTCACGTCGCTGGTGTAGGCCTTGTCGACGTGGTCAAGAACGATCTTGGCCATGGGGGTTCCTCCGAGGGTGTCGCCACAAAGTGTCCATAACCATAGCCACTGTTCGCATATCTGAACAGATCTGAAGCGGGATGAAGCGGACTAGGCTGTGACCCGGCTCCGGCGTGACCGCCGGATCTCGCGTGGCACACGGCGTACGTCGGTGCTCTAGAGGGGCTGGGCATGGACTCATCCGACACCACCGGGCCGGGCGTCAAGTCCGCGATGCGCACCGTCGCGCTGCTCGACTTCTTCGCCCGTCAGGGCGGGATGTACAGCCTGACGGCCATCCAGCAGGAGCTGGGCTATCCGAAGAGCAGCCTGTACGCCCTCCTGCGCACGCTCGTACGGCTCGGCTGGGTGGAGACCGACCCGACCGGCACGCTCTACCGCATCGGCATGCGGGCCCTGCTCGTCGGCGCCTCCTACATCGACGGCGACCCCGTGGTCGGCATGGCGCACGAGACGCTGGAGTGGCTCGCCGAGGCGACCGGCGAGACCGTGCACTTCGGCCGGCTCGACGACGTCGAGGTGGTCGACCTGTCCTCCCGGCCCTCCCGCCACGACCTGCGGCCCGTCGTACGCGTCGGCCGCCGCGTGCCCGTGCACAGCACCGCCCTGGGCAAGGCCCTGCTCGCCGACCGCCCGGAGCCACGCCTCCCGGACGAGCTCGAACGCCAGACCGAGCACACCATCACCGACCACCGGGCGCTTACCGAGGAGCTGTGCCGCGTCCGCGAACGCGGCTACGCCGTCGACCGCGAGGAGAACAGCACCGGCATCTGCTGCTTCGCCGTCGTCCTGCGCCTCCAGCGCCCCGCCCGCGACGCGATCAGCGTGTCCGTCCCGGCGACCCGGCTGACCGAGGCGGCCGAACGCGAGATCCCCGCGCTGCTCATGCGGGCCCGCGAACGCATCGAGTACTCCGCGCACCACCTGCTTCTCTAGAGATTTGGGGGTCTCCATGACCGACGCGCAGCCCGGCGTCCGTGACGTCCTCGGCTTCGATCCGTTCGCCCCGGAGTTCAGCGCCGATCCGTACGCCCACTACCGCGAGCTGCGGGCGGGCGGCCCCCTGATCCGTACGTCTGGCGGTCTGTGGCTGTCGACCTCATTCGCGGTGTGCACGCAGGTGCTGCGCGACCCGAGGTTCGGCCACGGCGACGACGAGCTCTCCGGCCGGCCGCCCCGGCGGGCCCGGTCCTTCCTCACGCTGGACCCTCCGGAGCACACGAGGCTCCGCCGCCTGGTCAGCCGCGCCTTCACCGCCCGCCTGGTCGAACGCCTGCGCCCCCGCGTGTCCGCCATCGTGGACGACCTGCTGGCCCGCCTCGACGGCGAGGTCGACCTGATCGCGGGCCTGGCCCACCCGCTGCCGGTCATCGTGATCAGCGAGATGCTCGGCGTGCCGCCGGAGGATGAGGACCGCTTCAAGGACTGGTCGGACGCGCTCGCCCGCGGCCTCGACCCGGACTTCGTGGTGCCTCCGGACGAACTCGCCTATCGCGACCGGGCGCGCGAGGAGTTCGGCGACTACTTCCGCGAGCTGGCCGCCCGGCGCCGCGCCGCTCCGGGAGACGACCTGCTGAGCGGACTGGTCGCCATCGAGGAGCTCTCCGAGGACGACCTGATCGCCACCTGCGTCCTGCTGCTCGTCGCCGGCCACGAGACGACGGTCAACCTCATCGCCAACGGCACCCTCGCGCTGCTGCGGTCACCGGACCAGCTCGCCTGGTTCCGCGCCAACCCCGGCGAGGCTCCCGCCGCGGTGGAAGAACTGCTGCGGTACGACCCGCCGGTCCAGCTCAGCGCGCGCGTCGCCCTGGAGGACGCCGAGGTCGCCGGGCAGCGGATCGGCCGAGGCGAGGCGGTCATGCTGCTGCTCGGCGCGGCCAACCGCGACCCGGAGGTCTTCACCGACCCGGACCGTCTCGACCTGACGCGCTGGCTGACCGAGGCGCCCCGGCACCTGGCGTTCGGCCAGGGCATCCACTTCTGCCTCGGCGCGCCACTCGCCCGCATCGAGGGCCAGATCGCCCTGACCGCCCTGATGCGCCGTGACGTGGCGCTCCTGCCCGGCCCGCTGCGCTACAAGGACAACCTCATCCTGCGCGGCCTCGCCGAACTCCCGGTACGGATCTTCTAACCAGCGGCTCGTCCTGGTCACGCCGCGCCGGACGGGGCCCGGCTCAGATCCACGACGCAGAAGGCGTTGCCGTCCGGGTCTGCGAGGACGACGAAGTCAGGGTTCGGTGGGTACAGCTCCCAGGCGAGCCTGCCGGCTCCGAGCCCGATCAGACGCTCGACCTCGGCTTCCTGCTCGGCCGTCGTGTCCACCAGCAGGTCGAGATGGATGCGCGGATGCGCCTGGACAGGTGACTCGCTGCGCATCAGCCCGAGCGCGCGGCCCGACCCATCCGCGTGCTCCAGGGTTCTCCACGTCTCGCTCTCCCACTCTGACGTGGGCACCAGGTCCAGCGCGGCCGTCCAGAACTCCACGGCGCGCGGAACGTCGGTCACACCGATCACGGGGAATCCGAGTCTGAGCATGAACCCGAGTCTAGGAAGCGCCCCGATCGGGACCTCGGGTGTCCCGCGCACCGGCGAGTGGCTCGACGCTGGCGTCAAGGTGTACGGGATGGCGATATACGTGTCAGCACCACATACACCCCAGGTTTTCCCGTGAAGGCTCTGACGATCGACTCGTCATCGGCCGATCTGCGGACCGTCACTGTGAATGAGGCCGGGAAGTCACTCACCTGCAGGGCGTCGCCTATTTCGGTATGCGCGAAGCGCTTTTTGGCCCTGGCATATGCCTGTCTCGGTGAGACGTAGACGCTGTCGCGCACGTCTGCCCGCTTCTTCAGATCCCGGGCGATCGCGGCGCGCTCGGCCGGTGTGACGGACCGCCTGTGGCACCAGTGGTCATTGGGATCATAAGAGTTGGCGGTGAAGTTGCAGAGGAAGATCTGCACCTGATCGTCGCGTTCTGGCCGCATCATGGCGATCGGGGACATCACGCCAGGCGCCGAGCCCGCGGATGCGGAGTGTGAAGGTTTCTGCGTGCGATCGCTGGGTGCGGTGTCTACCGCAGCCGCGACCAGTATGCCGGCGGATACGGTCGCGACCGCCGTCAGCGGCACGGCGAGCCGGAGCACGCGGCGGCGTGCCGTACGGCGCACGGAACGGCGTAGTGGCGGGGCGACAGCGGGGCCCCAGTCGTCGACGAGCGTATAGGCATCGCGGACGCGGTCTTCGATGTTCATGACTTCTCCCTGAGAAGTTCGGCGAGGGCGGTGAGGGCTCGTGAGGTGGTGGCTGACACCGTGCCGCGGCTGATCTTCAGCGTGCGGGCGATCTGCTCTTCGGGCAGGTCGCAGTAGAAGCGCAGGGCCAGAATTTCGCGCTGCCTGCGGGAAAGACGGCCGATCGCGGCCAGGACCTTCCGCCGATCCTGCTCATCGATCGCGCGATCCTCGGCCGAGGACGCTGGAGGCTGGTACGGCTGGCGGAACCGCCGGGCCACCACCCGTCGCCGCAGGACCGAACGACAGCGATTCAGCACCGTCGACCGCAGATAACCCAGCGCCGCCGCCGGCTCACGCAGACGGTTCTGCTTGCTGTGCAGACCCAGAAACGCTTCCTGAACCACGTCCTCGGCGGTTGGGGCATCACCCACCATGAGCATCGCCAACCGGATCAGCCCGAGGGCATGCTCGCGATACAACTCGCCCACGTCCGCCGGTGACCGCACGGGAGCCGTCACGTCAGTGTTCATACTCCAGAGACGCCTCAGAGCCCAGAATGCTGCGTCTCTCACCATTCCGAACGCGGCGACCGGCGCCCTGGCGCCGCGACGGACATTGCGGTTTCTGATGAGCCAGAGCGAGGAGATAATCAGCTTTTGAGGCTCGTGTGCCATTCCGGCCCGTAGAACTCGTGGTTCTTCGGGCCGCGGATGATGACATCGCGAACCAGGCGGGTGTCGAGATCCGCTCCCTCGGATGGCTCGCTGGGCGGCGAGGACCAAGAGACCTGCGTCATCGTCAGCGGATTGTCCAGACCGGTGAACACATCGGCGCCGCGGGCGCCGTGTTCGACGAACACGCGGAACAGCGTCCGGTGACAGGCCGCCCATTGCGCTCCGGCATGGTGAGCACGCCGTTCCGTGCCGTCACGGACCGCCACACCGGGCGTGTGTCCGCGGATCAGTCTGGACCTCCAGCGAGGCCTTCTTGACCGGCCACGCCAGCACCACACCGGCCACGGTCACCGCCGGCACGCCCGCGAGGAGCACGGCCGGCCGCCTCCGGCCTCGGCGCGGCGACCACCGCGGCGAGACGGGGACCGTCCCCACGTCCAAAGCGGTGATCGCCGCGCGCTGCTCGTCCGGGTCCAGTTCGGTCGCGGCATCGACGGACTCGACCGCATATCCGATGACGGCATCATCCACGGGAAGGCGCATCCGCCGCAGCTCCGCGGCCGTCTCCTCGGTGGTCAGGCCCTCCAGGCGCTGCAGGACGTACGCGACGCGTTCGCCACGGGACAGCTTCCCCAAGCGCCTCGACCAGCGTGGGACCGAAACCGGTCTCGGCCAGCCGCATCGTCAGCCCCAGGGTGCCGTCCACCTCCACGGCTCAGATCCGGTCGGCGGTGTCCGGGTGGCGGGCGAGGAGTTCGGCGAGGTGGGCCAGCTTGATGTTGTGGTTCTGCGAGGCGCGGACGAGCACGTCGAACGCCTCGTCGGCCGACAGGCGCCGGCGGGCCATCAAGATTCCGGTCGCCTGGCCGATGACCGTGCGGGTGTCCAGGGCCTTGCGGAGGTTGGCCGCGTCCGCCTGGGAGCGGCTCAGGGCGCGTTCGGTGGCGGCGCCGCGGTAGAGGGCACCCAGCGCGAGCGACGCGTACGTCGCCAGAAGGAACGCCGTGTCGCGGGCCGCCTCGCCCAGGGCGCCGCGCTTGCGGGAGTAGATGTTCAGCGCGGCGGTGAACGGCGGCGGCTCCGGCACGGTGATCAGCGCGGTGGACAGGACCGCGGCGAAACCGTGCTCGGTCGCCTCGCGGGCGAAGGCCGGCCAGGCGGACTCGGTGGCGAGGTCGGCGCTGTGGGCGTACGCGGGCCCGCCGGGATCGGCGGCGTCGATGCAGGGGCCTTCCCCGGTCTCGTACTGCCGGCGATCGAGCTCGGCGCCCTCCGCATCGGTCTCGGCAGGGGTGTAGTAGTCCCCGTTCTCCTCGCGCAGCGTGATGCTGACCACGTCTGCCGCGGGGATGAGATAGCGGGCGGCGAGGATGATGCGCTCCAGGACACCGTCGACCGTGGTGGCGGTGAGCAGGGCCCGGGTCAGCTCGCCCAGCTCACGCGGCAGCGAGACGGGCGTGACCCTCGGCAAGGGGTCGGCCACCGACTCCGGAAAGGGACGGGTATCGGACCGGTCATCGTCCACGACGCCTCCTCCCCCCGCGCCGAAGTCCGGCGCATGCCCATGAACCGCACTCAGTATCGCCGGATCGAGGCGGTTCATGCCGCGGCAGGCGCGTGATCTCGGGCCTATTCCGGCTTGACCAGCGGGAAAAGGATGGTCTCGCGGATGTTCTTGCCGGTGAACGCCATGATCATGCGGTCGATGCCGATGCCGACGCCGCCGGTCGGGGGCATGGCGTACTCCAGCGCGCGCAGGAAGTCCTCGTCGAGCTGCATGGCCTCCGGGTCGCCGCCGGCCGCCAGGAGGGACTGCTCGGTGAGCCGGCGCCGCTGCTCGATCGGGTCGATCAGCTCGGAGTACCCCGTGCCCAGCTCGGTGCCGAAGCCGATGAGGTCCCACTTTTCGGTCAGCAGCGGGTTGGACCGGTGCGTACGGGCGAGCGGCGAGGTCTCCAGCGGGTAGTCGCGGACGAACGTCGGCTGGATCAGCGTGCGCTCGACCAGCTCCTCGAACAGCTCCTGCACGAGGCGCCCCTGCCCCCACGCCGGGTCGTACTCCAGGCCGCGCAGGTCGAACACCTTGCGCACCTGCTCGATCGGCGTCTCGGTGGTCAGCTCCTCGCCCACCGCGCCCGACACCGCGTCGTACAGCGTGATCTTGGGCCACTCGTCGCCGCCGAGGTCGACCTCCTGGCCGTCGTGGACCACGACGGTCGTGCCGAGCGCGGCCACCACCGCGGCCTGGTAGATCTCGCGGGTCAGCGTGGCGATCGTGTCGTAGTCGCCGTACGCCTCGTAGGCCTCGAGCATGGTGAACTCGGGGTTGTGGGAGGAGTCGGCGCCCTCGTTGCGGAAGTTGCGGCTGATCTCATAGACCTTCTCGATGCCGCCGACGACGAGCCGCTTGAGGTACAGCTCGATCGCGATCCGCAGGTAGAGGTCCATGTCGTACGCGTTGATGTGCGTGATGAACGGCCGCGCGGACGCCCCGCCGTGGATCGGCTGGAGCATCGGGGTCTCGACCTCGAGGAACTCGCGGTCGTTCATGTACTCCCGGATCGCCCGCACGGTGTCGCTGCGCAGCCGGGCCATGCGCCGGGCCTCGTCGTTGACGATCAGGTCGACGTAGCGGAGGCGTACGCGCTGCTCGGGGTCGGTCAGGCCGGCGTGCTTCTCCGGCAGCGGGCGCAGGCACTTGGAGGTGAGCACGTAGCGGTCCGCCATGATCGACAGCTCGCCGCGCTTGGACGTGATGACCTCGCCCTCGACGCCGACCTGGTCACCGAGGTCGATGTCGCGCTTCCACGCGTCCAGCGCCTCCTGGCCGACGTTGGCGAGGGACAGCATGATCTGGATGTCGCCGCTGCCGTCGCGGATGGTGGCGAAGCAGAGCTTGCCGGTGTTACGAGCCAGCATGACGCGGCCGGTGACACCGACCTTCTCCCCGGTGGACGCGCCCGGCTCCAGGTCGGGATGGTCCGCGCGGACCTTCGCGATCGTGGTCGTACGCGGGAATCCAAGGGGGTACGGGTCGACCCCGCTCTCACGCAGGCGCTCCGCCTTGTCACGGCGGATCCGCATCTGCTCCGGAAGGTCTTCGCTCGGCTCGCTCACGGTGAGAAGGCTACCGATCGGCCCGAGCGCCTCGCGAACGCATTCCCCGTACCGCCGATGCGACCGGTACGACATGAGAAACGCACGTGACGACGGTGGTTAGGGGACGTATCGCGCATCCGGTCATTAGCATCAGCGCCGATGAACCTCCCGCCCCACCCTGGACCGCCACCTCCGCCGCAGGGACCACCCCCGCCGCCGGGACCGGCGTTCGGCGGCCCTCCCAACGTCGGGCCGCCAGGACCTCCCTGGCCTCCCGCCCGGCGACGCCGCGGCCCGCTGCTCCCGCTCCTCCTCATCGCCGGCGTGGTGATCATCGCGATCGCCGGTGTCGCGTACTACACCGTCGACTACCGGCCGAGCCATTACCTCCGGCAGTGGGCCGACTCGCTGAGCATGCCCCAGGGCGGCTTCGATCGTCTCGAGCTGGGCGGTGACAACCACTATCGCCGGGTGGGGTTCATGGCGTACTGTCCGCTGGCCACGTCGTGTGTTCCCGCCCCGGTCAAGGCCGTGACCGACTGGGTCGGTGACAACGGCGGCAGCACCACCGAGAAGGATGTCGCGCTGTGCTTCCAGTCCGGCGATTGGTCGCTGAGGCTGGAGCACGAGGGGCGCACCGCGACCGTGGAGTGCGAGAAGGTCTCACCGGTCGAGCACAGATACAAGATCACCGTCGAGCTCGAGTACTGATCAGCCGGAGACGCTGACGTTGCGCTCGTAGACCAGGCGCAGGCCGATCAGCGTGAGCCACGGCTCGTACGCGTCGATGGTGCGGGCCTCGTCCAGCACCAGGGGCGCGAGGCCGCCGGTGGCGACCACCGTGACGTCCTCGGGATTGTCGGCCAGCTCCTCCGACATCCGGTCGACCACGCCGTCCACCTGCCCGGCGAAGCCGAAGATGATGCCCGACTGGAGCGCCTCGACCGTGCTCTTGCCGATGACGTTGCGGGGCCGGACGAGCTCCACCTTGTGCAGTTGCGCGCCGCGGGCCGACAGCGCGTCGACCGCGATCTCGATGCCCGGGGCGATCGCCCCGCCGACGTACTCGCCCTTGGGCGAGACGGCGTCGAAGGTCGTGGCCGTGCCGAAGTCGACCACGATCGCCGGACCGCCGTAGATGTGGTTCGCGGCCAGGGCGTTGATGATCCGGTCGGACCCGACCTCCTTGGGGTTGTCCATCCGCACCGGCACACCGGTCTTGACGCCCGGCTCGACGATCACGGCGGACACGTCGCCGTAGTAGCGCCGGCACATCTCCCGCATCTCGTGCAGCACCGACGGCACCGTCGAGCACAGCGCGATGCCGCTGATGTCGGTCTCGGCCAGCAGCGGGCTCTGCTGCACCAGCCCCTGGAGGACCACCGCGATCTCGTCGGCGGTGCGCCGGGAGTCGGTGTTGATCCGCCAGTGCTCGATGACCTCATCGCCCTCGAACAGGCCGAGCACGGTGTGAGTGTTACCGACGTCGATCGTGAGCAGCATCCGGTCCCCGCTGGTTGAGGTCAAGGCCGATGTCCAGGGCCTGCACCGAATGGGTCAGTGCCCCAACGGCAAGGTAGTCGACCCCGGTCTCGGCCACATCTCGGGCCCCGTCCAACGAAAGACCGCCGCTGGCCTCCAGCTCGGCCCGCCCCGCGACCAGGGCCACGGCCTCGGTCATCGTGGGGATGCCCATGTTGTCCAGCAGGATCGCGGTCGCACCGGCCGCCAGCGCCTCGCGCACCTGGTCGAGCGTGTCGCACTCGACCTGAACGTGCAGGCCCGGGGCTCGTACGGCCTCGAACGCCGCGGTGACCGAGCCGGCCGCCGCGACGTGGTTGTCCTTGATCAGCGCGGCGTCCGACAACGACATGCGGTGGTTGACGCCGCCGCCGCAGCGCACCGCGTACTTCTGCAGGGCCCGCAGGCCGGGCAGCGTCTTGCGGGTGTCGCGTACCCGCGCCCGGGTGCCCTCGACGGCGTCCGCCCACTGCCGGGTGACGGTGGCGACGCCGGACAGGTGGGTGAGGAAGTTCAGCGCGGTGCGTTCGGCGCGCAGCAGCCCGAGCAGCGGCCCTTCGACCGAGAGCAGCACGTCGCCCGCGGCGATCCGGTCACCGTCGGCGGCGAGCGGCTTGACCGTGAGGCCGAGCGTCTCGAACACCAGCGCGGCCACCGGCAGGCCCGCGACCACGCCGGGGCGGCGCGTCACCACGTCGGCGCCGGCCGCGGCGTCGGCGTCGAAGATCGGTTCGCTCGTGACGTCGCGCTCCCCGTCTTCGGCCAGCGCGACGCGTACGACGCCCTCCACGGTCTGGGGGTCGAGGCCGGCCTCGGTCAGCCAGGTGTGCGTGGCGTCTCTCATCGGTTCTCCGTGGGTTCGTACGTCGTGGTGAGGGTGTCGCCGTCGAGCGCCGAGACGAGGTGCCCGCGCCACTCGTCGGAGGCGTCGGGGAAGTCCGACCGCCAGTGGCTGCCACGCGTCTCCTCACGGCGCCGCGCCGAGGCGACGATCAGTGAGGCGACGGTGTACAGGTTCGTGACCTCCCAGGCCTCCGTGCACGGGCGGTCGGTCGTGCGGCTCGCCAGTGCGGCCAGTTCGGCCGCGGCACGTTCGAGGCCGGGGCCGTCACGCAGCACGCCGCAGCCGGCCGTCATGATCCGCTGGATCTCGGGCCGGATTCCGGGGTCGAGGAGGGTGGACGCCCCGGCGGCCCCCGATGGCGCCGGGGCGTCCCGCTCAGTGTCGTCGGCCAGTACCGACGCGATCCGCTGGGCGAACACCAGCCCTTCGAGCAGCGAGTTGGAGGCGAGGCGGTTGGCGCCGTGGACGCCGGTGCAGGCGACCTCGCCGCAGGCGTACAGGCCGGGGACGCTCGTGCGCCCCCACAGGTCCGTACGGACGCCGCCGCTCGCGTGGTGCGCGGCGGGCAGCACCGGGATCGGCTCGTTGACCGGGTCGATGCCGTGCCGCTCACAGGTCGCCAGGATCGTGGGGAACCGCTGCGCCCAGATGCGCGGGCCGAGGTTGCGTCCGTCCAGGTACATGCACGGCTCGCCGGTCTCGCGCATCCGCTTCATGATCTCCTTGGTCACGACGTCGCGGGGGGCCAGGTCGGCGAGCGGGTGCCGGCCGGTCATGAACCGCTCGCCGGAACCGTCGACCAGGAAGGCACCCTCGCCTCGCACGGCCTCGGAGATGAGCGGCTGGCGGCCACGCGCGTCCGGGCCGAGCCACATGGGCGTCGGGTGGAACTGCACGAACTCCACATCGGCGACCCGCGCCCCGGCCCGCAGCGCGAGGGCCACGCCGTCGCCGGTGGAGACCTCCGGGTTCGTGGTCGCCTCGAAGACCTGCCCGAGCCCGCCGGTCGCGAGGATCACCGCGCGGGCCCGTACGGCGCCGACGCCGTCGCGCTGCCCCTCCCCCATGACGTGGAGGGTGACGCCGGCCGTCCGCCCGTCCTCGATCATCAGATCGAGCGCCAGGGCGTGCTCGATGACCTCGATCCCGGCGTCCTTGGTCGCGGCGAGCAGGGCCCGGCTGATCTCCGCGCCGGTCGCGTCGCCGCCGGCGTGCGCGATGCGGCGCCGCAGGTGGCCGCCTTCGCGGGTGAGCGCGAGGTGGCCCTCCCCGTCGCGGTCGAAGTCGGTGCCGAGCGCGATCAGCTCGCGTACCGCGTCGGGCCCCTCGGTGACCAGCACGCGTACGGCCTCGGGGTCGCAGACGCCGACCCCCGCGGTGAGGGTGTCGGTGAGGTGGTCCTCCGGAGAGTCGCCAGGGTGGAGCGCCGCGGCGATCCCGCCCTGCGCCCAGCGCGTGGACCCGTCATCGAGGAGCGCCTTGGTGACGAGAAGGACCTTCCCCGCCGTACGGGCGCGCAGGGCGGCCACGAGACCGGCGATCCCGGACCCGATCACAACGATGTCGGCGTCGGTCGTCCAACCGGGCGGCGGAGCGGTGAGGCGTCGAGGGAGCATGAGCCCTCCTGGGGGAGGCGAGTTCTCGTCAATCTGACTATAACTCGCGTCCCGAACGCCCGATTCCTCCGGGGGAGCTCAGCGCACGTGGTCTCTCAGGCGGGCTCGGCGAGTGTGTCGCCGCGGACCGTCGCGGTGCCGGGCACCGGCTCGGCCGGGTCGGAGCCCAGGGCGATGATCCGGTTGTCCCGGTCGACATGGACGACCTTCGGCTCGAAGGCGCGGGACTCCTCATCCGTCATGGCCGCGTAGCTCATGATGATGACCAGGTCGCCGGGGTGCACGAGCCGCGCCGCCGCGCCGTTCAGCCCGATCACGCCGCTCCCGCGCGGCCCGGCGATGACGTACGTCTCCAGGCGGGCGCCGTTGTCGATGTCGACCACCTGCACCTGCTCGCCCGCGAGCAGGTCCGCCGCCTCCATCAGGTCCTCGTCGATCGTGATGGAGCCCACATAGTGCAGGTCGGCCTGGGTGACCGTGGCCCGGTGGATCTTGGATTTGAACATGGTGCGAAGCACTGGATTTCTCCTGAAGTCGGCTCCCCGCCTGCATTTCTACAGGTCGCGGGCGATTTTAGCCGCCGGCAGGACACCCTCCGGAACAGACCGCCGTGCCCGTCGCGCCGCCGACTCACCACGGGATGACGTCGTCCAGTGAGTCCGGACCGCGGAAGACGCCGGTGGGTCCGTCGGCGGGGATCGTCGCGAGCAGGACCGGGCCGACGGCGCCGTCGGCCGTGGTCCGGTCGCCGCGGGGGAAGGTCGCGGCGGCGTTCTGGTCGGTCGGCACAAGGCCCGGGCTGACGGCGTTGACCTTGATGCCGTCGGCGCGGAGGGCACCGGCGTAGATCAGCGTGAGGGTGTTGAGCGCGGCTTTGGACGAGCTGTACGCGAGGAACCCGCGAGTCGAGAGGGGGTTCGTCGGGTCGCTCAGCGTCGTGAGAGAACCGAGCCCGCTGGACATGTTGACGATCCGCGGATTGTGCGACCGGCGGAGCAGAGGCACGCAGGCCGATGTCACCGTGACGACGCCGAAGACGTTGACCTCGTACACCTCGCGGAGTTGCGCGGCCGTGACGTCGGCGGTCCGGACGCCCCACTCGACCATGATCCCGGCGTTGTTGACGAGCACGTCCAGCCGTCCCGCCTCGGTTTCGATCCTGTCGACGGCCGCCTCGGCGGAGCCCGGATCGGTCACATCGAGCCGCACGAACCGAATATCCGGCCCGTCGCCGTTTCCGCCGAGATCGGCGTCCACGCCGGCCGGATTCCCCGACGGCCTTCCGCCGCGCGTCGCCGCCGCTTCCCTCTTCAGTTCCTCGACGGCCGAGTGGCCGCGCTCCGGACTGCGCGCAGCCAGGTAGACGGTGAGGCCCCGCTGGGCGAGACGGTGAACGATCTCTCGGCCGATGCCCTTGTTGCCGCCGGTGACGAGTGCCACTTCATTCGCGTTCATCCCTCCACTCCAGTCGCCGGGGCTCCGAAAGGGAAAGACCGAATGGGTGCCGCCCCATACCCTGGCGGTATGCCGGAGCCGGAGATCCGCGAGCTGCGTTACTTCCGCGCCGTCGCCGAGGACCTGAACATCACCCGCGCCGCCGAACGGCTCGGCATCGCGCAGCCGCCCCTGTCCCGGGCCATGCGTCAACTGGAGCGCCGGCTCGGTGTCGCCCTGTTCGATCGCGCCGGGCACCGGCTGACGCTGACCCGGGCCGGCGAGACCCTGGTCAAGGAGGCGGCCGTTGTCCTGGGTGCCCTCGATTCCGCGGTACGCCGGACGCGGCGTGCGGGACTTCCCGGCCGAAGCCTCGTGGTCACCGCCAAACCAGGGGTCGCCACGGAGTTGCTGCACCGGATCCGCGCGCGCTTCCGTGCGGAACCGGACGCGCCGGACCTCCGGGTCGTGGTGAGTGGATTCGGGGAACAGGCCGACATGGTCCGCGACGGGCGCGCGGACGTGGCGATAGCGGGGTGCTTCGACGGCCACGGCCTGGACACCGAGTTGCTGACGACCGAACCACGCGTCGCGGCGCTCGCCGCCGGACACGAGCTGGCCGTACGCGACGTCCTCAGTACCGCCGACCTGGTCACCGAGCCGGCACCACGATGGAGTGGCCCGGCGGACCGCGACTACTGGCTGGGAAACCCGGATCGGCCGGCCGACGGGCCGGTCGTACGGGACACGGCCCAGCTGCTGGAGGTGGTCGCCCTCGGCCAGGCCGTCGCGCTGGTGCCCGCCTCGCTGGCCGCGAGGAATGTCCGCCCCGACGTGACCTACCGTCCGGTGCCCGACGCGTCGCCGTACCGGACACTGGTCCTCTGGCCGGAGGGCAGCCGGTCGCCCTGGACCACCTGGTTCGTCGAAACGGCCCTGGAGGTCACCCGCTGACGTGTACCCGCATCGGGCGGAATGTCAGCGCGACTCCGTGGGCGGCTCCGGCGTCAGGTACAGCGGGGTGTTGTCGATCAGATGGGTGGAGCCCACCTTGCCGGCGACGGCGAGGACGGCCGGGCCGACGTACTCCTCGTCGACCTCGTGGAACGTCGTCGGGTCCACCAGCTTGAGGTAGTCCAGCTCCAGCGGCGGCTCGGTGTCGGCCGCCTCGTCGAGCACGGCGCGGGCCGCCGTGAGGACCTTGGCGGGCCCGTCCTGCGCCGCCGCGGCGCCCCGCCGCAGGGCCAGCGACAGCGACAGCGCCGTGACGCGCTCCGGCGGCGAGAGGTACCGGTTGCGGCTCGACAGCGCCAGCCCGTCCTTCTCGCGCACGGTCGGGCAGGCGTCGATCCACACTGGGACGTTCAAGTCGGCGACCATCCGGCGGATCATCGCGAGCTGCTGCGCGTCCTTCTCGCCGAAGACGGCGATCTCCGGGCGGACCAGGTTGAACAGCTTGAGCACGACGGTCAGCACGCCGTCGAAGTGGCCCGGCCGGGAGGCGCCCTCGACGATCGTCCCCATCTCGCCCGCGCTGACCGTGACCCCGGTGCCGCGGCCCTCGGGGTACATGGTCTCGGCCGTCGGCGCGAACACCAGCCCGACGCCCTCGTCGGCGCAGACGGCCAGGTCGTCCGAGAGCGTACGGGGATAGCGGTCGAGGTCCTCGTTCGGCCCGAACTGCAGCGGGTTGACGAAGATGCTCACGGCGACCGTGCCGGCCAGGCCACGCGCCCGGCGCATCAGGGACCGGTGGCCCTCGTGCAACGCGCCCATGGTGGGCACGAGCGCGATCGTCCCGAAAGACGAACGGGCCGCCGCGAGTTCCTCGCGGGTACGGGCGATCACGAGCGTCATTGCTGCTTCCCTTCGGAACCGCGTTCGGCCAGAGCGTCGAGGAGACGTGATGCGTCGTCGGGCTTGAGGAGACCGGCCGCGAGCGCGCGGTCGGCGGTGAGGCGGGCCAGCGCGACGTACGCGCCGCGCGCCTCGGGTGAGACGCGGCCCAGTTCCTCGACGTGGCCCGCGACCGTGCCGGCGTCGCCGCGGGCGACCGGTCCGGTCAGGCCGCGGACGCCGAGCCGCAGGGCGTTGTCGAGGGCGGCGCCCAGCAGCGGGCCGAGCATGCGGCTCGGGTTCTCCACGCCGGCGCGGCCGAGCAGGTCCATCGACTCGACGACGAGCGTGACCAGGTGGTTGGCGCCGCCGGCCAGCGCCGCGTGGTAGAGCGTGCGCCGGTTCTCGGGGATCCACACCGGCTCGCCGCCCATCTCGACCACGAGCGCCTCGGCGACGGGCCGCAGCGGCTCGGGCGCGGTGACGCCGAAGGAGATCCCGGCGAGCCGGTCGACGTCGTCGGGCCGCCCGGTGAACGTCATCACCGGGTGCAGCGCGAGCGGCAGCCCGCCGGCGCGTGTGGCGACCTCCAGCACGTCCGCGCCGTACCGGCCGCTGGTGTGGACGAGCAGCTTGCCGCGTACGGTCACGTCGGTGCTCACCAGTCCCTCGACCAGGGCGGCCAACGCGTCGTCGGGCACGGTCAGCAGCACCAGGTCGGCGGCGGCCACCACCTCGGGCACCGGCAGCAGCGGAACTCCGGGCAGCCGCTCGCGGAGGCGTTCGCGGGAGGCGTCGGAGACCCCGGACGCCGCCACCACGGTGTGGCCGGCCAGGTCGAGCGCCCGGCCCAGCGCCGACCCGACGCGGCCGGCGCCGACAACGCCCACGGCGAGGCGCCCCGGGCGCTGGTCAGAAGTGGTCATTCGTGCGTTCCAGTCCTTCGCGGGTACCGGACGGTCCGGCCACAGCCTACCCACGCCGATGTGTGCCCTTTGTGCGCGTGTTCGTCCCCCCGGGCGCATCAGCGGCGTACGGAGATTGTCTCCGCACGCCGCCGGTCGGGCCAGACCCGGCCGACGGCGACCTTCGCCCTTCCCCCGGCTGGAAACCTGCGAGATCATGCACGCCGGTCTCCCCCGCCGGTGAATGAGACACGAACCTCGCGGCCGAAGCGCGTGGTGCGACGGTACGCATGAGAAGACGAGGAACCCTTGATGGCAGTACGTTTCCGCCGGACCCTCCGCAAGCACGCCCTGACCGCCACCGTCGCCACCGCGGTCGCCGCCACCACCCTGTACGCGGTGGGCGCGGCGAACGCGACCGGATCCGTACCGCGCAGCGACAAGGAGATCCCCAACCTCACGAACGTCGTCAACGAGATCAAGGCGTACTACGGCGACACCGTGGACGGCTCCGGCGAGCACCACGCCTCCGCCGACAGCAGCTACGCCAAGCAGGTCGCCGGCATCGAGGCCAGGGCCGGGGCCTATCTGAGGCAGGCCGTACGGCACACCAGGCCGGGCAAGAAGCCGGCCATCGTGCTGGACGTGGACGACACCTCGCTCCTCACCTACAACTACGAGCTGGAGGTCGGCTTCAACTACACCCCGGCCTCCAACGACGCGTACATCCAGAACAAGAACATGCGCGCCGTCTTCGGCATGCCGGCCCTGGTCAACTGGGCCGCCGACCACGGCGTCACGGTGTTCTGGATCACCGGCCGCCCCGAGACGCAGCGGGCCGCCAGCGTCCGCAACCTGGCCGCCGCCGGGTACACCTCCCCCGCCGACACCACCCACCTCTACCTGAACACCAAGGCGCCCACCGCCTACCTGCCGTGCTCGGCGCCGACCTACACCTGCACCACGACCGAGTACAAGTCCGGGACGCGTGGGCACATCGAGTCGCTCGGCTACGACATCACCGCCAACTTCGGCGACCAGTACAGCGACCTGAACGGTGGCCACGCCGACCGGTCCTTCAAACTCCCGAACCCGATGTACTACCTGCCCTAGCCAGGTGTGCGCGAGAGGCCCTTCACCGTGCGGTGAAGGGCCTCTCCGCCGATCGCGGCGATCCGTCAGTCGCTTGCGAGTGAGGCGACGATTGATGCTTTGGCCGCCCGGCGGCTGGGGACGACGGCGGCGAGTAGCCCTGCCAGCCCCGCCACGACGATGAACGCGATGATTCGCACAATCGGGAAGCCGAGGACGACCCCATCCAATACGGCGCTGATCGCGGCCCAGCCGAAGCCGGCGCCGAGGACGACGCCGAGCAGCGCGCCGATCACGGCCATGATCACCGCTTCCAGCGACAGCATCCACCGCAGCCCGCTCCGGGTCAGGCCGAGCGCCCGCAGGAGCGCCGACTCACGGGTGCGCTCGAACACCGACAACGTCAGCGTGTTGGCGATGCCGATCAGTGAGATGATGATCGCCAACCCCAGCAGGGCACCGACCAGCACGAACAGCTGGTCGACGGCCTTGGTGAGCTGTTCCTTCATGTCGGCGAGACTGCCGACCTTCACCATCGGGTAGGCCTTGGTGGCATCCTCTACCACCCGGCTGGAGACGTCGGTGGACACGCCCTTCTTCGCCTTGACGTAGACCTCGGAGTCATTCTTGGGACCGAAGGTGCGGTCGAAGTCGGCCTCGTTGATCGTGACCTCCGGTGTCGGGGTCTCACCGGAGAAGACCGCCACGACCCGCAGCGAAAGCCGCTGGGAGCCGTTGGTCAGCGTCATCTGCCGGCCCACGCCCACGCCGAAGGACTTGGCCGTGTCCTCGTGCAGCGCGACGGTCCCCGGCCCCAGGTCGGTGATCGAGCCCGCGACGATCTCGGGCTTGATCGAGCGGCCGAGCGCGTGGCCGGCGACCGTGCCCACAAGGGTGTCCTCGCCGTCGAGCCGCGCGTCGTCCGCGTTCCGTACCTCGATGACGTCGCTGAGCTGCGGCTTCGTGCGCAAGGCGGCTGCCGCCTGCCGGGGGATGAGCTGGTCGCCGACCGTGGTGAGCTGGTAGTCGACCGGGAACTGTTCGGCGAGCTTGGCGGTCGCGGTCGCCTGTGTGGAGGCCAGCGCGACCGAGAACGTGGTCATCAGTGTGACGCCGATGGTGAGGGCGATGGTGGTGATCGCCGCACGCTTGGGGTTGCGCCCGGCGTTCTCCCGCGCGAGCCGGCCCGGCACGCCCAGCAGCCGCGCCGGCAGCCAGCCGACCACACCGCTGAGGCCACCGACGATGAACGGGCTGAGCGCGATCACACCGAGGAAGACCATCATTCCCCCGGCCAGCACCATCACGAACGGTTGCTGACCCGCCTCGCTCCCCAACGCCAGGGCGATGATCAAGAGCCCGGCGAGGACGAGCGGCGAGCCGAGGACCATGCGGATGATGCCCGCGCGGCCCTTGACCCGCCCCTCCATCTGGCTGCGCAGTGCGGCCACCGGCGGCACGCGAGTGGCCGCGCGGGCCGGGAGCAGGGCCGCAACGAGCGTGACGATCAAACCGACCACGAGACCGACGACGACCGGCGTGGCCGACACCGTCACCGAGCCGACCGAGGTGTCGTCGGCGGAGGCGAACAGCGCTGCACCGCCGGCGCCCAGCCCCACACCGGCGAGCACACCGAGCGCGGACGCGGCCAGGCCAACGACCATCGCCTCGGCGAGAACCCCGCGGAACACCTGGGCCCGCGTCGCGCCGACGCAGCGCAGCAACGCCATCTCCCGCGTCCGCTGGGCGATCAAGATGTTGAAGGTGTTGTAGATGACCAACGCCGCGACGAACAACGCCACAATCGCGAACGCCAGGAAGAACACCGACAGATCACTGGTCGACAGGCCAGAGGATCTGGCCAGCCGGTCGGCGAGCTTCGCGCTGGTGAGCACCTCATACGACCCGCCGACCGCCTGCGCGACCGCGTCGCGCAGCGCCGCGTCGCTCGTGCCCGGCGCGGCCTTGACATCGATCTCCGCATAACCGTGCTCGCCGGTCATCGCCGTGGCGGTCGCGGCGGTGAAGCCGACCCCGCCGCGGTAGGCGACCTCCTGGTCGACACCGAAGTCCACCAGCCCCGACACGGTGAACGAATGCACCCGACCCTGCTTATCGAGCACGGACACACGGTCACCGACCTTGTAGCCGGCGCGCCGGGCGGTCTTGGTGTCCAGCACGACCTCTCCAGGTCCGGACGGCGGGCGGCCGGGCTTGATCCGGTACCGCTGCAAGGCGCCGGTGGAGATGGACACCCCCGCCGTACCGGCGTCGCCGTACGCCTTGCCGTCCTTACCGATCAGTGGAGCACTGCCGAGGACGAGGCCCTGGGCGTCCTGGACACCGGACACTTTCTTGACCCGGGACAGCAGCGCGGCCGGCACGTCGTTGGATGACCCCGTGGGCAGCACCGCGACCGAGATCTTACTGGCGGAGGCGGTGAACTGCTGGTCGACGGCGGCCCGCATCGTGTCGGTGAGCACGAAGGTGCCGGACACGAACCCGACGCCGAGGGTGATGGCCAGCGCGGTGAGGACCAGCCGCAGCAGGTGGGCGCGGAGCCCGGCCAGAGTCGTCTTCAGCACGGTCAGACCTCCAGCCGCTTCAGTGCGTCCAGCACCGTGTCCGGCGTCGGCCGGGCCAGTTCGGACCTGATCATCCCGTCACGCAGGAAGACCACACGGTCGGCGAAAGAGGCCGCCACCGGGTCGTGGGTGACCATGACGATCGTCTGGCCCATCTCGCGCACCGACGAGCGCAGGAACCCGAGCACCTCGGTGCCGGAACGCGAGTCGAGGTTGCCGGTCGGCTCGTCGGCGAAGATGACCTCCGGACGGTGCAGGAGGGCGCGGGCGCAGGCGACCCGCTGTTGCTGACCGCCGGATAGCTCGCTCGGCCGATGCGAGAGACGATCGCGCAGGCCGACCGTGGCGACGATGTGGTCCATCCAGGCCCGGTCCGGCTTGCGACCGGCGAGTTCGAGCGGCAGCAGCATGTTCTGCTCGGCCGTCAGCGTCGGCAGCAGGTTGAAGGACTGGAAGACGAACCCGATCCGGTCGCGGCGCAGGCGGGTCAGCTGCCGATCGGACAGCCCGGTGATCTCCACGTCCCCGAGCATCACCGAGCCGCGGTCGACCGTGTCCAGACCGGCCAGGCAGTGCATGAGCGTGGACTTGCCAGAGCCCGACGGCCCCATGATCGCGGTGAAGGCTCCACGGGCGAACGCCACACCGACCCCGCGCAGGGCGTGGACGGCGGCGTCCCCGGAGCCGTACACCTTGGTCACATCGGTGGCGGCGACGGCCGGCGGGGCGTTGACAGCGGTGCTGATCACGGGTGACTCCTCGGTCATGGACGGAACGTGATCAAAACTAGGGACGGCCGGCCCCGCTGCCATCGCC
This sequence comes from Actinoallomurus oryzae, assembly GCF_039541955.1. Classification (NCBI taxonomy): domain Bacteria; kingdom Bacillati; phylum Actinomycetota; class Actinomycetes; order Streptosporangiales; family Thermomonosporaceae; genus Actinoallomurus; species Actinoallomurus oryzae. The sequence goes on along the minus strand of NZ_BAABHF010000046.1, from coordinate 164,369 downwards.
CTCACGGCCATCGTCATGTCGGTCCGCGCGTTGATCCGATGTGCGACCTGAGGACTACGAAGACCCCCGCGCGGTCGTCCGCGCGGGGGCCGTCGAGTGCTGCGGTCAGGAGTCCCAGGGGGTGAAGCGGCGGTGGTGGTGCAGCCCGTATCCGGCCGAGGCGCCGCCGCGGCATCCCGCGCGTGCGCCGCCGATGACCGCGACGGCGTTGCCGCAGACGTTCACCGGGATGGAGATGGGCACGACGAGCTGGTTGCCGCCGAGGATGCTGCCGTCACCACTGGTGTTGATGTCGGCGTTGGCCGGCGAGGCCAGCACGAGGGCGCCGGACACGGCGGCCGCGACCACTCCGGCCGCGGTGAGCTTCTTGAGCACGTGAATCCTCCCGTACATGGAGATTCGCGACCACGCGTGGCGTGGCCGATACGTACGGTAGTTATCCAGGGACTCTCAGCCAATGGCAATGGAACGGCCGGTCGCGTGATGCAATCGTTACGCTTCGTGACTGCTCTGACCGCTTTTGATGAGGCCGGTCTCGTATGCGAAGACCACGGCCTGCACCCGGTCTCTGAGGCCCAGTTTGTTGAGAATGCGCCCGACATGCGTCTTCACGGTCGCCTCGGAGACGTACAGCTCCCCGGCGATCTCGCCGTTCGACATGCCGCGCGCGACGAGCTTGAGCACCTCGGCCTCACGCGCCGTGAGCGACTCCAGGGCCGCGTCGGTGGTGCCGTCGTCGTCGGGGATGTGTTCCACGAACCGGTCGATGAGGCGGCGCGTCGTGCTCGGCGCGACCACGGCGTCGCCGGAACTGACCGCACGGATCGCCTCGATGAGCTGCTCGGGCCCGGCGTCCTTGAGCAAGAACCCGGCCGCACCCGCCTTGAGCGCCGAGAAGGCGTACTCGTCCAGGTCGAAGGTGGTCAGGATGATCACCTTCGGGCCGCCGGGGCGCGAGCAGATCTGCCGGGTCGCCTCGATGCCGTCCATGCGCGGCATGCGCACGTCCATCAGCACCACGTCGGCGGAGGTCGAGCGCAGCGCCTCGACCGCCTCACGCCCGTCGGAGGCCTCGCCGGCCACCTCGATCTCGGGCTGCGCGTCGAGCACCATGCGAAACCCGGTGCGGACGAGCTCCTGGTCGTCGACCAACAGCACCCTGATCATGGGCGCTCCTCCGCTCCACCGCGCTCGCTCACGGCGTACCGACCTCCTGTTTCGCCGGGGACTCGCGCACCGGCATCCGCGCGACGACCTCGAAGCCGCCGCCCCGCGCCGGTGCGGCGGTCACCTCTCCTCCGTAGACCGCGACCCGCTCACGCATGCTCACCAGGCCGTGGCCGCGTCCGTCCGAGAACGTCGCGCCGCGCCCGTCGTCGCGGATGCGTAGTTCGACCGCTCCGTCACCGTAGTGCAGTTCGACCCACGCGGTGGCCGAAGGGCCCGCGTGTTTCATGACGTTGGTGAGGGCCTCCTGCGCGATCCGGTAGAGGGCCAGTTCCATGCCGCCGGGCAGCGGTACCTGCGCCCCGTCGATCGTCAGCTCGACCGGCAGCCCGGTGGAGCGGATCTGCTCCACCAGGTGCGGGAGCTCGTCGACGCCGGGCTGCGGCGCCAGGGCGGCCTTGCCGTCGCCCTCGCGGAGGACGCCGAGCATGCGGCGCATCTCGGTGAGCGCCGACCGTCCCGTGTCGCCGATCGCCCGCATCGCCCGCTTGGCGCGTGCCGCGTCGGTGTCGATCGCGTACGAGGCGCCGTCGGCCTGGATCACCATCACGCTGATGCTGTGCGCGATGACGTCGTGCATCTCACGGGCGATCCGGGCTCGCTCGGCCGCGGCGGCCACCTCGGCCTGCGCGTCGCGTTCGCGCTCGAGCCGGCGGGCGCGCTCTTCGAGGCTGAGGGTGTACTTGCGCCGGGTGCTGATGTACAGGCCGCACAGCCAGATCGCCCCCAGGGCGATGGAGTCCGGGCTCAGCTCCCGCCATGCGCCCTGCGGTTCGGGCTGGCTCATGAGCTTCCAGACCAGCAGGATGAGCCCCAGCTCGTTGATCAGCAACGCGGCCAGCGCCCACCGGAAGGCGCACTCCGCCGCGACGGTGTACATCGCGACGAGCAGCGCGAGGTCGAACACGGCGACGTTGGCGCCCACCAGCCACTGGACGAACGCCGCCCCGGCGATCACGGCGAACACCGCGCGGGGCCACCGGCGCCGCCAGACCAGCGGCAGGCACATCGCGACGGCCAGCGCGAGGTTGAGGAGGTACGGGGTCTGCTGAGGGAGGCCGTCCGACGTCGTCTCGATCCAGCGGCCCCGCACGATCACCGCCACTGCGCCGAGCGGCACCATGAACAGGGTGTCGACGAGCCGCTGGTGCTTTCTCAGCCAGGCGAACAGTCGGGGGACCATCGCCCAAGCGTATTTATCGTTCGGCTCGGCACGCGTCAATCGCAGGTCGGAGCCCGCGTACGACCTGGGGAGCACGCGATACGGTCAACACGTGAGTCAGGTCGGATGGCGGACGGCGATGGAGCACGCGCTGTACGGGGCGGACGGCTTCTACACTCGCGGTGAACGGCCCGCGGCCCACTTCCGCACCTCGGTGCACGCCTCACGTCGCTTCGCCCACGCGATGGCCCGGCTGGTCACCGAGGTCGACGACGCTCTGGGCGGGCCCGCGCGGTTCGACCTCGTCGACGTGGGTGCCGGCTCCGGAGAGCTGCTTGCCGAGATCCACGCGACGGCCGGGCTGGACGGGCGCCTGCGGCCGATCGCGGTGGAGGTCGCCCCGCGCCCCGCCGGGCTGAGCCCGGCGATCGAGTGGCGCGACCGGCTGCCGGACACCGTCACCGGCCTCGTCATCGCCAACGAGTGGCTCGACAACGTGCCGCTCGACGTCGTGGAGCTGACCGGCGAAGGACCGCGCCTCGTCGTCGTCGACCCGGCCACCGGCGCGGAGCTGCCGGGCCCGGTGCCCTCCCCCGAGGACACCGCCTGGCTGGAGCGCTGGTGGCCGCTGCGCGAGCCCGGCGACCGCGCGGAGGTCGGCCGGCACCGCTGCGCCGCGTGGGCGTCGGTGATCGGACGCCTGCGGGGCGGGGTGGCCCTGGCCATCGACTACTCCCACGAGCGCGGCCGGCGCCCGACGTACGGCACGCTCACGGGCTACCGCGACGGCCGATGCGTCTCCCCCGTGCCCGACGGCTCGTGCGACATCACCGCCCACGTCGCACTCGACGCGTGCGCCGACGCGGGCGAGAGCGCCGGCGCGACGGCGACGCTGCTCACCACCCAGCGCGCCGCACTGCGCGCCCTGGGCCTGCGCGGCGCCCGGCCGCCCCTGGAACTCGCCCACACCGACCCGCGCGGCTACCTCCAGGCGCTGCGCGCGGCGGGCGAGGACGCCGAGCTGATCGACCGCGAGGGCCTGGGCGGCTTCGGCTGGCTGGTCCAGGCGGTCGGCGCCGAGATCCCCCGCACGCTGGCCGCTACACGACGACGGGAAGTGACTCCAGACCGCGCAGGATGAAGCCCGGTTTCCACGTGGGCTCGGCGACCGGGCGCAGGTTCGGGGCCGCGCGCAGGAGCGCGGCCATCGACTCGGCGAGCTCGATCCGGGCCAGCGGCGCGCCCAGGCAGAAGTGGATGCCGGCGCCGAAGCCGATGTGGGGGTTCGGGGTGCGCGACAGGTCCAGGGTGTCGGGGTTCGCGAAGACCTCCGGGTCGCGGTTGGCGGAGGCGAACTGCAGCGCCACCTCCGCGCCGCGCGGCACGCGTACCCCGGCCACCTCGACGTCCTCCAGCACCCAGCGCTCGAACATCGGCGCCGGCGTGTCGTAGCGCAGCAGCTCTTCGACCGCGGTCGGGATCAGGCCGGGGTCGGCGCGCAGGCGGGCGAGCTCGCCCGGGTTGCGGAACAGGGCCCACCAGGCGTTGCCGGTGGCGTTGACGGTCGCCTCATGGCCGGCGTTGAGCAGCAGCACGCAGGTGCCGACGAGCTCGTCCTCGGTCAGCCCGTCGACGGCGGCCAGCGCGCCGATCAGGTCGTCGCCGCGCGGCCGGCGGGCGAGCCCGCGCAGGTAGTCGGAGAACTCCACCGCGGCGCGCACGGCCGTGTGCTGCACCTCTGCCGGAGGGTTCAGCTCGTACATGCCGCAGATGTCGGCCGACCAGGGGCGGAGCAGGTGCCGGTCGCCCTCGGGGATGCCGAGCAGCTCGGCGATCACCGTCACCGGCAGCGGCTCGGCGACCTCGGCGAGCAGGTCGCCTCCGCCGCGTTCGACGAGCCCGCCGACCAGGCCCGCGGCGAGTTCGCGGACGCGCGGGCGCAGCCCCTCGACCATCCGCGGGGTGAACGCCTTGGACACCAGGCGCCGCAGCCGGGTGTGGTCGGGCGGCTCGACGTCGAGCATGCCGGCGCGGATGAGGTTCCAGAACGGCGCCAGGAAGTCCGGCTCCGGCGGCCGCCCGAACTCCTCGTGGGTCGCGACGTGCAGGTACGACCGGCCGAGGCGGCGGTCGCGCAGCAGGGCGTTCACGTCCGCGTGGCGGGAGACCACCCACTGGCCGGTCGGCTCGTCGAAGAAGACCGGTCGTTCGCGCCGCAGCACCTCATAGGCCGGGTACGGGTCGGCCACGAAGTGCGGGGACCACGGGTCGTACGTCATGGTCAGGTCGCCCATCGGTCGGTGCGCTGGTCGGTGGCGCGCGCCCGGTGCGCCCGCTCGGCCGCGGACTCCACGATCGCCCGCGCCTCGCCCAGCTCGCGGTTCTCGGCGGCCACCTGGACCGGACCGGGCGGTGCGTCGACGTGGACGGTGCCCAGGCCCAGCAGCCGCTGGAGCGGGCCCGAGGTCATGCGTACGCTCTGCGCCCGCGCGTGGGCGATGACGTCGAGCCGCCGGCACACCCGGCCCCGCTGGGTGACGAAGACGGCGTCGTCGGTGCCGGCCGCGCTCCGGCCGAACGGCGAGCGCAGCGACCGCGGCGCCGGGAGCAGTCGTACGGCCTCCGCGTCGGTGCCGGGGAAGACCATGCCGACGAGGTGGAAGGCGACCCGGCGCGGCGCGACGGGCAGCAGCACCGAGGACAGCGCCTGGCGGTCGCCGACGTATCCGGCGACGGTGACGTCGAGCCGCGCCCAGCCGAAGCTGCGCCACAACAGCGGCTCGACCACGCGCACCGCCTGGACCCGGCCCGGCGGCACGGTCTGCATCCGCGTCTCCATCAGCCCGTACCGCAGGCGCAGCCCGTCCGGCGACACCGCGGCCTTGAACCTCGCGTGCATGACCAGCGGCGCGACGACGCCGCGCGCCAGGCCGAGCAGCACCGGCAGCGCCGCCGCGAGCACGCCCAGCTCGCGGAAGACCACGCCGAACGCCAGCAGCGCCACCAGCAGCATCAGGCCGCCGATGACCGGGAGCTTGAGGAGTTGTGAGCCGAGCAGCGTGCCGAACCAGACGCGCCAGTACGGGTGTTCGGGCGCCTCGGGCGTGTGGCCGGGCAGGCCGGCGGCGCGGGCCAGCAGCTCGGCGCGCAGCTGCTCGGCCATCGCCCGGCCGAGGTAGCGGAACCGGGTCTCGGCCTGATCGCCGCCGGCCAGCTCGACGCGGACCTCGGCGAGCCCGAACACGCGCGTGACCAGCGGGCGGACGACGTCGACCGCCTGGATGTGCGACAGCGGGATCCGGCGGTTGCGGCGGCGGACGATGCCGGTGTCGACCACCAGGTCGTCGCCGGAGATGTGGAACTTCAGCGACCACCAGGTCCAGAAGCCGATGATCGCCGCGACCGCCGCCACCGGCATCATGACGAGCAGGAACCGCGCGATCGACCGCGGCGTCAGGATCACCTCGACGCCGTCGGCGGTCTGGCCGAGCAGCAGCGTGTAGCCGCCGAGCACGAAGACGATCACCAGGACGGACAGGGCGCTGATCACCGCGGTCGACACGTGGAGGCGGTGCACGCCGCGGGAGAAGTGCACCGGCGGCGGAGGCGGCGGCCCGTACGGGACCTGCCCGTACGGCGAGCCGGGCGGTGGGTACGGCGAGCCCGGCGGCCCGTACGGGGGCGGGGTGAAGATGGGCCGGCCGTACGGCCCGTAGCCCGGGGGTCCTGCGTTCAAAGACCGATCGACCTCGATTCACCCTTCTGGGCGAGCCGGTCGCGCAGGACGGCGGCGTCGCGGGCGGGCAGGCCGGGGATCCGGGCGTCGGTGGCCGCCGCGGCCGTGTGCAGGCGTACGGTCGCCACGCCGAGCCACTGTTCGAGCAGCCCGGCCGTCACGTCCACGTACTGCATCCGGCCGTACGGCACGACGACGAGGTGCTTGACGAAGAAGCCGTGCGTGACCAGCAGGTCGTCGGCCCGCTCGGCGAACCCCCAGGACCGGTAGACCAGCTCGGCCACGATCCAGCCCATCGCGCACGCGACCACGATCACCCCGAGCCAGATCAGCCCGCCGAGGAGGCCGGACGCGCGCGCGAGGACGAACGCGCCGACGATCGTGATGGGCAGCGCCCACAGCAGCACGGCGATGCGCCGGTGCCAGGTGAGCCGGGGCGACACACGGGCCCACACCATGCCGGCCGGCGGGTCGAAGGCCTGCTCGGCGCGACCGCCGATCGGCACCGGCGACGGCCCCGCCGGTCCGGGTGGCGCGGGCGACGTGAACGGCGGCGCGGGCACGGCCGCGTGCGGCAGGATCCGCGGACTGCCGGGCGGCATGTCCCGCGGCTCGCGTGCGGGCGGGTGGCTCTCGTTCATCGGAGCCCAGTCAACCTCAACCGGCCCAGGTTCCGCGACACCCTGGGCATGGCACGATGGGCGTTGTGAGCACCGAGCGCATCGTTGGCGTGGGGTCGGGGGTCAAGGACCTCGCGACCGAGGACATGACGCTCAACATCGGGCCGCAGCACCCCTCGACCCATGGCGTCCTCCGCCTGCGCATCACGCTCGACGGCGAGCGCATCGCCGCCGCCGAGCCGATCATCGGGTACATGCACCGCGGCGCGGAGAAGCTGTTCGAGGTCCGCGACTACCGTCAGATCATCGTGCTGGCCAACCGGCACGACTGGCTGTCGGCGTTCGCGAGCGAGCTGGGCGTCGTCCTGGCGGTCGAGCGGATGCTCGGCATGGAGGTGCCGGCGCGCGCGGTGTGGGCCCGCACCCTGCTGGCCGAGCTCAACCGCGTGCTCAACCACCTGATGTTCCTCGGCTCCTACCCGCTGGAGATCGGCGCGATCACGCCGATGTTCTACGCCTTCACCGAGCGGGAGCAGCTGCAGCACGTCATGGAGGAGATCTCCGGCGGCCGTATGCACTACATGTTCAACCGCGTCGGCGGGCTGAAGGAGGAGCTGCCGGCGGGCTGGCTGGGCCGGGTGAGCGAGGCGACCGCCGCCGTACGCCGCGGGGTCGGCCAGATCGACCGCCTCATCACCGGCAACGAGATCTTCCGCGCCCGCACGCGCGGCGTGGGCGTGCTGACGCGCGAACAGGTGGAGCAGTACGGCGTGTCCGGGCCGATCGCGCGGGCGGCGGGCGTCGATTTCGACCTGCGGCGCGACGAGCCGTACCTCGCCTACGGAGACCTGGCCGACGTGCTGCGCGTCCCGGTCCGGAGCGAGGGCGACTGCCTGGCCCGGTTCGAGTGCCTGCTCGAGCAGGTGCACGTCTCGCTGGACCTGGCCGACGCCTGCGTCGAACGCCTGGCCGCCCTGCCCCCGGGCCCGATCAACCAGCGCCTGCCGAAGGTCCTGAAGGTCCCCGAGGGGCACACCTACGCCTGGACGGAGAACCCTCTCGGCATCAACGGCTACTACCTGGTCTCCCGCGGCGAGAAGACACCGTGGCGGCTCAAGCTGCGCTCGGCCTCGTTCAACAACATCCAGGTGCTGACCGAGATGCTGCCCGGCAACCTGGTCGCCGACATGATCGCCATCCTGGGCTCGATGTTCTTCGTGGTCGGCGACATCGACAAGTAACCGCCCTACGGCTCGTACGTCTCGCGGGCGCGCAGCAGGGTGGGCAGGTGCTCCTCGCTCCAGATCCGCGCGGCGTCGATCAGCGGCACCAGGGTGCGTCCGAGCGGGGTCAGGGCGTACTCCACCCGTGGCGGGTTCTCGTCGTGGACGGCGCGGGTCACCAGGCCGTCGCGCTCCATCGCCCGCAGGGTCTCGGTGAGCCCCTTCAGCGGTCCGGAGCAGGGCTTCGCCGGCCTGGATCCGGAGTTCTTCGTCACCGCGGCCGACGCCCTGCTGGACGGCATGATCGCGGCGGGCGTGCCCCGTCTCGTGGTGATCGGGCTGTTCGCGAACCTGAACGACGCCTCGGGCCGCCCGGTGATGGACGATCCGGCCGCCTTCCCGCCCGAGATCCGGCCGTTCGCCGCGGCGCACACCGCGGGCCTGGACCGCCTGCGCGAGCGGGACGGGACGGTCGACTGGCTCGTGCTCACGCCTCCGGCCCGCCTGGAGCAGGCGGAACGCACCGGACGGTACGCGGTCGGCGGGGAGACGGCTCCGCCCGCGGACGCACACCTGTCGTACGCGGACCTGGCGGTGGCGATCGTCGACGAGATCGAGACACCCCGGCATCACCGCACCCGCGTCTCGATCACCACCCGGTGATCAGGAGGCGCCGGGCCGGCCTGGACGCACCGAGCCCGATCAGGACTCGCCGGGGGTGATCAGGCCGGACTCGTACGCCGCGATCACGGCCTGGACCCGGTCGCGCAGGCCGAGCTTGGCGAGCACGTTGCTGACGTGGGTCTTCACCGTGTGCTCGCTGACCACCATGGCGACCGCGATCTCGGCGTTGGTCAGGCCGCGGCCCAGCAGCTTGAGCGTCTCCCGCTCGCGTGCGGTGAGGGCGTCCAGGCGCGCCGACCCGGTGTCCGGGCGAGGCCGGCGGGCGGTCAGGTCGGAGATCAGCCGGCGCGTGACCGTCGGCGCCAGCAGCGACTCGCCCGCCGCGACGACGCGGACCGCGTGCACGAGGTCGTCGCGGCGCACGTCCTTCAGCAGGAAGCCGCTCGCCCCGCCGTACAGCGCGTCGTAGACGTAGTCGTCCTGGTCGAACGTTGTCAGCATCAGCACCCGGCAGTCGGTCCGCGCGCACACCGCGCGGGCCGCCTCGATGCCGTCCATGCCCGGCATCCGGATGTCGAGCAGGGCGACGTCGGGACGGTGTTCGTGGACCGCCGCGAGCGCCGCGGCGCCGTCGCCCGCCTCGGCGACCACCTCGATGTCGGGCTGCGCGTCGAGGATCATCGCGAAGCCGCTGCGCACGAGCTCCTGATCGTCGGCGATCACCACGCGAATGCTCATACCGGCACCCCCACCCGCGCGTACGGCAGGGTGGCGGTCACCCGGTAGCCGCCGCGCACCGGGCCGGCCGCGGCCGTGCCGCCGCAGGCCGAGGCGCGCTCGCGGATGCCGATCAGGCCGTTGCCCGTCCCGACGGACTTGCCGCCGCCGGCGCCGTTGTCCACGACGGTGATCTGCAGCCCGGTGTCGCTCCAGTCCAGGTTCACGGTCACCCGGCTCGCGCCCGCGTGCTTGACCGTGTTGGTCAGAGCCTCCTGGACGATCCGGTACGCCGCGACCTCGGCGTCCGCGGGCAGCGGCCGGGCCTCGCCCGACGCCCGCAGGCCGACCTTGAGGCCGGGGGTGCCGTCGGCCTGCTCGACCAGCGCGGGCAGGCCCGCCACGGTGGGCTGCGGCGCCCGGCTGGCCGTGTCGCGCTCCTCCTTCAGCATGCCGAGCATGCGGCGGAGCTGCACCATCGCGTCGCGGCCCGCCTCGGCGATCGCGTCGAAGGCCTGTTCGGCGCGGTCGGGGTTCGCCCGTACGACGACCGGCCCCGCCTCCGCCTGCACGACCATGATGCTGACGGCGTGGGCGAGGATGTCGTGCATGTCGCGGGCGATCCGGGCCCGCTCGGCGGTCGCCGCACGGGCCAGGTCGAGCTCGCGTTCGCGCTCCATCTCGCCGGCCCGGTGCGCGAGCGCCTGCAGGCGGATCTCCCGGTGCCGGGCCAGCAGCCCCAGCACGTACGCTCCGGTCGCGGTGAGCACCCCGATGACACTGGTCGTCATGCTGTGGGAGAACGCGATCGCGACCGTCCCGACCACGAGCAGCACGGCCACCTCCCGGACCCGCCGGTCGCCCCAGGCGATGGAGTAGGCGGCCACCAGCATGCCCCAGGCGATCGGCTCGTTGGCCGCGTGCCGGACCTGGTTGTAGCAGAACAGCGCGACGAAGATCACCAAGAGGCAGGCCAGGGGGAACCTGCGGCGCCAGATCAGCGGCAGCGCCGTACCGGCGGTGAAGATCCACGCCCAGTACGAGAACGGGCCGGGTTGGTTGACCCGCGGGAGCACGAACGGCGCGTAGAGGACCGCGAGCACCATCAGGGCGACCACCGCGTCGGCGAGGTAGGGCCCGGCGACGCGCGGCCGGATCGGGGGGAGACGCACGGCATCAGTATCCGCCGAGGTGAGCCGGGTCCACCTCACCCGCACGACGGATCTTCGCGGGCCGTCTCGGCCGTACGGGCCAGGCGGAGAGATCGGTGCGCTCGGCGATCCGCCGGCGGGCGCCGATCCGGAGGATGACCGGCATGAGAAGACATCTGGCCGCCATCGGCGCTCTCCTCGCCCTGACGGTCCCCGCCGTCGCGTCGGCGCCGGCCTCGGCCTCCGCGCCCGTCCAGCGGCCGTCCACCGCACTACCGCCGCTCGACCCGGCTCTCCTGCGAGCCGCCATCGCCGACCTGCCGAACGCCACCGTGACCGGCGCGCTGGTCAACGTCACGGGCTCGGCCGGGCAGTGGAGCGGCACCTCGGGCGTACGGGACGTCGTCACGCGCCGAACCGTCCAGGCCGACGGGAACTTCCGCATCGGCAGCATCTCGAAGGTGTTCACCGCGGTGGTGCTTCTGCAGCTCGCCGCCGAGGGCAAGGTGGACCTCGACCAGTCCGTGCGGCACTACCTGCCCGGCCTGCTCCCCGCCGCGTACCCGGTGATCAGCGTGCGCGAGGTCCTGAACCACACCAGCGGCCTGCCCGACGCCACGCTGGGCGAGGGCGACGCCCAGTGGTTCGCCGACCACCGCTTCGAGAGCTGGACCCCGCGGCAGATCGTCGCGGACGCGGTGAGCCACCCGATGAAGTTCGCGCCCGGCACCAAGCAGGACTACAACGGCACGAACTACTACCTCGCCGGTCTGCTGGTCGAACGCCTGACCGGCCACACGTACGCCCACGAGGTGCGGCAACGCGTCATCGAGCCGCTGAACCTGCGCGACACCTACGTGCTGGACCGCCACGACCCACGTCTGCCGGGCGAGCACGCCCACGGGTACGTCGCGGTCACCGAGGACGGCCGCACCACACTGCGGGACGTGTCGGAGCAGAGCCCGTACCCGTGGGCGGAGGGCGGCCTGATCTCGAACAGCGCCGACCTGCGGACGTTCCTGACCGCGATCTTCCAGGGCCGGCTGGTGCCCGCGCGGGAGCTGGGCGAGATGTTCACCGTCCCGGACGTGCCGTACCTGGGCACGGACAACTGCGTGATCGGCCCGGAGGCGGGCCACGCCTGCTACAGCGCCGGCCTGATGAAGACGACGATGCCGAACGGCCTGACCGCCTGGGGCAAGACGGGTTCCCGGCCGGGCTACACGAGCGGCCTGTTCGCCACCCGCGACCTGAGCCGTGTGCTCGTCTACTCGCTCAACCCGACGGGCAACAAGGACGGCTCGGAGGCGCCGTACATCCAGAAGATCGCCGCCGCCGTCCTCGACCCGGACCTCCTCACCGGAAACTGACCGGCCCGCCCGGCCGGGAGTTACCCACAACCTGTGGATGACTCCCGGCCGGGTCAGTGGAGTCGGCCGGCCTCGTGCAGGTGGTCGAAGATGATCTGGTCGACCGGCGACACGCGGTCGCGGTCGCCGTAGGTGAGCCAGAGGACTTCTTCGATCTCGCTGCCGGCGACGGGTGTCCCCCGGTGGTCGGCGGTGTAGCAGGTCATCCGCACGGTGACGCCGCCGGTGTGACCGTGGGCCTGGGCCTGGAAGGTGCCCAGGTGCCTCGCGGTGGCGGGAAGGATGGTGACGGTGAGTTCTTCCTCGATCTCCCGGACGAGGGTTTCGACGTCACCCTCGCCGGGCTCCCGTTTCCCGCCGGGGAGGTAGCACACGTCCTTGCCGCGTGACCGCGTGCTGAGGATCCGGCCGCTGTCCAGGTGGATCCAGGCGATCTTGTCGATGGTCGTGGTCAATCGTTGCCTCCCGTCGTGACGCTGCGCCCCCGGATCGCGGCTCGGCCACCGCCGGGGGCTCGGCGACGCTCGGCCGGATCGGGAAGGCGCAGGACCTCAGTATCCAGCGGTGGTCGTCTCACCCGCGCGACGGACCCGCGCGGGCCGTCTCGGCCGTACGGGTGAGGCGCGAAGATCGGTGCGCTCGGCGATCCGCCGGAGCCCGCCGATCCGAAGGATGGGCCGCATGAGAAAACACGTGGCCGCCATCGGCGCCTTCCTCGCTCTCACGGGGGCCCTGGTTCCCGCCGTCGCCTCCGCGTCCGCCCCGGCCTCCCCGGCCCCGCGGTCCGCGGCGGAGCTGCCGCCGCTCGACCCGGCCCTCATGCGGGCGGCGATCTCGGGCCTGCCCAGCGCGACCGTGACCGGCGCGCTGGTCAACGTGACCGGCTCGGCCGGGCAGTGGAGCGGCACCTCCGGCGTACGGGACGTCGTCACGCGCCGAACCGTCCAGGCCGACGGGAACTTCCGCATCGGCAGCACATCGAAGATCTTCACCGCCGTGGTGCTCTTGCAGCTCGCCGCCGAGGGCAAGGTGGACCTCGGCCGATCCGTGCGGCACTACCTGCCCGGCCTGCTCCCCGCCGCGTACCCGGCGATCACCGTACGCCAGCTGCTCAACCACACCAGCGGTCTGCCCGGCGGCGACCTGGGCGACGGCGACGCACAGTGGTTCGTCGAGCACCGCTTCGACAGCTGGACCCCACGGCGGATCGTGGCGGACGCCGTGACCCACCCGATGGAGTTCGCACCGGGCACCGCACAGCGCTACAACGGCACGAACTACTACGTCGCCGGTCTGCTGATCGAGCGCCTGACCGGCCGCAGCTACGCCCACGAGGTGCGGCAGCGCATCATCAGGCCGCTGAACCTGCGCGACACCTACGTCCTGGACCGGCACGACCCACGGCTGCCCGGCCCGCACGCCCATGGGTACGTCGCGGTCACCAAGGACGGCACCACCACGCTGCACGACGTGTCGCGGCAGAGCCCGTACCCGTGGGCGGAAGGCGGTCTGATCTCCAACAGTGCCGACCTGCGGACCCTCATCACGGCGATCTTCCGAGGCCGCCTGGTGCCGGCCTCGGACCTGAACGAGATGTTCACCGTCCCGGACGTGCCGTACGTGGGCAAGGACAACTGCAACATCGGGCCGGACGCGGGACGCGCCTGCTTCAGCGCGGGCCTGTCGAAGTCGACCCTGCCGAACGGCCTGAGCGGGTGGGGCAAGACGGGCGCGCGGCCGGGCTACACGACCGGCGTGTTCGCCACCCGCGACCTGAGTCGCGTGCTGGTCTACTCCCTCAACGCGACGGGCAACAAGGACGGCTCGGAGAGCCCCTACGTGCAGCGGATCGTCGCCGCCACCTTCGACCCGGACCTGCTGTCCGAAAACTGACCCGCAGCGCCTCCCCGGAGGCCGTCAGAGACGCGACGCGGAACGGCGCTGGTCCTCGTCCTCGGGGCCCTTGGGCACCCGGCAGGCGTGTTCGAGGATGAGCGCCCCCGCGATCAATGCGATCGCCGCCAGCGCCGTACCGCCGCTGACGTAGAAGTCGCGCCGCGGCGTCGGCTTGTCCAGCGAGGAGGCCAGGTAGATGGCCATACCGCCGAACACCCCGGCCAGCACGGCGGCGGCGTACGCGCTCGCCTTGCCCAGGGCCGCCAGCCGCGCGGCGACCAGCGGCTCGATCGGCTTGGTGCCCGGTTTCCGCTGGATGCGGGCCCGCGTCACCAGGGCGGTGTAGAGCTCGCCGAGGGCGAGGAGCAGCAGCGACGGCACCATCGTCCAGGGCAACAGCGGCAGCGAGACGTACAGGAAACGTACGATCACCCAGGTCACGGCCGCCACCACGACCAGCGTGACGGCGAGGGCGGGGATTCGGGTCGGCTTCACGCGGGCGGCTGGAGCGAGAGGTCGTCGCGGCGCCGGAGCTCCTGGTCGGCCACGTCCGGCAGCAGGTCGGTCACGCGCCCCTGGCCGGGCAGCGTCGCGTCGGGTTCCAGGTCCGACCACGGCCGGAGCACGAACGCACGCTCGCGCGCCCTCGGGTGTGGCAGCAGCAGGTCCGGATCGTCGGAGGTCACGTCCCCCATCATGACGATGTCGATGTCGAGCGTGCGCGGCCCCCAGCGAACTTCGCGCGTACGGGCCATCGACTCCTCGATCGCGAGCACGCGTTCGAGCAGCGACTCCGGCGGCACCCCGCTGTCCGCGACGATCACGACGTTGAGGAAGTCGCCCTGTTCGGGGCCGCCGACGGGCTTGGTCTCATAGACCGGCGACAGCCCGATGAAGTCCAGGCCGGGCGCGTCGAACAGCGCGTCGATCGCCTCCTGGAGATTGTCGAGCCGGTCGCCGAGGTTGCTGCCCAGGGAGAGTACGGTGTGGCGCTTCTCCGTGGAGGTCGTCATGGGCGGCTCCGATGAATGGTCACGGCAACGTCGGTGAAGGGGTGCGGCATGGGGGCACTCGGCTTGTGCACGGTGACCTCCACTTCCTCGACCTGGGGCGGGTCGAGACACAGCGCCGCCAGGCGCTCGGCGAGCGTCTCGATCAGGTTGACCGGCTCGCCTTCGACCACGGCCACCAGCCGGTCGGCCAGCGCGCCGTAGTCAACGGTACGCAGGAGATCATCTTCCGCCGCGGCCGGGCGGACGTCGAGACCCAGCACCACGTCGATCACGAACTCCTGGCCGAGCTCGCGTTCGGCCGGCAGGCAGCCGTGGCGTCCCCGGGCGCGCAGCCCGTTCAGAGCGATCCGGTCAGTGCCCATCCTCGTCGTCTTCCTCCTCGCGGTTCAGCACGGGCGAGCCGTGGTGAAGCCACATCCGCCACCCTTCATCCGTACGGATGAACGCATTGGTGGTCACCACGCTTCCCCCGGCGGTCAACGAGTCGGCCGACTCGTCGACGGCCGTGATGATGTGCTCCGAGCAGCTCACCACCGCCTGGTCGCCGGAGATCCGCACCTGCGTGTCGGTGAGCACGAACTGGATGTACGGGGTGTTCGCCATGATCAACGCCCAGGAGCGCAGCACCGTGCCCCGGCCGCGCAGCAGCGGCCAGCCCGGGTGCACGCAGACCACGTCGTCGGCGTGCGGCCCGTCCGCCCACACGAGGCCCATGCGGTCCAGGTCGGCGGACTCGAAGGCGGCGTAGAACTCGGCGTTCACCGCCTCCACGGCGCTCACGTCGATCTCGGTCACGACGACGCCTCCTCGGTCACCGGGCGGCTCCCCACGCGGCCGCGGCGCGTACGGCGTCGGCGTTGGCCCGTACGTTGTGCACGCGGACGCACCAGGCACCGGCCGCGGCGGCCAGGGCGGTGATCGCCACGGTGGCGTCGTCGGACTCGGCGAACGGCCGGTACGTGCCGTCCGGCGCGGCGAGCAGCCGGCCGAGGAACCGCTTGCGCGACGCGGCCACCAGCACCGGATGGCCCAGCTCCAGCAGCGCGTCGAGATGGGCCAGGAGCGTCCAGTTGTGGTTGTCCTCGGGGCGCTTGGCGAAGCCGAGGCCGGGGTCGACGATCAGCTGGGAGGGGTCGACGCCCTCCCGGACGATCGCGGTGATGCGGGCTCTCAGCTCGTCGGTGACCTCGCGGACCACGTCCTGGTAGACGGCGCGGGTGTCCATGTCGTGACTGTGCCCACGCCAGTGCATCACGACGTACGGCACACCGGCCTTGGCCACCATCCGCGGCATCGCGGGGTCGGCGAGACCGCCGCTCACGTCGTTGACGAGCCGCGCGCCGGACGCGACCGCCACCTCGGCCACCTCGGCCCGCATGGTGTCGACGCTGACCGGCACGCCTTCGGCGGCGAGGGCCTCGATCACCGGGACGACGCGTCGCAGCTCCTCCTGCAGGGACACGCGCTGCGCGCCGGGCCGGGTGGACTCGCCACCGACGTCGACGATGTCGGCGCCCTCCCGGACCAGGTCGAGGCCGTGCCGGACCGCCGCCTCGTGGTCGAACCAGACGCCGCCGTCGGAGAAGGAGTCGGGCGTGACGTTGACCACGCCCATGACGAGACAGCGCCCGGGGGCGGGGAGGCCGGCGATGCTCGTGGTCATACCGGTCAGCCTAGTGTGGACGCGGCCTTCCTCAGGGGGCGGGCAGGGCTCGGCGCGGAGGGCGCTTCAGGCCCGGAAAGCGCAGCCGGGGCCAGACGATGAACGCCTCGGCCTCCAGGGCCGCCAGGGCGATCCTCGGGGCGTCGTTCAGGCTCGGATAGACGAAGAACCGGGGCTGCCAGACCGGCTGGAACTTGGCGTTGAACTTGTACAGCGACTCGATCTGGAACCAGCGGGAGAGGAAGACCAGCAGCCCGCGCCAGGCCTTCATCACCGGGCCGGCGCCGATGCGCTCGCCGCGGGCCAGGGCGGCGCGGAAGACCGCGAAGTTCAGGGACACGCGTTTGACTCCCAGGTCGGGCGCTGCCTTGAGCGCCTCGACGATGAGGAAGTCGTTCAGGCCCGGCTGCGCGGAACGGTCGCGGCGCATCAGGTCCAGGGAGAGGCCGTCGGTGCCCCAGGGGACGAAGTGGATGATGGCGTGCAGTTCGCCGTCCTTGGTGGCCGTGGCGAACACGCACTCCTCGTCGCCCGGCTCACCGACCCGGCCGAGCGCCATCGAGAAGCCCCGCTCGTTGTCGGTGCCGCGCCAGGCCCCGGCCCGCTCCCACAGGGCCGCCAGCTCCTCGGGCGCGTAGTCCTTCTCCCGGCGGATCTCGGCGACGTACCCCTGGCGGCTCACGCGGTTGACCATCTGCCGGACGTTGCGCATCGTACGGCCGTCGAGGGAGAACTCGGCGGCGTCCACGATCGCCTCGTCGCCGAGTTCGAGCGCCGACAGGCCCGACTCGCGGCACCAGATCTCCGCGCCGAGCTCGCTGCACCCCATCACCGCCGGCACCCAGGCGTGGGCCGCGGCCTCCTCCAGGAAGGCCTGGATCGCGCCGGGCCACGCCTCCGGGTCGCCGATCGGGTCGCCGCCGGCCAGCATCACGCCGGAGACCACGCGGTAGGTCACGCAGGCCTTGCCGGTCGGCGACCAGATCACGCTCTTGTCGCGGCGGAGGGAGAAGTAGCCCAGCGAGTCACGGGCCCCGTGGCGGTCGAGCAGCTCACGGACGCGTTTCTCGTCCTCGGCCGACAGCGACGGCGCGGGCTCGGCCGGCCGCAGGAACAGGAAGGCCGTGACCAGGCCGGTGAACAGGCCGAGCGAGCCGAGGATCAGGCTGAACAGGTCGTTCTTGCGGTCGGAGACGAACGTCACCGGCCCGGTGGCGCCCACCAGGCCCGCGGTCACGTGTTCCAGCCGGTCGGCGAAGGAGTAGTGCTGCTGGAGGTCGTGGGCGTTCAAGGTGATGAACAGCAGCCCGATCGCGACGCTGAACGCGGCGAGGAACAGTCCGACCCACAGCGCGCGCCATCGGGTGCGCGGGTCGCCGGTCGCGTAGAACTCGTCGCGGAAGTAGATCAGGGCCGCCAGCACGCCCGCCGCGACGAGCGCGGAGATCGCGAAGTCCTTGACGATGTGGGAGAAGACCGTGAAGGCCAGCAGCACGACGACCGCGCGCCAGGCCCGGCGCTTGCGGCGCCGCAGGCCGTGGGACAGCAGGAGGAACAGCAGACCGGCGATGAGCGTCGCCGTGCGGGCGGCGTTGTTGACCGACCCGGGGACGAACTCGTCGACGCGGACCATGCGGCGGTGCCACTCCGGCATCAGTGCCCCGAGGACGTCGTGCAGCCCGACGAGAAAGGTCAGCCAGCCGGCCAGCGCCGGAACCCATCGGCGCTGGCGACGACGCTCATGGACGTCGCTTTCGGGACGCCCTGACGTCTCACGCTTCGACTCCACCATCACGGCCCCACAGCGTAGTCAGCCGGGCACGTGCCGCACGCGAATCCATATTCCCGATTCGGGTTGTACCGCAAAGCGTCACGGCGGTTCGTCCCCGTGTCACGGTAACACCGCGGACTCTTCGTACGACGCCGAGTCGGCGACGTTGGTTCGGCCGCGGTGCGGCTATCTCAACGGCCGAGGATGAGGCTCATCGCCTCCGCGCGGGTGCTCGGCTCGTCGCGGAAGTCGCCGCGTACGGCCGAGGTCACCGTCTTGGCGCCGGGTTTGCGTACGCCGCGCATGGTCATGCACAGGTGCTCGGCCTCCACGACGACGATCACCCCCCGGGGCTGGAGGACGTCCACGAGGGCATCGGCGATCTGGGAGGTCATCCGCTCCTGCACCTGCGGGCGGCGGGCGTAGACGTCGACGAGCCGGGCCAGCTTCGACAGACCGGTGATCTGGCCCTTGTCGTTGGGCGTGTAGCCGACGTGCGCCACGCCGTGGAACGGCACCAGGTGGTGCTCGCACATGCTGTAGACCTCGATGTCCTTGACGATCACCATCTCGTCGTGATCGGCGTCGAACACCGTGTTGAGGACGTCCTCGGGCCGCTGGCGCATGCCGGCGAACTGCTCGGCATAGGCACGGGCGACCCGCGCGGGCGTGTCAACGAGACCATCGCGGTCGGGGTCCTCCCCGACCGCGATGAGGATCTCGCGAACCGCCTTCTCGATCCGTGCCTGGTCGACCGGCGGTCCGTGCGGCTCTGGAGCTGGGGTCACGCCGGGCCTTCGCGGTCGTCCTGTTCTTCGGGCTCGACCGAGCGCGACGTGCCGCTGCCGTTGCCCTGGGTCAGGTCCTTGACGTCCTTGGGACCCATGAGCGCGAGCTCCTTGGGCGTCAGCACCGGCGGACGGTCCGACGGCAGCCGCTTACCGTAACCGCTGTAGGACGGGGCGGCCGGCCGCTTCTGGATCGGCGCGAAGATCTCCAGCACCTGGTTCTTGGACAGGGTCTCCTTGTCCATGAGCTTGAGCACCAGGTCGTCGAGGACGTCGCGGTATTCGACCAGGATCTCCCACGCGATGTCGTGCGCGGACTCGATCAGGCGCCGGACCTCGTCGTCGATCGCCGAGGCGATCTCCTCGGAGTAGTCGCGTTGGTGCGACATCTCCCGGCCCAGGAACGGCTCACCGTTGCCCTCGCCGAACTTGCGGGCGCCGAGACGCTCGCTCATGCCGTACTCGGTGATCATCTTGCGGGCGATCGAGGTCGCCTTCTCGATGTCGTTGGCGGCGCCGGTCGTCGGCTCGTGGAAGACGAGCTCCTCGGCGGTGCGGCCACCGAGCAGCATGGCGAGCTGGTCGAGCATCTCCGAGCGGCTCGCCAGGAACTTGTCCTCCATCGGAAGGGTCATCGTGTAGCCCAGCGCCTGGCCACGGGACAAGATCGTGATCTTGTGCACCGGGTCGGCGTTCGGCAGGGCGTGCGCCACCAGGGCGTGGCCGCCCTCGTGGTAGGCGATGGTCTTCTTCTCCTGGTCGGACATGACCCGGCTCTTGCGCTCCGGACCCGCCATGACCCGGTCGATCGACTCCTCGAGGGTGTCCATGTCGATCTGCTTGCGGTCCATGCGGGCGGTCAGCAGGGCCGCCTCGTTGATGACGTTGGCCAGGTCGGCGCCGGTGAAGCCCGGCGTGCGCCGCGCGATCGTGTCGAGCTCGACGTCGGGCGCGAACGGCTTGCCGCGGCCGTGGACCCGCAGGATGCCCTTGCGGCCCTCGAGGTCGGGCCGGTCGATGACGATCTGCCGGTCGAAGCGGCCGGGGCGCAGCAGGGCCGGGTCGAGGATGTCGGGCCGGTTGGTCGCCGCGATCAGGATCACGCCGCCCTTGACGTCGAAGCCGTCCATCTCGACCAGCAGCTGGTTGAGCGTCTGCTCGCGCTCGTCGTGACCGCCGCCCAGGCCGGCGCCGCGGTGGCGGCCGACCGCGTCGATCTCGTCCACGAAGATGATCGAGGGAGCGTTGGCCTTGGCCTGCTCGAACAGGTCACGGACCCGGGAGGCACCGACACCGACGAACATCTCGACGAAGTCCGAACCGGAGATCGAGTAGAACGGCACGCCCGCCTCGCCGGCGACGGCGCGTGCGAGCAGCGTCTTGCCGGTACCCGGGGAGCCGTACAGAAGGACGCCCTTGGGAATCTTGGCGCCGATGGCCTGGAACTTGGCCGGGTTCTGCAGGAACTCCTTGATCTCCTGCAGCTCCTCGATGGCCTCGTCGGCCCCGGCCACGTCGGCGAACGTGGTCTTCGGCGTGTCCTTGGTCACCAGCTTGGCGCGCGACTTGCCGAAGTTCATCACCCGCGAGCCGCCGCCCTGCATCTGGTTCATGATGAACAGGAAGATCAACACGACGACGACGATCGGCAGGAAGCTGAACAGCAGGCTCAAGAAGACGTTCTGCTTGGGCACCGAGACCGTGTAGCTCTTGACCTGCCCGGCGTCGGACTTCTGCTGCAGCAGGTTGGCAAGCTGCGCCCCCTGGCCGTCGACCCACGACGCCTGGAGCTGCTTGCCGTTCTTGAGCTTGACCTCGATCCGCTGATCCTTGTCAATGATCTGGGCGGAGGTCACCTCGTTGTGCTGGATGGCCTGCACGACCCTCGAGGTGTCGGCCTTCTCGTACGAGCCTCCGGGATTGATCCCGTACATGACGAGGAGTACGAGCGCCCCGAAGGCCAAGATCCAGAGCAACGGCCCGCGAAAGTAGCGCTTCAGATCCATTTATGCGGAACCCCGTGGTGGGGCCCGTCCCTCCTGACCAGCGTCATCAGACCTCGTCGCGCGAACGCCCGCCGAGGCGGCCTTCCTGAGTACGGCCCGCAAGGAGCCCGAGATAACGAAGGTACACCGGTGTCGCGGAAGACCGCAGCACGACGTCCGGCGCCCCACTTCGCAACTAGGAACGTACGGGGCTAAGCCTCTTGTTCCCCACTTCCACCGTAGACGTGCGGAGCAAGTGTGCCCACGAAGGGCAGATTGCGGTAGCGCTCGGAGTAATCGAGGCCGTAACCGATCACGAACTCGTTCGGGATGTCGAAACCGATGTACTTCACGCCGACCTCGATCTTGGCGGCGTCCGGTTTGCGGAGCAGGGTGCAGACCTCCAGGGAGGCCGGCCCGCGCGATTCGAGGTTGCTGCGAAGCCAGGAAAGTGTGAGGCCCGAGTCGACGATGTCCTCGACGATCAGCACGTCACGGCCCATGATGTCGGCGTCCAGGTCCTTCAGGATGCGCACGACGCCGGAGGACTTGGTCCCCGAGCCGTACGACGAGACCGCCATCCAGTCCATCGAGATCGGCGTGTGCAGCGCACGGGCGAGGTCGGCCATGACCATGACCGCGCCCTTGAGGACTCCGACGAGCAGAAGGTCGCGGCCCTCGTAGTCGCGGTCGATCTCGGCGGCGAGCTCCCGGATCTTCGCCTGCAGCTCCTCCTCCGGGATCAGCACCTTCTCGAGGTCAGCCCGCATGTCCGCTTCGTCCACCACAAGCCCTTCCAGGTCGGAGGAGATCACCAGGATCAGTCTTTACGTGGGATTTCGGATGGCCCGAAGAGCAGCTTTTCACACCTACGTCGCACCCGTACGCGGCCGGGCAGGTCGACGTACGACTGGCCGTGCCACGCGGTGACCAGGGCGTCGACCGCATCGACGTGCACAGCGGCGAGCGTACCCGGGGGGCTGCCCGCCTCGATCGCGGTGCGGTGCAGGACACGCGTGCGGACCGCGCGGGGCAGGCCGGCCAGGGCCCGCACGCCGAGCGCCCGGACCGCGCCGGGCTCGTCCTCCGCCGCGCCGGCCAGCGCCTCGGCGGCCCAGGCGTCGAGGGCGTCGGCGTCGTCGCGGAGCATGCGTGCCGTACGGGCCAGGGCGGCGGTGATGCCCGGACCCAGGCCCTTCTCCAGGGCGGGCAGGACGTCGGCACGGACCCTGGCCCGCGCGAACGCGTGATCGTGGTTGTGCGGGTCGTCCCAGGGCGTCAGACCCATGGCGAGACAGGCGCGGCGTGTGAGGTCCCGGCCGAGCTCCAGCAGCGGACGACGGTAGATCCCCGAGACGGCGGGCATGCCGGCCAGCGACCGGGCGCCGGACCCGCGTGCCAGCCCGAGAAGCACGGTCTCGGCCTGGTCGTCGAGCGTGTGCCCGAGCAGCACGGCGGCGGCCCGGTGACCGGCCGCGGCGGCGTCGAGCGCGGCGTAGCGGGCGGTGCGAGCGGCGGCCTCCACCCCGCCCTCGGACCCGACCGTGACCGTACGGACCTCGGCGGGCTCCAGCCCCAGCTCGCTCAGGGTCGCCGCGACGCCGGCGGCACGCTCGTCCGACCCCTCCTGCAGGCCGTGATCGACGGTCACCCCGCCCGCCTGGTGACCGGATCTGGCCGCCTCGAACGCCAGCGCCCCGGCGAGCGCGAGAGAGTCGGCCCCGCCGCTACAGGCGACGAGCACGAGATCGCCCGCCTCGACCGTGGCGAGGGCATGGCGGACCGCCAGGCGCACCGCCGCGACCGCCGGATCAGGTCCCACGCCTCTCATTGTCGTACGCGCGGCGCCTCACGCGAGCCGCCTCGCGCGCGAGCGAGGTGTCGAGACGGGCCCGGCCCTCTCCCGCACGCCGCGCGGCGTGCTCAGGCCTCGTTGGAGGGGAGTTCGGGCTTGCCGATGACGCGGCCGATCCACAGGGACGGGGTCTTGATCTCGGCGTGGGTCGGCAGGGTGTTGGGCGAGGTCCAGACGCGGTTGAAGCCGTCCATGCCGACCCGGTCGATGACCTCCTTGACGAAGCGAGAGCCCTCGGCGTACTGCTTCATCTTCATCTCCAGCCCCAGGAGGCGCCGGATCGTCCGGTCGAGCTGGGACGCGCCCTCACGGCGTTGCTGGAACTTGGCGCGGATGTCGGCCACGGTCGGCACGACCTCCGGGCCCACCGCGTCCATCACGTAGTCGCCGTGGCCCTCGGCCAGGGTCATCACGGCGGTCAGCCGGTCGAGGATCTCCCGTTGCTCGGGAGTCTGGATGGCGTCGATGAGGTTGCCCTCGCCGCCGCGCACGGCGTCGGCGACCGCCTCGCCCACCCCGCGCAGGCGTTCGAGCAGCGCGCCCGGGTCGAGGTCGGAGGCCAGCAGGAACGCGGTCATCTGGTCCTGGACGTACGCCCGCAGCCACGACACCGAGGCGAACTGGGCGCGGTGGGTCTCCTCGTGCAGGCACACCCAGAGCCGGAAGTCGTGCGGGTCGACGTTCAGCTCCTGCTCGGCGTGGACGATGTTGGGCGCGACGAGCGTCAGCCGCCCCGTCGGCGCGCGGCCGGCCGGGTCCGGCGGCAGGAAGAGCTCGTACTGGCCGAGCACACGGCTGGCCATGTACGCCAGGATGGCGCCGACCTGCATGCCGGTGACCCGCGAGCCCACGGCCTGGACGACCACGCCGCCGACGCCGCCGCCGAGCACGCTGCCGCCGCGCCGGGCCTGGAGCTGCTCCATCAAGGGTTCGAGGACGACGCGGAAGCCGTCGATGTTGGCGCGGATCCAGCCGGGCCGGTCGACGACCTTCGCCGGTGACCCGTCGATCCCGCCGTCCATGCCGGTGAACTCGCGCACGTGGCCCTGCGCCACCGCGGAAAGCTCACGCAGCTCGGTGACGACCTGCCGGGCCTCCCGTGGGCTCACCTGCGGCCCGGGTCGCACAAGCCGGGTCCCCGTCTGAACGGCGACGTTCCAGTCGATCATGGATGCTGGCATTACAACCCTCTCCGGCCGGGCTCTCCACCTACGGTACGTCCCCGTTCGCCCGGGGAGCATGCCTTCACACGCTCCAACGCCCGGAGATACCCGATGAACTCCCGTCGAGCGTCGCTGATCAGCGGCATCCGCAGCCGGCCAGCGTGCCGGCGAGCGTGTCGAGAGCCGATATCGCCGCCGCCGGGGACTGCACCCGGTTGGCCATGAACGCGAACGCCAGCAGCCGCCCGTCCGCGTCCTCGACGACTCCGGCGAGGGTGTTGACGCCGTCGAGGGTGCCCGTCTTGGCCCGTACGACGCCCCTTCCGGCGGAGGCCGTCCCCATGTCGAACCGGTCGTCGAGCGTGCCGGAGAACCCGGCGACGGGCATTCCGGACAGGACTGTATGGAGTTCGGGATGGTCGGGGGAAGCGGCCAGGGCGAGCACCTTGGCCAGCGCGGACGGCGTGATCCGGTTGTTGTGCGACAGCCCGCTGCCGTCGAAGATCTCCACGCCCCCGCTGACACCGAGCCTGGCGAGCACCTCGCGCGTCGCCGCGGCACCGCCCGCGAACGTCGGCTGCTTGTGGAGGTTCATCGCCACCAGCCGGGCCATCGCCTCGGCGATGTCGTCGTCGCTGTGGGTGAGCAGCTGCTCGACCAGCACCGAGACCGGCGGTGACTGCACGGCGCCGAGCCGGCGGGCTCCCTTGGGCGCCGTCGTGCGCGACCCGACATGAGCCGTCACGCCACGGCTCGTGAGCATCTGCGCGAACCTCTGCGCGGCGGCCGACGGCGGGTCCTGGACGCGGGGGGTGTACTGGGGTCCCGGCGTGATGCGGCCCGCGTCGAGCTCGAGCGCGGTCACCGGGGCCACGTCGCCCTCCGGGGAGAAGTAGAGCTGCTTCCAGCCCGGGGCCATCGTGCTGCCCTGGTACGCCGAGGTGTCATAGTCGACCGTCACATGCGTCGTGCCCGCGGCCTTCAGCGCCTTGGCGGTCTGTTTCGCCAGGTCGGCGAGTGACGCGTACTTGGGGTAGGCGTTCTTCCGGCTGACGGCCGTCAGCGTGGGATCGCCGCCGCCGACGAGGATGACGCCCCGGCTGCTCTGGACGACGCTGGTGGTGAGCCGGAGGTCCGGGCCGGCCGAGGCGAGCACGGCCACCGCGGTGACCAGCTTGGTCGTCGAGGCGGGCACCGCGGGCTGTTCGGCGTTGCTGCTGTAGAGGGAACGGCCGGTCACGGCGTCGATGACGACGCCCGTCAGGTTCTGGCCGAGCCCGGCGCCCTGCATCGGGCCGGCCAGGCGCGCCGTCAGCGCGTTCGGCGAGGGCAGCGGGGCGGTCGCCGCGGCGGGAGCCAGGGCGGGTGCGCCGGCGGGCATGATCTCGCGGTCGGCGACGGTTGGCGGCCGGAGCGCGAGGGAACGATCCGGTGTGAGCTTCACCACTGCGAGAGCGGCGGTGACGAGGAAGACGTTCAGCAGCGCCAGTGTGATCATGGCCACGGCGCGCTCGGGCCTCCGCACCTAAATGCCCCTCTCCAACAGTGGCACTAGTGACGTGCGACATCCTTAGACAGGCCAACATCCAACCAGAACCGCCTCGGCCCGCCCCGGGGAGCGGAGGACATTGTGCAATTCGACGTCACTATCGAGATCCCTAAGGGTCAACGCAACAAGTACGAGATGGACCACGAAACCGGGCGAATCCGCCTAGACCGGATGCTCTTCACCTCCACGCAGTACCCGGCGGACTACGGGTTCATCGACAACACGCTCGGCGAGGACGGCGACCCGCTCGACGCCCTTGTTCTCCTGCAGGAACCCACGTTTCCGGGGTGCCTGATCCGGTGCCGTACGGTCGGGATGTTCCGCATGACGGACGAGGCGGGCGGCGACGACAAGGTCCTGTGCGTGCCGGCCACCGATCCGCGCATGGAGCACCTTCGTGATATTCATCACGTTCCGGAATTCGAACGGCTGGAGATCCAGCACTTCTTCGAGGTCTACAAGGACCTGGAGCCCGGCAAGTCGGTCGAGGGCGCCAGCTGGGCCGGCCGCACGGACGCCGAGGCCGAGATCGAGCGTTCCTTCAAGCGCGCCGCCCAGTTGAGTCACTGATCCTCTACCGCGGGCCTGCCGGACGGGTGGCGCCCGCGTAGTCGGGGCGGAACGCGTTCGAGATCCTCACGCGTGCCCCGGTGAAGGGCGCCTCGACCATCTGGCCTCCCCCGATGTAGATGCCGACGTGGTGGATCGTCTTGGGGTCGGCCGGGTTGTGGGCGAAGAAAACCAGGTCGCCGGGGCGCAACTGGTCACGCGTCGGATGCGGGCCCGCGTTGTACTGGGCCGTCGCGTAGTGCGTGAGCGGCACCCCGGCGCGGGCCCAGGCGTAGGTCACCAGTCCCGAGCAGTCGAAGCCGACGGTGTGCGCGCCCTGGGCGATCCCCAGCGTGGGCCCGGACGCGTTTCCGCCGCCCCAGGAATAGGGCGTGCCGAGCCATCGCAGCGCCGCGCGGGCCGCCACGGCGCCGAGTGACGATCCGCGTACGGACCGGGCGGCCTCACGGGCGTTCCGCGGCACGGCCTGGGCCGCGCTCTTGCCGACGGCGTGGGCTCGCTGGAGGTCGGCGGCACGGGTCCGCGCCCGCTTGAGCGCGGCGACCAGGCCGTCCTTCTGCCGCTGGATGCGCCGCACGCTCGACCGCTGCCGTGCCACGGCGGCCGTCGCCGCCTGGCGCGCGGCGGCCGTGGCCCGGGTGGCTCCGCGCTGGGCGTCGAGCGCCCGGCGCGACTGCTTCTCGAACAGGTCGGCGATGGTGTGCGTGGCCTCCTCCCGCTGGACGGCGAAGTGCTGCCGGTTGGCGAGGAACTGCATGAAGGCGGCGCGTTCGAGGAAGCCCTGCGGCCCGCCGCGCCCGCCGAGCACGGCGGCGGCCGAGGGGATGCTGTCGTCGGTGCGGTAGGCCTTCGAGGCGAACACCGCCAGGTCGCGGTGCGCCTGGGCGAGCCGCTCGCGGGCCCGGGCGGTACGGGCCAGCGCGGCCTGGTAGTCGCGGTCGGCCTGTTCGAGCCGGGCGCGCGCGCCGTTGAACCGCTCGACGGCGAGCTCGGCCTCGTCGTTCATGTCGTCGAGTGCGGCGTTGGCCGTGGCCAGCTCGGCGTTGATGCGTCCGACGTCGGCGGCCCGGTCGTGCACCTGCTTCCGGCTGCGGGCGAGGTCACGCGCGCTCGGCGACGGGTCGGCGGACGAAGGGTCGGCGAGCAGCGCCGAGACGGTGAGCGTGGTCAGGGACAGGGCGCCGAGCCGTCGCAGCCGCCGTCGCGTGAAGCCTGCCAAGGTGGATCCCCCCGATGTTCGCCCGCGCCACGGAGCGGGTGTCGCACACGAAGGGTTACCACTGGTGACGCAATGGAAACACCAGCACCACTGATATCTCTGGTCACTCGCCTCCCAGCAGCCGGTTGATCCAGGGACGGGTGACCGATTTCGGCGGGAACGGGCCACGCGGATAGGTGACGACCGGGACTTCTCCGCCGTAGCGGGCCTGGAGCTCGGCCGCCCGGCACCAGTCGGCGGGCGTACGGGTGGCGGCCCACGCCACCGCGAGCGCCTGGCGCACCTCGGGAACGCGCTGCCAGAGCTGCGTCAGCGTCATGGTGGTGTGCGCGGCGGCGTATCCGTCGTCGGGGTAGGCGCGGCTGGCGAAGAACGGCGCGGTCACCCGGCTGCCGTGCGCGGAGGACAGCGCCCAGGTGAAGTTGGCGATCACCAGGTCGCGTACGGGCGGGGCGAGGCGCTCGGCGGCGCCGTACATGCGCCGCTGGCGGTGACCGGTGAGCCGGGTGGTGGTGAGGAGCCAGCCGACCTCGTCGCCGGCGTCTCCGGGCGCGCCGCCGTCCGCGAGCCAGGACAGCACGGTGAGCCCCCGCGCGGCCTGCAGGCGGCACAGCTCGATCACCTCCTGGCACATCCGGTCGCCGGGTTCGTTCCACTGCGGCCAGGGCACCCGCTGGATGCGTCCGACCAGGTCGGCCAGCTCGGGCTCGACGAACCTCGGCGTCACCAGCGCGCCGCGCGGGGTGTCGGCACGCACCGTGTAGGCCTCCATCAGCCGGCCGAGCCGGAGGACGGATCTGCGGGCGGATCGGAGTGGGGAGGGTCGGCCGGCGCCGTCGCGGCGGGCGGTGACTCGGGCGGCGGGGCCGTCGTCGGCTCGGGCCGGCTCGGCGGAGGCTGCGGGCTCTCGGGCCGGCTCGGTGAGGACGGCGCGGGTTCGCCCGGCGGGGACTGGCCGGGCGGGTGCTCGCTCGGCGCGGGCTCGCTCGGCTCAGGCGGGCTGGACGGAGGGTCCGTCGGGACGGGGACCGGTGTGGGCGTCGACGGCGGCGGGTACGGCTGACGGCCGCCCCACACGATTTGGACCTGGTGGCCGCCCGGCCAGAACGTGACGACCGTCGAGCCGGAGCCGGCGGCCGGGGCGCGTACGGTGACGAGCTGCGCGACGCCGCACCGGAGGGTGCCCGCCGCGGGGCTGAGGCGCGCCGGCCAGCCCCCGGACACCTGCCAGTCGAGACTGCCGGTCGCACAGCTCAGCACGATCACGCCCGCGCCGCCCGCCGGGAGCGTCAGCCGGCCGGGCCGTACGTCGAGGTCTTCGGGGGCCGGGGCCCACAGGTAGTCCTTCGGCGGCGCGGCGCCCAGCGCGGCGGGACCGGCCGGGTCGGGCAGGGCCAGGGGTAGCGCCGCCGACACCGGGCGGGCACCGCCGGGCCGGCTCGGCGGAGCGGGGCTCGGCCGCGGCGACCGCGCGCCGGGCGGTCCGGCGATGACGCCGTTCGAACCATGGAGGGTGTCGTCGCCGAGGTAGCCGCACACGGTGACCGTCGTGACGGCGGCGATCAGCGCCCCGACCGCGGCGGTGAGCGCCCGCGGCCAGCCGCGCGAGGCGTCCTCCGAGGCGCGCCGCAGGGCGGCGCCCGGGCCCGTGCCGTGCTGCTGGGGGAAGCCCTGCGCCCCGAAGCGCGACACGCGCGCCGCCGCGAACAGCCGGTAACCGGCCAGCTCGGGGTCGGTGAAGCAGTTCATGAGCCGGCCGCGCAGCGTGGGCGGCAACGGCACGTGGGGCAGCAGGGCGTAGACCTTGCGCGGCGCGATGTTCTCCGGCAGGTGCCGGGCGCACCGCGGGCATTCGAGCGAGTGGCGGACGAGCGCCTCGCGCAGATCGTCGTCGATCTCGTCCTTGCGGGGGCGCAGGAGCGCCGAGCGCCGCGAGCAGCTCTCCAGGCCGTCGTGGGCGAGGATCTCCGCGATGAGCGCGGCCTCCAGCAGCACGGCGGCCTGGCCCAGCAGCTCGCCGACCTCCTTGGTGCGCCGCCCGACGACGAGCGCGATGTCGGAGTCGGTCAGGCCGTGCCGGTGCCGCAGGTCGAGGAGCTCGCGGCTCAGCGACGGCAGCCCGGTGACGGCGCGCCACGCCATCAGCCGCAGGTCGACGTCGTCCTGGTCGTGCCGGGCCACCGGCAGGTCGGGCTGGACCGGGCCGGCCGGCCGCCGCCGCCGGCACTCGATCCGCGCGAGCGCGTAGAGCCACGGGCCGAACCGCGCGGGACTGCGCAGCCGTCCGATGTGCGCCTCGGCGCACATGAGGGTGTCGCGGAACGCCACCTGCGCGGCGTCGCCGTTGCGCAGCTGGAACCAGCAGTAGCCGTAGAGGCCTTCGGCGTAGTCGTCGTAGACCGCACCCATGGCGATGGGGTCACGTGATCGCAGTGCCTCGACCAATAGCCGGTCTTCCATGGCGCTGAAGTTAAAACCTTTTACGCCCCATCTTCAACACTTTCCCGAAGAGCCATAGAAGTTTATTCGGATCGCCACCCGAAACTGCCTGCAAATTGCGTTTCTTTATATGGGTAAGCCGTCGTTTATCGGCCTATGACGGTTTTGCCCCGCATGGGCGCGGTCCGTACGGACAAGGGGGAAAGGCGCCACCGACCAGGACGGACGCCTCTCAGACGCCGCACGGCGGCGGGCCGATCACCTCGGCGGCGAGCCTCGCGACAGGCCCGGGAGGGCGACGGTCAGCCGGTGACCCGCGCGATTCCCGCCATCGCACAGCCCGCTTCGAGTTCGGCAAGACCGAAAGCGGTTACCGGCCCCATAGCTCCCGTTTCCACCATTCCCCTTGAGGCCTGACAAGCGGCCCAAGAAAGGGCACCGGCCGTGAACTCGTAGGGATCACCGCCGGAAAGGTGCACATCCGTGAGCAACGATCCCTCGCTGTCATAGGCGACCGCGACGATGCGCGACGTCAGCGTGCTCTTCCCGCTCCGGCGCCGCGCCAGGCGCGCCAGCGTGGCGAGGGCGGCCCGCGCGCCGAACGCGCCGACCCGCCCTCGCGCGGCCAGCCTCGTGGCGCGGCCGAACCAGCCCAGATAGACGTTGACCTCGTACAACGCCGGGTAGGACGCGGGCAGCGCGAAGTGCTCGGAGGCGCCGATCGACAGGCCGACCCGCGACCGGCCCCCCACCTGGAACTCACGCACCCGCGGGCGGCGTTCCTCGTGGATCCGCCCGCGGAAGGTGTACATCCGGGCGGTGGCCACGCCGGCGACCGACTGCAGGCTCGACGCTGTCAGGCCACGCCACAGGTCGCCGCCGCCGACGAAGTACCCGATGTCGACGCGGAACCCGTCGTCGCCGACGCGGTCGAGGGCCAGGCCCGCGGCGAGGTTGCCCGGGACGTAGTCGTAGCCGAACGCGGTGATCAGCGCCGACCGCGTCGCGCGTGGCCCGTAAGACTCGAAGACCTCACGGATGAAGGGCGGCTCACCGGTGGAGTCGAGGTAGTGCGCGCCCGCGTCGACCGCGGCCTCCACGGCGGCGTGCCCGTACCGCAGGAACGGTCCGACCGTCGTGACCAGGACGTCGTCGCGTTCGACCAGGGCCCGTACGGACCGCGGCTCCTCGGCGTCGGCGTAGGCGATCTCCAGGCCGCCGAGCTCGTCCGCGAGCGCGGCCAGGGCCGTGCGGTTCCGCCCGGCGAGGACCGGGCGCGCACCCTGGGCGACGAGCGCTCTCGCGGTCAGGGCGCCGGTGTAGCCGGTGGCACCGAAGACGACGATGCGGCCCGCCATGCCCCTTCTCCCCAGCTACGCGAGTCGTTCCTGTTGTGCCGAGAGACCGCCGGGAACCCCATGCGCCACTCGCGACGGGCGTGGGTCCCCGGCAGTATCTGAGCGTACTCATCAGTCACGAAGCGTGCTGGTTTTTCCCCACACATCGATCATCGGGGGAAGTATCCGTTCCGCCGCCGCGGCGATCGCCGTCACCTGGGCCGTGGTGTACACGGCCGGCCGGCGTTCGACGAAGCGGCGGGTCCGCCCGGCCCGCTGCACCGTCACGCCGTCGAACACGAAACCCGTGTGCGGCGGCCGCGCGCCGTGCACGGCGACGACCGCGTGCACGTCGACCCGGTGCCCGAGGTCCTCCGACAGGCGCTCGGCGACCGTACGCGCCGCATCTCTCGCCGTGACGAGCAGCCGCGTCATCGGCCGCGGTCCGACCCACAGCCGCTCGTCCACCGCGCGCAACCGGGTGAGGACCGGCCAGCGCCGCGAGACGATCGCGTACACGCCGGTCAGGCCGATGACGAGGTGGTCGAGGTTCGCGTGGGCCTTCGTGAGTCCTCCTGCGTCGGAGGGAGTGACCACAGCGGCGTGTTTTTTGATTCCCTCGCTTCGCTCGGTCATGGGCAGAGCCCGGTCGTGCAGGACGTGGAAGTAGGCCGGGTCCAGCCGCGCCAGCCGCCGTCCGGTGCGCCGCTCGGCCGCCGCGCCGCGCCGCCAGCGGGTCACCGGGTCCGGCTTGACCCGCAGGTAGAAGGAGTACAGAAGGAGGGCCGCGAGGGCGGCGGCCAGACCGGTCAGCCAGTCGAAGACGCCGGCCGTCATGGAGCCCGCGACGCCCGCCAGCACGAGGCGCGCGAGGACCCGCTCCTGCCGGTACTCCGCCCGCAGGCGCCGGTATCGGGCGTGCGCCGACGCACCGGCAACCGAAGCACCTCGTCCAGGCACCGCTCCTCCTCAGAGGAAAGAGTGATGTCCCGCCGACCAGGGGTTCAAGACACTTGACGAGTTGTCGACCGAGTCATGGGCGAGGGTCGCCCTCCGGAGCCGCCCGCCCTGCCGCGCGGGCGCCTCGCTACGGACGGGGACTCTGAGACAAGGCCTCGGCGCGGAGCCGCGCGGCGAGGTCACGGTTGATCCGGCGGGGCCAGGACGGTCCGCCGTAGATCAGGCCCGTGTAGGCCTGGACGAGGGTCGCTCCGGCCTGGAGGCGTTCCCAGGCGTCGTCGGCGGTCTCGATTCCGCCGACCGAGATCAGCACGATCCGGTCGCCGGTGCGCTCGCGCAGGCGCCGTAGCACCTCCAGCGAGCGCGCCCGGAGCGGCGCGCCCGACAGCCCGCCCGTCTCGTCGGCGTGCGCGTCGGTCAGGCCCGTACGGGAGATCGTGGTGTTGGTCGCGATGATGCCGTCGAGGCCGAGGTCGAGGGCCAGGTCGGCGACGGCGTCGACGTCGGCGTCCGCGAGGTCGGGCGCGATCTTCACCAGCAGCGGCACGTGCCGGGGGGTGACCCGGCGCGCGGCCTGGCGCACCTGCTCCAGCAGCGGCCGCAGGTGCTCGACGGCCTGGAGGTTCCGCAGGCCGGGGGTGTTGGGCGAGCTGACGTTGACGACGAGGTAGTCGGCGAGCGCGGCCAGCCGCTCGGTGCTCTCGACGTAGTCGGCGACGGCCTCGGCCTCCGGGACGACCTTGGTCTTGCCGATGTTGACCCCGACGACGGCCCGGCGCCGGCCCTTGAGCCGGTCCGCGGCGGCCCGCGCGCCGTCGTTGTTGAAGCCCATCCGGTTGATCAGCGCCCGGTCCTTCGGCAGGCGGAACAGGCGCGGGCGGGGGTTGCCGGGCTGCGCCCGCGCCGTGACCGTACCGATCTCCACGAAGCCGAACCCGAACGCGCCCAGCGCCTCGTACGCCTCGGCGTCCTTGTCGAACCCGGCGGCCAGGCCGAGCGGGCTGGGGAAGTCCAGCCCGAGCGCGCGGACGCGCAGCGCGGGGTCGCGCGGACCGTACCGGCGACGGACCAGCGCGAGCGCGAAGGGCACGGTGGCGAGGAGGCGCAGGCCGCGAAAGCTCAGCCGGTGGACGGCCTCGGCGGGCAGTCGGCGCAGGATGAGGGCGAAGATCAGTCGGTACATCGGCCCCGATTCTCGCAAGACCCGCTCCGGCGTGCCGCCACCGGCCCGTCTTCTGCCAGGCTGGACGACCATGTCGTGGATGTTCGACCGGAATGAGTGGGACGATCCCGAGACCGACGACGCGTGGGCGACGTCCGCCGCCCGGTGGCTCGCCGAACAGGTCGCCGGGGTCGAGTTCACCGAGCTGCGGACCGTCACCGGGATCTCCGGCAGCCGCCGCCAGGCGCTCTT
Organism: Actinoallomurus oryzae; assembly: GCF_039541955.1. Taxonomy (NCBI): domain Bacteria; kingdom Bacillati; phylum Actinomycetota; class Actinomycetes; order Streptosporangiales; family Thermomonosporaceae; genus Actinoallomurus; species Actinoallomurus oryzae. The sequence continues at coordinate 130,917 of NZ_BAABHF010000046.1, read as the reverse complement.
CGAACGGGCCGGGGTCCGCTACGCCCTGGTACCGGCGCCGGCCGGCGGTGTGCGCCTCGGCTTCGACCCGGCGCGGCTCGCGCTCACCGCCGAGGAGGCCGCCTCGTACGCGGGGAGTGTGGAGGAGTTCGGCTTCGACCCGGATCCGGCGGCGCACGTCGCGAGCGTCACCGGCCCGGCGCGTACGGTCCGGGTGCCGTCGCTGCTCGTCGGCGTCGAACCGGCCGTCTTCGAGGACACCGCGCCGGGCGACGTCCCGGCGGCCCTGGCGGAGATCGGCGCCCGCCTTCCGACCCCCGATGAGTGGGAGTACGCCTGCGGCGGCGGCGCGCCCACCCTGTTCCACTGGGGCGACCATCCTCCCGGCGACGTCACGTCGTACGAGGCGAAGGACGGTCCTCATCTGCGCCCGAACCTGTTCGGCCTGTCGGTCGCCCACGACACCTACCGCCCCGAGATCACGTCCGACCCGGCCGTGGCGGTCGGCGGAGACGGCGGCGAGGCGGCCTGCGGCGGTTACGGCGCGTTCTTGTCCTGGCTTCCCCTCGCCACCGCCTACCGGGATCCCGGCCTACCGGAGATGCTCCAGAGCCCGGAGTGGGACGACTACTTCGACGAGATACGCGCCCGGCCGGTCATCGACCTCCCCATCTGACGCGGCGGGTGCCCGGAGGTGGCGCCCGCTACCGTGGAGGTCGTGCGGATCGAGATCGACGGTCATCCCGCGACAGCGGCCGAGCTGAGCCACTTCGCACTCGTGAACTACGGGCACTTCACCGCGATGCAGGTCCGTGAGGGCCGGACGCGCGGGCTGGACCTCCACCTGGCCCGGCTCGACGCGGCACAGCGGGAGCTGTTCGGCGGCGGGCTGGATCCCGCGCTGGTGCGCTCGCGCATCCGCCACGCTCTCGGTGACACCCGGGACGCGTCCGTACGGGTCACCGGGTTCTGGCCCGAGGGGGCCGCCGAGCCGTCCCTCCTGGTCTCCGTGCGTCCACCGGCCGATACTCCGCGTTCGCCGCAGAGCCTGCGGACCGCGCCGTACCAGCGTCCCGTCGCGCACGTGAAGCACCTCGGGGGGTTCGGGCAGCGTTACTACGGGCGCCTCGCGCGGAGTGCGGGCTTCGACGACGCCCTGCTCGTCGGCCCGGGCGGGGTGGTCTCCGAGGGGGCGATCACCAATCTGGGCTGCTATGACGGCACGTCGGTGGTGTGGCCCGACGCGCCGGCCCTCGACGGCATCACCATGCTGCTGCTCGAACGCGCCCTGCCCGGCGAGGGCGTGCCGTCGCGGCGCGGCCCGGTGCGCGTGGCCGACCTGCCGTCGTACACCTCGGTGTTCGTCACCAACACCCACGGGGTGGCCGCGGTCGACCGCGTGGACGACGTGCGGCTGCCGGTGGACGAGGGGTTCATGAAGACGCTGATGCGGACGTACGAAGCCGTGCCGTGGGACGTGATCTGACCGGCGCCGCCAACGCCGGCGCCGCCAACGCGAAGACCCCGCCAGGAACCTGACGGGGTCTTCGACGTTGGTGTACCGGTGCGCGGGTCGCCTCACGGCGAAAGGCACAACACGGCTCCAGCCGAACGGTATTCCGTGAAGGCAATGGTTAGGCCCGGGGGACACCAGACGCACCGGCCACGTCGAGTGTAACAAGAGGGGCGGATGCGTTTGTTCCCGTCCGCGACCCGGTTTTTCCGCTGTCCGTCAGATGACCTGGCGGACCTCCATCGCGAACAGCTTGGCGTCCGGCCAGCGCGCCGCGATGTCGAGGGCGCGTTCCTCGCTCGTCAGGTCGACCAGCAGGTAGCCGGCGAACTGCTCCTTGGCCTCGATGAACGGCCCGTCGGTGATCGCCGGGACGCCGTCGCGCACGCGTACGGTCTTGGTGGCGGCCGGCTCGGCCAGCGCCTCGGTGCCGAGCAGCTCGCCGGACTCGGTGAGCTCCTTGATGATCGCGTCGACCTCGCCGAACAGCTCCGTGCGCTCGGCCTCGGAGAGGTCCTCCAGGAACCGCGGGCGGTTGTAGATCATGATCATGTACTTCATGGGTCTTCGCTCCTCGCTGGTCTCGCGACGGCCTCCCTCGGCCGCCTCTCACCGATCAGTCGGAGCGGAGTGCGGGTCCTCGACATGCTTCCCGAGACTCTTTCCGCTCGTGTTCCTCCCACCGTACGGCGCGGGCACCGCGCCGATCCGATCGCCCGCGGAGGGTTGTCGTGACAACTAGGCTGGGTCGCGTGGACCCGCTCAGACCCGACGAGCTCCAGGTGTGGCAGGCGTGCAAGACCCTGGGCCACCACGTCACGCGCCGCGTCGGCGCGGAGCTGACCGCCGTCACCGGTCTGTCGGGCTCGGAGTACGGCCTCCTGTCCCGGCTCGAGGAGCTGGGCGAGGGCCGGCTCGGGCAGCAGGCGCTGGCCGACGCGCTGGGCTGGGCGAAGAGCCGCATGTCCCACCAGCTGACGCGGATGGCCGCACGAGGCATCGTCCACCGGGAGAAGGGGCCGACCGGCGTGGTCGTCGTGCTCACCCCGGACGGCCGTGACCTGCTGGCGCGGGCGCGGCCCGTACACGCCGCCGCCGTGCGCGAGTACCTCATCGACCGGCTCGGCGAGCCCGAGCGCGCCATGCTCGTACGGATCGCCGACCGCCTCACCGACGCCGGCGGCGAGGGCGAGCCGGGCGGATAAGGGACGTCGGCTCCGGACCGCCGGCACGGCGCGCGACATCGTCGGCCCTGCGCAATTCTCGGATTGTCCCTGCGCTCCGCGCCTCGTTCGGCAATTGCCACGCTCGAAGCCTTTACCCCGGCTAAGGTCGCATTGTGAAAATCAGGGGAATCGGTACTCGCGCTTTCGTCGGCATGGCCGCGGCGACGGCATTGCTGGGTACGCTCGTCGAGCCGGCGCAGGCCGCCGGACAACCGGACCGCTCCGCGGGCGGCATCGCCCAGAAGCTGCAGCAGACCATGGACCAGCTGCACTTCGAGCAGGTCCTCGATCTGGCGCCGCCGACGGCGTCGGCGCAGGCCCGCGCCATGACGGCGCAGTCGGTGGACAAGGACGCGGCCACACCCGCGCAGCGCGCGAAGCGTTTCGCCGCACTCGCGACGGACCCGCAGCCGATCGTCCAGCAGCCGCAGATCGACACGACCGTCATCGAACTCGACTCACATGGCCGGCCGGTTTCCTCCGGAACCGTGCTGATGAGCCCGCAGTATCCGCACGGAATCGTCGTGCCGGTGGACGCGAATTACCACACCGACGCCGTTCGCTGGCGTCAATGGGATGACGCCGGTTGGTACACCAATCACGCCCAGGGCACCATCGACATCGTCCCGGGCCGGGAGAACGCTCCGCTCGACTTCATGGAGCCCTATCCCGCGTCCGTGCTGAAGCTGATGGTCGTCTTCGGCGTGCTCCGGCTCGTCGACCAGGGCACGGTCAAGCTCGACGACACCTACGCCTACCAGCCGACAACGATCAGCTCGCTCTGCGGCGACGCCACGAGCGACACGATCCGCGACTACATCGACGCCTCGATCACCTGGTCGTCCAACGCCGCGTCGTGCGCGCTGGTCAAGCTGCTCTGGGATCACAATGCGGTCGACGGGCTCAACCAGACGTTCCAGGACCTGGGCCTGGAGACGATGCAGCTGAAGGAGACCAACCCGGAGAACGGCGGGCACTGGTCCAACCCGGTGACCATGACCTCGCTGGACACCGCCAAGCTCCTCATGATCATCAATGGGGCGCGGGGGCGGCTGTGGACCACGCCGAACGGGACGCCGGTCACCGCCGACGCCCTGAGCCCGTCCTCGCGGCAGTTCTTCAAGAGCGAGTTGCTCCAGCAGGGGTACAACGACGTGCTGTCGACCACGAGCTGGTGCGGCGCGGACTACCCTGCGCCGGGCATCCCCCAGCTCACCGCCTCGCGGTGGATCGCGGCCGACGGCACGACCACGGTCGGCGGCGACGCGTACGGCCGTGACGTACGGCCGTGCAACCTGGCCGCCCAGGTGACGTACGGCCACAAGACCGGTCTGGTGGGCAACTCGGCCTCGGACGCGGGCATCGTGAAGGCGCTGCCCGGCAGGGGCGGCCGGACCTACATCATCGCGATGTTCTCCAACCTCGGTGACCAGTACCAGGACCCGAACCGTCCGCCGACGGCCCCGGGCGCGCACCCGGTGGCCTATACCGAGAAGTTCGCCCAGCTCGGCAAGATCATCGACCAGTTCGAGGCGGCGCGTCACTGACGCTGCCGCGGACACGCCACGACGGCCCGGCGGCCTCGCGCCGCCGGGCCGTCGCGCGTCTTCCTCAGTACGCGAAGGTGATGCGGCGGCGGACCGCCTCACCCTTCTCCAGTTCGGTCACGAGCCCGTCCGCGTAGTCCTCCGCGCTGATCCGGCTCCGGCCCTCGGCGTCGGTGAGCAGCGTGTCGCCGCCCCGGCGGTGGTTCCCCGTACGCTCGCCGGGCGCGATCTCGGCCGCCGGGGACACATAGGTCCAGTCGAGGTCTCCGGCCTCCGCACGCATCAGGTCCAGCAGCGCGGCCTGCGCCAGCGCCCCGTCCTTCCAGGCGGGAGGGAAGTCGGGGCCGTCCACGAGCCGCACGCCGGGCGCGACCTCCAGACTGCCCGCTCCCCCGACGACCACCAGCCGGCGTACGCCCGCGGTGCGCAGCGCCTCGAACACCGCGCGCCCGGTGCCGAGCATCCCGTCCTCGCCGGGCGTGACCGAGAGCACGACCGCGTCGTGGCCCGCGGCGAGCGCGGCGATCGCCGGAGCGTCATTGGCGTCACCGGCCGTGGTGCCGTCGGCACCGCTGCGCGTGACGCCGGTGACCGTGTGCCCCCGCCCACGCGCCTCGGCGGCGATCCGGCTCCCGATCATGCCGGTGGCGCCGATCAGCAGAATCCTCATGACGTCGCCCTTCCCTGGATGTCTTCCGTCAGGAACGCGACGGTATCCACTGGATATCGGTTACTTCAAAGTGCTATTGATACCTGATGGATACCATCGAGCGGGGAGACGCCTTCGACCCGAACTGCCCCACGCGGCTGGTGCTCGACCGCATCGGCGACCGGTGGACCGTGCTGGTCGTGATCGCCCTGCGCGACGGGCCACGGCGGTTCACCGAGCTGCGCCGGACGGCCGGCGGTGTGACCCCGAAGGTCCTCACCCAGACTCTGCGCGCGATGGAGCGCGACGGCCTCGTCACCCGCGAGGTGTTCGCCGAGGTCCCGCCGCGCGTGGAGTACACCCTGACCCCGCTCGGCATGTCCCTGCAGACCCCGATCCGGGCCGTCATCGACTGGGCCGAGGCGAACGTCGGCAAGGTCATGGCCGCCCGCGAGGCCTCTCACCTGGCCTGAGCAGGCGGGAGGGCTCACAGGCGTACCGGAAGGGCGCGCACGCTGTTGCCCACGAAACTGGAGCGGTAGGGAAGATCCGTGCCGACCACGTCGAGGTGCGGGAAGCGGGTGAACAGCCGCTCCAGCGCGATCGTGGCCTCCATGCGGGCCAACGGGGCGCCGAGGCAGAAGTGCGCGCCGTGTCCCAGGGAGAGATGCCGCACGGCGTCCGGGCGGCGGGGCCGGGTCACATCGAAGCGATCGGCGTCCGGGCCGTGCGCGGCCGGGTCGCGACCCGCGGCCGAATAGCCCGCCAGGACGGGAGTGCCCTGGGGAATCACCGTGCCGTCGACCGTCAGGTCGCGGACCGCGTAGCGGAAGGGGAAGAAGCTGACGGGCGCGTCCCAGCGCAGGGTCTCCTCGACCGCGTCGGACCAGCCCGCCTCGCCGCTCGTGACCAGGTCGAGCTGGTCCCGGTGAGCGCACAGGGCGCGGACCGCGTTGGCGATCAGGGCCAGCGTCGTCTCGTGCCCGGCGACGACCATCAGGAGCAGGGTGCCGATGAGCTCTTCCTGGCTGAGCCGGTCGCCGCCCTCGTCGCGCGTGGCGATCAGCGCGCTGGTGAGGTCGTCGCCGGGTCGCTCCGCGCGGGCGGCGGCGACCGCGCCCAGGAGGGCCGCCATCTCCCGGTTGGCGGTCATGACCTCCTCCGGGCCGGCGTCCGTGGCCACCACCCGGTCGGACAGGCGGTGCAGCGTGTCGCGATACTCGTCGTCGATCCCGAGCAGCTCGCCGATGACCCCGATCGGCAGCGGCAGCGCGAAGTGCCGGATCAGGTCGACGACTCCGTCTTCGGCGGCGCGCTCGAGACCGTCGAGCAGGCCGGCCGTCATCGCCTCGACCCGCGGACGCAGCAGCTCCACCCGCCGGGCCGTGAACGCCTTGCTCACCAGCGAGCGGAGCCGCCGGTGGTCGGCGCCGTCGGCCGTGGTCATGCCCCGTACCGTGGCGAAGGTCCGTAGCGGCCAGCCGGCGTCGATCCGGCCGTCGCGCAGCGCGGCGAAGTGCCGGGCGTCCTTGGCGACGTCGGCTCGGGAGAGGAAGTCCTTCAGCGCCTCGTGCCCGAGCACCGCCATGCCCTCGACCTGCCCGGGGAGCAGCACCGGGGCGACGGGACCGTGCGCGAGCAGCCGGGCGTTGTCGGCGTGCGGGCTGCCGCCGGCCGGGTTCAGCCGGTACGGCGGGACAGATGAGCTGCTCATCATGCTCTCCTCGGCGCGACCAGGGTCCCGTGACCCGCTGCCGTCGAGGCTACTCGCGATGAACGGCTCCACAGCGGAGAACATCGGGCCCTTCCGGAGACGCGGCCGGGAGTCGAACCCGGATCCCGATCGGCGTTGCAAACCGTCGCCCGCACCCGCGAGAACCGCGCCCTGCGTACGCCGGAACCGCGGTGGCCCGGCGTGGCGGTCGTGACGGGACTCGAACCCGCGGTCCCCTGCGTGACAGGCAGGTGAGCACTCCACTGCTCCGCACGACCCTGTTCTTTGTTCTTTCAACGCGACGTTCTTCCAACGCAGCGCAGACGGGACTCGAACCCGCAAACACCGGAGTGAAGGTCCGGCGGCTGTACCCGATTTGCCTACTGCGCCCAGCGCACCCCGTGCGGGATTCGAACCCGCGATCTCCGGATTGAGAGTCCGGTGTCTTCACCTGCGTCGACCAACGGGGCAGGAAACACGGCCCGGCGAATACCGGCCGTGCGGCGGAAGGCCGGGGACTCGAACCCCGAGACGGCGTTTCCACCGCCGACGCCCTTTCCGGGAGCGCTCCTCGTCCAGCCGGACGCCTTCCTCAACGCGGAGAGGGTGGGATTCGAACCCACGGAGGCGAATGGCCTCACACCCTTAGCAGGAGTGCCCGATAAGCCTGACTCTGGCACCTCTCCTGAGTACGCCGTCAGAGACTCGAACTCTGTTACCCGGGGTAAGAGCCCGGTGCATCACCCGTTATGCTTACGGCGCTCACGTCGGAACGGCAGGATTCGAACCTGCGACCTCCGCCTCCCGGGGGCGGCGCCCTACCAAGCTGGGCTACGTTCCGTCGAATGTCGCCGCGACGGGCGGCGACTCGTGGACCAACCGGGATTCGAACCCAGGAACTCCTCGGTGCAAGCGAGGCATGATTCCGTTTCACCATCGGCCCAAGTGCTCGTGAGCGGGTGTCTCACGAGCCGATGTTCTCCGCTGTGGAGTTGTCAATATCCGTGCCCGCATGAGGGCATGAAGAGATAAGAAAAGACCGCTGGGGACGTCTCCTCCGGCGGCCTCTGAATCAGGACTGAACGTCGCTATCCAGAGGTCCGTTCGGGCTCGTCCGCGTCACTCGGAGAAGCACACGGACACTCGGCCGCCTTGGCGCCGGGTTCGTACGTCATCGTGTGCTCCTTCCTTGTCCGTGCTTTCTAGTTCTCCATCTTAAGGACTCGTCTCGGCGAGGCAACCAAATTTTTCCTGAGTCATTGATGAGACGCCGTACACCCCGGTGGGCCGCGGCGCCACCAGAAGGCCGAGCAGGGCGCGTCAGGGAATCGCGGCCTCGATCCGGGCGAGGTGGGCGGCGAGGATCTCTTCGAATGCGGCGCGGCGGTCGGCCCCGATGGGGCGGATCTCGCGGGCGAAGTGGGCCAGGGCGGGGAAGCGGTCGGGGTCGGCGCCGAGGACCGCGACACGGAACTGCTCCATGCCCTGTTCGTACTCGCCGGGGGTGAGGGTGCCGACACCGGCCTCGGAGGCGATCAGCGCGACGAGGAGGATCACGATCCGGTGGTAGCGAGGCGGAATCTCCTCATCGGGCAGGCCCGAGGCCCGCAGAGCCTGTAGCACCTCCTCCATGACCAGCCGGGAACCGGTGCCGCCGGACCCGTAGCGTCCCCAGATCGCGGCGAGTTGGGGGTGCTGGCCGAAGGCCTCTCGCAGGCGCAGGGCTGTGGCGGTGATGCGCTGCTTCCAGTCGTCCGCGGGGCGGTAGCCGTCCATCGCGGCCGCGAGGATCCGGTCGGCGACCGCGCGCAGCAGCTCGGTTTTGTTGCGGAAGTGCCGGTAGAGGCTGGAGGAGTCGGTCCCGAGCACTGCGGCGAGCTTGCGCACGCTGAACGACTCGGCGTCGTTCGTGCGCAGCAAATCCGCCGCGGTGTTCAGGATCTCCTCTGTAGACCAACGCCTTCGGCCTGCCATCTCGCCCCTCTCGTCCGGGCTCAAACTATCCTATGCACTTGCCGTTGCACGCACTGCGTGCATAATAGGACGACATGCTGGCTGAGAAGCCCGGCCGGGAGAGGGAAGACAGAGAAGGAGAGATGAAGACATGAGCGAGACCGCTGCTGTGGAGCGGCCGCCGGAGCCGGACTTCTCGGCGATAACGACAGAGGAACTGATCGCCTACCGCGCTGCGGAGAACGGCTGGCGGGCGTCCAACGCGGCGCGGGCGATCCTCGGGGATCCGGACCCTGGGGCCACGATTGAGTGGCGGGACGTCGCGCTGCCGGGCCGCGACCTTCCGGTCCGGGTGTACCGGCCGGTGTCGACGGGCGACGGCGAGGCCGCCGCCCGGACCGACGACCTGCCACTCGTGGTCCATGTGCACGGAGGCGGTTTCGTGGGCACGGCGGTGCAGTGCGACTGGACCAACAGTCGCCTCGCCGCCCGGCTGCCCGCGCTCGTCGTCTCGGTCGAGCACCGCCTCGTCGCCCCGGACAACCCGCTCCCAAACGCCGCCGACGACGGCTGGGATGTACTCCAGCACGTGATGCGGCATGCCGAGCAGTGGGGCATCGACCCGACGCGCACGGCTGTCTTCGGGGAGAGCTTCGGCGCGCTGATCTGCGCCCTGACGGCCATCCGGGCCCGGGAGGCCGGCGTGCGGCTCAAGGCGCAGGTGCTGGTCAACCCCGCAGTCGAGGTGACCGAGACGATGCACGACTATCCCTCGATGACCGAGTACGCATACAGCCCGACCCGCGCCATGCCGCAGCTGCGGTTGTTGCGGCGGCTCGCCGTCCCGCCGGGAACCGACGCCCGCGCATTCTCGCCGCTGTACGCGGACGACCTGAGCGGGCTCTCCCCCGCGCTGCTCGTGGTGCCGACCCAGGACGCGCTCGCCGATCACGGCCGCCACTACGCCGAGCGCCTGCGGGCGGCCGGGACATCCGTGCGGCTCACCGAGTATCCGGAAGCGCGGCACGCGTTCCTCGCCCTGCCAGGCGTGGAACCACAGGCCGAGGTCGCCCAGGCGGAAATCCTCGAGTTCCTCCGCGCGGCCCTGGAAGTATGACGGAGGAAACGATGCACACCACCACTCTCAAGCCCGTCGGCCCCGAAGTCTCCCGGCTCGGCCTCGGCTGCATGAGCATGACCGGCACCTACGGCCCCGCCGATCCGCACGAGGCTGCGGCCACCCTGCTGGAAGCCCTCGAGTCTGGCGTCACCCTCTTCGATACCGGCGACTTCTACGGCGACGGCGCGAACGAGGAACTTCTCGGCCAGACCCTCGCCCCGCACCGCGACCGCGTCGTGTTGGCCACCAAGACGGGCGTCCGGCGCACCGCCGAAGGCCTGGTCTCCGCCGGCTCACCCGACGATCTGCGCCGCGCCTGCGAGGCGTCCCTGCGCCGGCTTCGCACCGACCACATCGACGTGTACTACCTCGCCCGCATCGACCCCGCCGTCCCCGTCGAGGAATCGGTCGGCGCCCTGGCCGACCTGGTCGCCCAGGGCAAAGTGGGCCGCATCGGCCTGTCCGAAGTCTCCGCCGCCACCCTCCGCCGCGCCCACGCCATCCACCCGATCAGCGCCGTCCAGACCGAGTACTCGCTGTGGGAACGCCATGTCGAAAACGACATCTTGCCCACGCTCCGGGACCTCGGCGCCGCCCTGATCGCCTACAGCCCACTCGGCCGCGGCCTGCTCACCGGAGCCGTCCGCGCCACCACCCGCTACGACCGCGGCGACTTCCGCGCCACCGCCCCCCGCTACAACGGCGACGACCTCAAGGCCAATCTGGCCATCGTCGACGCCATCACCCGACTCGCCGCCGCCAAGGGCGCCACCTCCGCCCAAGTCGCCCTCGCCTGGCTCCTCACCCGCGGCAGCGACGTCATCCCCATCCCCGGCAGCTCACGCCGCCCCCACCTGCGCGACAACCTGGCCGCCCTCGACCTGCACCTGACCGCGGCCGACCTCAGTGCCATCGACGCCGCCATCCCCACCACCGGAGCCCAAGGAGCCCGATACGGCGACCATGGCATCCGCATGATCGACCGATGAGACCGGAAGCCGTCGCCCCGGCCGGGTTCCCTCTCAGCCGCGCAGCGCGGCGGAGATCGCGTCGAGCCAGCGATCGACCGGACCGGCGGTGAACAGGCCCGTGCCCGCGCCCGCGAGTTCGCCCGCGGCCGGCCGGAGGCGTAGGTAGGTCCGCTCCAGCACCGCCCGGTCGCCGAGTTCGAGCGCGGCCTCGGCCTCCAGGCAGCACAGCGCATCGTACGTCAGGTCCGCAGGGGGTTCGTCCAGCGCGCGCAGTGCCGCACGGGCGTCGGCGCGGCGTCCCGACCGCAGCAGGGCGAGGGGCTCGACCCACGGCCGGTACGGTCCCCAGTCCGCGTCGGGGTCGACCTCGGCTTCCGGGCCGAGCCGCAGGCACAGCAGCGCCAGCGGCAGCAGCCCCTGCTCGACGCCGGGCATCCCCGCGCCCTCCAGGCGTACGGCGGCGGCGCGGTAGGCGTCCTCGGCCGACGCCCGGCCCTCGGCGGCCGGCCGCAGCGCCGCGTACCACTGCGTGAACACCCCGACGAGGGGCAACTCGTGCCGCGCGGCCAGGCGGTCCACGGCGGTCGCGTGCTCATCGGCCGTCGCGAAGTCGGCCAGCGCGGCGCGTGCCTGGATCCGGATCAGATGCCCGAGCACCTCGTAGGTCACTAGTCCGTGCCGCGCGGCCAGTTCGACCAGCTCGACGCCGATCGCGTCCCTGCTCCGGGCGAGCCCCGCCCGCGTACAGGACTGCATGAACGTGCCGTTGAGCGCGAACGCCAGCAGCGCCGGGTCGTCCAGGCGGCGAGCGAGCGCCTCCGCCTCGCGTGCGGCCTCCGGGCCCCGCGGGGAGCGGGTGCCGCGCATCTCCAGCGCGACGGTGGCCAGCAGGCGGGCGCGCGCCGCCGGCGCGTCCGCGGGCAGGGCGGCGAGCGTACGCTCGGCCGCCGCGACGATCTCCGCCGCCTGCCGCGGGTCGTCGCTGCGCGTCCAGATCGCCGGAACGTCGTACGCGCCGATCACCCGCGCGGTGAGTGCCGGGTCGCCGAACTCCTCGGCCGCGGCGATCGCCGCCATGCGGTGCGTCCGGGCCGCCTCCAGACCGCCGCCCCCGGTCACCGCGAGGTTCCGCATCAGCCCGACGGTGGACTCGATCCGGGCGCGGGCGCCCGCCGCGACCGTACGGTCATAGGCGGCGGTCGCGTCGGTCCACAGCCGGGCCGCCGCGGTCACCGGCGTGTCGAGGCGCCGATCCTGGGTGAGGATGTCGGCCTCCAGGCGGCGCAGGCCGGGGCCCGGATCCAGCCCGAGCCCGTCCGCCAAGGTCTCCCGCGCACGGCGCAGCACCGCGAGGGCGTCCGCCTGGCGGCCGGTCCGGTACAGGGCGAGGGCGAGCAGCCGCCAGCCCTCCTCGCGCCACGGGTGTTCGGCCACGTGCGCGTCCAGGTCGGGCACGGCCTCGCCGGCGACACCGAGGGCGAGCCGCGCCTCCGCCTGGCGTTCGACCGCGTGCAGCCGCAGCTCCGTCAGCCGGGTCCGCTCCGCCCGTGCCCAGTCCTGGTCGGTGAACTCCGCGTACGCGGGTCCGCGCCACCATCCGAGCGCCTCGGTCAGCCGGGTGAGGGTCTCCTCCGGCGCTCGCTTGGCGGCGACGGCCCGCTCGAAGCGCCAGGCGTCCACGTCATCGGCCCGCAGCGCGTACCCGGGTCCCTCGGTGACCAGCAGCCGGGCGGGCGCGCGAGGCGGTCGCCCCGGCTCCAGCGCGCGGCGCAGCGCCCCGACGAAGGTCCGTACGGCGCTCACCGCACCGTCGGGCGGATCGATCCACAGGTCGTCGACCAGGCGGGAGACCGGAACGACGCGGCGGCGAGCGATGATCAGCCGGGCCAGCACCGCGCGGTGCCGCGGCCCCTTCAGGTCGACCGCGGCCCCGTCGGCGTCCCACGCCGCCACCGGCCCCAGCACCCCGAACCGCACCCGCCCCATCCCCTCTTCCGTCGCGCTGACCGGATGCTCATTCGCGCCCGGCAGGCTGCCTGGTGTTCTCGTTCCTCCACCGTACGGAAAGGACGGCACCATGCCGCCTGCCATCCCCGGCTTCGACTACCGCCGCGTCCCCGTCGCCGACGGCGTGTCCCTGAACACCGCCGTCGGCGGCACCGGCAGCCCCATCGTGCTGCTGCACGGCTTCCCGCAGACCCACCTGATGTGGCGGCACGTCGCGACGGACCTCGCCGCGGACCACACGGTGATCTGCCCCGACCTGCGCGGGTACGGGGCGAGCGACAAGCCGGCCGCCGACGACGAGATGACGTACGCGAAACGCACGATGGCCGCCGACGTCGTCGCCCTGGCCCGGGCCCTGGGACACGAACGTTTCGCGCTCGCCGGGCACGATCGGGGCGCCCTGGTCGCGTTCCGCGCGGGCCTGGACCATCCCGACGCGATCTCCCACCTGGCCTGCCTGGACGTCCTGCCGACGCTGGACATGTGGGAGGTCATGCACGGCACGACGGCCGCGGTGGGCTTCCACCTGTTCCTGATGGCCCAGCCGCCCGGTCTGCCGGAGCAGATGATCGCCGCGAGCGCGGACGCGTTCTTCGGCCACTTCCTCGACATCTGGGCCCTGGACCGTACGGCGATCCCCGCCGACGTCCGCGCCGCGTACCTGGACGCCTGCCGTGCCGCCGTAGTCTCCATCGTCGCCGACTACCGCGCCTCCGCCGGCATCGACGTACGGCACGACGCGGACGACCGCGCGGCCGGGCGGCGGCTGGAGATGCCGGTGACCGTGCTCCAGCAGGACTGGGGCGCGGCCCTGGGCTACGACGCGGTCGCCCTCTGGCGCGCCTGGGCTTCCGACCTGCGACACTCCTCCGTGACGTACGGCCACTTCATGGCCGAGGAGGCCCCTGCCGAGGTCGCCAGGGCCCTGCGCGAACTCCTCGCCTAGACGCTGCTCGGCCGCGCCGGGTCGAACAGCTCGTTCACCGTGATCCGGTCGAACGCGTCGAGCAGCGCCTGGGTGCCCTCGGTCACCTTCAGATCGATCTCGGCGGGGTGCAGCGGTACGAGGGCGAGCAGCGAGATCTGCCTCCCCTCCGCGGTCGTGATGGTGCGCGCCTCCTCGGGATGATTGATCATCGGCGCGACGAGGACACCGGCGAACGGGGTACCGTCCGCGTACGGTTCGGCCGGATCGCCGTTGGGCACCGAGTGCCAGACCCCGATCCACGTGTCGTACTCGTGCGGCAGGCGCGCCACCATCTTCAGCAGCCGGATCGGCCAGTACGCCTTCTCGTCCTCGTTCTGGCCGTCGGCGCTGAAGGGCCAGTCCGGGGGCAGGCAGATGAGAAGCTCGGCATACGGGCCGACGCCATCCGGCACCGTCATGGGCAGGTCGCTCATGCCGGAGGTGACGAGGGTGAAGAACGGCCGCTCGGGGGTCGGCTCGACCACGTGCACGTCGATGTGGACGAGGTCTGAGATCATCTCGTGCCACACGAAGGCGATCTTCCCGAAGTGCCGCTGGATGTGCCGCTCGACGGCCTCCGCGGAGTCCCGGTCGATGGGCGCGGCGGGTTCCCACGTACGCTCCCGCGCCGTATGCCGGAACAGCCCGCTGCCGGTAGGCGTTTCGGAGGGGTCCATGGCGGGTGAGCGTAGAGGACCCCTCCGACGACGGCAGGATCGGCACGCGCCCGACCCGCCGGCGCGATCGCCACGGACCCCAACCGAGGAACGCCGATGGAGATCCTGTCCTATCCGAACAGCCGCGAACTGTGTCTCGTCGCGACGGCGGCCGAGCTCACGCGGCTCGCGGCCGCGGTGGCCGCAGGCGAGGGATCGTTCGCCTGCTCCCCCACGTCGCCGGAAGGCCGCGCGGTTACGGCCGTACGGGTCGTCGGCACGGCCGGTCCGGGCGTCCGGGTCGACGTCTCACAGAGCACTCTGCTGATCGACGGTGACGCCGAGGCGCGTGCCGTGCTCGCCGACAACCTCCGTGACATGGCCGCCATGGAGGACGGCGGCCACCTGCACGTCGACCACTTCCCCGGCCATCCGTACCTGGCGGCCGGCTCGGTTCCGCTGGTCGTCGAGAGTCCGCACGGAGGCATGCCGAGGCCCTGACGGCCGACGGTCCGGTCGATCTACCCTGTCGGGCATGGCGCGGCTGGACTTCGAACTCGCGTACGCGGACGGCGTCACGACGGCGCGGCTGCTGTCGGAGTTCGGGGAAGGCGTGGTCGAAGTCCACTGGTCCGGCCTGCACGAGCTGGAGTACTCCCCGGATCCGGCCCGCAATCCCTTTCTCCGGTACGGCGTGAACAACTGGAACCGGGAGGAGGTCGCCGTCTACACCGGACTGGCCGGGGCCTTCACCGCGAGACGGCGTCGTTTCGCGATCCCGACCTGGGACCGCGACGCCGCGATCCGCCATCTGCGGCGGCAGGATTTCGACCTGGTCTCCTGGGAGTACCGGATCGAGGCCGACGAACTCGCGTGGCCGGACCGCGACCAGGGGTTCGCCGTCCCCAGGGTCTCGCTCGGGCCCGCCGCGACTCCGTGGCAGCGGGCGCACGAGCACGAGGCCGCTCTCTTCCCCGTCCGGCATCTGGGTGAGTTGAACTCCCTCACCTCCGAGATCCTCCGGGATGTCACCGGCAGCCTGAACGTGTTCGGCGTGGGCGGCTCCCAGAGTCGGCTCGTCGACGCGCTGCGCGGCGAACACCGCCCCACGCCCTCCTCGGTGCTCGAACCCGGAGACGTCCTCGTCGACCTCACCGTCGGCTGTGAGTGCGGGATGTACGACTCGCTCCTGGTCATCGCCCCGGGTGACCTGCGGCGCGAGTGGGAGACGATCATCGCCGCGTACCGGGGCCGCATCGCCGAGTACGAGGCCGCGGTCGGGTCGCTCCGGACCTTCGAGGACCTGTTCGCGGCGCTGGACGCAGTGCAACGCCCCCTCGACGACGGCCCGGCGCCCGGCTGAGCCCGTGGCGGAACGGACCGGCGGCCGTCCGGCGGCGCCGCTCGGGCCCGGTGGCGTTCCCGCCGTGGGCGGCGCTAGTTCATGCCGGCGGCGGACGGGCGCAGGCGTTCGGCCAGGGCGTAGAAGACGAAGAAGTTGGGGATCGACCGCACCATGGTCGTGGTCAGCGCCAGCCACTTGCCTTCGACGCGCAGTGAGACGCGGCCGTCCTTGACCTTGATCTCCTGGATCCGCGCCCACGGGACGGACTTCCCCGAGGCCCACACCGTGTCCCTGTTGAGGGAGATGTCGCCGAACGTCAGCGCCCCTCCGCCCTGAATCGTGGCGACGGCGCGCGGAAGCTGGGCGTCGGTCACGGCCTGCTGAATGGCCTGACCCCATTCTTCGGGCCGATGGAACCCGCCGGCGAGCCCGAGGGTCTGGCCGGAGGGGTCGATCAGCCGGTACGAGTAGCTGGTGCGGACATAGACGCCGTTGCGGTAGTGCCTGACCGTGTTCTGGTAGACGGTGGTGGAGTCCCACCGCCGTACGTGGACCTGCCCGCCGACGCCGACGCAGACCAGCCCCTGATCGAAGAACAGGAGTTGCTGGCCTTCCTTCTGCCGGTTCATCAGCGCCAGCCGCCCGAACCGGATGCCGAAGACGACCGCGAAGATCAACCCAAGGATCGTGAGGAAGATGATGCCCGTGGCCAGGCCGAGCAGCGCCACCAGCACCGCCACGCCCGCCACCACGCCGCCCGCCTTCAACCGCCCCGGAGACATCAGCGCCGCCGGATAGGTCGCCCGATGAGCACCAAGCTGCGCCCGCTGAACGGCTTCATTGATCCTCGCGGAGACGTCTGGTGCTTCCATCGCCTGCTCTCACTGGGTAATCCCGCGCGGTCAGATAGAGAGACAATAATGTCTGTGAAGCCGACCGCGGCAAGCTCGTGGTGAATATCGGGCATCCATCCCGGGTTACGCGGCCCCGCGGCACGGCCGGTCACGTTTCGACCCGAATACAGATCGTCGCCGTCCGCAAAAAGTTCGGCACTGGCCCGTCGGAGCGTCGGCCGCACGAACGACGATGAAAGTGTGACGCACCCGCAGGTGCGGCCCGACCCGGCGTTCGGGCTGCTGAAGCTGTACGACGATGCGCTGCCGCACGTCTATGGCTACCTGCTGGCCCGCTGCGGCGACACCGGCCTGGCCGAGGACCTCACGGCCGAGTCGTTCCTGGCCGCCGTGCACGCGGTCCGCAAGCCGGGCGCGCCCGATCCGTCGATCCCGTGGCTGATCGGGGTCGCCCGGCACAAGCTCGCCGACCACTGGCGGCGGGTCGAGCGGGAGCAACGCGGGTTGCGCCTGCTGGACGCCGAGCCGGCGCGCGTCGACGACCCGTGGGACACGACCGTCGACCGGATCCGGGCCCGCGAGGTGCTCGACCGTCTCGGCGCGCACCACCGGGCCGCGCTCACCCTGCGCTACCTCGACGGACTACCGGTGCCCGAGGTGGCCCAGCACCTGGACCGTACCGTGCACGCCACCGAGGCACTGCTGGTACGGGCCCGTGCCGCGTTCCGCCGGATCTACGAGGGAGAGGAGGGCTCGCGATGACGGATCCGTTCGAGGCTCTGCGCGAGCCCATCACGCCGGTCGATCCGGACCCCGACTTCGCCGGGCGCCTGCGGCAGCGGCTGACCCGCGAGGTCCTCGCACACCCAGGAGGAACCATGTCCCAGCAGACCGCCACGACCCCGGTCGAGCACGAGCCCGCCCGGCCGCCGGCGCTGACCCCCTACATCGTCGTGTCCGACGCCCGGCGCGCCATGGACTGGTACGTCGAGGTATTCGGCGCCCAGCGCCGGGGCGAGCTCTACGTCAACGCGGACGGCACCATCGGCCACGCCGAGGTGGGCATCGGCGACGCGGTGCTGATGTTCGCCGAACCCTCCGATCTCTGGCCCGACGTGCCCGTACGTGCCCCCGAATCCCCCACGACGTTCAGCCACACACTCCACCTGGAGGTCGACGACGTCGACGCCACGACCGAACGGGCCCGGAGCAACGGCGCCTCGGTGGAGCGGGAGCCGACCGACCAGCCCTACGGCCGCGGCTCAGTGATCGTCGACCCGTTCGGCCACCGGTGGATGCTGCTCCGGCCACCGGCCCGGACCACCCGGCCACACCAGCACGACACCGCGGAGTGACGACGGCGGCAGGGAACGCCCGTTGATCGGACGGTCTACCCGGGATCGTCTCTGCGTCGGTGGACGTGCGCATCCACTGTCGCCTGGTCGGTCACTCATCCTGGTACACACGCCCGGACGAACACGGCGTGGAACCGGCGGCATGCGCCCTCCGGGCGGCCTCAAGTGAGTCGCCCAGGGTCCATAGCGCCACGCCGATCAACACGAGGTCCTTGAGGAGGAACTGCCCGGGCTGAGCCGACAGTACTGGGAACCCGTCGGCGAAGGTGTCTATGACCCCTGGGGTGGTGAACAGGAAGCTCAGCGTTCCCAGGAACAGTACGACCGCGAGAGCGCTGCCTATGGCAGAGACCCTGGGCCAGAGCCGGTGAACTGCGATCAACGCCGCGGCGATGATTTCCATACTGCCCAGCAAATTTGCAACCGTCCCATAACTGAGGAAATCGTAAATCCAGCTCAGCAGGGGGCTGTGCTCAATCAGTACTCGGCTTTCCATTTTGACGTACTTGCCCGCACCGATCCACGCCAGGACCACGACCAGTCCATATCGGCTCACCAGCCGACCGGCTACCGAGATCCGACTGCCGGCTCGTTCCAGTGATGCCGGAATACCTGACACGTTCGCCATGATGATTCCTCTCGCCATGGAGCTTGATCGCTCAGGGGTCAATCGATCGACGACCGCCGCTCCGGATCAGTACGGAAGCGTGTGACTTGACGGCGTACGCAGATGGAGGTCGGCGGCGCGGACGCCGGACCTTGACACGGCACATCTCTGGTTCTCTCCCTCCCGATGGGGGTACTGCCGTCCAGCGAGTTGGTCATGTCCTGTTGGCGACGCCGCCGCGCGGCGTCTTACCTGCGGATCCTCCGCTCGCGGGTCGTGGCTACCATGAAAGACATGGGCGACGCCGGAGCGCGCCGTGGATGAGATGTCGGCCACCCGCGCCTCCGCCGACGTTGAGTCAAGGGAGTGGCTGCGGACGCTCACCAGTGGCGGGGCGGAGCAGGATGCGGCCGACGCGCTGTTGGCCACCGCGTACGGTCATGTGGACAACGACCTGGCGAGGCGC
The DNA here is from genome assembly GCF_039541955.1 of Actinoallomurus oryzae. Classification (NCBI taxonomy): domain Bacteria; kingdom Bacillati; phylum Actinomycetota; class Actinomycetes; order Streptosporangiales; family Thermomonosporaceae; genus Actinoallomurus; species Actinoallomurus oryzae. Next base: position 111,988 of record NZ_BAABHF010000046.1, on the reverse strand, counting down.
TCATGAACGGCTGGGCTGAACTGGAGCGCTTCCTGCACACCGACCCACGCGACGTGGGGTGCGACGAGGCAATGGCCCTCCTCCACGCCTACGTCGAGCTGGTGGCGCAGGACGCTGGGGCAGAACAGCGCTACCCGGGTATCGCCGCGCACCTGCGCGCGTGCGGGCCGTGCTCGGAGGATTTCGAGGGGCTGCTGGCCGCGATATCCGGCCAGCCGGACTGAGGAGCCGAAGAAACCTCTCGGTCAGGGCACCTGCGGGGAGGCGACGCTACCGCCCCCCACCATCGGCCCAGGCCCAGCCCGCATAGGGACTGAAATGTTTGTTTGAGGACGCGCCGGTGGTTGGTCTACGTTCCTGACGTGGCTGAGGATCTTGGGCGTGTGCTGCTGGGAAGGTACCGGCTGATCGAACCGCTGGGGCGGGGCGGCATGGGCACGGTCTGGCGTGCGCACGATGAGCGGCTCGGCCGGCAGGTGGCCGTCAAGGAACTGCGGTTGCCCGACGACCTGGACAGCGAGCAGCGCGCCACGTGGACGGCGCGCCTGGACCGGGAGGCACGCGCGGCCGCCCGGCTGCGCCACCCCGGCATCGTCGGCGTCCACGACCTGGTCATCGGCGACGACGGGCAGCCGTGGATCATCATGGAGTTGGTGCCCGGCCGCTCCCTGGCCATGACGCTCGCCGAGCAGGGGCCGATCTCACCGGACCGCGCCGCCGCCCTCGGCCTGCAGATCCTGGAGGCGCTGACCGCCGCACATCGGGCAGGGATCGTTCACCGGGACCTCAAACCGGCCAACGTGCTCCTGGAAGGCGACCGCGTCCTGCTGACCGACTTCGGCATCGCCGTGGTCGACGGAGAAGCCACTCTCACCCGCTCGGGCGCACTGCTGGGCACGCCCGCGTTCATGGCCCCCGAACAGGTCCGCGGCCAGACCGTCACCGGCGCCTGCGACCTGTGGGCGCTGGGAGCGACTTTGTACACGGCCGTCGAGGGCCGTCCTCCGTTCGAGGGCGCGACCACCGGAGCCGTCCTGGTCGCCGTCGCCACCGACGATCCGGCACCGATGACCGCCGCGGGTCCGCTCGCGCCAGTCATCAGCGCCCTCCTCCGCAAAGACCCGGCGCGACGTCCGACCGCCGACGACCTCCGCGCGATGCTGACCCGCATCACCCCCGCCCCGCCGCCGCTCTCCCCGCCCGCACCCGCCGCGGTGACGGCAACCGAGCCACCACCACATGCGTATTACGCCCCACCGGTTCCTCCGCATCCTGCGCCGATCCTGGCACGGCGCAGACCGGCCGTACTGATCGCGGTGGCCGCCGCGGCAGTGCTCATCCTCATAGGGGCCGGTGCGGCGCTCGTCTACGCCCGTCAGGACCCCACCTACGATGCCAACAAGCGCGTCGCCGCGGCCCTGGGAGCGCCCTCCGGGTTCACCTTGAAAGACGAGCAGAAACTCAAAGCCAGCCGGGTACGCCGGACGTTCTCGGGGTGCCGGATGTTCTGCGGCCAGGGCGCGAGATTGCAGTCCACACAGATCACCTACATCCGCACCTGGCTGCAGACGAACCGTTCGGTGGCCGCAGTGTTCCCGGCTCAGATCACGCCGGACGGCGCGAGTTGCATCTTCGCCGTCCGGACCAAAGCCGGACCCGGGGCCACCGTACGGATCACGATTTCGCGGAAGCCGAAGGAGGACTTCCTCCTCCAACTGGAGGTTGGATCGCCGTAGATGATCCGTCCCGCGTTGCCTGGGACGTCTTCCCATCGGCGCCTGGGTACCTGGCGTAGTCACCCAGCCGGTCACCCACTCGGCAGCAAAAGGTCCCTTCCGCGACCGGAAGAGGCCTTTACCATCGTCCTGACCTACGTGTTTGTCCAAAACCGTACCCACGTGCCCGCACCATGCCCGCAGTCTCTCGCATCCCGGCGGGTGATCTCTTCGGTGTGAATATCGCCGCATGATCCCAGGCATCGGTAGGTGCTCATCTGTACATTGGTGCACAGCGGTGCCGCTCATCCCTTTTGCGGCGCTTCCTGAGCTGACCGGACGATGCGAGGTAAACAGCCGCATGTCGCAGCCACCCCACAGCCCGTCTGAGGTACCGCCCGCCATCGGGCAGGTGGGGTGGCCGACCGCGCCACCGCCACGCCGTGGGCTTGGGGCGGGTGACCCGACCGAGGTGGGGCCTTATCGGCTGGACGCGGTCTTGGGCGAGGGCGGGATGGGCCGCGTCTATTTGGCTCATACGCTGGCCGGCAGTGCGGTGGCGGTCAAGGTCGTACACCGGGAGTACGCGGCCGACCCGGCTTTTCGGAAACGTTTCGAATTCGAGGTGACCACGGCCAGGCGGGTGCAGGGGCTCTACACCGCCCCGGTGATCGACGCCGACATCCAGGCCGGCGAACCATGGCTGGCCACCGCCTACATTCCCGGCCCTTCGCTGCAGTACGCGGTCACCGAACACGGACCTCTCTCGGTCGAGGCGACGCTGAGTCTCGTCGCCAAAGTGGCCGAAGCCTTGCAGTCCATCCACGCCGCCGGTGTGATCCACCGTGACCTCAAGCCCTCCAACATCATCCTCACCGCCGAGGGTCCCAAAGTCATCGACTTCGGCATCGCACGCGCCGTCGATGTCACGTCGATCACTGGCACCGGAATCCAACCCGGCACACCCGCCTACATGGCACCGGAATACATCGACGGGAAGACAGTCACCCCCGCGGCCGACGTCTTCGCACTTGGCCTCGTGGCCAACTTCGCCGTCACCGGCGAACTGGCCTTCGGCGGCGGATCAGCACCGATCGTGATCCGCAGGATCGTGGAACAAGAACCCAACCTCGACGGCTGCCCCGAACCGATCCGCACCATCACCGCCGCCTGCCTGAGCAAAGACCCCAGACGGCGCCCCACCCCTGCCGAAGTCATCCAAGAATGCCGCCAGACCACCGACACCCCGTCCCCGCCGTGGCCTCAGCCCGCGACACCCACGGCCGGGCCGGTACCAGGTGTCAGTACAACGTCGGCCATCCACACGAAACGCCACACCGGGCCCCCGTGGCCCAACACCCCGCCACGCTCTTTCCCGGCGCCGGGTCCTGTCGCCCTCCCGCCGAGTGTGCGTGCCGCATTCGCCTTGTCGCTGGTGGGCGCCGCCATGGTGGTGGTTGATGCCGTCATGCGTGTGCTGATGGCCGTGGGTGTCGGCGCCGGCGTGGGCACGACCGCCGGCGTGGTCGTTGGCGGCGTGGGAACCCTTGCTGAGGCCGGGGTATGGACCTGGATCGCCGTCAAGTTCCGAGCCGGACGGAATTGGGCCCGGATCACTGGAACCGTCTTGTCCATCGTCGCCTTCGCCAGCGTGTTCAGCACTATCGGTTTCTTCATGAGCAGCAGCGGCAAGGTGACCGCGGTCAATGTAGCGGCGGTGCTGATGGATCTGGTAACCGTGGTCATCGGGCTGATCAGCGTCGCATTGTTGTGGAGCCGCTCATCGGCCACCCACTTCACGCGCCTACCGCCCTATCCCGGACAGGCGTCCCCGTACGGTGCACATATCGGCCAACGACCTTACGACGGGCAGCGCTACTGACCGGCACTGAGCGATACCTCTGCGAGCGGTCAAGGTCGTCCGCCCGGCCGACGCGGATCGGGACGAGACCACGTTTGGGACGACCACCGAGGCCGTACGGGGCGTGACCTGATCGCTTCGGAGTGACGAGGACGCGTTAACGGACATCATCCGAGAGAGGCGCTCGAAGCGATGGAGTCTGCCAGGATTTCCCTAAGCGTCTTCGTCAGCGGCCACTTGGGGACGGCTTTGGACAACGGCCACGACCTTCCATATACGGCGCTCGGATGGTCAGGCACGGGCACACCAGACACCACGTGATGCCTGCGTAGACCCCACCCGCCTCAGCCGAGAAGCACCACTGATTGCGCAACGTCGCCCATGGAACTATGGGCCTTACGCCCTCCGACAGTGAACAAGACCAAAAATGAACCAGAACGACGATAGGCGCCTCTCCGAGGGAGAGACGCCCTTGTCACAGGTGAGCCACCTGTCGGAATCGAACCGACGTCCTATTCATTACGACTGAAGCTGAGCATGTCCACGGGCGTCGAGATCTGACCGCTGACCTGCCTGTTCACCCTGTGCACAGTCCACACTCAGGTGTTGTCAGCACCAGCGTTAGCAAGTTCCTCGTGCGCGAGTCAGCCCGATTCCCGCAGCGACCTTCTGACGTTTCTATGTCTGTCAAGGTCGAGGTTCGGAGACTACGCCCAGGCAGGATCACGGCCGGTCAGGCCGAGGATGCGGTGCAAGGTGGGTGCGTCGGCCGGCACCGCGACCTCCGGGCCGTACATGCCCATCTCCCGCCCCTGCTCCACGCCGGCGAACACCGTGTCGTGCAGATGCGCCAGCAGGTCGGCGGGCAGTTCCAGCCGCTGCCCGGTCGCGACCGCCAGGTCCCAGCCGTGCACGGCCAGCTCGCCGACGATCATGTCGCCCATGACGGGCGCGGGCAGCATGTGCGGCGTGCCCATGCTCGTCTCCCCCTCCCAGGCGCTCGGCGGCGCCCACGACGACGTGATGTCGTCCAGCAGGGCGAGCAGGCGGCCGCACCAGTCGCCGGCCGCCAGGTCCACATCGGACTCGGCGGCCGCCGGCTGCGGAACGGACTCCTTGCGGCCGGCGCCGGCGAGCGACGGGCCCCAGAACAGGAGGTGGTTGACCAGTGCCCGCACGTCGTACTCCGCGCACGGAGTCTTGTTGGCGAGCTGGTCGTCGGTGATGGTGCGGGCGACCGCGGCCATGGCCTCGGCCGCGTTGGACAGATGTGACATGGCGGCGACGCTAGGCGGCGCAGGCCGGAGGGGTATTGAACAAAGGCGACATACACTCTGCCGTGTGGGGCGGGACGTTCGTGAGCTGCGGAGTGTGTGGACCAGGTATCAGCGCCACGCGTTCCACGGCCCGTCGCCGGCGCTCGCGCCATGGGTGGATCATTACTGGGAGGCTCGCTGGGACTACGCCGAGCCCTACCGGCAGAAGATCGTGCCGTACCCGAACGTGCACCTGTCGTTCGGCGGCGGCCGCGCGGACGTCAACGGCGTATGCAGCGGCTACCAGATCAAGGTCCTCGAGGGCCGCGACCACGTCTTCGGCGTCGCGTTCCGGCCGGGCTGCTTCCGCCCATTCCTCGGTGCCTCGGTCTCGACGATCACCGACCGCGTCGTCCCGGCGACCGAGGTGTTCGGCCCGGACCTGCCCACGACGCTCGACGTGCCGACCGTGGATGCGTTCCTGCTGAAACACCTGCGGGACGACGACCCCCGGGTGCGCCAGGCGGTGGCCGCGGTCGAGCTGATCGCCAAGGACAAGGCCGTGACCAGGGTCGAACGCCTCGCGGGCGAGCTGGGGATGAGTATGCGGGGGCTGCAACGGCTGTTCGCGGAGTACGTCGGCATCGGGCCCAAGTGGGTGATCCGCCGCTACCGCCTGCACGAGGTGACCGCACGCATGGCCGCCGGCGGGGCGATCGACTGGGCCGCGCTGGCGGCGGACCTCGGCTACGCCGACCAGGGCCACTTCATCCGCGACTTCAAAAGCATGTTCGGCGAGCCGCCGACCTGGTACGCGCAGCGGTATTAGTCCGCCTCCCCGGATTTGAGTGTGGGTCGCGTCCCGGCGCGGGTGCGGGCGGCAGGTGGATCGTGGCTGGGTGCAGACTTTCGCACAAAGATCCGAGTGGATCGGTGCCGGCGACCCAACCTGGCGTTCGTGCCGATCAGGTGTCGAGGAGCGCGGGGACGAAAATGTCCTCGCTGGTCAGCAGCCGCTTCGAGAGGCCCTGTTCGTAGTGGTAACGCAGGAACGTGTCGACTGCTTTGCGGTTCGCGGTGAGGCCGTAGGGCCACCAGTCCTCCCCCAGGAGCTCCCGATTCTCCTCGAAGTGCTTGCTGAACCAGGGGGTAACGACGCTCATGTGCTGCTTCAGCGCACCGTGGCGATACTTCCGCTGGACGATGTCCTTGGCCTCGCAGAAGGCTCGGTAGATCGCCTTCATCAGATCGGTCCGCGTTGCCAACTCCCGGGGGACTGCGACGATGTGCATTTGCGGGAAGATCCCGGTACGCCGGTAGTAGTCGCGCTCCACGGTCTCGTAGTCGGGGAAGAGCCGGGCGACCTTCGTCGAGTCGTTCAGCAGGGACCGGGGCACGTCGACCGAGATGAGCGCGTCGATCTCGCCGGATTCGAGCATGGCGGCCAGGGTCTCGCCGTCGGCCGCGTGCCGCACGTCCACCCCTTCCGGCACCGGCTGCGGGATCCAGTCGAACGCGGGGATGGGACGGTCGGTGCCCCCGATGACCCAGTGGCACTGGTCGGGAGTCACGCCGTACTCGTCGGCGAGGATGCCCTTGATCCACACCCCCGGGTCGTGCCCGAACAGCGCGAACTCGCCGATCGTCTTACCCGCGAGGTCCTGCGGCCGCTCGATCCCCGCTGCTGTGTTCACGAAGACGGACGAGTGCCGGAAGTTGCGGTTCGGGAAGATCGGCAGCGCCAGGAACGGCGAGTCCTCAAGGTCGAAGGTGCGCAGGAAGTAGGTCAGGCCGTACTCGGAGACGTCGTAGCACCTCTCGACGGTGCGCCGGAAGATGTCCGACACCAGCGAGGCCGTCTGAAAGGTGGCGTCCGCCCCCTCGATCACGACGCGGCCGTCGAACAGTGCCTCGGTGTGCTCGTAGACGCAGGCGGCTACACGCAGTTTCGCGTTCATCGCGAGTTCCTCATCCGTGAATGACCTTTCACTTTTACGCTAGGACCACGAGCGTTGCCCGTCAAGGTAAATGGTCATTCACGTTGAAGGAGGGTCGGCCATGCCGCGCATCACACCCGAGCGCCGCGAGGCCAAGCGCGCGGAGATCGTGGCGGCGGCACGTCGCTGCTTCTCCCGCGACGGTTTCCACCAAACCTCGATGCCCGACATCGCCACCGAGGCCGGCATCTCGGCCGGGGCGCCGTACCGCTACTTCGCGAGCAAGGAGGAGATCATCCTTGCCATCGCCGGAGACGCGTTCCGGCTGATCTTCGAACCGGTCGAGCGGCTGGCCGCCGGCACCTCCGCCACCTCCGTCGCCGACCTGGTGGCGGCATCACTTGAGGCGCTGAGCGCCGAAACCGTCACCGATGCCGCGGGACACGCGGTACCGGTCGAGGAACTGCTGCGCTGCGCCGTGCAGACGTGGTCGGAACTGCTGCGGAACGACACCGTGCGCACTCACGCCGTCGAAGGCTTCGAGTCCGTACGCCGCAGCATCGCCGATGCGCTACGCCGTGGTCAGGCGGCAGGCGCCGTTCCGCCCACCGCGGAACCGGAGCGTGGCGCGCGGGTGGTGCTGGGCCTGCTGCACGGGTTCCTGCTCCAGCGTGTGGCCTTCGATCTGACCGACGCGGCGGGATTCACCGACGATATCCGGATGCTGCTAGAGGGCACGGAGCAGCCGGAAACGACTCCACGGTGAGTGGCGGCGCATGTGAACCCGTGGTGTCCACGAGGGTCCGTCGACGTACGCGCCGATTGCCACTCAGTTGGTCACTCGCGGGGCCACTGATCCGTGCGTGTGACTCACAGGCCGAGGGCTGCGCAGAGTGCAGATGGTCGCCTGTTCCTTGATGTACGGGTCAAGGGGGCGACCAGCTTCCCGACATGATCCTCACGGACCGAGGTGATGTTGTCGTTGTCGTTGACCAGTTTCGTTCGCTGGAAAATGGCCGGAGCCACCCGGATACTCACGCCTTCGCAAGCGAGTCCGCGAGCCGAGCGATCCCGTACTCGAAGGCGCGCTCGACATCCCCGCCCAGATTGAACGCGTCCGCCAGCTCCATGCTGACGAAGCCGTGCGCCCAGGCCGTGATCATCCGCGCCGCCTCGAGCGCCTCCCCGGGCCCGGCCAGTTCCGTGGCAACCCGCAGAACGGAAGCCGCCGACGCGGCGAGCGCGCCGACGTCCGGCCTGCTCGCCTCGGACCTCGCGGCGAAGATCAGGCGGTAGCCGGCCGGGTACGCGTGCGCGAACGCCCGGAACGCCCGGCACAGCTTCCCCAGATCCTCGCGGGCGTCCCCGCTGACCGCCACCGCGTCAAGCTGCTCGCCCAGATCGCGGACGGCGGCATCGGTGACCAGCCGGACAAGGTCGTCGCGATTGCGTACCCGCTTGTAGAGCGACGGCGCCCGCACGCCGACGCGAACGGCGACCGCCTGCATGGTCAGGTTTGCGAGCCCCTCCTTCTCCACGATGTCCCGGGCTGCTCCGACGATGTCCGCGAGCGAAGTCCGTTCAGGCGTCGGCATCCGTGCTCCTCCGGCCGGCGGTGGTGTCACGTTCATCATAGCTATGGACCGTAGCCATGATGGCTATGTATCGTAGCCATCGATACCGACCTCCCCGAAGGAAAGGCACAGTCATGAAGCTCGGCAATCACCTCCACCGCATAGGCAACGACATCGTCGCGGTCCATCTGATCGTGACCGACGAGGGCATCACCGTCATCGACGCCGGACTCGCAGGCCACTGGCGCGAACTGACCGCCGAGCTGGCCGCACTGGGCCGTTCCGTCAGCGACATACGCGGCGTCGTCCTCACCCACGGCGACACCGATCACCTCGGCTTCGCCGAACGCCTCCGCCGCGACCACAACATCCCGGTGTACGTCCACCGCGCCGACGCCGCCCGCTCCCGCGGCGAGACCAAACCCAAGGCCAGCTGGGGTCCCATGAAGCTCGGCGCGACAGCCCGCTTCCTCGGGTACGCGGCCCGCAAAGGCGGCCTGCGCACCACCTACCTCACCGAGGTGACCGAGGTGGCGGACAGCGACATCCTCGACCTCCCAGGCGCACCCCACATCATCGGCATGCCCGGCCACTCCCCTGGCAGCATCGCCATCCACGTCCCAGCCGCCGACGCCGTCTTCGCGGGCGACGCCCTCACCACCCGCCACGTCCTGACCGGTCGGCGCGGCCCCCAGCCGGCCCCATTCACCGACGACCCGGAACAGGCCCTCGCCTCCCTCAGCCGGCTGACCCACCTCGAGGCGACCTGGCTGCTCCCCGGTCACGGCACCCCCTGGAACGGCGGCATCGACGAAGCGGTCCGCCAGATCAGGGCGGCAGCCGCCACTGACCCGAAAGCCCGATGAGTCAGCCCGCGGACGGTCACGCAGCAGCGCCGCACTCGCCAGCACCACGGTCGCGACGGACCGGTCCCCGGACAGACATCGCCGCAGCTCGGCGGTGCACACCGAGGTCTTCCCGGGCATCAAGCAAGGCGAACGTGGAATCGGTTGTCCGCACTCGTACGGCCGATATCAGCGGGGACGTGGAGCAGATCAGCGAGCACTATCGACTCCTGCACACCCGCGCGTTCGGGATGACCGAAGAGGCGCTCTACCGGTCTGGTCGCGCGCTCTGGCGCGCTACGACGACACACACACCGGGACAAGGCGCTGTACCTGACGTGGCTTGCCGACGCTCACCTCGACGCGGGCGAGGTCGAGCAGGCAGCGGCAGTCACTGACCGGACACTCGCGTTGTGCGCCGACGTCGCGTCGGTACGGCCACAGGGCCGCATCACCGAGACGCTTCAACAGCTCCGACCGCATCGTGCCGTGACGGCCGGGCCGGTCACCTGGCCGCCGGCGGCCAGCCGCGCCTTCACCGCCGACTTCAGCAGCTCGGCGTGGTCCGGTTCGGTTCCGATGGGTCAAGGTACATTGGCGGCCGCAGGGCCGCGAGTCCGGCCAGCACCGCATACGCCACAGCCCAGAAGAGAACGAGCTGACCGTACGGCGCACGGCCTGGTCAGGCCGTCTCTGATCGTCCGTAAGAGTCCATGGCTGTACGGCCCGATTGTCACCCACTTGGTCACTCATCGGACCCTGTCTGAGCGATCAAGCCCCAGGGTGTCTCGTGTACGGCAAGCTCGTTGCTCTGGTGCCTGCGGCGGCAGATACAGGACAACACCGTTGTCCGTTCTGGCCGAACCGTGCCAAGGGCCGGCGCGCTGAGCAGGGGGTTGAAAAATAAGCCCGAATGGTGACCCGTCGGTCGTGTTCGGACCTACCTGCACTGCTCGGCCGGTCAGCTCACTGGCTGAACCTGCTCACCGCGGGCATCGCCCTCCGCCGGCAGGGTGTCTGCGAAGCGGAGGAGTTCGGCGTTGTAACGGCCTGGGTCGCTCATGTAGAGGCCGTGTCCCGCGCCTTGGAACACCACGAGCCTCGCGTCGGGGAGCAGGGCGTGGGTCCTTCGTCCGGTCAGGTCGATCGGCGCCGAGCGGTCGGCGTCACCCTGGATCACCAGCGCAGGCATCCGGACCTTTTGCAGCTCCTCGCGCTGGTCGGCCGTGATGACCACTTCGTTGGTCGACAGCAGCACCTGGAGGGGCGTGTCGAAGAACTGGCGGCGGGTCCAGTCGCCCAGCCCCGCGGACACCTCGTAGGCAGGTCCGAAGTAGTCGGCGTGGGAGGTGCCCTCGACGAAGACGCCGATGTCCCGGCGCATGACCTCCTGGAGCGCCGCGAAGTCCGCCGCCTCGACGGGACCGTCCGGGTTGTCGTCCGTACGAAGGAGGAACGGCGTCGTCGGCGCGCTCAGCACGACTCCCGCGACCCGTCCGTCCCCGTGCCGGGACAGGTAACGGACCGCCTCGGCGGCGCCCAGTGAGTGACCGACCAACACGACCTCGCGCAGACCCAAGTGATCGAGTAGATCCGCCAGGTCGTCGGCGAGGCGGTCGAGGCCGTAGCCTCGCCCGGGGACGTCGGAACGCCCGTGGCCGCGACGGTCGAAGACGACACACCGCATACCGGCGGCCAGCAGTTCAGGGATCTGGTAATGCCACATCCCACTGTTGAAGGCCCAGGCGTGGGCGAACACGAAAGTGCGACCGTCGGCCCGGCCCGCCTCCGCGTAGAACAGGCGGGTTCCGTCCGAAGCCCCGAAGAACGGCATGTCACGACTCCTCTTCACTGGTAAGAAACCAGGCCATCGTGCGGCCCCCAGATGCCGCAAAGCGAATACCTGACAGGTACTCGTTTCTCCTCCACCGGTCTCGCTATCGTCCGGCTCATGACACACGCGGCCGTCGGGCTCCTGATCCGCCGCCGCCGGGGCCTGGCCCGGCGCAGCCAGATGGACCTGGCCCACGAGATCGGCATCTCGCCCCGTCATCTCAGCTTCGTCGAGCTCGGCAAGTCCAAACCGAGCGCTGGACTACTGCTGACCATCGCCCGGCATCTGGACGTGCCGCTCCGCGAACGCAACGACTGGCTGCTGGCCGCCGGCTACGCCCCGCGTTACCCCGAGACATCGCTTACCGAACCGGCGCTGGTCCGCGTCCGGCGTTCGCTCCAGCTCCTGCTCGACGCGCACGACCCCTTCCCCGCCGCCGTGATCGACCGGACCTGGAGCGTCCAGCTCACCAACCAGGCCGCGCGCCAACTCGTCTCCGACATCCCGGCAGACGTCCGCGGCGTACCGACCAACATCTTCCGCACCGCACTGCACCCCGCCGGTCTCGCTCCCCGGACCAGAAACTTCGCCCAGTGGTCCGCCTACCTCCTGTGGCAGCTGGACCGGGCCGTCGCCCGAAGCCAAGACCCCACCCTGGCCACCCTCGCCCACGAAATCGCGACCTGGCCGGCCATCCCCGAACGCCAGGCATGGGGCCACCTGTCGGCCGAGGAAGGCGATGACCCCGTCGTACCGTGGCGGCTAGAGGCCGGCGGCCAGGAGCTATCCCTCATCACCACCATGAGCACCTTCGGCACCCCGATGGACGTCACACTCTCCGAACTGTCCATCGAACTGTTCTTCCCCGCCGACGAAGCGACCGAGAACGCCCTACGCCGCCATGCCCACACCGGCTCCTGGTGACGGGCGGCACGACGGATGCCCCTACGGCAGCAGGTCGAACGCATGATCGCCAATCCATCGACCACTAAATAACGGAAAGGGCGTATCGGAAGCGGATCCGGCCCATCCTGCTCGCCGAGGCTAAGGCCATGGACAACATCTTCTCGGAGCCATAGTCACCCAGTCATCCAAGAAGCCCACACCCGTGACTGGGCGAGGGCTTCTTGTCTGAGAGCCGCCTGTCGGAATCGAACCGACGACCTATTCATCCCGAGTTCCAGTAGGAGCCGTTCGGGAACGTCCGCCGAGGTACGTCGGCCAGCTCAGACAGCTGGTGGCATACCTCGGCGGACAGACGTGTATCCCGGCTTACATGCGTCGGAATGAGACCACGTTTGAGACCGCTCTAACGGCGCTGCTGGTGGCCCTGGCGTGCCTGCTGGTGCGCAGCTTCGACCAGGGGTCGCCCGCCTCGGCGCCACGACTCCCGCAGCACGGCCGTGGACGGCGAACAGGCCGAGGGCCAGCTTGGGCAGGGTGGCCATGGCTCGGGGGCCGTTGCCGCGGTGGGCCTGCTGGTCATCCTCGCGCCAGACGATGTCGGGCCGGTGCTCCAGATTCTCGATCCCCAGCGCCGCCGGGTGTGGGCGGAGATCTCGGCCGCAGTCAGGTCGGCGCGGCTGGTGGCCACGAACACGATCTCCTTGCCGAGCGGCTGTCCGGCCAGGTCGGCGACGTCGCGGCGGATGACCGCCAGGCGGCTGGCGTGCGGCAGGCCGATGCGCACCCAGGCCGTGGGGTGCTTGCAGGTCCCCAACCAGGACTCCTCTCACCCGGACCACTCGTGATCCAGGCCTCGAGGTGATGTCCACGACAAGGGAGAAGGTCCGTTGTCGGAGTTCATCGAAGAAAGCGGCGCGATGGCCGATAGCGGACGCAAACCAGTGTGCCAGAAGAAACGATCGGTACAGAAAAAGGTAGATGGGAAAACATTTAATACGGGCGGCACCTAATTAGTAGCAGTAAGTGTCTACTGAATCACACATCGCGATCACACGGTCTGACCGACGATGACCACGTTCGTTGACGTCAGATTGCTGCGGTGTTCCAATGCGCCAGGGTGCCCCGCTGGAAATGAGTTACGGGAGTTGCACATCAGGCAGCGTTGCCTGAGGAGGCGAGCGTCGCGGAGTCGGTCTTCCCTCAGCCAAAACAGCATCAGGAGGCGTCCCATACCGAATTGCTGCCTGCTGTGCGTCGAGCAGGAAGGATCCGCTACCTGGCCCTAATCCGCATCATCTGTCGAATCGCCTTTTCATTCTTGTCCAACTCGCATTTTGGAGTGGTTAGGTGAAACGCATTTACATGCTGATAGCTGGAGCAGCGGCCCCCTTGCTCGGGCTCGCGCTGGTACCAGGGATCACCGTCGGGACGGCCGCGTACGCCACGGAGGCAGCCCCGCCGCCGGGGGCGGTGCTGTCTCCGGATGGCAAGCAGGCGGCATGGGTGTCCAACGACGCCAAGAGCATCTTGAGCGAGACCCGTAAGGGGGCGCATTGGAGCGACCCCAAGCAGCTATTGACGATTCGCGGCACCGTCGGCAAGCTCGTGTTCTCGCCCGACAGTAAGCAGCTGGCGTTCGAAAACCCACGCGGAGACCACGGCTTCATCGCGGTTTACGACAGCGACACGAACAAGATCGGCTACGTCGACCCGTCATTCGGGACCGACAGCGCGCCGGCTTGGACGCCCGGCGGGAAACAGATTTCGTTCGTGCGCAGCTACCCGGGGATCCCCGACCAGCAGCTGACCGAGCCCGTGCCTTCATTTGGCCGTTGGACCCCGCCGCCGGCACGCGCCAACGATGTGTTCACGGTCGGAGACATCCTGCAGGCGCCGATATCCTACGGGCCCCAGCCTTCCGGCGACGGCCACTCGATCGCCTACATCACGCGCGAGGCCTATGATCGCGCGATCTACTTCATGCCTGTCGGAGGCAATTCGGGCAAGATCGTCGACTACCCGAACGACGATGGGCAAGAGCTCTCTCAGCTCGCCCTGTCGCGCACCGGCGCCGCGGTCGCCTATGTACGCGGCAGCTCGCCGAACAGCGCCGGGGAGATCCTCAATCCAGCCTCGACGCCCATCCCGCCGCACCGGCAGGTATTCGTCGTCTCCTCGCGCGGGGGGAAGCCACAGCTGCTCGGCGACGGGCTCGCGCCGGCGTTCACGCCCGACGACAGCATGCTCGTGTGGATCAACGGCACGACCATCATGAGCGCCACCCTGACCTGGAACCCCAGCGGCGGTCTGACGCGTGTCGGCCGCTCCGAGCCGCTACTCACGGTGCCCAGCGGCTCCCCGTCCAACCTGCGCTTTTCGCCAGACGGTGCCAAGCTGCTCTACTCGCGATCGGGCGGCACCGAGGTGTTCGACATGAACACGCACACGACGACGGCGATCGACCACACCGGTGCGAGCGACGCGAACCCGGTGTGGTCGCCTGACGGCACGCAGATCGCGTTCCGGCGCACCATCTCAGGGCAACCGTGGTCGATCTGGGTCGCCGACGCGGCCACTCTGACTCCGCGGCAGGTCTGGCAGGCCTCGCCCGGGCTGGGTTCGAGCTATTACGCGCTCGACGAGAACCCGACGTTCGAGAGCCAACCGGGTGACCAGCTGATGTGGTCCAACGACGGCACGCTCGCGTTCGTGTGGGAGGTCGACGGCTGGCGCCACCTGTACTCAGTGCCAGTCTCCGGTGGCACCGCGACGCTGCTGACGCCCGGCGACGGCGAGGTCGAGACAGCGCAGGTCACGCTTGACCACAAGTCAATCATCTATGCCACCAATATCGGCGACATCGCCCGACGGCACCTGTTCTCGGTCGGCTTCCACGGCGGCACGCCGCAGGCCGACACCGGCGGTCACCCGAGCCAGTGGGCTCCGGCGCCGCTCGCCGACGGCAAGCTCGCCTATGCCGAGGGCAGCTACAACGTCCCACCGACGGTGTACATCAGTGACGCTGCGGGCAAACGCTCCCGCGGTGGCCCCGGCCTCCCAAAGTCCTACCCGCTGCACCAGCTCGTCGAGCCGAAGGCGGTCACGTTCCCCTCGTCGGTGGACCATCAGACCGTCCATGGGCAGCTGTTCGTGCCGACCCATCCAACGGGCTGCGCGCTGATCTTCCCGCACGGCGGTCCGTCGCGGCAGATGCTGTTGGGCTACCACTACTACGACACGTACACCGTCCTGTACGAGGAGAACGAGTACTTCGCCAGCCACGGCTGCGTCGTGCTCTCCGTCGACTACCGGGGCGGCATCATGTACGGCAATGCATGGCGCACGGCCCCAGGCCGCGGCGGCACGAGCGCCAGCGAGTACCAGGACATCCAGGGCGGCGCGGCATTCCTGCTCGCGCAGCCGCAGGTCGATCCCGCGAAGGTCGGTATCTACGGACTCTCCTACGGCGGCTACCTGACGTCGCTCGGGGTCTCACGGAACTCTGACATCTTCAAGGTCGCCTGGGACATGGCCGGCAACTCCGGCAATGCCGCGATCGCCAACCTCCCCTCGTGGACGGCGCCGACGCTGATCGAGCAGGGCGACGACGATCGCAACGTCAACTTCAGCAGCAACGTCGCAGTCGTCGACGCGATCAAGGCACAGAAGCCGGAGCTGAAACTCGCGACCAAGGTCATGCCGAACGAGCAGCATGAGATGTACATGCGCTTCCGCGATCTGGTCGATGTCTACGACGTCGGCGGCCAGTGGGTTCTCCAACACCTGCTTCCGAGCGGGCCAGCACGATAGCCCCGGCCACACCCGGCGTCGCAGCCGCCGTGTAGAGGAGGCAGATCGCTGCGGCCGGGATGCGGGCGGTGGGCCTTTCCACCGCCCGCATCCTGCTCGAACGTCCCTGGCCAGTGCCGAGCGCACCGCTCATTGTGATGCGCTCAGGCGTGTCTTGCTCGCCGCAGCAAGATCACGCCACGCGGGCGGATGATCACCACCCGTCCAGCAGGGCTCCGGTGTTCTTACGTCTTGTCCGGTTTGATCACGTGAAACCGAGTGTGGAGCGGCAGCGGCCGGGGTCTTGGGCGTGGCGTCGGTTGGCCAGGGCGATTCGATACGGCCGTACCCATGGATGGTCTGGCTGTGCCCGTCCTCGACGTGCCGCCGCACAGAGCCTTGACTACTTGTGCAGGGCGGGCTGATTCTTCTTCATCGTCAGCAGATAGGTGCGCCCTCCTGCGTTCTACTAGGAAAACCGCGTGATCACGTTGGGTGTGCAAAAGGCGTCGGCCGTCACCAGCGCCCCGGCGATGTTCATTTCCTCCAGCAGCGCACGGACCTGGGCGGTCTCGGTCGTGCCCTCAGGAACCCAGATCTGCCTGACCACGACGGCGTCCCGGCGCCCGTCCGGTGGGTCATCGCCGAGAACAGCACCAGCCGGCCATCGGCGTCCCAGCTTCCATGGAGGTCCTTGCCATCATCGCGATCGCCCAGCCGCCCTCCCCGCAAGAGACGTGCTCGCGCAGCCACGCTCCCACCTTCGCGTCCAGTTCGTCGGCGTACCAGGGCGATCAGCACCCGCCACAGCGTGGCCGCGCCCGGCGCGGTGAATCGTCGCTTGCCCTGGTCCCAGCGGGCACCCAGCAGCCGCAGCAGTTGTTGCGGCAGGTCGGCCGCGACCGGCCCAAACTCCCGATAGTTCGAAGCCGCGTGCCAGAATCGCAACCACCGCGATCGAAATGAGACCAAAAATGAACCAGAATGACGATGGGCGCCTCTCCGAGGGAGAGACGCCCAGGTCGCAGGTGAGCCGCCTGTCGGAATCGAACCGACGACCTATTCATTACGAGGGAAGATCAGCTAGATGCTAGCCAGGCGCTGAGCCAGTGCCTACCTGGCCATATCGTCCCTAACTGTCCATGGGAGTCCACGGACGTACGCTTCGATTGTCACGCAGTTGGTCACCACCCCCACACGACAGTCGCAGATGTTCGTGAACTCTGGAACGATTGACGACTACCCGCGGTGCTACCAATAGAAATGCCTGAGCTGCGCTGACGGTTGACGACGTCTGTCGTTGGTTGTCGACTGTTCCGACCGTCATGCGCCCTGGCGGCTCCACGGCACCAATGTCCGTTCTGCTCTCCTGAGCGTCCGGGAAGGTATACGGCTGCGGGCAGGCAGCCTACCGGGTCGCCTCTAGGTTCCTCCGCACCACCTGGGTGAGCGGGTGGTCGGCTCCCAGCACCCGCTCGCAGTCGTTCAGAGTGGCCTCGTACAGAGGGATGGCCCGCGCCAGATCACCCGCTACCTGGTAGGCGTAGGCCAGGTGGTTGCGGGAGGTAAGGGTGGAGGGGTGGTCGGTGCCGAGCACCCGCACGCGGTCAGCCAACGTCTGCTCGTACAGGGAGAGCGCCCGCCCCACATCACCCGCCGCCTGGTAGGCGCCGGCCAGGTGATTGCGGGTGATCAAGGTGGAGGGGTGGTCGGTGCCGAGCACCCGCACGCGGTCAGCCAACGTCTGCTCGTACAGAGGGAGCGCCCGCCCCACATCACCCGCCGCCCGGTAGGCGTAAGCCAGGTTGTTGCGGGAGATAAGGGTGGAGGGGTGGTCGGTGCCGAGCACCCGCACGCGGTCAGCCAACGTCTGCTCGTACAGGGAGAGCGCCCGCCCCACATCACCCGCCGCCCGGTAGGCGTAAGCCAAGTTGTTGCGGGAGGACAAGGTGTCGGGGTGGTCGGCGCCCAGCACACGCACGCGGTCAGCCAACGTCTGCTCGTGCAGAAAGAGCGCCCGCCCCACATCACCCGCCGCCTGGTAAGCGCTGGCCAGATTGTTGCGGGAGGACAAGGTGTCGGGGTGGTCGGCGCCCAGCACACGCACGCGGTCAGCCAACGTCTGCTCGTGCAGAAAGAGCGCCCGCCCCACATCACCCGCCGCCCGGTAGGCGTCGGCCAGATTACTGCGGGAGGACAAGGTGTCGGGGTGGTCGGCGCCCAGCACCCGCACGCGGTCAGCCAACGTCTGTACACACAGCGGCATGGCCCGCCCCAGATCACCCGCCGCCCTGTAGGCGCTGGCCAGGTTGTTACCGGAGGCCAGGGTGGAGGGGTGGTCGGCCCCCAGCACCCGCTGGTAGGCGGCCAGAGCGCGCTGGTAGTAGGTAGTGGCGCGGGCGAGGTCGCCTTGGTCGTACAGGAACGCCCCGGTGTCGTTGAGCAGGTGGGCGATGGTGGCGGTATCGACGACCGGGGACGTGTTGCTTGCCAGGGTAGCGATGTGGGGCAGCAGCGCCCGCCAGACCGGCCAGGTAGCCGGATTCCGCGTGTCGCCGGGGAGGGCGCGGTTCAGTAGACCAGTTGCGTGGTTGAGGGCGGCGGTGATGTCGGGTTCGTGCCGGTGGGGGTCGGCGGGGTCAGCGGTGCGGGCGACGGCCTGGACCAGCCGGTGCAAGCTCACCGCACCGTCCTCTTCCAGGGTGATCATGTTGTAGGCCGCCAGCTCCCCCAGCGCATCGACCAGATCCGGGCCATCGGCGAAGCCGTCCAGCAGGGTGCGGGGGATCTGCTCGGAGGCATACCAAGCCAACACCCTCAACAAATTCCCAGCCAGCGGCGTGGTGGTGAGCCGGTCCAAGGTATGCCGCCAGATCCGGGCGATGGTCCGCTCACCATCAGATCCACGAGCAGCCCGGTCAAACATCACCGCCGGACTGGCGTTCAGCAGGTCCAAATAGGCGGCCGCAGACAGCCGGGCCTGATGCAGATACGCGCCGGCCTGCTCCACCGCCAGCGGCAGACACCCCAGCTCGACCACCAGCTCAGCCGCCCCCTCCAACCTCCCACCGGACCGACCGTGCCCAGCGATCCGGGTCAGCAACGCGACCGCCTCATCTTGCGATAGCACGTCCAGGTGCAGCATGTGGGCGCCGAAACGGTGCCAGCCCTCACCCAGCCGGCTGGTCACCAAAATCCGCCCGGCCATCGGCCGATCCAACACCACGGCGGCCGCCTCGGGGTCGGTGAGGTCATCCATCACCAACAACCACCCCCGATGCGCCTGCAACCAAGCCAGCGCCCGCGCCTCCAGCGCCTCCAACGGCAGCACCCCCAACTCCGGCTGCAACGCCACCGCCAAACCCGCCAGCCCGGCTTGCACCGCGGTGCCAGTGTCAGCAGTAATCCACCACACAGGGTTGAACCGTGTGGCCTGCTGGGCGGCGTGCTGTGCGGCCAGCGTCGACTTACCCACCCCACCCAGCCCATGCACCGCAGTCACCACCACCGCGCCCGCATCCCCCAGGATCTCCTTCAGGCTGGCCAACTCACCCGCACGCCCCACAAACAACTGCGAATGCGCCGGTACGTTCACCAGCCCCGGCGGAGCTGCCACCTCGGTAACCGGCCGCAACGCCCCCTTCGGCAACACCACCTCATTGATGGTCTGATCCCGACCGGCCTGATAAACCCGCCCATGTCCCGAGGCATCCGCCTCCTGCTGTACGCCCGGTCTTTCGTCGGGCGTCTGGGACGGCTCCTCAGGCATGGCGGTCACTTGTCGTTGTTCTTTTGATCCCGGCCAGCCTGATACACCCGCCCGTGCCCCGAAGCCCGCGCCCGCTGTGTAACCCGCGGGCCCGGCGAAGCTGAGGGAGGGTCCCGCCGCTCATCCTCACCGTCATCAGCGTGGCGGCTGAGCACAATCCCGTACACCGCCAGCACCAGCCCCGCGATCCCCACCACCGCACCGATCACACCCAGCGTGTCAATCAGATGGAACCCCGCCACCACGAAATACACCACCAACACCACGGCCGAAACCACCGCGACCACGCCACCAGACCATGTCAGCACTCGCCCCGTCATAACCGACATCATCAACCACCCACCAAGATCACAACCAATCATCAGCGCGACACCACAACACCAGACCGCAACCGGCCACACCCCTGGCCGCGTCACCCGCACGCACACCCATGTGGCGTCGCTACTCGTGCAGGTCGCCGCGCAGTGCGAGGGCATGGCCTCGTTCGATGCGAATGAGACTAGGAATGAGACCAGCAACGGCGAAGGGCGCCTCTCCTGAGGAGAGGTGCCCTTGTTGCAGGTGAGTCGCCTATCGGAATCGAATCAATGGCCCATTCATTACGAGGGGAGATCGACCACTCGTCGGTTACAGATGATCGAACAAGCTGCCTGAGCACATGATCTCTGGTCGTCCGCCTGCGTCCGTGGACGTGCGCATCGACTGTCACTCAGTTGGTCATTCATGCCCCTGTACCCGTCTGGGCAAGAACGGCTTGGAACATGCGTCATGCACTCGACAGTGAGGGACGAGCGAGCATGGCTCGGCTGCCCAGCGCCAAGGAGGGCGAAACATGATCCGCAGGGGCGTAGGGAGCCTTACGTGGGAGACCATCCTCAGCGGCGATCGGCGGAATCGCGGCTGCATTAACCGCCTGGCGGTGATGACAGCCGTCGACAGTCCTTAGTCATCGTTAAAATGTCGACGTGTGGCCACCACAAAGGTAATCAGTTGCTCTAGCGATCCCGCTTCAGACAAACGACGAACAGCATACCCAATCGCATCTTCAGAGTAGTTCCTCTTGGCGACCCATGCCAGGATATCTTCAGTGTCGATATCGATCTGACTAACGTTCGTTCGCCTGCCGCTACCAGTTAGCCCACTATTGTCCCGCGGCCTGACTTTAGACGATACTCGCGGCACCGAAACGAGTTCCTCTTGGACGGAAGCGCGTTCGAGTGCGTTGGCAGGGGATGCGTTCGTCATACTGGCGCGCCTAACCGGATGATTCCATTCAGGCAGCTCACGGACATCCTCGCGCCTCTTCACCAGGAAAGAGGCGCCAAAATCCGCCCTGGTCCAGAGCCATTCAGTGTCGCGTACCCGCGAGGTGGGAGTCCCCTCTATTTGCTCTAGCCAGCCGATTCCGGCTAGCGCAAAGCGGTTCCCTGCGCGACCCACAGCGTCGACCTGGCTCCTTGGAGGAGTCCAATGGAGTAGGTCAGGATAGCTAAAAGAAGGAGCTGGGAGACCAAAAGAGATATCAGTAAGCCGATTAGCTTCACTGACCATATAACGGTAGTCGAGTATTTCTGATTTAGGGACGTCAGGCACACCTTCCGAGGCCCCACAAACCGCAGCGGCCATCGTGGCGATGGTATCGGTGTCTGTCCCCAAGGCGCGGGAAGCTAGTCGGGCCGCCCGAGCGGGGTTTTCAGGAAATGCAGAACTTAGCGCCAAAGCGGCAATAACGGTCGACGTGCCACTGCCGCGCACGGCCTTATCCCGGAGTTGAAGGCAGGTGATGAGTTCCTCGTAAGGCTCATCTTCTGTCGATATGTCACAGGATCGCAGGCGCTCAACAATCTCCTGCACGCTACTGATCGAACGACGGCACTCATCTATTACCGCCGCCCAAGCCTCCGGAAGCGGCTCCTTTGCATCGCGCTCCCAAGTCGGCCGCCATACGGTAGCAAGCTGTGGAACATCGTCAAACAAGGCGACCGCCTCAGCCGCCCTGTTAAGCAACTCATGCCAATCCTCAAGCGCCGGGGCACGCCCCTCTTCAATGGCATTTCCCAGCGCGACGGCATGCAATACGGCGCCGACAAGCGCACGCATATGTCCGTGGGTGGTTATGCTGTTACTTAGAAGATCGCCTATATGAGATTGCAGTGACGCAGGCTCCGATGCGCTCCATACATGAGGTTGAATGCGCATTGCGGCACCGTTTCCGCCCGCTTGCTGCCAACCAGAGAAAAAGTTGCCGTACCAGGGCGCGGCTGTTTTTGCGACGTGTGCAGCGGCCGCTTTAGAGGCACGGCCACCACCAAGCGCATAGTTAGGCCATACAGCAAGTTCCACACGAGCGAAAGCTTCGACGTCGAATCCGGAGTTCGAAATGGCGCGAGCCGTAGAAAGCCGGAGCTGCGTATCGTCGCTATAGCAGCCGGCGGGCAGCAGCACCTCAGCACCGTACTGGCCGCCAACACGGCGCGTCCATGGTAGGGGATTGACCAACGCACGGCCATTGAGGCGACGCTTGAGCCCGACCTCATCAGTTAGCTCGGATATGAATCCAAGCGCATCAGCCCACGTCGCCCAAAGCATTGAATGAGTCACACGACGTCGTCTTTTTTCTATAACTATGTCTTGAGGACGCGAGCTCATCGGAATACCTCTGGCGCGTTCAAAACAGGAACACGCGGGACGGAAGGAAAGGGCGAAAGCATGCCGTAGACAGCATCTTGATGCTCGCCTTCTTTCACATAGATTTTACGGAGTGCGCTGATCGGAACTTTCCCAGGATAGAGAACCTCAGCCTGCGGATCAGTAGTGTACTCGTCTGGCATGCTTGGGTAGCGGGATATCTTCGAGCCGTACCAGCCCCACTCAACTGC
Source organism: Actinoallomurus oryzae (assembly GCF_039541955.1). Classification (NCBI taxonomy): domain Bacteria; kingdom Bacillati; phylum Actinomycetota; class Actinomycetes; order Streptosporangiales; family Thermomonosporaceae; genus Actinoallomurus; species Actinoallomurus oryzae. The sequence goes on along the minus strand of NZ_BAABHF010000046.1, from coordinate 89,623 downwards.
GCCAGCAAACAGGGCTTTCAGTCCGTCTACCCCCGTTCCTCGAATGACGCAATTGCTATACGTATTGTTGGTAGTCGTAAAATAAACTCCAGGCGCATCCAGCACAGAGACATCCAATGACAGGATTACCCACCATACATCCTCCGTATTGTGCCAATTCCCCGACACCCCCAACATTCGCCCATTTATGCGACTTATGGACAAATTGACGTAATCGGTCCAGTCGGCATCCTTTAGGCGATCCTCGCAGTTAGGTGTATAAATATGCTCGATGTATTTATCTTCCTCTAGACGGTCCCGAGACAGTATACCGCCACTTGCAAAAATTCCCACTAATCCTTTATTGGTAGTGAAGTGAAGAATTTCCGTAATACCTAGCTCATGGGCATAGGCGAGGATTTCGCTACGACTCATAGCTGCACCAACTCAAAGGTTTCTGGATTCAAAAGCTGAATGATTGTTGATGGGTCCTCTGGCTTGTACCCAACCATTACCGACTTCCGCGCTCGCCCGAGCGCCATCGCGACGAGCCGCCTTAGTTGATCGAGCTGAGTGTCACCCTCTTCACTGCCATGAGGAGTCACTTCGCCGTTGAGGCCAGGCATCAAAACGTGATCGAACTCCAGACCTTTGGCGGAGTGCATCGTACAGAGCGCTATGGCTTCTGTTCCCGTGGGCCACTCGCTTGCGCGTTGTAGTTCGACCCACGGAAGGCCGGCGTTCCGCAGTCTCTGCCGGAGGTAGTTAAACCAGCCGGAACCTCGTACTTGCATAAAGACGACCGACTGATCTGCAAGGTCAACGCGGGTTGCAAGGTGGCGCAGCATGTAGTCGATCTGTTCGCTGTATGTTCCAGCAACGACTATTGGCATAGAGCCTTCACTGTTGCATGCATCGAAGTTGGGGAGTGCTCCGTCGTCATCCAAAGGGATGCCTTCGACCAATGGTCTTGCAAAGGCGGCGATTTGTTTCGTGTTGCGGTAGTTCTTGCCCAGCCTGTGCACGCGGGCGAATTCTGTAACTCCGGCTTCTTTCCAGGAGAAAAAACGAGGGTAGATGCGCTGGATCGCGTCTATGACCAAGGTCATAGAGAACGGCTCGGCTAGATGAGATACTATTGCCCTTATTTGATTCGCATGGAAATCTTGCGCCTCATCGATGACGACAACATCCCAAGGAGGGACATCACTTACCTTCCCTGCTTGCACGGCGACGTCATTCCAGTCGAGGACCCCAGAGGCTTGCTTTTTTGCCGAGTACGGGCCAACCACTTCGTCTAGCAATCGCTGACGCAAGGACTGTTCTACGCGCGGGGAGGTACCGCGGCCATCTCGGCGTGCTGTCAAATAAGATTCAAGGTCGTCCGGCAGGAAACGCCCCAACAAGTATTCGATCTCATCGAGCAAAAATTCTTTCTCCGACTGAAATCCGGTAAGCAAGGGCCGCAAAAGGTCAGTGGATGCGTCACGGTCGATGATATCGACATCGCCGAGAAGATGTTTCGCCCATTTGCCGAACGTGTACACTTCGAGCTGGAGGCCAACACTGCCCGCTATCTGCTGTCGGGCTAGTTCAGTGATATACCCCTCAAGTGTGCGATTATAGGTAAGCACGAGGACGCGAACTGGATCGGCAATGCCAAGCCGATTGCGTCGAGCTAGCCAAGAATCGCACAGCTGCCTAAGTCGGAGGAGGGCTGTCGTCGTTTTTCCACTGCCCGCAGCACCTCTAATGAGGGTATAGCCCGGCTTCGAGTCTGCAAGGATAGTTAATTGCTCGGGAGTTGGAGCCACAGGTGGAAGAATGCGCATAGATGTACACGCTCCCTGTAAGAGGGCATGCCCTGCGAGGGCTCGGACTATGACGTACTAGCTTAGGACTGATGGCTAACCCGCATCAGGGAAACACGGTAGCAACAGCTCCCACGTACGAACGCCCACGCTAAGGCTCAGCGCCGCCACATACAACGGTCAGAGGTCCGATCACTTTGCGTGACGCTGCAACTACGGTACGCAATTATTGGTGGGGCCACTGGGGCTGAGGTGAGAGATGTTCCGGGGGTAGGCACGGCCCAGGAGAGAGGCGCTAGGTCGCCGACTTGGGCGCGCCTGCGGAGACTTCGCCTACGGAAGCAGTCTCTCGTATGCAGACCTAGCCAGCGTACGGAGCCCATTCGCTGGTGGTCCTGGAGATGTCGATTTCAGGCGTTGGCCATCTCAGCTAGCGCGTTGGGCAAGAGGCCAATCTTGGCCTTCTGCAGAGGGACGTGCGCGACGTTGAACTCACTCATTAGTGCGAGTTCGTCGGTCGTGTGAGAGCGGGGGAGCGTCACCCGGACCTCCGAGCGCGCTTCGCACGCACACCTGTCATGCCGAACTAAATGACTTTTCACCAATGTGCACGTACCCGCCCGGCAGATGCCAGCGTCGTTTATACGATGGCTGGACGATCAACACCCAACCGCGCTCGTCGATGAGTATGGCGTGGGCGGCGGTCTCTGGTGTGGCGATGTTGGTGGGCATGTCAGCGGGCGGTGCCGGCGATGAGTTGGCGTGCGCCCTTGCGGGCGAGGGTGGCGGCGACGTATGCGCCGAGTTCGTGGGCGTGGTCGGGGGTGTCCCATTCCTGGGCGTAGGCGAATTGGCCGCCTTCGCGGCTAAAAACCATGCCGAGTAGGGAGAGTTGGCCGTCCGGTGTGGTGGTGCAGTGGCCGGCGATCGGGCTGTTGCAGTGGCCTTGCAGGCCGTGCAGCATCGTGCGTTCGGCGGTGACGTGAATGCGGGTCTGCTGGTCATCGAGCAGGCGCAATAGCTCCACAATGCCCGCGTCAGCCGTACGGCACTGGATCCCGATAACCCCGGCTCCGACCGCCGGGCACATCACATCGAGCGGGAGGACCTCGACCGCTCGGTGTTCCATGCCGATTCGGCGTAGGCCGGCCTGGGCGAGGACCATTGCGTCGAAGCGGTGTTCGCTGTCGAAGCGGGCGATGCGGGAGTTGACGTTGCCGCGTATCCGGTCGACGTGCAGGTCGGGTCGCTTGCGGAGGATCTGCGCTTTGCGTCGTACGGCGGAGGTGCCGATGCGTGCGCCCGCCGGCAGCTCGGCGAGCCTGCGGTACGGAGAGCCGGCGGGGAACAGCACGACGTCGTGCACGTCCTCGCGGAGCAGGTAGGCGGCGAACGTGGTGCCCTCGGGCATCGGGACGTCGCCAGGCACGTCCTTGATGCAGTGCACCGCGACGTCGATCGCGCCCATGAGCAGGTGTCGGTCGATCTCCTTGAGGAACGCGCCCTTACCGCCCAGCTCGGCCAGGTCGCCTTGCCACCGATCCCCCGACGTCTCGATGCCGATCAGCTCAACGTCGATGTTCTCGGCGGAACTTGAGCAGCAGATCGCGAACGTATTCGGCCTGGGCGACGGCCATGGGCGAGGTACGGGAGCCGATGCGGATGCGGAGATCTGGAAGCACCCGCTCAACATAGGACTGTAAGGGCGTGCTCGCCTGCCGTTGCAGCACAGCGCCGCTGTATCGAGTTGTGGGAGCGAGATCGGTGTCCGTCATGGCTTTGCCCTCCGGCGTCGTGGTGGTGTGTTTTCGCAGCCGGTCAACATTGGTTCTGGATCGCGGCCTGTTGTTCAAGCTGTTCGCGGAGTCCGTGAGGGTCATCGGCTGCCAGGGTGCGGAAAAGGCCGGCGCGGAACTCCGCGTTCGTCAGGCGCTTGCGGCGGGTCGCGTACCAGCCGCTGAGCTGATGGCCGCTTCGTCCGCGCCAGATGTGCCAGCCGGAGAACTCCTCGACGAGCGTGGTCATCGGGTCGGAATCCGCGGTGGCATCCATAGCCGGTAGTTCAACGTCTTCGCAGGGACGCCCCAACCTCGTACGGGAACGTCTCGTAGGACGTCTTGGGCGCGGAAACGTCCCTTGAGGGGCTTGAAACGTCCCCTGACGTCACGGGTGAATGGAGACCGTGAACGAGAGGCTGCGCACGACGATGCTGCGTGTCGGCATCACGACAGACGAACTCGCGCGCTGTGTGGGCGTGGATGTGAAGACGGTCGGTCGCTGGATCACGTCGAGTCGTGTGCCGCACCGTACGCACCGCTGGACGGCCGCCAAACGCCTCGGTGTGGATGAGTCCTATCTCTGGCCGGAGGTCGTTGAACGCTCTCTAAGGCGTCGCCAGGAGGCCAGCAAATCCGAACTGGTCGAGTTGTACCCCGACCGGGCCTCCGTCGCTCGGGAACTGTGGTTACGCCTTCTCACTGACGCGCGTGAGCATGTCGACGTCTTGGTCTTCTCCGGCACCTTCTACTCCCAGACCCAACCTCGGGTAGCGCGCATGCTCGCTAAGGCGGCCGGCCGTGGGGTGACCGTACGGCTGTGCTTCGGCGATCCAACTTCGCCGGCTCGTGGCGACACGTGATCGCGAGGAGGCTCTTGGCGGGACGCTCGCGGCGAAGATCCGGTCAGCGCTCACCTACTACCGGTCCCTCATCGAGGTCGACGGGTGCGAGGTGAGGTTGCACAACACGACCCCAGCTTCTGACGGATTCGACAAATCCACGACCCTGGTCCGAACGCCTGGATGCGCTCTTCTCAGAGATTGACGCACAACGCGTCCAGTCAGCAGTGGAAGACATAGCCTCGGGAGATAGCAACCGCGAATTCCAGCGCTGGATGGAAGAGATTAAGCACTCCGAGTAAAGAATATACGCACTTCGGCTATTGGGTGCCGCCAAATCGATCAGCTTGTAAGCGCTCTTAAAGAAGACGCCGCCCTTGCCGCCCTAGCCGTCAGGCGTGGCGTGCGCGCACTCATGCCTTTCGCTGTTGCCTGGCAAGACGCTATCGGTGTCATGACGCGTGAACAACTCGCCAGCGCAAGCAAGATGGACCTGCTGGCCCTAAATACAGTGAAGCTCGTGGTCGATCTGGATGCGCTACTAGGAGAGAAGATATTCTCAGCGCTGCCAATGGAAGTCACCATGGCAACAGAAGACGATCTTGAAGCCTGGGAATACGACGAAGTAGCCGCCCTGATCGATCGGTTCCGCACACTAGTATCAAAGGCATCCACACTGCGGGTCGAGCTGGCGAATTCACCTCTGGTACGAAAGATTAAGGGAGCGCGGGATGCACTTGACCATTCCGCTGATGGCGTGTCACAGGCAGCGAATTCACTCATTGAGTTGATCGATCGACTCATGCGCGAGACGTTCGATCAGGCAACAGTCCTTCGATGGCTGGACGCGAACTTTCCCGGCGATACATCACTCATCCACATCGAGAGAGGCCAGAGACGCCCCACCAAGAGGGCTGAGGCACTCTGTCTCGTCTACGGCGGGGGCAGCGCAGCCCGACCATCTACCGAAACAGACGACGGAACCGGCCCGAGCATCATTCATGACGCTCTCGCACGCGCCATCGTCATAGCCCGAACCAACCTGCAGCGACTCAAGCACTCTGATGGCGACCTTCACAGCGACCGGGAAGAGCTCAGGATGCTCATGTCTGCGGTCGAGGGCGCGCTGATGATCGGGCTCCTGCTCGGGTTCATTGCCAGCGACGACGACGATCAAGCAGCACTGTCTGAGACGGCGTAAGCAGAGCAACGCCTGTTCTTGGTCAGTGCGGCTACCGACAGCCCGGCTCGGAGCCCTAGTCACTCAGTTGGTCACCCGGTCATACGAGAGGCCCCTTGCGAGAAGATCGCAGGGGGCCTCTGGCCTGGGAGCCGCCTGTCGGAATCGAACCGACGACCTATTCATTACGAGTGAGGCTAGCCATGTCCACGGTAGTCCAGATCTGACCGCTGACCTGGACTCTCCCCTCCGACGAGTCCGCAGATGTCCAGTCTTGTCCATAGCAGTTGTTAGCAACCGCGTTAGCAAGCGCCCCGCGCGAACACCAATCGGCTGAAGCCCGGAACACCGTTCGGGAAACCGTCACTCCATCTGGATACCGACGCGACGCCTAACGGTAAAGCCAGTACGGCAGCAGAGGGCCTCGATACCACCCGCCCTCGTCGTCTAACGAAGCCGAGGGTAAGCAGACCATCATTCACAAGACGGATAGGCGCGCCGTTCCGGAGCGCTCGCCTGCGCGAACGGCGCGATGGCGTGACAGGTGGTCTCGCGCAGGTGAGTGCTCCGGCCCGCAGGGGGCTGGGGGTCGCGAGACCCCCGCTTCGCGCTCGCTCAACTCGACTTTGCTCCGTCCACGCCTCCGTCCGAACTCTGACGTTATCGATCACCTTCAACCCGCACGGCGGCTTACCCATAACGCGATCACCCTCTGCGCCAGACATCGGGGTCACCGCCTCGAAGCTAAATCCAGAGGTTCTAGATAATCTGCATCCACCAAATTCCGGAACCTTCTAGTATGGGCAGTTCCGAGCATGTATTATGTATCCTCGGTCGACAGTGCGAATAAGCGGGAAAGATTGAACCATGCCAAAAGAAGACCACCCAGACGATGCCCGCCAGGATCGGGAGCTACCGCTAACCAAAAAACAAGAAACGGTTACCGTTCAGGCTGGAGATGATGCGATCAAATATCTAAAGCAACATCTTGGCCACCCATTCATTAATTGGATATTGGCTGATCCAACCGATAATCTAACCCAACAACAAAACGAGGTCGCACTAATAGTTGCAGACTTCTTGAGAAATCACCTTTCTGATCAGCCTGAAATTCCTGCCGGCCTGGCCATGTCCCCCCTGACACAATACAACCCACAGCTAGGAACGACGGCGCTCAATTATCTCCACCGCTATGTAAAGCAGGAACCTCCAACTAGACCATACGAACTCGGAGACGATCTCCTAAATGCGCTAGCCGATCTCGCAGCAGAGAGCTACGGAGAGCTACTCATCCCATCCGAGATGGGGCTCTTTACCGGCAGCATCATGTCACCGATCGGGGATCGAATAGTCAAGGCCGTCAACGCCGAAGGCATTTTTCCTTCGACAGATGACGATCAATCGGGCCTTCGCTCCGTTCTTGTCGAAACGTCCGCCGGCATTGCGACAGGATTTCAAATCATCTTCTTTGGTTCCGGCGTACTTCAAGCAGCATGGGAACTCGCCAAGCTTAAGAAGCCAGTCCCCAATCTTGATGAGCTAATCGAGATGCTTCCCACGGCCTTGAGGCAGGCGCGCTCCCTTTTTCGCGGAGATCGAACAAAAGTCATCTCACTCGTAGCGCTAACAGGGATACAACTCCCTGAGGGCATGGAGATATCTGGCGACTGGGGGCGCATCCGTAAGGCAAGAGACGAAGATCATCCGCCATTTTTGAAGCAAATGGTGGAACGTCGGACGTCAGCTACGACGCCAGAAGGTGACACCGTCGAGATCACCGATGCCGGGGATGTAATTCTTGAGACATCCGTTGGAATGACAATGAAGGTGACACAGGTATTCCACGAAGAGATATCCGCTACGACCAGTACGGCCGAAGACGTAGACAAGCTGGTCGATCGAGTACGCCTCGCCTTCTCTCTTGCCGTCAGTCGTGAACATAGACCCGTATTGGTTTCTACCTGGCGCAGGTTCATCATGCCATTGAGTGGAGGCGGCATCAGCTACAACGATCCGCAACATATGGCTCAAAGATATCCATCGGTCCTATCGACGAAAGAGGCACAATCATGGAATGAGTGGATCGATCGCATAGAATCGATCGATATAAATCCTCTGGGAGTCGCCGTGAACCGTACACTACGTGCGGTTTCCGAGCGGAGGGATCATTCGGATATGCTTATCGACTCCGTAATAGCATGGGAATCGCTTCTAGGCGCGACCAGCGAAAGCGTATTGAGGGTTTCGGCGGCGCTAGCAAAGTTGTTGCATCCGCCAGGGGCGGTTCGGAATCGAGCCCGCACTCGATACAAGAACATTTACACTACGCGAAGCAAGATTGTTCATGGCAACAACAAGGCGCGACTGACCGCTGAGCAAATTCGACAAGACGCAATGGAAGCCACAGACGTTGCCCTCGCGGCGATCCGGATCATGCTAGTCCAGCAACGTCAGCTTCTCCCACTGGATAGCGATGAGCGAAGCTTGAGAATACTGCTGGACGATATGACACATCTAGACCCTCTGGATTCCGAGAGCTAGTTTCACCTGTCGTAAGCAATATGGGGCTGGTTAGTCGGCGGGGTGCCCAGGAGCTGAGGTTTGAGGCTCCCGCATTAGCAACGAAATCAGTTCCTGAGTAAATTGCTGGCGCTTCAGCCGATCGGATGTTGGCATAGTACCTCCCGCTGCAGCTACTACGCTCTCTGCGGCAGCTCGAAACATGGCGACTTGCTCAGGCTGCTTCAGCGCCTGTATTATCGCCGCACTCTGCTCCTCGCACTTTGGGGAATTAAGTCGCGCGGACGGCCCGCCGAGTATCTGATACTTACATGCCATCAAGATGTGATAGCGAGCTGGTTTGAAGATCGGATCCAGGCCGGTCCTGAATGCGTTCTCTATTCGATACGCGGCAAACGCGCTCGCGACATAAGGTAGGAGTTTATGCTCCTCTTGGAATATCGACGTCCCCACGGCATCATATAGTCGTGCCGTGTAGCGCGCCGCCGAGTGCGGGTTATCCAAAAATACTGCCGATATCGAACGAAGTTGATCGCTGACCGTTACGATCCGAGTCTTGGTCACCTCCGCACTGTAAAACTGACCCGACCTGCGCTCATAAATCAGTTTTACGTCGGCAGGGTCTAGCTTGTAGTAATCTTCGAGCTTTTTCTGGAATTTCGTAAGGGCTACGAGATCATTTTCCTGAACAGCAGTCTGCGAATTGGTTGCTCGAATTATTCTGGTAGCAACCTCTTCGTCTTGAGTGACTACAAGGCGAATTGGGACGAAGACCGACATCACCGCGTCACCAAGCGATTCTCTAGAGAGGTGAAGGCAGTGGCTCGTCTGACATCCATTCACCACTTGGAATCCAGAAACGGCTACTGCATCGCCAGGCTTGGGCGTGTATGAGGAAGCGACGACAGTTACGCCGTTGTTAAGCACAGGAAGGAGATCCCGCTCTTGCGAGGTTAGCGTATTTATAATCTGGCGATTTACGGGATTTTCCTCCCCCTTAAACCCTCTTACGTTGTCGTAAAAGACGCGCTCATCCAAGGTTCCGTCGTCCGCCTGCACTAGCTTGAGGAGTTCGGCAACCGATACGACACCCAGTATTGCCTGGTCGACACCCGGCATCTTAGGTAGGTTTACCTGCTTCTCGAGTTGAAGTTCGACCTCGTTAGCATGGTTCTTCCTTATCCAGGCGTCATGGAGGTCATCGGCTCCAATGACCTCCATATTTACCCTACCGACGAAACCCAGATCACGGATGCCGTTCGCGACCTCTTCCGCCCTTTGCGCAACGATCGGATCGTCAGTTGCCGCCTTGGGGGCCGATGTCGAAAAGTGCAAATAGACAGATGGAGGGGACTTGAGAATAGCTGCATAGTCGGAGAACACAACACCTAGCGCGGATGCCAATTCCTGCAGTCGAGGAAATTCAGGAAACCCATCATTACGAAGGAATCTCTGTACCGTGCTACCGAATGCAAGTATATCGGCGCTCTTAATGCTAGTAGAACGTTTTGCCTGGATGAAGTAAATGGACGCATCTATCTTGCCAGCTGCCTCGCAGATTTCTCTCACGTCACTTACATCCCAGGCTAGTTGCTCATTAATCTCCAATGCCACAATATCGATACCGACGGTCCCGGCATCAAGAAGGAAATCGGTCTTTTCTGCTTGGGCAAGTAGGTTGTCTGGGAGCATAAGGCTGGCACTGAACAGCTCGAATGCATCGTCATCATTTACGCGCTGAAGCTCTTCGCTTTCTTTAAATTTATTGAATAGTCCCTGAATTAGAGGGTTCATTTTTGCTCCAGACGACCTGCTGACACTATCGAGCCGCCAGTCTACCGCGGTTCTGCTTGCGCGGTGGAATACGCCGATAGAGTACCGTGACCGTTTTTCTCGTGATTGCGAGTCCAAAAAAGACGCCTAGAGCCCGCATATGCTGGTCAAGCGAGATGCGCTGGTACAGCGACGGTCTCTGCCGGGGTGAGCTTCGAACTTCTAGCGCTTTGATGGCTTCCACCGATGCAAGGGCGGACGACCGGTTCGGGACGGGACCGGCCCGCAGAGGCCGCACGCCCGGCCCGAAGGCGGTCGGCCGCGGGCGGCCCGCGTAGCGGGGTGCCCTTGAAGACGTAGAGAAAGTTCTCATCCGGCAGGTTCGCCGGTGCTGTCCTCGCGGGTTCTGCCTCTAGGTTGCTGGCGCTGATGATCCGCCGTTGGTGTCGGTGTTCAGGATGTGGGCGTTCATGGCGGTTGCGGCGTCGGCGAGTTCGGGGATCTCCACGACGGTGATTCCGGCGGCTTCCAGGGCTGTGACGCCGTGGGCGTCGGAGACGAAGATCGGTGGTTCGCGCCATGCGATGACCACGCGTCGGATCCCGGACGCGATGATCAGCTCGGAGCACGTACGGGGCCGGGACTTGCGTCGTGTGCAGGGCTCAAGGGAACTGTAGAGCGTGGCTTCGGGTAGGCGCTCGTCGTCGGGTGTGAGCTTGCTCAGTGCGGACTCTTCCGCGTGGTAGTGCGGTTGCTCTCGTGAGTAGCCCTGGGAGATCTCCGAGCCGTGCGCGTCGACGATCACGCACCCGACCGAGAACGCGGTGTCGCTGGGTGGGCACCGTTTGGCCAGATCGATAGCGAACGACAACCATTCGTAGTCGTTGGAGCAGCCCGGTGGTACGAGAGGCAACTACTTGACCTTCTCCCTGGGGAGGTAGCGCAGCAACGCGATGTCTCCGATCGTGCGGGTCTCTGCGAGGGTCATCCGGTTTCCCGGCCCGTTCGGGAAGCCACCCGCGTTGACGAACCGCGGGGCCTCAGGGTCACCGAGGAAGAACGGTGCGATCGCAAGATGAATCTCATCGGCCAGGCCGGCGGTGAGGAACTGTGTGTGAATCGTCCCGCCACCCTCGACCATCAGACGCTTGATGCCTCGCGCTCCGAGGTCATCCAGCATGGCTCCGAAGTCGAGCGTAGCTCCCAGACCGGCGATGTCGGCGAGGCCCCCAAGTCGTTCACGCAGCTTGGGAACGGCGGCGTCCGGGCAGTAGATCAGCTTGTCCCCGCCGTGGTGCCAGAACTTCAGGTCGCGGTCAAGATCTCCGGTACGAGTGATGGTGATCTTCAGCGGGTACGGCGGCAGCCCTCGCGCCTCGCGCTCGTCCCGCCGCTGTGCGGAGTTCACCAGTAGCCGGGGGTTGTCACGGCGGAGCGTCGTAGCTCCGATGAGGATCGCATCAGACTCGGCGCGTACCTGGTCGACGCGGTCGAAGTCGGCTTCATTGGACAGCAGGAGCCGTTCCGGGGTGGTGTCATCGATGTAGCCGTCAACGGACGTGGCGACGCTCAGCAGGACGTAGGGGCGCATGGTCATGTTGTGGGCTTTCAGTCCTTTTCCTGCGGGAGGGTGGTGGTCAGATAGTCGCGGAACTCCGCCACGTCCGGAACCCGATGCCATTCCGCCAGTTGGCGGTCAAGGCGGGCCAACTCGTTGATTAGGCGACCCGACTCAGTCTCGATTGCGACCGACAAAGCCGCCTTGCCCACGTGCGCGGCCTGCTCGACGTCACCTGCCCCTGCACGCGCCTGCGCCTCACGGGCGAGATATACACCACGGTCACGGTGGAATCCTTGGGGAAGGTCATCGATCGCGCGACGAAACATCCCAGCGGCACCGTCGTGATCTCCCAGTAGGGCAAAGCAACGGGCGCGCTCCACATCAAGGTAGGCGTCGTTCATCCATACCGCCCATGGTGACTCAGGGTCCGCATCGAGATCGGCCAGCGTGGCGCGGGCCTCGTCGATCATCCGCAGTGTGGCGTCTCGATCGCCGTTGAGCGCGTGCCCGTGAGCCGCAAAAGCCGCCGCAGCGGCCTTGAGCTTGCTTCGCGGGGTCGCCAGATCGAATGCAGCTTCGGCGAAGTCCAAAGCTCCGGCCACGTCTTGCATGTCTCCGGCAAGCTGGCTTTTACGCGCGTATATGTATGCGGGCATCTGGGGATCTCCCGCGCTCTGTGACCAGGTGAGCGCGCGGTCGGTCCATACTCGCGCCTCGGAGAAGTCGCCGGCATCGTGATGCAACCAGCTTGCGAATTCGCCGTACCAAGCCTGGAGGCGTTGCAGCGCACGGCGGTCGGCGCCGTTGGCGGTGCTACGGAGTTGCTGAATGACGGACACGTGTTCATGCACGGTCGGGATGACGTGCCGGGGGCCGAGCAGATTATCCGACTCGACAAGCATCAAGCGCATGCGCTCAAGGTGTTCGATCGGACTCGGCTCGGCGGCGGTCGTAGCGGCGAGTCTAGAGGTAGGACGTACTGACCTGTCGCGTGCCTGGCCTGCCGTTGCGGCGGCCACGCCTCCGAGTAGGAACGTTCGGCGCGGAATGGACACCCAGATGATCCTTCCATCGCTGGCACGACAAGGGATCGCTACTCCCTCAGTGTCCGAGACTACCGGTATGTCCGTTACCGACCTGTTGTCGGTCGCTGTCGCTGGCTCCTGGGCGTGGGCAGTCTGCTGCGGCGGCGGTCGAAGGCCCCGGGTACGCGGGGCTAGGCCAAAGGCCATCCGGGCTTCGTCTGGCATCCCGAGACCGTCTGCAATGCGGCGGAACATATCCATCCGCTCAACGCGCATGACGTCGTTCATGTACTTACTGATCTTGGGCTGCGTCGTCCCGAGCACGAACGCGAGTTGAGACTGTGAAGCGCCTGAGTACTGCGCGACAAGCTTCAGTAACTGGCCGATGGTGCCGTTTGCCGCTCCGGCTGCGAGGGCGGCGGGCATATCGGCGTGCGTCCAGACCGAATCCGGCACGTTGATCGGCAAGCTTGCCCGCATGGCATCCCCTCCCGTCGCGGTACGAGCCTATATGCCCGCCGGGTATACCCATCGAGCATGCCTGCTGGGGATGGGTTTTCGCGCGCTCATCCTCGAAGTTGGTTCGTATGGACAGCGCGGTACGGGTCGCATCGATTGACCAGGCACGCAAGGCGTCGAAGAGGAAGACGCCGGGCTTGACCGAGTCCGAACGTCAGCTACTGCTGGCCGAGGTCGCGAAGATTTCTGCGGAGTTGGGTGAGTTGCAGGCGTGGGCCGCTGAGATCACGCGGCGCGTCACCAACCATGCAGACGAGCGAGCGGACCGGACCGCATAAGCCCAAGCGTCGCGTTCGGGCCGGCGCTCGGATGTGAAGGCTCTGCCTGGAACCGGGTCATTCAGCAAGCCTCGCGAGCGACGCTGCGAGGCATCTCCGGCTGCAGGAGCGCCGGCCTGAACGTGACGTGTCCTTAACCCGTCGTCTGAGAACTCTAGGAAGCGCTGATGTTGGAAGTCCGTAAGCCGAGCCACCGGGGCCGAGTGATGACCGGCGCTGACGGCCGAAGCTGTCGGGCGACTTCGGCAATCGAGCAAGGGAAGTCGCTATGAACATCGACGCCCACGACCGCGAGCTTCGGCTGATCACTGGGTTGTGTCGGGAGTTGGCCAAGCTCGGTCTGAACGTGGGAATGAGTGATGCTCGGCCCGCGGTGCTGGTTCGCAAGCAGGGTGAACCTGTTCTGATGATCACGATGGATGGCTCGGGGGGTTTCTTCGAGTGGTCCGAGGGTGAGAACCGGCATCCGGCCATCGACATGGCGGGGGCGGCGGCAGCCGTCTCCGAGCACGTGAAGAACCCGCAGCCGGGGCCGGGTGAGACGTCGTGATCTCGCGTGAAGGCCTGGCTGGTTGGGTTCCCGCGGGCAGTTTGGCTCGACGCTTCAAGCGCGGCGGGTCGATGGTCGCTGACGATGCGGAGTGTTTCGAGCAGGCCCGGCGAATCCAGGAAAGTCACCGCGATTGGTTAGTCATGTGGTCGCCGTGGCATCGAACGTTTACCGCGTTCAGTTGCTTTACCCCCGACGCGTTGGTGGTCGACGAGCCGACCCCCGAAGCTCTGGTCAACGCGATGCTCCGGGTGGAGCTGCATTACAGCCCCACCCGCATCGACACCCTTAGCAGCTTTTCTCCGCCCTCACCGGACCAGCAACAGCGCTCGAATGTACGTTGACCGCCGCATATTCACCTACACATCCAGCCCGCCCCTTTTCGGAAAGAACCGTCCCTCCATGAATGACGACGTGCCTTCGCAACCGCCGTTCAACGTGACCACGCCGACACCGGCACGGATCTACGACTACTACCTCGGCGGTAAAGACAATTTCCCGGCCGACCGCGAGGCGGGCGAAAAAGTCATGCGAGTGTTCCCTCAGGCACCGGAGCTCGCGCTGGCGAACAGGGGATTTTTGCTGCGTGCTGTGCGGTACTGCGCCGACGCGGGGATTGACCAGTTCATCGATCTAGGGACCGGTATCCCGACATCCCCGAACGTCGCTGAGATCGCCTGTGCCTTCAACCCGCGCGCACGTGTGATCGGTGTGGACAACGATCCGGTCGTGCTCAGCCACCAGCGCGCGCACGCCTCATCCGTATCCGGCGGCTACACGATCGTGGAGGGCGACGTCCGGCGGCCGTGGGCGATCCTGGCCGACTCACGTCTGAACGAGGTGATCGACCTGTCGCGGCCGGTCGCGGTGCTGTGCGTGGCGGTGTTGCACTTCGTCCCTGACGCTGAGGACCCGGCCGGAATCCTGGGGGCGTTCACCGACACCATCACGGCCGGGAGTTACCTCGCCGTCTCGGCGGTCACCTCCACCGACACCGACCCGGCGGTCGTTACTCAGATCGAAGACGCCTACAAGAACGCCTCAGCACCGCTGATCTTCCGGACCGCCGATCAGATCCTGTCCTGGTTCGGTCCTTCGTTGGACCTGGTCCATCCCGGCTTGCTGGATGTCTCCCAATGGCCTACCGGCATCGGCATCCCCACCGATGTGCGCATCCTCGGCGGCGTGGCGCGGAAACGAAGGCGAGTACACCCGCCCGGCGCCTGAACCCCACGGGTTGGCGCCATGCCTCCCGTTGGCTGATCCTCTGGTCTCGGCATCGACGCCGTTGCAACGCCTATCCGATGTTCGGCAACGGCCTGAGCATCGTCGAAAACCCCGATCCTGTTGCGTTCCTTGAGGCGTACCACCGGATCGAGCATGTCGCGGCGCGCCCCGAGGCGCTGCCATCTGTGGATAGGAGGTGGTCTATCGACAGCTAATCCCCTGAAGACACGACGCCCTTCCAGGTGCTGAGCGGGATCGAGGGGTTTCTCTCAGGCGCCTGGTTCATCGCCCTACTTCCCTATCACGACAAACCAATTCATCGCGACAACCAGAGAAGGACTGTGTGACCGTACAGGTGGATGCCCTACAGCCTTATGCGAGAGTGACCCGTCATCTTCAGCAGTTGGAAAAGGCGCTAAGACAACTGGACATCACTGCGTTTCGGGACTTGGACATGAACGGCGGGAGCCGTATCGCGCTGCTGGTATATGGAGCCGAAATCACGTGCCGGACCAACCCGGCCGATGCTCACCACTACTGGTACTGGTGGAGGAACGAACCCGTTCATCCCGCTCACGGCATGGACGAGGCACGTGAGGCCGCCGAGAAGCTTCAGCAGCAGATCGCGCAGGTATCGCAATGAGCGGCGTTCGTTCACTCGATGAACGCGTTCGCGCCGGCCTGGAGGCAATGGCCGGGGCATGGCTGCCCGAGCCTGCACGCGTAGCGCAGCCCATCCGGACGACAACCGGACGCGCCTACACCCAAGCGATCACGTTCTTCGGCCTGACGCTCGGCGTGTTCGCCGTCGTCAGCACCCTGTCCGGCGCAGCCGCCTGGGGTTTGCACCCGCACTGGGCGGCGTGGGCAAGCCGGTGGA
Organism: Actinoallomurus oryzae; assembly: GCF_039541955.1. Classification (NCBI taxonomy): domain Bacteria; kingdom Bacillati; phylum Actinomycetota; class Actinomycetes; order Streptosporangiales; family Thermomonosporaceae; genus Actinoallomurus; species Actinoallomurus oryzae. The sequence goes on along the minus strand of NZ_BAABHF010000046.1, from coordinate 73,703 downwards.
CGGCGCTGGGTCTGTGGGGCACGCTGGCCGTCTTAGCGCTGTGGCTCGCCGCTGTATGGAAGTGCCGTCTGGTCTGGGTGTGGACCATCGGCATCGTCAGCCTGGTCGCCGCATACGCCGTGTTGACCGGCGGTGCGATGCGTACGCCGGATGGCCTGTATGACGTGACCGCCGCCGTAACCGCAGTACTGCTGGCCATCGCACTCGCCGACCGGCACGGCGTATCCGTCCTCCGCCTGGGATTCGGCGATCCGCGCCGCCCGCACCCGGGCGGGCGGCAGCAGACCTTCCGGGTCTTCTGGTGGGCCGTAGCGAGCGCCTACCTGGCCGACGCCGCCGCCATCTTGATCATCGCGGCCGGTGGCTCAACCGGGCAAAGCCCGATCCACCCCCACGAGCCCGCGCTGGGTGTGCTGGCGCGGATGGTCGGCTCCAGCGTCGTGGAGGAACTCCTCGTCGCTGTGGTGGTCCTGGCCTTGGAGGCGGGACGCCGACCGGCGTGGCAGATGTACGTGCTGCTGGAGGTCATGCGGGTCAGCTACCACACCTACTACCAGACGGCCGCCCTGTCTCTGCTGCCGATGGGTGCGATCAGCATCTGGCTCTACCGGCGCACCCGCCGGCTCACCCCGATCATCGCAGCCCACCTCATCACCGACATCGCCTCCTGGGGCATCCGTGGACTCACCGCCGGCGGCGCCATCATGGCGGCGGTCTGCCTCGCGCAGATCGTGCAGAGAAGGGGCTCGGTCAGACCCACGAACGAGGGATATCCCCGGGCCAGTGTGCTGCGTCGCGAACCCGGCGACGGCCCAATGCACACGCCTGGCAAGGACTATCAGACCGACGCGATCGCGATTCCTCGGGACTCGTGATGACAACTTCCGATCCAGGAGTGCACATGTCTGCCGCTTCATGTGAGTTCGTAGCCGTCACCGCCAACCTTCGCTATGGCGGTATCGACCCACAGACCCTCGACGACTCGTCCCTGTGCGACACGATCGAGGCCCTCGGCGGCCTCCGGGCCGACGTCGTCGGGCTCCAAGAGATCGATGCCGGCGGTAACCCACACGACATATGGCGGAACTTCTACCGACTCGCGAACGAGCTGGGTATGCATCCCGTGCTCGGCCCGAGTGCCTCGTTCAAGACCACGACCGGTAATCATGTGGGCATCCTGGTCCGCACCAGCGGTGGTCTGCGGGTCAAGAATCAATGGCCCGCGTCAGGCGCGGCCGGTACCAAGGTCCCCTGGTGCTGCGCCGAGATCTCGGTGCCGGGTATGTCTGAGACGCTTTATGTCTACAGCGGACACCTGCACGCTCGCAGTGAGACTGAGCGGGTCCGGGTCATCGAAACTCTCACGAGCCTCATCACTGCGGGCGATCAGCTCGCGATATGGCTGGCCGATAACAACGGCTACCCGCGTGAGCCGGCGGTCAGCTCCGAGGAGTTGAAGAAGCTTCCCCGGCACTTGCAGTTGACGAGATGCATCGAGGGCTCCGAGGGCGATCTCACCCCGAACTACACCGTCTGTGACACTCTCGTCCGCGCTGGCCTGCTCGACGTGGCCGCGGTTCTTCCCCCGAGCCGACGGGAGCCATCAGAGCTGTGCGCAACCGGTAAAGGTGGCGCCCGCGTCGACCGCGTTCACGCCGTGGAGCGACTCGCGAAAACAGCCAAGCGCTATCAGCAAGTCGAGACCGGCTCGGACCACCAGGCCTGCGCCGTCACGTTCGACCTGTCTCGGCTGTAGCCCGCGGACCGGCAGGTACTGCGAGGTGTGGGGGTCCGCGGTAACCGTGTCGAGGTAGCCGAGTACTGACGCTGACCCGATAGATACGGCCCCGGGCCGCTCAAGACGAGCGCCCGGGGCCATCACGTGCCCAACGAAGGAACAGCCGGATCACCCGGCGTCCTGCCTCTATTCGGCTTCAGGGTCTCACGCAGTCGATCAAAGGTTCTTCGTGCGCTGGTCAAGCTCTGCAAGTTTGGCGGCGAAGCCTTTGAGCTGGGTGCGGATCTCCTGGAGCTGGTCGAAGAGGACGTGAAACTCCTCGCTGTGCTCCGGCTCGCCGGCATGGTCGGGCTGGCTCTCAGGGAGCGCGATCACCATGGTCCGGCTCCCCTGTCGGCTCTCTAGGTAACCTTCGCCGCGCAGAACCTCGACCGCGCGATCCACAGTCATCTTCGCTGCGCTGAACCGTTCGGCCAGCTCTCCGATTGACGGGAACGGTTCACCGATCGGGTACTTCCCGGCGGCAAGCTCTTCTCGCAGCTCATCCGCGATGCGGACGTACAGCTTCCGGCGGTCGGGATGCGTGCTGGCCATGGGCCAAGACTAGCTCATCCAGCTCAGGTTTCTAGGTTCCCCAAGAAAGTCGTCCGAGATCGCTTGCTTTCCCATCATCTCTAGGTATCTTAGAAATCAGAGCTTCCTAGAAAACTGGGGAGCCAAGATCCTTAGGGAGCAACGTGCAGAACATCGGTATCCCGGTCGACACCACCGCCCTGACCTTCGTGTGCGTCGCGCCGCCGCAGCCGAAGATCACCAACCGCGAGACCGGGGAAGTCAAGGTCGACAGCGAGGGCCGGACCGTCTTCCAGGTCGGCCTGTCGGTCGCGAACGAGACAGGCCGGATCGACCTCGTACAGGTCAACGTCCCCGGTGACCCTCAGATCCAGGTGGGACAGATCGTCACCGCCTCCGACCTGATCGCCCGGCCGTGGAAGCAGGTGATCGGCGGCCAGGAACGCCACGGAATCTCCTTCGCCGCCTCGGCCATCGTCCCCGCGTCCGCCGTCCGGGCCGCCTGAGCGGAGGCGGACAGATGTTCGACAAGGCAACGCTGATCGAAGCGCTCGCGGTCCTTGTCGCCGTGGTCGCCGGGGGCCTGGCGTGGCGGCGGTTTCATCCGCTGTCGTTCTGGCTGTGCGTCGGGTTCCCGGCCCGCGCGGTGTGGCTATACGCGACCTGGCAACACGTCGCCTCGGCCTGCAAACTGACCCACAAGCGGCGGCGATGGCGCGTCACGCTGGATTCCGTCCCGGTCCTGGGCGCCGCCTCCCGCGAGGCAACCGCGATCGTGGAACGCCGCCACCTGCGGCGCGTCGAGATCGAAAAAGCACCCCGGCTGGGCCTGATCCGGCCATCCCAGCACGGCTGGCGCCTGCCGATCCGGCTGAACGACGGGCAGATCCCAGACGACTTCGCCAAGGTCGCCGAACGCCTCGCGCACGCCTGGCGCGCCCACGCCGTACGGGTGCTGGACTCCAAGCCCGGCAAGGTCGTACTGATCGCCACCCGCAAGGACCCCCTCGTCACGGTCCCGCCGGTCGATCCGACGCCGGATGACCTGCTGACCGTACGGCCCGGAGTGCTGGAGAACGGGCGGCCGTGGGTGATCGACTTCAAGACCGTCCCGCATTGGCTGTTCGCCGGGGCCACGCAGTCCGGCAAGTCGACCCTGCTGAACGCGATCATCCGGGGCCTGGCTCCCCAGCCGGTCGCGCTGGTCGGGTTCGACCTTAAGGGCGGGGTCGAGCTGACCCCGTACGTGGTGCGGATGTCCGCACTGGCCACCACGCGGTCCGCCTGTGTGCGGCTGCTGGACGGGCTGGTCTCGGAACTGACGCACCGGATGGCCGACTGCCGCGAACACGGCGTACGGAACGTATGGCGACTCCCCGAGGAACTGCGGCCAATCCCCATCGTCGCGGTGGTCGACGAAGTGGCCGAACTGTTCCTGATCGCCGACAAGGCCGAAAAGGAAGAGGTAGCCAAGACCTCCGTCGCGCTGCTGCGTATCGCACAGCTCGGGCGGGCGTTCGGGGTCTACCTCATCGTCTGCGGCCAACGCATCGGATCCGACCTCGGACCCGGCGTGACCGCACTCCGCTCGCAACTGTCCGGCCGCGTCTGCCACCGGGTCAACGATCCAGAGACCGCGGCCATGACCCTCGGCGACATGGACCCGGCCGCGCTGGAGGCCGCCCGCGCCATCCCTGCCGAAACCCCCGGCGTGGCGATCGTGGCCGGCAGTGACGGGTCCTGGCATCGGGCGCGCTCAGCGCTGACCACCGAGGCCGACGCCGAAGCCGCCGCCCGCGCCAACCGCCACCTCACCACCCCATGGGCGCACCTGGTCCGCACCGGCCCGCGCGCTCTCCCCGACGACCAAGCCGCCTGACCCCCGATCTCCCGGAAGGCTCGCCATGACAAACGTGATCCCTCTGCACCGCCCCGCCGCTGTCCCGTCCCCTCGTTCCCGTCCCCGGGACGGCCGCCGGTCCTCGTCCCGCCGTTTCGTCCTCGACCCCGTCCGCCTCACCTTCGACCCCACGCGCGGCGTCCACATCGCCATCTGCATCCGGTGCACCGAGACGGAGTCCGCCTACCCGGACGAGCTGGGCTGGCTGCTCGACTGGGCCGACACCCACCACTGTGACCCCGAGCTGGCCTCGCTGCTGGACTCCTGCGACCAGAGGGCGGCGTGATGCCTCGCCTCGGTAGCCTCCTGGCCGACTCCGGACCGGTCCTCATCCTGGCGGCAATCGCGGCGGCGGGCTCCTTCACCCACATCCGCGACACCGCAAACCAGCACGGTCAACACGGCTGGATGGCCTGGGCAATCGCCGTCTGTATCGACCTGACCTGCGTCATGGCCGCCCGCGAGCGGCAGCGCGACCGCCGTACCGGCCGCCGTACCGGGCCGGTGTCCTGGCCGACCCTCGTCCTGTCCGGCGGCGTCTCGCTCTCCCTGGCCGCCAACCTCGCACAGGCCGAACGGACCGCGTGGGGCTGGTTGACCGCTGCCACTCCGGCGGGCGCGTTCCTCGTCGCCGTCTCGATGCTCGAACGTCGCTCGTCCGGCCGCCGACCCGTCCCGGACGACTCGGCGAGTGCGCCGTCCCCTGTGCCGCCATCCTTCGGCCGCCCGTCCTCTGCTCTCGTCCCTGTCCCGGACCGCCAGGACGACCAGGACGAGCAGGCCGAACCGGACGCAACCAAGCAGACGGCGTCGCCGGGGGCACCGCCTAACGAACTGCTCACCTTCGCCCGCCGCGTCGCCGACGAACACCAAACCCGGCACGGACGGCCGATCACCCGCGATGCCCTGCGGGCCCGGCTGGGCGTGTCCAACCAACTCGCCTCCGACCTGCTCCGCCAGATCCGCACCGCCTGAAGGGAAACCCCCATGACCGCGCAGCCGACCGTTCCCGACGATCTGTTCGCCCGTACCCAGACCATCGCCGGCCTCCGCGCCCTGGCCGATTTCCTGGAGAACAACCCCGACATCCCGGTCCGCGAGTACGGCGGGGACTACACCGTCTTCCCCCGCGCCGACGACGACGCGGCCGAACGCGCCGAGATCAACCGCATCGCTGCCGTACTCGGCGAGACGGTCACCGACGACACCGGACGCGGCGGGCACTACTCGGTGTCCAAGACCTTCGGACGTATCACCTACAACGCCATCCACGTCCCCACCGAACGCCAGGCCGCACACGACGCGCTGATGAGCTACGCCCCGGTCTTTCACCCCGACCGCTACGCGACCGCCTGATGAATCTCGTCGACCGACCGGCCGACATCCCGCCGATCAAGAAATTCCAGTGCTGCACCTGCGGCGGAACCGGCCTCGACTCCCACGGCGACATCTGCGAGCACTGCGAGGGCCTCGGCTTCTGCTGAGCCTCGACGCCCCCGGCGTGGCCACACAACCGCCAAGTCCTGCGCCACGTCGGGGGCCATCCCCAGCCACCTCTGACGGGAGACCCCTTCATCTTGCCTGCTGCTGTCCCATCACCGCTGACGCTCCGCGACATCGCCCGCCGCGCGACCTCCCCGGACTACCAGCGGTGGACCGCTCAGATCCGACGTACCGGCGGCTGCGCCCAACCGATCCACCTACGCGGCCGTGTCGACTACCGTGACCCGCTCACCGGCGCCCTGCTGCACCGCTACTCCACCATCCACGAGCCGGACGGCGTGCTGCGTGTGGCCTGCAAGACCCGCCGCGCCTCCCGCTGCCCTTCCTGCGCAGAGGTCTACCGGGCCGACACCTACCAACTCGTCCGCGCAGGCCTCGTCGGAGGTAAAGGCGTCCCCGACACCATCACCGCGCACCCGGCCGCGTTCGTCACCTTGACCGCCCCCTCCTTCGGGCCGGTCCACGCCCGGCGGGAAGGGGCCGGCGGCGGGGTGCAACCGTGCCATGCACGCCGGAACCTCGGGGCCTGCCCGCACGGACGCCCACGATCCTGCACCGAACGGCATGCGACCGACGATCCGCGGTTGGGTGAACCGCTCTGCCCGGACTGCTATGACTACTCCGGCTCCGTGCTGTTCAACGCGCTCGCCCCCGAACTGTGGCGGCGCTTCACCCTCGCCCTGCGGCGGCGGCTGGCCAAGTCGGCAGGTCTGACCGTCCGTGAACTGCGCGACATCCTTACCGTGTCCTTCGCCAAGGTCGCCGAATATCAACGTCGGGGCGTCGTCCACTTTCACGCCATCGTTCGCCTCGACGGACCTGACGGGCCGACCACGCCCCCGCCCGGCTGGGCGACCGGTGATCTCCTCGACGACGTCGTACGCCATGCCGCCCGCGCCGTCACGGTGACCACCCCAGAGACGGAGGAACTCCCGGCCCGAGCGCTGGCGTGGGGCCCGCAGGTCGACGTCCGACCCATCACCACGACCGGGGAACTGACTGACCAGGCCGTAGCCGGCTACATCGCCAAATACGCCACCAAGGCCGCCGAATGCGTCGGCACCCTCGATCGTCGGATACGCCCCACCGACGACCTCGACCAGCTCCCCATACGCGACCACGCACGCCGACTGATCGCGGAATGTCGGCGTCTCGGCGCACTGGAGGAGATGGCCAACCTACGGCTCACCGACTGGGCACACATGCTCGGCTTCCGGGGCCACTTCTCCACCAAGTCCCGCCGCTACTCCACCACCCTCGGCGCGCTCCGTGAGGCGCGTATGGCCTACAACCAGCGCGAACACCAGATCACCACCGGCCGACTGCCCCTCTTCGATGAAGACCAGGTCCTCGTCGTCGCGCACTGGGACTACGTCGGACAGGGCCAGACGCACGGCGAAGCCTTCCTCTCAGCCGCGCTCAGCGGCAAACCACTGCCACCGCTCGCTCCTGCCTTCGGCGAAGGGATCACCGCATGACCAAGCTCCTGCTCACCGTGCCCGAGGCCGCCACCGCGCTCGGCATCTCCCGCAGCAAGCTCTACGAACTCATCAAGGCCGGAAACCTCGCATCGCTACGAATCGACGGCTCCCGGCGCGTCCCATACCGCGCTCTGACTGCCTACGTTGATCAGCTCATGGAAGAGGCCGCAGCCTGATGACCAAGACCGCGACGCCCGACGAGCCGACACCGCGCAAGCGGGCCAAGAAGGGCAAGCCCAAGCTGCGTGACGGCGTCATGAAGCGGGGCGCGACCTGGTCCTACGTGATCCGCGTCAAGGACCCTGAGACCGACGTCAGCAAGCCCCGATGGGTCGGCGGCTTCGCCACCGAGGACGATGCGAAGGCCGCCCGCGATGAGGCTCGGGTCAAGGCTCGACGGGGCGAGTACATCGACCGGAACTCGATTACCGTGGCCGAATACCTCGACCAGTGGCTTGATACGCACGCCATGGAGATCAAGCCGGGCACGGTGCAGGATTACCGGATCGGCATCCGCCTTTACGTCAATCCGCACATCGGCAAAATGAAGCTCCAGGCCGTCCGGCCATCGACCATCACGAAGCTGTACCGAGACCTCCTCGCCAAAGGCGGCCGGAACGGAAAGCCGCTCTCGGTGGCCACAGTCGTCCACACGCACGCCATTCTCCGGCGCGCGTTCCGGGACGCGGTGGTCGTTGAACAGCTCCTCGACAGCTCGCCCGTTGAGCGCGCCAAGCGGCCCCGCGCTCGCGCCGAGGAACCTGGCACGGTGTGGACTCCGGCGCAGCTCCGTACCTTCTTGGCCGTGGCCCGACGGCATCGGCTGTACGCCTTCTTCCATGTCGCGGCTTACACGGGCGCGCGGCGCGGCGAACTGCTCAACCTGCGGTGGTCTGACGTCGACCTCGACGGCAAGCAGATCACCATTACCGGGTCGGCGGGCGTGGTCGACGGTGAGCGGCTGGAAGGGACGACCAAGAGCGGCCGGACGCGGGTCGTCAGCATCGACGACGAGACCGCGGACGTACTCCGCGAACACCGGAAGGAGCAGGCGGCCGACAAGCTGCTTGCCGGTGACGAGTGGCGGGGCGAGAAGGACTGCCACGTGTTCACAACCGGCTTCGGTGAGCCGATCTATCCCGACACCGTGACCGCGCTCCCCCGCAAGCTGATCAACGCCTACAACCACCCGAAGGAAGGGAAGCCGCCGGCCGAACCGCTGCCGTACGCGCGGCTGCACGACCTTCGGCACATTCACGCGACGACGCTCCTCCTGGCGGGCGTCCCCGTTCACGTGGTCGCGGCCCGGCTCGGGCACGCTGATCCGGCGATCACACTCCGGGTCTACGCGCACGTAGTCCGCTCGGCCGAGACGGCTGCAGCGGACGTGTTCGCCAAAGCGATCAAGGCGGCGTAGGAGCCGCTGTTAGCAAAGGCGTTAGCAAAAAGGCCCCTTCCATGATCGGAAGGGGCCTTTGACCTGGGAGCCGCCTGTCGGAATCGAACCGACGACCTATTCATTACGAGTGAATCGCTCTGCCGACTGAGCTAAGGCGGCCTGCCGCACCGTGGTGCGACGCCCGTTGAGTCTACCGGGTCTCAGGCACTCCTCGTGCACCCGGCTGCTAGTGGCACATCGTGTTCTTCTTAGGAGTGGTCCCGTAGATCAGGTAGCGGTCGACCGCGCTGCTGATGCAGGGGTTGCCCTGAAGGTAGGCGGTGTGGCCGTCGCCGTCCAGGCTCAGCAACACGCCTGAGTTCAGTTCCGACGCCAGGCTCTGGGCCCACTTGTACGGCGTCGCCGGGTCGCGGGTCGTGCCGACGACCAGGATCGGCTTTGAGCCGTGGGCGTGGAGTGCGCGGGGCTGTTCGTGGCTCTGGACCGGCCAGTAGCCGCACGGCAGCGTGCCCCACACCACGAACTGGCCGAACAGCGGGGCGGCCTTCTTCGCCTTGGCGGCCTGCTGCTTCCAGGACCCGATGGAGCGGGAGTACGGCTTGTCCACGCAGTTGACGGCCATGTTGGCCTCGCTCTGGTTGGAGTACGAGCCGTCCTTGTTGCGCTCGACCAGCAGGTCGCCCAGGCGCAGCAGGGTCGTGCCGTCGCCCTGTTCCATGCCGCTCTTCAGGGCGAGGCGCAGGAGCGGCCAGGTCTGCTTGTTGTACAGCGCGGCGGCGACGCCCAGCTCGACCAGGGACTCGTCCACCACGCGGCCGTCGCCGAGGCCGTTCTTCAGCGGCTTCTTGTCCGTCTGGTTGAAGAACCGCTGGAGCTTGGCGAGTGCCGAGTGGACCGAGCCCTTGCCGAGCGGGCAGTTGTTGGCCTTCACGCAGTCGGCGGCGAACGCGTGGACGGCCGTGTCGAAGCCCTTGGCCTGTTCGATGTTGACCGCGTCGCCGGACAGCTTCGGGTCGATGGCGCCGTCGAGGACCATCGCCCGTACGTGCGTGGGGAACAGGTCGGCGTAGTACGCGCCCAGGTACGTGCCGTACGAGGCGCCGTAGTAGGTCATCCCCGGGTCGCCGAGGGCGGCGCGGAGGACGTCCATGTCCTTGGCGGCGTTGATCGTGCCGACGTACGGGAGCAGGGACGGGACGCGGGCCTGGCAGTCGTTGGCCCAGCCCTTGCTGACCTTGACCAGGTCGTTGACCTCCGCCGCGTTGTCCGGCGAGGTGTCGGTGGCGAAGAACCGGTCGAGTTCCTTGCTGGTCAGACAGCGGACCGCCGGCTTGGTCTGGTTGACGCCGCGCGGGTCGAAGCCGACGAGGTCGAAGTTCTTGCGCAGGTCGGCGCCGAACTGGCGGGCGCCGTCGCGGACGAACTCGACGCCGGAGCCGCCCGGGCCGCCCGGGTTGATCAGGAGTGAGCCCTTGCGCTGGCCCTCGGCGGGCAGCCGGATGACCGACATCGTGATGCGCTGGCCGTCGGGGTGGGCGTAGTCGAGTGGCATGTGAAGCGTTCCGCACTGGAAACCGCCGCCGCAGTCGTGCCAGGAGACGCGCTGGGCGTAGTATCGCGCGATGCCCTTCGGCGACGGGGATGGCGCCGCCTTGGAATTCGGGGTGCCGGTGCAGGCCGCCGCGACGAAGGCCGCCACGGCCAGGCCGGTCACCGTACGGAACTTTTTCACGCCGTTACCGTTCTTGTCGCCGATGAGTTCTCCCTGGCAGCCTACGCTTGCGTACCGCCACCGCATCGTTACCCAGCGTTCGGCGAGTCATCCTGATTGTCGCCGTAGTGATCGTCATGCTGGCGGCGCGGTGAGCACACCGACGCCACCGGGCAGGCGCACTTGCGGCCGCCGTCGAGGCGTACGTTGACCGTGTCCGAGGGGACGTTGCGGCCGACGACCTGCCCGTTGCCGGCCGGCGTGCCCACGCGTGCGCCGAGCCTGGGCATGCGCTCGTGGGCCTCGACGTACAGCGGGTGCTCGTACTTCAGGCAGCACATGAGGCGCCCGCAGGCACCCGCGATGCGCAGCGGGTTCACCGGCAGGTCCTGCTCCTTGGCCATGCGGACCGACACCGGCTCGAAGTCCTTGAGGAACGTCGCACAGCACAGGTCGCGCCCGCACGGGCCGATGCCGCCCTGCAGCCGGGCCTCGTCGCGCGGGCCGACCTGGCGCAGCTCGACCCGTGCCTTCATCGACCGCGCCAGGTCGCGTACGAGGGCGCGGAAGTCGACGCGGTGCGGCGCGGAGAAGTAGACCCGGTAGACGTTGTCCTGGTCGAGGTAGTCGACGCCGATGACCTTCATCGGCAGCTCGTGCTTGCGGATCAGCTTCTTGGCGATCGAACGCGACTCGGCGCGCCGGCGGCGGTTCGCCTCGTCGCGGGCCAGGTGCTCATCACCGGCGATGCCCTCGCAGACCGGCAGGCCCTCGACGTCTTCGGAGACGTACTGCGGGGCCCAGATGCACTCGGCCACCTCGGGGCCGGAGTCGGTCGGCACGAGCACCTTGTCGCCGACCTTCGGGCTGTACGGGCCCGGGTCGAGGTAGTACAGACGTCCGTAGCGCGTGAAGCTGACGGCCATCATCATGCCCATGCTTCGCTCCGTCCCGTCGGCTTTCCGGCCAGCCTACGCGCCCCCGAACCACCATCAAACGGTCGAATGGCCGGGTGGTGACAGAGGCCTTGACTCGACTTCCACGGCGGCGTACGAGTGATCTGACAACGTTGTCATGAGCCCTGTCTCTCCTCCGCGAAAGGGCGCTCACGCATGGCACTCCCCCGTCTCCTCGGCCCGCTCGTGTCCGCCGGCACGCTGCTCGGCGCGTTAATCGTCCCCGCCCAGGCGGCGTCCGCCGCCGTCTCCGACCCCGCCTCCCTCGTCAACCCCCTCATCGGCACGGCCAACGCGGCGAACGACTTCCCCGGCGCCGACGTGCCGTTCGGCATGCTCCAGTGGAGCCCCGACACCTCCTCGCGCGCGCAGGGCGGCGGCTACACGTACGGCAGCTCCACGATCACCGGGTTCAGCCTCACCCACATGTCCGGTCCGGGCTGCGGGGCGTACGGCGACGTCCCGATCATGCCGACCACCGGCGCGATCAGTAACCCGGGCTCGGCCGGTTCCTCCTACTCGCACGCGAACGAGTCCGCCTCGCCCGGCTACTACGGCGTGACCCTCGGCAACGGGGTCAAGACCGAGCTGACCACCACCACGCGCGGCGGGATCGGGCGGTTCACCTTCCCCGCCACGACCCAGGCGAACCTGCTGTTCAAGCTCACCGGCAGCCAGAACGGCGACTACGCGAACTCCTGGAGCGCGGTGAGCGACACGGAGGTCGTCGGCTCGGTGACGAGCGGCCACTTCTGTGGCGCCGGCAACACCTACACGCTGCACTTCTCGGTCGTGTTCGACCAGCCGTTCACCACCGGTACGTGGCTGGCCTCCACCGTCAAGGCCGGCGCCCGTACGACCTCGGCGAAGTCGGCGGCGACCACCACGCCGAAACGGGCCGCCAAGAACGCCGCCGAGCAGCCCGGCCGGCCCACCCTGCACGGCGCCGCGCAGGCTCAGCCCGCGCCGCTGGCCGACCCGAACGGGGCGTACCTGACGTTCAACACCACGACGGACCACGTCGTGAACGCCCGGATCGGCGTCTCCTTCACCTCCGACGCGAACGCCAAGGCCAACCGGGACGCCGAGGTGCCGAACTTCGACTTCGACGCCAAGCGCACGGCGGCCCACAATGCCTGGAACGACGCGCTGTCCAAGATCCAGATCTCCGGCGGCACCACCGCGCAGCAGCACGTCTTCTACACCTCGCTCTACCACGCGCTGCTGCACCCGAACGTGTTCAGCGACACGAACGGGCAGTACATGGGCTTCGACAACGCCGTGCACACGGTCGCCTCGGGCCACGCCCAGTACGCGAACTACTCCGGCTGGGACATCTACCGCAGTCAGGCGCAGCTCATCGGCATGATCGCGCCGTCGCAGGCCAGTGACGTGGCCCAGTCGGCGGTCAACGACTACGCCCAGAGCACGCGCCTGCCCAAGTGGGCGCAGGCCAACGGCGAGTCCTACGTCATGGTCGGCGACCCGGCCGACGCGATCATCGCCGACATCTACGCCTTCGGCGGGCGGAGCTTCGACACCGCGGCGGCCAAGAGCGCGATGATCCACGAGGCGACGGTCGCGAACAACGACCGGCCCGGCCTGAACTACCTCGACAGCATCGGCTACCTGCCCAGCGACGGCTCCTACGGCTGCTGCAACTTCTACGGGTCGGTCTCGACGACGCTGGAGTACAACACGGCCGACTTCGCCCTGGGCGCCTTCGCGGGCGCGCTCGGCGACGCCGCGAACCAGCAGAAGTTCGTGAACCGCGCGCAGGACTGGAAGAACCTGCTCAACACCTCCAGCGGCTTCATGCAACCGAAGATCGCCAGCGGCTCGTGGACCGGCGGTTTCTCCCCGACGAGCGGCGACAACATGGTCGAGGGCACGTCGTGGCAGTACACCGGCATGGTGCCGTTCAACGTGCGCGGCCTGGCCGACGCCAAGGGCGGCAACGCCGCCATGATCTCCTACCTCGACCACGTGCTCGGCGCGTACAACGGCAGCGGCGGCGACCACGCCGACCTCGGCAACGAGCCGAGCATCGAGCTGCCCTGGGAGTACGACTACGTCGGCCAGCCGTGGAAGACCCAGTCGGTCATCCGCAACGTGCAGAACCAGCTGTGGCCGGACTCCCCGACCGGCTGGGGCGTCGGCAACGACGACCTGGGCACGATGAGCGCCTGGTACGTCTGGTCGGCGATGGGGATCTTCCCCGAGACACCGGGTACGGCCGACCTGGCACTGGGCAGCCCGCTGTTCACCCAGGTCGTGATCACGCTCAGCACCGGGAACAAGCTGACGATCAACGCCCCGCAGGCCGCGACCGACGCCCCGTACGTGCAGAGCGCGACGTGGAACGGCGCGAACTGGAACAACGCCTACCTGACCCCGTCGGCGGTGACGAGCGGCGGCACGCTGAACTTCACGCTCGGAACCACGGCCAACACCTCGTGGGCGACCGCGGCGTCGTCGGCGCCGCCGTCGTACGCCGGATCGGGCGGGTCGGGTACGCACACCGGGCCGATCACCTCCGGCATCGCCGGCAAGTGCGTCGACGTGAAGAACAGCTCGGCGGCCGACAGCACGCCGGTGCAGCTCTACACGTGCAACGGGACCAACGCCCAGAAGTGGACCGTCACCGGTGACGGGACGCTGACCGCGTTCGGCAAGTGCCTCGACGTGACCACGAGCGGTACGGCGAACGGCACGAAGGTCCAGCTGTACCAGTGCAACAACACCGGCGCGCAGCAGTGGACCTACAACGCGACGGCCAAGTCGCTGACCAACCCCGAGTCCGGCAAGTGCCTGGACGACCCGAACAGCAGCACGACGGACGGCACCCAGCTGCAGATCTACACCTGTAACGGGACCCCCGCCCAGCAGTGGACGCTGCCGAACTGATCTCCCTCAAGGGCCGTCCAGGGCCGCAGCGGCGCCCTGGACGGCCCACCGGGATAGCGTGAGCGACCATGACGTCCGCGAACGTAAAGATGGCCTACGACTGGCGCCACCGCCCGTCGCCGCACCGCGCGGCCGCGTACGGCCGCCTGCCACTCCGGGTGCCGCTGGTGCTGTGGAGCCTGTCCGTGGCCCGCGGCTCCGGGCGATCATGAACGTCGCGGTCGTGACCGGGGCCGGATCCGGGATCGGGCGGCAGGTCGCGCGGGCGCTGCTCGGGGCCGGCTACCGGGTGGCGCTGGTGGGCCGGCGAGCCGAGACGCTGCGGGAGACCGCCGGCGGCTCCGGCGCGGCCCTGGTCGTCCCGGCCGACGTCGGGTCGGCCGAGGCGGTGGCGGACCTGTTCGCCGAGGTACGCCGCACGTGGGGGCGGGTCGACCTGCTGTTCAACAACGCGGGGACGTTCGGGCCCGCCGGCGCGGCCGACGAGATCTCCGTCGAGGACTGGCGGCGTACGGTCGACACGAACCTGACCGGCGCGTTCCTGTGCGCGCGGGAGGCCGTGCGGCTGATGAAGGAGCAGCGGCCCCGTGGCGGTCGGATCATCAACAACGGTTCGATCTCCGCACACTCCCCGCGCCCGGGCAGTGTCGCCTACACCGCCACGAAGCACGCCATCACGGGCCTGACCAAGTCACTGTCGCTGGACGGACGGGCGTACGACATCGCCTGCGGACAGATCGACATCGGCAACGCGGCGACCGAGATGACCGCGGGCATCGCCGAGGGCGCCCGTCAGGCGGACGGCCGGCTGGCGCCCGAGCCGACGTTCGACGTCGAGCAGGTGGCGCGCGCCGTCCTGTACATGGCAGGCCTGCCCCTGGAGGCCAACGTGCAGTTCATGACCCTGGCCGCGACGAAGATGCCGTTCATCGGCCGTGGCTAGTGATGAACTCGTCGGTGACCCAGCGGGCGACGTCGGCGGGGTAGGGCGCCGACAGGCCCAGGATGATGTGCAGGAAGCCGGCGTCGATCGCCTCGCCGATCGCCTTTCGGGTGGTGGCGGGCTGGTCGTAGGAGACCGGCAGGTGGATCGAGCGGGTGATCGAGGCGGGGTCCCGGCCGATCTCGGCGCAGTAGCGGTCCAGCAGTGCGCTGCGGCGGACGCCGTCGTCGATGTCGCCGCCGGGGATGTTCCACAGGTCGGCGTGCTCGGCGGCCACGCGCAGCGTCGCGGCCGAGCGCCCGCCGATCATGATCGGCGGATGAGGGCGCTGGACGGGCTTGGGGTTGCCGAACGCCCCGGTGAGCCGGACGTACGTGCCCTCGAAGTCGAACGGCTCGTCCTCGGTCCACAGCCGCCGGATCACCGTGCACGCCTCGGCGAGGCTCCCCACGGCGTGGGCGGTGTCGTGGAAGGGCAGGCCGTGTGCCTCGTACTCGCGGCGGGCCAGTGGGTGGTCGGGGCGCGAGCCGACGCCGATACCGAAGTCGAGCCGTCCGCCGGAGACGACATCGACCGTCGTGGCGATCTTGGCCAGCATCGCGGGTGGCCGGAAGCGGTTGCTGGTCACCAGCAGGCCGAGGCGCAGCCGCCGGGTCTGCGGGGCGAGGGCCGAGAGCAGTGTCCAGCCTTCGTAGGTGGGCCCGCTCGGGTCGCCGCCGATCGGCATGAGGTGATCGAACAGCCACGCGTGCTCGATCTCCGGGATCGCGTCCGCCTCGCGCCAGACCCGCAGGACGTCGTGGTAGTCGACCTGCATCGGCGCGGTCATGATCCCGAAGCTGGGCCGGGAGGTGTGCGGCATCAGGCCACCGGTCCTTTCGTCACTGCCACGGCTTGCGACACCAGATATAACCGGAACCCTTTTTCGGAAGGCGACGGCGCGGTGTACGCCCAGCGCCTAATTAGGCTCACGCACTTTCGGAATCGCAAGACCGGAACGTTGTTCCGATAACTATACGGAACGAGGTTCCGATTGGCAAGGATGGCGGAGTGAGGGCGCAGCGGTTCGGCCGGACACCGCGTCTGGTCCGCCGGCGACTCGTCCGGCGGTGGTACTTACACGCGGCGGGCGGCGTTCAGTGCCTGCTGGCGGTAGGAGCCGCCGAACAGGGCGACGTGGACGAGCAGCGGGTGGAGCTGGTGCAGCGGCACGCGGTCGCGCCAGCCGCCGGCCAGCGGCGACGCCTCGTCGTACGCGGCGATGATGCGCTCCAGGTGCGGCGCGCCGAACAGGGCGAACATGGCCAGGTCGGTCTCGCGGTGGCCGCCGTGCGCGGCCGGATCGACCAGCCAGCCCCGGTCGCCGCTCCACAGGACGTTGCCGGACCACAGGTCGCCGTGGATGCGCGCGGGCGGCTCAGGCGGGCCCGCGGCGCCGGCGACGCGGGCGGCGGCGCGTTCGAACTCGGCGGCGTCGCGGGCGGACAGGGCGCCCCGGTCCACCGCCAGGCGCACGTACGGCAGGACGCGGCGCTCGGCGTACCACGCGGGCCACTCGTCTCCGGCGGTGTTGTCGAGCGGCAGTTCGGCGATGTACCCGGGCCAGGGCGCGCCGTAGGAGTCCGCACCCGCGCCGTGGACGGCGGCGAGCTCGCGGCCGAACCGCTCGGCCGCCTCCGGAGTGGGCCGCGCGGTCTCGATCCACGGCAGGACGAGCGTGGTGTCGTCGGCGGCGATCACCTCGGGCACCGGGGCGTCGTCACCGCTCGCGGCGAGCCAGCGCAGGCCGTTCGCCTCGGCCGCGAACAGCCCGTCGATCGTCTGCCGGGCCTCCTTGACGAACACGCGGCGGCCGTCCGGCAGAGTGCCCCGCCGCAGGCGCCATTCGTGGCTGGTGCCGAGCTCGGTGACGTCGGTGAGGTTCATCGTTCCTTGGCGGCCCGGCGCACGTGGTCGAGCAGGCCCGGGACGGCGGCCTCGATCTGCTCGCGCACCTCGTCGAAGGCGGAGTCGCGGCTGTAGTAGGGGTCGGCCACGTCGAGGTCACGCGCGTCGGGGTCGAACTCGCGCAGCAGCCGGATCTTGCGCCGCGCCGCCTCGTCGGGCGCCAGGCGGAGCAGGTCCGTACGGTGACCCTCGTCGAGGGCGAGGATCAGGTCGTAGCGGTCGAACCAGGACGCCTCGAACTGGCGCGCCCGGTGGGAGGAGCGGTAGCCGGCCCTGCGCAGG
Source organism: Actinoallomurus oryzae (assembly GCF_039541955.1). Classification (NCBI taxonomy): domain Bacteria; kingdom Bacillati; phylum Actinomycetota; class Actinomycetes; order Streptosporangiales; family Thermomonosporaceae; genus Actinoallomurus; species Actinoallomurus oryzae. The sequence goes on along the minus strand of NZ_BAABHF010000046.1, from coordinate 56,363 downwards.
GTGGCGACCGTCCGCTCGTCCGCGGAGTCGCCGACGTGCCAGTGCCCGGTGCCCGAGCTGTCCACCTCGACGTCGAGGCCTTCCTGTTCGGCGTGGTGGCGGAAGATGTGCTCGGCCATCGGGGACCGGCAGATGTTGCCGGTGCAGACGAACGTGACGCGGTACGACATGGGTGCCAGCTTAGAGACTGCCCAGGAACGGCCGGATCCTCAACATCTCCTCGGCTGGATCGACGTCACGGCGGCTCCGACCTGTGACCGCCGGACCGGCCGTACGCGAAAAGGGGCGCCCCGGCCGGGACGCCCCTTTCGAAACGGGAGATCAGTGCGACACGGCGCCCAGGGCGTCGATGACGCCGTGGCCGTAGAAGCCGTTCCGCTCCTTGCCGCCCTCGCAGGTGTGCGTGGCCGTCACCTTCTGGTACGTGCCGTCCGACTGCAGGACGTAGCGCGTGTAGGTGTACGCGCGCGGGGTCGGGCAGGGGTGTTCGGTGGCGGTGCCCTCCAGGATCGCCTTCGCCCGGTCCGGGGACAGGGTCAGGCCGCCGTGGACGCGGTCGCGCTGGCCGTACCTGCTGACGATCAGCGCCACCACGCCCGTCGCGTGCGGGGAGGCCATCGACGTGCCCTGCAGGTACTGGTAGTACCCGCACGTCGAGCCCTTGCAGGAGCGGACCACGTACGGCACGTTCGGCGTGCCGTCGGGGTTGAGCTCGCCGCGCTGCTCGGCCAGCGACTTCGGATACGCGGCCAGGATCGCCTTGGTCACGTCGGCCTTGCCGTCCGGCGTGTCGTAGGAGTCGCCGCCCGGGGCCGACACCGCGACGTAGCCGTTGCCGTAGTCGGAGTAGTACGACTTGCGGGTGCTGATGCCCAGGGCCGAGACCGCGATGACGTTCTTGCCCTCACTCGGCTCCGAGACGCAGGACGGCGGGATGGTCCGCTCGTACGGGGCCTCGCCGGGCGTGGCCACGTAGTCCGGGCTGGACGCGTCGATGATGGTCTTGGTGTAGTCGGTGGCGCCGTTGCCGGCCGCCGAGACGAGGGTGACGCCGTGCCGGTGCGCGTACGCCAGGGCCCGCTCCGACGCCTGGATGACCGTGCGCTGCTCGGCCTGGTACTCCGGCGAGTCGGCCGGGTTGTCCACGCAGTTGAAGAGCCACGGGTCGGTGTAGAAGGACATGTTGACCACGTCGATCCCGTGGTCCGCCGAGTAGGTGAGGGCGTCGACCACCGGCTGCAGGAAGAAGTAGCCCGAGTCCTGCCCGGCCCGGACGCTCACCAGCGTCACCTTAGGAGCGACACCCGCCATGCCGAGGCCGTTCAGCGGCGAGGCGATCGTCGAGGCGACGTGCGTGCCGTGCTCGTTGTCGTCCTCGTCGACCGGGTCGACGCACGAGGGGTGCTCACACGGCCCGTCGACCTCGGTGCCGTCGGCGTCGACCGGGATGTCGGTGGTGAAGTTCCGGCTCAGCGACCGGTCGAAGTTCGGCGCGATGTCCGGGTGTGTCCCGTCGACACCGGTGTCGATCACTCCGACGAGCACCCGGTGGTCGCCGGGCTCCTTCTTGTACGAGCCGTGGGCCGTCGCGTGGATCAGCTTCATGTCCCACTGGCGGTCCGCGAGCGGCTCCGCCGCCGAGGAGTGGGACGCACCGCCCGTACGCGTGCCGTGGCGGCCCTCCTTCTCCACCGCCTGGGCCTTGGCCGCGGCGACGCGCTGGACCTTGGGGGCCTCACCGACCGCCCGGTTGCGCGCGACGCCGTCCACCGCCGCCTGCTTGCGCGCGTCGGTGAGGAACGCCGTGTTGGCCGACCGTACGGTGGCCAGGCCGATCGCGGTGTTCTCCTTGACGATGGTGCCACCGGCCGCCGCGACGGCCGAGTGCGCCTTCGCCAGGGACACCCCGTCCTTGTACAGGACGACGTACTCGCTCGTCCGGCCCTTTGTCGTGTTACCGCTCGGCCCCGCCTGCGCGGGTGCCGCGAGTGCCACCGTGACGGCGGCACAGGCGGCGAGGACTATGGCGCGCCGCACCGCACACCTCCATGAATTACCAAGAAACAGTAAAGACCTGGAGGCATCAGATACGGTCAGCGCGGCGAAAGTCCAGTGTTGCGTCTTATGTGAGCCATGGCCGCTATTGGTCAGTTCTGGGAAAAGCGCAGGTCAGCCGGTACGCAGGGCCATCGTCATGGCCTCGACCGCGAGCTGGGGGTTCACGTTGGCCTCCAGCCGCTCGCGGCAGGTCATGATCGCTTCGAGCCGCTGCAGGGTCGCCTCCGGCGTGCCGCGGTTGGCCCGCAGCTCGCGCGCCCGCTCGGCGTTGACCAGGGCGACGTCCGCGCCGAGCTGGACGGCCAGCAGGTCGCGGTAGTACGAGGCGAGGTCGAGCAGCGCGCGGTCGAGCGCGTCGCGCTTCATCCGCGTGGTGCGGGACTTCTGCCGGTCCTCCAGCTCCTTGAGCGCGCCGGCGGTGCCCCGGGGCATCCGGCCCTTGGCACTCTCGCCCAGCGCCTGGCGCAGGGCGGCCGTCTCGGCGGCGTCCAGCTCGGCACCGGCCGCCTTGGCCTCGGCCTCCGCCGCCTTGACCAGTGCCTCGGCCGCCTCGACGGCGGGTCCGAGGCCGGTCAGCCGCGACGGCACGGCGAGGACCTCGGCGCGGCGCCGCCGCGCCTCCTCGTCGGTGGCCAGCCGCCGGGCCCGCCCGATGTGCCCCTGCGCGGCCCGCGCCGCCTCCACGGCGACGTCGGGATCGATGTCGTCCCGGCGTACGAGCACGTCGGCGACCGCGTCGGCGGGCGGCGTGCGGAGCGTCACGAGACGGCAGCGGGACCGGATGGTGACCACGAGGTCGTCCGGCGAGGGCGCGCACAGCAGCCAGACCGTACGGGCGGGCGGCTCCTCGATCGCCTTGAGCAGGGCGTTGGCGGCCTGTTCGGTGGACCGGTCGGCGTCCTCGAACAGCACGACGCGCCACCGCCCGCCGGTCGGCGACGACGCCGCCCGCAGCACCAGTTCACGGGTCTCGCGCACGCCGTACGACAGCCCCGCGGGGCGTACGACCTCGACGTCGGCGTGAGTGCCCGACAGCACCTGGTGGCAGGACACGCAGTGGCCGCAGCCCAGGTCGGGACACAGCAGCGCGGCGGCGAACGCCCGCGCCGCGACCGACCGGCCCGAACCCGGCGGCCCGGTGAACAGCCACGCGTGGGTCATCCCCCCGCCACCCGCACCGGCCAGCACGTCGGCGCCCGCGCGCGCTGCGGCCTCCAGCTGCCCGATGACGGGCCCCTGGCCCACCAGGTCGTCGTAGACGGTCACGCGTCGATGCTAGGGCACCTCACCGCGATGCCAGAGCAAGTCCCGAACCCCGAACCGCCACTGTCCTGCCGCGCCGCGGAGTGGTCAGTCCTTGATGGCGGGCATCGTGCTGGTCTCGTCCTCGGTGCTGGCCGGGACCGGGTCGGGCAGAATCGCGCGCACCCGGTCGTGGATCTGCCGGGAGATCTCCTCCTGCGCCCGCGTGCCGTCGATCACCAGGTAGCGGTGCGGCTCGGCGTCGGCGAGCGCGCGGAACCCGCGGCGTACGCGCTCGTGGAACTCCCGCGGCTCGGACTCGATCCGGTCGGCCGGCGAGGCGAACCGGGTCAGGCCGACGTCGGACGGGACGTCCAGCACGATCGTCAGGTCGGGTACGAGCCCGCTCGTGGCCCAGCGGTTGATCTCGGTGATCTCGGCGACCTTCAGCTCGCGGCCGGCGCCCTGGTAGGCGAGCGAGGAGTCGACGTAGCGGTCGGTGACCACGATCGCGCCACGCCGCAGCGCCGGCTGGATGACCTCGGCGACGTGCTGCGCGCGGTCCGCGGCGTACAAGAGCGTCTCGGCGCGCGACGACAGCCCCGAGCTCTGCTTGTCGAGCAGCAGGGCGCGCAGCCGCATGCCCATCTTCGTCGAGCCGGGTTCGCGCGTCATGACCACGTCGAAGCCCTGGTCGCGCAGCCAGATCGACAGCAGCCGCGCCTGCGTGGTCTTGCCGGCGCCCTCGCCGCCCTCGAAGGCGATGAACACCCCGTGTTCGCGGCCGGGCTCCTCCGGCGTGTAGCGCTCGCCGCGCAGCGCCGCCGTGAAGTCGCGGACCAGCGGGACGCCCCGGCGGTCGTCCATGTGGCGGTACGCGATGAGGCCGACGATGACCGCGACCAGAGCGGCGGCCACCAGCACGACGTTGGTGCCGTCGAAACGGTAGGCGTTCTTGCCGGGCAGGGTGAACCGGTGGTTGCCGACCGCGCCGGCGATGAAGGGCACCGCGGCGACCACCAGCAGCAGCACGACCCGTACGAGCGACTGCAGGAACGCCCACGTGCGGCCGCGGACGCTGTCCTCGACCTCCAGGCCGATCAGCGTGTAGCCGACCACCCAGGCGATGCCCGCGCCGGCGCCGCACACCGCGGTCAGCAGCGCCACGATCACGAGGTTCGGGATGAGGGCGATCAGCAGCAGGGCGATGCCCGCGCCGATGATCGACAGGCCGAAGAGCCGCCGCCGGCTGAACTCCTGCAGGATGCGCGGCGCCAGGAACATGCCCACGGCCATCCCGACGAAGACCATCCCGAAGACCACGCCGTACGCCGCGTCGCCGCCGCCGAGCGCCTTGACGTAGACCTTGGCGATGCCGATCACCGCGCCGCCGGCGGCGAAGGCGCCGAGGATGCCGATGGTCAGACCGCGGACCAGCGCCGTGGAGCCGACGAACTTCCAGCCCGCCACGATCTGCTTGAGGATCGAGGGCACCGACACCTGGCCGCGTCGCTTGGGGATCTCCCGGAGCGAGAAGATCGTCGCCGCGGACACCAGGAAGGTGACGGCGTTGATGTACAGCGCCAGGTTGGGCTGCTGCTGCGGATGGGCGAACAGCACCTTGGAGATCAGCGCCAGCACCGAGAACGCCGCCGCCGCGACCGGCGCGGAGCCGTAGGTCGAGACGAGGCTGACCTGGTTGGCGCGCTCGAGCTGCTCCTTGGGGACGATGTTCGGGATCGTGGCCTCCTTGGCCGGGATCCAGAACAGCGTCACGACCTCGATCAGGAACGTCGCGACGTACAGCCAGTCGAGGCGCCCGATGATCGGGATCGACAGGAACAGCCCGAACCTGAAGATGTCCGCGACCACCATCGTGACGCGGCGGTCGAACCGGTCCGCGACCGCGCCCGCGAGCGGGCCGAAGATCAACGCGGGCAGCAGCTTGATGACGAGCACGCCGCCGATGGCGTAATTCTCCGCCGCCCCCTTGGTCAGAGAGCCGGCCAACGCCGTGAGCGCGAGAATGCTCAGCCAGTCGCCGAAACTCGACAATGACAGGGCGATCCACAGCCGCCGGAACGGCTTGATCGAAAGCACACCGGCCGGGCTGCCCGTTCTGGTCATTGTGTCAGAGTATCGACACCAGACCCTGTCAGGAGCGGGACTTGGCGGGTCGTTTCCTCGTCGTCTTCTTACCACCACCTGCGGCGACCTTCTCGCGACGCTCGGCGAGCAACTCCAGTGCGCGCTGCACGGTTATCGACTCGACTTCGTCGCCTTTACGGAGGCTGGCGTTCGTCTCCCCATCGGTCACGTAAGGGCCGAACCGCCCCTCCTTGACCACGATCTTGCGACCGGTGCCGGTGTCCTCGCCCAGTTCGCGCAGCGGCGGTGCGGCGGCGGCCCGCCCGCGCCCGCGCTGCTTCGGCTGCGCGAAGATCTCCTTGGCCTCCTCCAGGGTGACCGTGAAGAGCTGCTCCTCCGACTGCAGCGAGCGGCTGTCGGTGCCCTTCTTCAGGTACGGGCCGAACCGGCCGTTCTGCGCCGTGACGGGCTCGCCGTCGAGCTCGCCCAGCAGGCGGGGCAGCGACAGCAGCTTCAGCGCGTCCTCGATCGTGACCGTGTCCAGCGACATCGACCGCAGCAGCGAGGCGGTGCGGGGCTTGGCCGACTTGGGGGCGTCATCGGGCAGGACCTCGGTGACGTACGGCCCGAACCGGCCGGTCTTGGCGACGACGACGTGCCCGGTGCCGGGGTCGACGCCGAGCTCGCGGTCGCCGCTCGGCTGCGCGAACAGCTCCTCGGCCTTCTCGGCGGTCAGCTCGTCCGGCGCGATGTCCTCGGGGATGTTCACCCGCTGGCCGTCGCGGTCGAGGTACGGCCCGTAGCGGCCGACCCGGATCATGATGTCGCTGTCGGGGATCGGGAAGGAGCTGACCTCCTTGGCGTCGATCTCCCCCAGGTCAGAGACCAGCTGCTTGAGCCCGTCGCCGCCGTTGCCGTGGTAGAAGGCCTGCAGCCAGCGGACCCGCTCGGCCTCGCCCTGGGCGATCTTGTCGAGCACGTCCTCCATCTGGGCGGTGAAGTCGTAGTCGACCAGGTGGCCGAAGTGCTTCTCCAGGAGGTTCACCACGGCGAACGCCAGGAAGGAGGGCACCAGCGCGGTGCCCTTCTTGAACACGTAGCCGCGGTCGAGGATGGTGCCGATGATGCTGGCGTACGTCGACGGCCGCCCGATCTCCCGGTCTTCCAGCTCCTTGACCAGGCTCGCCTCGGTGTAGCGGGCGGGCGGCCTGGTGGAGTGGCCCTCGGCGGCGAGCTCGCTCGCGGTGAGCGGGTCGGCCTCTTCCAGGGCGGGCAGCCGGCGCTCCTGGTCGTCCAGGTCCGAGGCCGGGTCGTCGGCGCCCTCGACGTAGGCCTTGAGGAAGCCGTAGAAGGTGATGATCTTTCCGGAGGCGCCGAACTCGGCGGTCTCCCCCGCGGTGGACTGGCCCGCGACGCGCACCGAGACCGACTGGCCGGTCGCGTCCTTCATCTGGCTGGCGACCGTGCGCTTCCAGATCAGCTCGTACAGCCGGAACTGGTCGCCGGACAGGCCGGTCTCGCCCGGCGTACGGAACGTGTCGCCGGACGGGCGGATCGCCTCGTGCGCCTCCTGGGCGTTCTTGACCTTGCTGCGGTAGACGCGCGGCTTGTCCGGGATGTAGTCGGCGCCGTACAGCGTCTGCGCCTGCGTGCGGGCGGCGGTGATCGCGGTCTCGGACAGCTGGATGCTGTCCGTACGCATGTAGGTGATGTAGCCGTTCTCGTACAGCTTCTGGGCGACCTGCATCGTGTACTTGGCCGAGAAGCCCAGCTTGCGGCTGGCCTCCTGCTGCAGCGTCGTCGTACGGAACGGGGCGTACGGGCTGCGCTTGTACGGCTTGCGCTCGACGGACTTGACCGCGAACGCCCGGTCCCGCAGGCGCGCGGCGAGGCCCTGGGCGGCCTCCTCGTCGAGGTGGAGGATCTCGTCGGACTTGATCTGGCCGCGGGCGGTGAAGTCGCGGCCCTGGGCGACGCGCTTGCCGTCGAGCGCCACGAGCGTGGCCTCGAAGCTGGACGGCTCCTCCGGCTTTCCGGTGTCGAAAGTCGCGGCCAGGTCCCAGTAGCTCGCCGGGACGAACGCGATCCGCTCGCGTTCGCGCTCGACGACGAGCCGGGTGGCGACGCTCTGCACGCGGCCGGCCGACAGCTTCGGCATGACCTTCTTCCACAGCACCGGGCTGATCTCGTAGCCGTACAGCCGGTCGAGGATGCGGCGGGTCTCCTGGGCGTCGACGAGCTTGATGTTCAGCTCACGCGGGGTGCGCGCGGCGTCGCGGATGGCCTCCGGGGTGATCTCGTGGAACACCATTCGGTGCACCGGCACCTTGGGCTTGAGCACCTCCTGCAGGTGCCACGCGATCGCTTCGCCCTCGCGGTCCTCATCGGTGGCGAGGAGGAGTTCGTCGGCCTCTTGGAGAAGTTTCTTGAGCTTGGCTACCTGCTGCTTCTTGTCGGTGTTGACAACATAAAGCGGCTCGAAGTCATGATCGACGTTGACCCCGAGTCGCGCCCACGCCTCGCCCTTGAGTTTCGACGGGATATCCGCTGCTCTCTCGGGGAGATCGCGGATATGGCCGATACTGGACTCCACGACGTACCCGTTGCCGAGATAGCCCGCGATGGTCTTGGCCTTCGCGGGTGACTCGACGATCACCAGCCGGGTGCCGCCTGGCTGCTTTGTGCCGTTGCTGTCGGGCACGATGCCTGAACCTCGCAAGTCTCGACTCGGGCGGGAGTCGCTCGGGTGCCGTTCCGCGGTCAACGGTGAGAAACAGTAGACCGGTTCCGCGGAAGAGGATCCTCGCCCCCCGTTAGGACCCTAGACGGAGCAGAATAAGGGCAATGCTTGAGTACTCCTACCTAGTACTGCGCCTGCCGCGCGGTACGACACGTGACGCCGCCAGGCAGATCCTGGTCGAACATGCCGAGCATGGTGGGTGGGAGCTCGTCCGCGTCCGTGTCTACCCGGACGGCAGACGCCGAATCCAGCTACGCCGGAAGGTCATCCGCGCGAAGCGTACCCTCTGACCGGCGGCCACTCCTTGTCTCCTTCGACGCTACATCAATGTTCCGATGACGTGACCCGAGGCCGTCGAGACGCCTCCTCCCTTTAATAGGGCTTTGCCTGCCCCGGGCCATGGCTCCGGGACAGGCAAAGCGACCTGCTACCTCACACCGCGGGGCCGGGCCCCGTGGTGTTGTTCGCTAGCGGCTGGACCGGCGGCCCAGGCGGCGGGCCACCGAGATCGTGCCGGCCGAGGCGGCGAACATGCCGCCCAGCACCAGCGCCATCAGCGCGCCGTTCCGCGCACTCGTCGAGGACTCGGCCGCGGCGAGACCGACCGGCGGGAGCTCCTTCGGCGGGTTGCCCACGACCGGGACGTCGCCCAGGCCGCCGCCCAGCGGGTTCGACGCCGCGGCGGACTGCGGGTTCATGCCCTGGCCGAGCCTCGGCAGAGCGGGCGTGGCGCCCATCGCGACCGGCAGGGCGCCGGTGCGCAGCGACGCGGGGTCGACCGGAAGCTGCGGCAGGCCGCTCATCCGGGCGCTGTACGGGGTGACGCAGTCGTCGCCGTACCCGCCGGAGGTCGCGCCCTGGCAGCTGCCGAGCGCGTGCCCGACGACCGCGGCGGCGTTGCCGCAGACGTCGACCGGAGCCGTGATCGGCGCGTGCACCTGGTTGCCACCGGCGACGCTGCCGACGCCGGAGGTGCGGCCGTGGAAGCCGCCGGGCGCCGGGTAGGCGCCCGGCATGGCGCCCTGGCAGCCCGCGAGCGCGCGGCCGAGGACGGCCGCGGCGTTGCCGCAGACGTCGACCGGAGCGGTGATCGGCGCGTGGATCTGGTTGCCGCCACCGATGCTGTACGCGCCGGAGGTGCGGCCGTGGAAGCGGTGGTATCCGCCCGGTCCGCCGACGACGGCGCCGCCCTGGCAGCCGGCCAGCGCGTTGCCGACCGCGTTGCCGCAGACGTTGATGGGCGCGTTGACCGGCGCGTGGACCTGGTTGCCGCCCAGGATGCTGTGCCGGCCGGACGTACGGCCACCGGCGGTGCGGTAGGCGCTCGGCGCGACGCGGGCGCCGCCCCGGCAGCCCGCGAGCGCGTCGCCGATCACCGCGGCGCTGTTGCCGCAGATGTTGACGGGCGCGGTGATCGGTGCGTTCACCTGGTTGCCGCCGAGGATGCTGTGGCGGCCGGAGGTGTGGCTGTGGCCACCGCCCATGCGGTAGCCGGACGCCGACGCGCCGCCCCGGCAGCCGGCGAGCGACCCGCCGATGACCGCGACCGCGTTGCCGCAGGCGTTGATCGGAGCCGTGATCGGCGCGTTGATCTGGTTGCCGCCGCCGATGCTGTGGCGGCCGGAGGTGTGGCTGTGCCCGCCGGCGGCGCGGTAGCCGTTCACCGCGGCGCCGCCCCTGGATCCGGCGACCGCGTGGCCGAGGGCCGCGACGGAGTTGCCGCTGACGTTAACCGGAACGGAGATCGGGGCATTGACCTGGTTACCGCCCAGGATGCTGCCGTCGCCGTTGGTCCCGTCGGCAAGGGCCGGAACGGCCCCGAACGCGACGAAGCTAGCGGTGAGCAGGGTGGCGCCTGCGGCGCCTTTCGCCCACATACGCATGTGATGCTCCTCATTTGGACAGGATTGACCGAACAACTTCTCGGGGTGGGTACGGCACGACCGCCTGGACCGCGGGCGTGCCGACAAACCGGTCCGGGTCATGCGTACGGACCGGTGGTGGGGTCTAGTCAGGGGAGAAGGAGGGCTCGTCCGCCGCGGTGCGGACGACCGGGGGAAGCGTGCCGGTGCGCAGGATGGGGATGGCGGGACGGCTGAGTGCCGTGACCGGCTCGATCCTGCGGCGGACCCCGGCCGGATGGAAGCCGCCGAAAGCGTCGCCGCCGGCCGATGAGGGCACATCCTGCCCTCGCTGCGGCAGCGGTCGCTTCGGGACGGACGGCGCGTGCACCCGCTTGTGCGGCACGCGCTTGTGCGCCACGCGATCGGTGGAGACCTTCTCGGACGCCCCCGTTACGGCGTGCGGCCCGGTGTGGATCACCGGTCCGCCGGAGACTCCGGCTCGTGAACCGGTGCCGCCGTGCCGTTGTGTCCGAGAAGGGCCAGCCGTGCCCACCGGCGTACGGGGCCGCGGCTTGTCCTTCGCCGCGGGTGGCAGGGCGAGGATCGCCGGCGGACGGGCGGGCGTGAGGACCGCTCCGGGCTTCGCGGGTTCTTCTTCACTCGCTTTCTGCACGGCCGGGACGACACCGCGCGTGTCCAGCACGTCGGCCGCGAGTGCGGTCACGTGCTCGACGGGCGCGGTGACGCTGGGAAGGCGTGCACCCGGAACGGTGTCGGCGTGTGCCTGGTCGGCGTGTGCGTGACCGGCAACGCCCAGCAGCCAGCCGGCGATCGCGATGCCCGCCATGGTGAGCAGGCGCCGGATCATCGGCTTGGGCGTCGGGATGCCCGGACAGCGTGCGACCACGGAGGTGAACCTCCACACTCGCGACCGTCCAGGAACCACGCGCCCTCCTTGGGTTGACCACCGTTACGGAGCGCGGGTGCGCTCCGTACGGTCGGTTACCGTAGCACCACGGAGAGCGATCATCGTGGTTGATTCAGATGTGGTCGAGAAAATGGTCGAGGACCCGGACGCCGAAACGGAGGCCGTCGACCGGAACCCGTTCGTCGATGCCGTGGAACATGCCGGAAAAGTCGAGGTCCTTGGGGAGCTTCAGCGGCGCGAAGCCGTAGCACTTCATGCCCAGCGTCGAGAACGACTTGGCATCCGTACCGCCCGAAAGGCAGTACGGCACCGGGCGCGCCTGCGGGTCGTGCGCCCGCAGCGCCGCCGCCATCGCCTCCACCAGCGGCCCCTCCCACTCGGTCTCCACGGCGATGTCGTGGTGGACGAACTCCCGGCTCACCTGCTCTCCCAGCAGTTCGTCGACCGTGTCGAAGAACTCCTCCTCGTGCCCGGGCAAAAATCGGCCGTCCACCTGCGCGACCGCGGTCTGCGGGATGACGTTCGCCTTGTAGCCGGCGGTCAGGACGGTCGGGTTCAGGGTGTTCCTGAGTGTCGCCCCGATCATCCGCTTCAGCGGGCCCAGGTTCTCGACGGTCTTCTCCACGTCGTCCGGGTCGAACTCCGTCCCGTTCGCCTCGCAGACCTGCTCCAGGAAGGCCCTCACCGTCTTCGTCAGCCGAACCGGGAACTCGTGCTCGCCCAGCCGCCCGACCGCGGCCGACAGGGCCGTGACGGCGTTGTCGCGGTGCACCATGGAGCCGTGGCCCGCGGTGCCCGTGGCGGTCAGCCGCATCCACGCCAGGCCCTTCTCGGCCGTCTCGATGAGGTACAGGCGCTGGTCGTTCGGGAGGGTCAGGCTGAACCCACCGACCTCACCGATCGCCTCGGTGCAGCCCTCGAACAGCTCCGGGTGGTTGTCGACCAGCCAGTGCGCACCCCACGTACCACCGGCCTCCTCGTCGGCGACGAAGGCCAGGACGACGTCCCTCTCGGGCCGCCTTCCCTGCCGGAGACGCTCGCGCATGACGGCCAGGACCATCGCGTCCATGTCCTTCATGTCGACCGCCCCACGGCCCCAGACACAGCCGTCGGCGACCTCACCGCCGAACGGGTCACGGGTCCAGTCATGCCTCTGGGCGGGCACGACGTCGAGATGCCCGTGAATGAGAAGGGCGTCCCTGCCCGGATCGGTCCCCTCGATACGCACGACCACACTCGACCGCTTCTCGTGCGACTCGTAGATCTTCGGCTCGAGCCCGACGTCACCGAGCTTCTCCGCGACGTACTCCGCGGCCCTGCGCTCCCCCGGACCACTGTGATCACCGGGGTTGGTGGTGTCGATGCGGATGAGTTCGCTGCACAGCTCGACGACCTCGTCCTCCGCCGAAGGGTGGCTCACGGTGATCCTCCTTCTGTATGGCTTCCACGGCTCCTGCAGGCTTCGGCCCATCCTCTCTCAGCGGCCACGCCACCCCGTACGGCCGCCAGCGACTTCGCGGCATCACCGGGGATTTGCTATCGTGTGGCAGCCGCTGCGGGAGACCGCACGGCTCACCACGTCCGGGTGGCGGAATAGGCAGACGCGCTAGCTTGAGGTGCTAGTGCCCTTCACGGGGCATGGGGGTTCAAGTCCCCCCTCGGACACTCGTACCGGCCCAGGGGGGCGACCCCCTGGAACCCCCGCTGTGGAGGGCTCCGCCCCCCACGCCCCCCACGGGTTGAGGTCGGAGCATCCATTTGGATCTTCTTGAATTCAAAGGAATCAACAGGGTTCGCCGACATTTCTCTGCGGATCTTGGACGTGTGAGGGCTGCCGTACCGTCCGCACATCGCGAGGGCCAAAGGCGCTTCGTGATCGAAGGAGCGCCGCGTCTCGCAGCCTTGTGACCTCGAGCTGCACAGCTCGGAGATGTGCAACCCTGCGTCTCGTCACGACGCGGACTGCGGCCAGGGCATCCGTGCCTCTACCTCGGCCCCGCCGCATTCCCTCAGCCGCCGCCAGGCAACCGTCCCCCGTCGGCGAGCTGCAAGCGCTTCGGGTGCTGCAACCATCCCTCTGTCCCGGTCGAGGTCGTCCTTCGATGGGGCAGGCTCAGCGCAAGACGCGGACGGGTGCGTTCTCGGTGATGACGGATTCGGTACCGTCCTCGGCCACGATGACGAAACGACCGGCGGTGCGCCACAGGTCGGCGGTGTTGAGCTGCCGGGTGCCGTGCACGGCGACGGTGGCCAGACGTTTGCCGGTGGCGGCGTTGACGCGGGCGATCGTGTCGATGGTGAGCGCCCAGACGGTGTCGCCGCCCGCGGCGATGCCGTTGACGTGGTCGTCGAGCTCGGCGGTCCAGCGCAGCGTGCCGTCGGTGAGGGAGAAGGCCACAAGGCGGCCTTTGGCGCTGCGACTGAAGCCGTTGCCGCCGTCGTTGGAAATGCGGACGTCACCCGGGCGGGCGGCGGAGGTGATCAGCAGGTCTCCGACCACGACCGCCCCATAGGCGGGACGGGCCACGAACGACGCCGTCGAGAAGCCGGGTTCGTCGAGCGGTATGGCCAGCTCGCCGCTGGTCCCCGACTGCGGGATCGTGGCGCGGGCACGCCCGGACTCGTCATAGGACACCACAGCGCGGGTTCCGCGCGGACCGCTCTCGAAGATCCAGACGGTCACCGGGTCGACCGACAGGAGCGCCAGGTCGCGCGGTTCACCGCGCGCGGGCAGCGCGGCATGCCACAGCTCGCGGCCGTCGGACGGGGACAGGCTGCGCAGCACCGGTGCGGCGTCGCCGCAGGTGGCGGCGGTCACCACCCGGTCCAGCCCGGCGGCCAGGCGCAGAGGCGAGCACCCGTGTCCCACGCCCGCGCGCCAGAGGGTCCTGCCGTCCGACATGTTCACGGCCCGCCAGCCTTCGCCGTCTTGGAGCACCGCCGAGCTCCGGGTCGCGGCCACCGTGCCGGGTGTGGACGGGGACCAGGCGGTGGACGGCCCGTTCACGGTCGTCGTCCACCGCGGCCGGCCGATGGACAGATCCAGCGCCGTCACATGGTCGCACCGGGGGCCGCCGGCATGGGCCTCGGTGTAGCCGATCAGGCCGGTGCCGGACGCGGTCCGATCGCTCATCGCGCACACCACCTCGCGGCCGGGCGGCGCCCATGTCCAGGCCACCCGGCCGTCGCCGAGCCGGTAGGCCGCCACGACGTCGGGTCGGGCCCGGACCACCAGGTCGGCGACCGTCCAGTCGCCGACCGCACGGACATCCCCGGGACGGTCCGCCGGTGCGGCCCATACCTGCGAGACGCCCCTCCCGATCGTCGCGTAGAAGAACCAGGCCCCCAGCGCCACCCCTATCAGCAGCGCGCACAGCCGCACGGCGTGCGGCTTCTCCCAAGCGGCCATTGTGATCCCGCCCAGGGCCGGCATGAGCACCAGCAGGATGATCAGCATCGTGGGGGAGCGATGACCGCCGAGGCCGAAGGCCATCTGGGCGATCACGCCGATCGTCGCGACCGCGACGCAACCGAACCCCGTCGCCACGGCGATCGAACCCGCCGATCGCCGGAGACCTCCCGCCCTGACGCCGCCGTCCGGACGATCTTCCGGCTTCCCCGGGTCGTCCTCAAGTTCCGTCAGCATGTCCCCGGCCCCCATCCCTGCTGGAGTCGCCCATCCACCGCGACCCACCGCCCCACCTGCCGGTCGACCGCCTCCCAGGGCCCATGCCGTCCCGGCGCGAGCGGCACGGTCAGCTCGCAGCGGCCCCCGAGCGACTGCCTCACTGGAGCCTCCTTCTTATGAACCGGATAAGTCTGGCATGCTGCGGCCTTCCCGGCGGTGCCGCCGGCGTCCTGGACTGGCTCGGTGTGACGCGCGACAAGGTTCGCGAGGCCAATGTTCGCCTGTTCGAGGCCGCGATGATCGCCGGCCAGGACGGGCGCGAACGCCGCGTGGTCGGTGACGGCGAGGCCGACCAGGCCATCACCAGCGCACGGCGGCTGGCCGCCCGCCGCGGCCAGTCCCAGTTCCGCACCGAACACCTGCTGTTCTGTCTCGTCGCAGACCCAGGTTCTGCCGCCGGTCGCATCCTGGGCGATCTCGACGTCGACCTCGCCCGTATCAAGAAGGACCTCCAGGAGTGGATCGCCTCGGTTCAACGCCGCCACCGCCGTATCAGCAAAGCCAAGGCCACCAACCGCGCTTGTTCCTTCTGCGGCTGCAAAGACCTCGGTCCCCTCGTTGCCGGCCCCGGCGTGTGGATCCGCGGCAGCTGCGCCCAAACCGCCATCGAGATCCTGCGCGCCGAACCCCGCGGCCTTCGCGCCGGATGACCCGTATCCGGCGGCAACCCCCTCAGCGATCGCGAACCCGTCCTGGGCCGAAGCGACCGCCGTGTTCGATAGGTGTTCGCCCGTGAAAGGCGCTCTCCCTGTCCCCGCTGACCAGGGCGGGTGGGACCGGGTGACCGACCTGGAGAACGCCGCCGATCAACTACGCCGGCCGACCTTCCCGCAGCGCTGCGTACTGCCGAATGCGCGGCCCAGAACGCACGGCAGCAGCGTCACGACGAGTCCGGTGGCCGATTAGGCAGCGCCCTCGGGAGGGCAGCAGACGCGCAGGTAGGACTGCAGTTCGGTAAGGGACTGCTCGACGGCGGCGGTGTCGAAGCGGTAGTAGACCTGCTTGCCGTCCTTGCGGGAGGTCAGGAGGCCGCCGCGGCGCAGCAGCGCCAGGTGCTGGGAGGCGGTCGGCTGAGCGAGGCCCAACCGCTCGGCGACTGTGCCCACGGTCAGCTCGATCCCGCCGGCGAACAGCGCCAGCATCTGCTGCCGCTGCGGGCTGGCCAGCGCTTTAAGGAACTCCTGCGCTCCGGCGCCGAGCTGCTCGGCGGCGCTACAGGCAGTCGAGGCGCCCAAGTCACACGTCGACCCGGCCGCCGGCGGTGTCGCCGATTGTGTCATCGCGGGACTTCCCTCCCATCAGCCAACGGGGATGCGCTCATCCTATGCATCCCATAGTCATATTGACATATAATAAACTAACTATATGTTGGCGGCATGAGCACCCACGCCGCAGCGCTGGTCGTGATCGGCGGCGGTCAGGCCGGACTGGCCACCGCCCACGTCGCGCGCACGCTCGGCCTCGACCCGCTGATTCTGGAAGCCTCCCGCTCCCCGGCCGGATCGTGGCCGCACTACTACGACAGCCTCACTCTGTTCTCCCCCGCACGGCGCAGCGCTCTGCCCGGCGCCCCCTTCCCCGGGGACCCGGACGGTTATCCCACTCGCGATGAGGTGATCGCCTACCTGGCCGGCTACGCCGAACGACTCGACGCCGATCTCCGCACCGGCCATCGCGTGGTGCAGGTGGCCGCCGAATCGGGCGAGGAGCCTGGAGGGTTGTTCGAGGTCGTGGTCGAGAGCGGGGAGAGCTTCACCGCGCCGATGGTGATCGCCGCGACCGGCGCGTTCAGTCGTCCGCACCGCCCCGACCTACCAGGCCTGGACACGTTCACGGGCGCGGTCTTGCATTCGTCGCAGTACCGGCGACCCGAGGAGTTCGCCGGACGGCGGGTGGTGATCGTGGGCGGCGGTAACTCGGCGGTTCAGATCGCCATTGAGCTGGCCGAGCACACCCGCGTCACGCTGGCCACTCGGCATCCCTTGCGGTTCATGCCACAGCGAGTGCTGGGCATCGACATGCACCTGTGGCTGCAGCGCACCGGCCTGGACTCCACCGGTTGGGCACGCCCGCTGCTCACCGGCGGCAAGGGGACACCGGTGTTCGACACCGGCACCTACCGGGCTCAGATCGCCACCGGAAACCCTGACCACCGGCCGATGTTCAGCAGCTTGGACGGCGACCACGTGGTGTGGCGCGACGGGAAAAGAGAGCGCGTCGACGTGGTTCTACTGGCCACCGGGTACCGGCCCGGAGTGGGTTATCTCGATGAGTTGGGCGCCCTCGACGGGGACGGGCATCCGCTGCACCGCGGCGGCATCTCCACCACCCATCAGGGACTGGGATATGTAGGGCTGGAGTGGCAACGGTCGTTCGCCTCGGCCACATTGCGCGGTGTCGGCGCCGACGCCCGCCACGTCCTGGCCCGGCTCGTCAAGCTCACCCACTCGCCGGGCCGTACGCCGGTGCAGCCACGCGCCGGCGCGAGATGAAGGGATCGACACCCGGCCGCAGACCCGGCGCGAAGGGCTCAGGCCGAAGCAAGGGCGGGCAGGGCGAACAGGCCCGACAACCGCGTGAGCCGTTCCGGGACCACGCGGTAGTACACCCATGTCCCGCGCCGCTCGCCGTCGATCAGCCCGGCCTGGCGGAGCACCTTCAGGTGGTGGGAGATGGTCGGCCCGGTCAGATCGAAGGGGCCGGTCAGGTCGCACACGCACACCTCTCCGCTCTCAGCCGAGGCGATCATGTTCAGCAACCGCAGGCGGACCGGGTCCGACAACGCCTTGAACACTCCAGCCAGTTCGACCGCCTCCTCCTCGCCCAGAACCGGGCCACTCAGCGGCGCGCAGCACGCAGGAGCGGTGACGTCTTCCAACTCCATCGATTTAGGCATGCTTCTAATTTGACATCCATCTATCCAGCGATGCAAACTGGCGCCTGCTTAGAAGAACGTCTAAACAGAACGTCAAGATGAAGACGCTGCTCACCCGGATCGCCGCCCACCGCGCCGCCGCCCGCACGAGGGATCGGATCACCTTCAGAGACGACCGCGGCGAGGTGTGCACCAGCGCTTGCCGAGCGGCCGCCCACCGCGACCGGGTCGCAACCGCCGCCTACCGCGCCCGCTTCTGACCCTGACCACCGAGTCCCAACGAGCCTCCACACAACGCAGCGAGGAGACACCATGAGCGAGAACACCGAGGCCCAGGAGCCCGCTGAGAAGGCGGCCGAGGGTGACTGCTGCGGAGTCAGTAGCTGCCGCGCCGACACCGAGCAGTCCCTGGACCCGGCGGTCACCGTGATCGAGGCCAGGACCAACGCCGGCTGCGGCTGTGTCAGCGACCAGGACGGTGCCACGGACCTGCCCGTGGTGGTCATCGGAGCGGGGCCGGTCGGGCTCGCCGCTGCCGCGCACCTGGCCGAACGCGGACTGGACTTCGTCGTTCTGGAGGCCGGTGACAAGGTCGGCGCCACGGTCTCCGAGTGGGGCCACGTCCGGCTGTTCTCGCCCTGGCGGTACGACACCGACGCCGCCGCTCGTCGGTTGCTGGAGCCGACCGGTTGGAAGCTGCCCGACCAGGATGCCCTGCCGACCGGTGCCGAGTTGGTCCGCGACTACCTCGTCCCGCTCGCCGAGGTGCCCGAGCTGGCCGGGCGGATCCGCACCGGCACGCGCGTGGTCGCCGTCGCCCGCCAGGGCGTGGACGTCACCCGCACCGTCGGCCGCGATGAGCATCCGCTGCTGGTCCGTACGGTCGGCCCGGACGGGGCCGTCGCCGACCTGGCCGCGCGAGCCGTCATCGATGCCTCCGGCACCTGGGGCCGCGGCAACCCGCTCGGCCACTCCGGTCTGCCCGCCCCCGGCGAGGAGCAAGCCGCGCCGTACCTGACCGGGCCGCTCCCGGACGTGCTGGGCCGGGACCGCGAACGGTTCGCCGGCCGCCACACCCTGGTCGTCGGCATGGGCCACTCGGCCGCGAACACCCTGCTCGCCTTGGCCGAACTCGCCAAGACCTCGCCCGGCACCCGCATCACCTGGGCCGTCCGTGGCTCCTCGGTCGCCCGCCTCTACGGCGGCGGCGACGCCGACGGCCTGCCCGCCCGCGGCGCGCTGGGCACCCGCCTCAAGGCGGCCGTCGAGGGCGGCGAGATCGAACTGGTGCGCAGCTTCACCGTCACCGGCTTCACCTCCCCCGACGAAGGCCCGGCCGCCGGCCCGGTCCAGGTCACCGGCGTCACGCTGGACGGCGAACGCGTCGTCGAAGCCGACACCGTGGTGGCGGCCACCGGTTTCCGGCCCGACCTGGAAATGCTGCGCGAGATCCGCGTCGAACTCGACCCCGCCACCGAGGCACCGGTCCGGCTCGCCCCGATGATCGGCCCCAACTTCCACTCCTGCGGCACCGTCCCACCGCACGGTGAACGCGATCTCGCTCACCCCGAAACCGGCTTCTACCTGGTCGGAATGAAGAGCTACGGCCGCGCCCCCACCTTCCTGATGGCCACCGGATACGAGCAGGTCCGCTCCGTGGTCGCCGCACTGGCCGGCGACCGCGCCGCCGCCGACGCCGTCGAACTCGACCTGCCCGAAACAGGCGTCTGCTCCACCACCCTCGTCACCGACGACCAGTTGCCCGGTGCCTCCGCCGACAGCGGCTGCGGCACCTCCTGCGGAACCGAACCCGCAGAGGTCACGGTCGCCTCGGACGAAGCCGAAGGCGGCTCATGCTGCGGCACCTCGACACGCCAACCGGTCACCATCGGCGTCGGCGCACCCGCCGGACTCGGCTTTGCAACCGGACGCGTGCACGGCTACTCCGGCGACGCCGAACGAGGCGACGACTGAACCGGTGACCCACGAGCCCTCAACGTCGAAGCCGGTGTCGGCGACGGGCCACCCCGCCGCCGGCACCGACACCGGCCCGGACAGCGCCGCGGCGGGCATTCCCGCCAGCGGCGCCGTCTCCCGTGTTCCGCTGCTCGCGCTGTGCGTCACCGAGATCACCAGCTGGGGCATCCTCTGCGGTCCAGCACGAGCGATGAGCCATCCCAGTCACCGCCGACGAAGCATGAGAGCAGCGGGCAGGACCATGGGGTTAACTGTCGTGTCCCCCCTCGGACACTTCGGTCCTGGGGTCAGTGTGGTCGGAAGCTGGGCTTCCTTTCCCGCTGGCCCTTCGTCATCCCTCCCCGGGGGCGACCCCCCGGGCCCCCGCTGTGGGGGGCTCCGCCCCCCACTCCCCCACGGGGTGATGTCTCAGCATCCTTGGTTCAGCGGTCTTTAGGTCAGGACGCGGGGATGGTCATTTAGCGCCCGCATCTTTGTCTGGGACGCCGTGCGCTGTCTTAACATCGTCGACCCGGTTTCGGTTGGTACTCACACGTCCGGTGAGGAGACAACATGCCGGCACAGCCGTCGTCCCGTCGGGCGTTATCAACGCGATCAAACTCCCCAGCGACGGAGCGGCGTCGGCCCTTCACCAGACCGCGACGTTTCCCGTCGTTCACGGGCAGACGGGCTCTGTCGCTGATCTTGTGATGCAGTACCTCCACGGGGGCTGCGCGGGCGGGATCGTGGAGGATGGGATGTTGGTCTGGTTGGCGAAGACGCCGCATCAGCGGCCGGCCAAGGTTCGAGTTCACTCGTCCGTCGGCCACGCCGTGGTGCTTTGGGGTGGTGATCCGGAGGAAGCGGAGGGCCGGCACGACGTCGAGTGGAGCGTCGACGAGGACATCCGGTGGGGGCATAACACTCAGTCGGCCACGATCGCCGAGCCGGGCTTCTGGCAGCACGGCGACCAGGTGGTCTTGCGTGGTCGAGTTCACCTCGCTGAGGACGGCGCTGCCGTACTTGAGGTGGGCGACTCGCAGATCTTGTTCGATCTTGCCGCGCCGCCGCCTGAGAGTATCGACCGTGCTTGGGTAGAGATCAGCGCTGAAGCGGACAAAATCACGCTTTGGCCCTATCGGCTCTGACGGCGCAAGATCGGTGACCCGAGCCGGCAGCCGTGCAAGAGCTTGCGCAGTGCGCGACCGGTTCGCCGGCAGGGCCGGGGCCATACGCTCAGAGTGGCGAATGGCCGCAGCCCGCGCGTTTCGCGAGTTAGACGTCGTTTCAGCCCACCGAGTCTCGGAGCCATCGCCGTGCTCGGCCTGAAGTTCAACGAACAGGTTGCCCGGTGGCGACTCGGCCTCGCTCATTCGTCTCCATCTTCACCGATGAGCGATGCGGAGTGTTCACCATTTCGAGGACCAGTAGAGCGCGTTCTTCGCTACGACCACCGGCGACGCACCGAAATTGATCGGTTCCAATCGTGAGGTTCCGTTCTCGGACAGCAGGCCGTAGGTGCCGGTGGTGACCAGGCGTAGATCGCTGTGGCTGAAGCTCACGTAATTGGGGTAGTCGACCTTGTGGGCCCACTCGTTGTGACCTTCGTCGATCTCCGAGGTGTAGTCGACGACGGTGTCAGCGACCGATCCGATCAGTGTCCAGTCGGTGCCCATTGCCGACTGCGGGTTGCGGGGTAGGGTTTTCAGGAACCGACTGCCCTTGGCCATCTCGCCGCACTGCGTGGAGTACACCCCGCACACGCCGATGGCCTTGGCGGCGCCTTGATGCGGGGCGCCCAAGGTCGCGACGTCCTCGACGTACAGGTAGGGCGGCCAGTTCGGCATGTGCTCGGCGACACCGGCGATCGCCGCGCGGATCACCAGCCCGCCCATGGAATGGGTGATCACGTCGATCGGCTCACCGCGCTTCGAGAACTGGTGGTAAATGTTCCACGCGGCGGCCTTGCCGAGGTCGGTGATGCTGCTGGCCTTGTCACCGCCGTAGTCGTAGGTGCAGTTCTTGGAGCCTTTGTACAGGCCGGCCATGGCGAACTGGCCGGTCCATCCGGAGTCCTCGATCGCGGTTCTGGCCGCGTGCCAGGTTTCGTTACAGTCGTAGGCGCTGCCGGAGATGTCGTTGCCGTGAATGAACAGGATGGGCCGGCTGGCCGAGTCCATCCGCCGCGGGACACTCGCGTGCGCCGGGCGCATCCCGAACACCGCCATCGCAGCCGTCATCACCAGGCATGCGCTGACCGCGACCAGCGCCTGCCGGCCCAACCGCTGGGAACTCCTCACCATTTCCCTTCGCCTCCCGACTGAACGGTCACATTCGAGCAGTATGAAAGGTGTCGTGTGCAGTTGCAACGATGAGATGTCGCAAACAGCGCAACGGTTCCAGCTCGATCGGGTACAGCTCCACTGCGGGGGCCGGTCTGTGAGGTGTGGCGAGTCCAGAATGCGATCCTGGACAGGCGACGGGTTTCAGTGCGCCATGGATCGCGGCGTTACACCCCTACTGGCCTGCACGGAAGCACGCACGACCTCCCGCAATACCGTCGACGTATTCCGCGTATGTTCCGGATCTTGAAACGGGCGGTGTCCACGGTCGCGAAGGGTCCTTCCGGCCGTACCCGGCGCCGAACATCTCGGTGAGGATGCTCTGCGGGGGCACGACCCGGTTCGGAGAGATTTGCATATGCATCGCCGATCGCCGCGCGGAGAGCTTTCTCGATCGTCGCGCCGAAGCCCTCACCGTCGTACGGGGTGACACGTCGGGTGTCCTCGGTGAACCCCGTACGACGAACTCCGACCCCGACCGCCTCCACGAGCGCGCGCCCAGCTCCTCGACGGACGCCACTAAGACGAGGCGCTGCCTCTTCTGTGGCAAGCCCCACCCTCGGCGGCGCGCCGAGCGGCGCTTGTGGCTCAGGCGTTGTAGCCGCCGTGGGCGTCCAGCACGGCGCCTGTGACGTACGACGCAGCGGGGCTCGCCAGGAAGGCGATCGCCGCGGCGATCTCATCGGGGTGTCCTTTGCGCTGCAGGGACAGCGAGCCGAGCAAGGGCTTGAGGGTCTCGGGGTCCGGCGGCTCCATGCCGCCCTCCATCAGCCCGGCTTCCACGACGTTGGCGGTAATGGCCCGGGAGCCGAGGTCGCGGGCGACACCCATGGTGTACCGCTCGACCCCCGCTTTGGTCGCCGCGTAGTCGGCCACACCCGGGATGCCGGCTCGAGTGCCAAGCCCGGAACTCACCGTGATGACGCGGCCGCCCTCGCGCAGCACTCGGGAGGCGGCCCGGATGACGGCGATCACCCCGAGGTAGTTGGTGGCGTGCATCCGGTCCAGCGAGGCGGTGTCGGCGTCCGGGTCGTCCACCGTACGGCCCTGCCCCACACTGATCGCCGCGTTGTTGACGAGGATGTCCAGGCCACCGAAGTGCGCGACCACGTCGTCGATCAGCGCCGGCGCCTGACTCAGGTCCGCCTGGTCGGACTTGAACGCGGCGACCTTCGCTCCCCTGGCGCGCACCTCGTCGACGACGGCCTGCGCCTTCTTCTCGGAGCTGACGTAGGTGAACGCGACGTCGGCGCCCTGCTCGGCGAGCAGCCGTACGGTCGCGGCTCCCAGCCCGCGGGACCCTCCGGTGACCAAGGCGACCTTGCCCGTCAGCGGCTTGTTCATTGTTCTCACCTCACTGGTTGACCTCTCCCGGCAGTCGAAACAGTAATGGTTACGACAGACTGTCGCAACCTTAGTTGTTACGACAATTGTCGTAACATGGGGAGTTGCGATCGGGAGGAACGGGTTCATGAGCGCCAACAGCAGGTTGACCATCGCCGCCCACGCGCTGGCTTGGATCGGCCTCTACCAGCGCCAGGGCCATGAGGTCGCTACCTCCGAGCAGATCGCGACCAGCGCGAACACCAATCCCGTGGTGATCAGGCGGCTACTCGGCGAGCTGCGCAATGCGGGGCTCGTGGAGTCCCGGCGCGGGGTGGGTGCGGGCTGGTCGCTGGCGCGCGACCTGGAGTCGATGACGCTGCTCGACGTGTACGAGGCGGTGGAACCCGGCCCACTGTTCGCGCTGCACCGCGCCGCCCCGGACCCGGGATGCGTGGTGGGTCACGGCATCCAGCCGGCGATGCAGCGCATCTACGACGGCATCGAGGAGACCCTCCGGCGCGACCTGGCGCGCGTCACGCTGGAGGATGTACTCCGGGACGTCCTCGCGGTACCTCGCTAGGTTTCGCCTCCTGACCACCGTTGCTCTGCATGACCTACACGGCCTGTTCCGGCTCGCGTCACGGAGGACCGGTGGGCCGTACCGCTCAGGGGACCCTGGCGACGCCGACGTGGAAGCCACTGCGCTCGGGCACTGGTGCCGGGTCCTCCCGGTACCACTCGGTGGCGAACACCAGCCCCGACGCGACGAGTTCCAGTCCCTCGAAGAAGGGCTCGACCTCGCTGCGGCTGCGCAACCGCAGCGGGATCGCGCCCTTCCTGTATGCGGCCTCGATCTTTCCCCTCCACTCCGGGTGCTGGTCGGCCGTCCCGTGTGAGAGGAGCAGGAAGCTGCCCGGGGGAAGTGCTTCCACGAGGGTGCGCACGATGCCGTACGGGTCCTCGTCGTCGGGCAGGAAGTGCAGGAGGGCGATCAGGGACAGGGCGACGGGGCGTTCGAAGTCGAGTCGTGCACCGGCGAGTTCCAGGATGGCCGCGGGCTGCCGCACGTCCGCGTGGAGGAAGTCGGTGACGCCCTCCGGGGTGCTGGTCAGCAGCGCTTCCGCGTGGCGCAGGACGATCGGGTCGTTGTCCACGTAGACGATCCGGGCGTCGGGCGCGATCGCCTGCACGATCTGGTGCATGTTGGGCTCGGTGGGAATGCCGGAGCCGATGTCGAGGAATTGGTCGACGCCGTTCTTCGCCAACCAGGCGGCGGCGCGGTGCATGAACGCCCGGTTCCGCGCCGCGTTGCCGCGCGTCTCCTCGGGCAGCGCCTGGCCGACCTTCTGGTCGACGGGGTAGTTGTCCTTGCCACCCAGCAACCAGTCGTAGACACGTGCGGGGTGGGGTTTGCTGGTGTCGATGTCGGGGCGGGATACGCCGGCGGTCATTGGACACTCCTTCCTACGCGGGACCTCGGGCGCGACGGCCGCAAGCCTGGCATCAGGCGGGGCATTCACCGCGGCGTCACGAGGGTCGAGCCGAATCTCTCGACCGCTAGATAGGGGTTCAGGTGGGGGTGGCGGCTGCCTACGGAGACGTCACGCCAGAACCGCTGTAGGACGTTCGCCGTGTTGAAGCCGCTCGCACCGTGCAGGTCGAGCATTCGCTCGACGGCGGCCCGGCAGTCCCGGGCCGCGTCCGCGAGGTCCATGTGCAGGCGAGGACTTTCGGCCTCGGTCAGGTCGGGCGAGTCCGCCGCATGGGCGATCGCGAGCATCGTGTTCTCCGCGCGGTTCACCAGATGGGTCGCCTCAGCCAGCCAGTGCCGGGCTCCAGGCGACTCCGCCATCCGGGAGTAGGAGCTCATGAACGGCTTGCGATCCGAGGCGAACATCGCGTTGATCGCATCGAGTGCGCCCCGTGCGGCACCCACTACCGGACCGAGCACCGTCACCGAGTACAGGAGCAGGTCGCCGACGTGGAAGGGATCCGCAGCGGCGATGCGCTCAGCCGGCACCATCGTGCCCTCGGCGACCAGGGTGTGGCTGCCCGTGCCGCGCATGCCGGCCATGTGCCAGGTCCGCTCGACGGCCAGGTCGGTGACCGGTATCAGGGCGAAGGAGAACCGGCCGTCCACCATCAGGGCGAGCACGGCCCAGGCCGCGTCCTCACACCCGGAGACGTTCGGCCAGCGGCCGCTGACACGCACGCCCTCGGGCCCGCTTTCACCGCGGGCGCCGGGGACACCCATACCGCAGACGATCGCGTCGGGGTCGGCCCAGAACTCGGGTATCAGCGAATCCGGGAAACATCTGACGGCGATGTTCTTGGCGGTCACGCACGCCCCCGCGATCCAGGCCGTGGACGGACAAGCCCGGCCGAGATCGGTCAAGCGCCGGGCCACGGTCTCGGTGTCCGCCCAGGCGCCTCCGTATTTCCGTGGTGTCCGCAAGGCGAATATTCCGTTCTTCCGAAGCGCCTCCAGGCTTTCCGCGGCGGGTCGATCGTCCCGTTCCGCCTTCTCGGCATGAGTACGCAGAATGCCGCTGGTCTCATCTCCGATGATGTAATCGATTGACATTCGCTGACTTCCCTCACTGTGCCGATCACATTAAAATTCGAGGTCGCGGTATATCAGAAAGCCGTCGAAGCGGTCCCTGGGCCATCGCCGGGAAGCGGTGTGCCGACGAATACGGAGTCCGGGTCCACCGCGGACTTGATGGCGAGCAGGCGCTCCGTGTTCGGTCCGTAGGAGCGGGCGACCTGATCGGGGGTCTCCGGCCCGAGGAAGTTCACGTATCCGCCCGGCAGCGAGAACGGCTCGAGCGCCGCATGCAACTGCTCGACCCACCGTAGATGCCGGGCCCCGCCGGCGATGTCGTCGCCCTTCTCCCACAACGAGATCAGTTCCGCCATCTGGTGGGGCTCGCGTCGGCCGAAGGCCGTCGAGTCGAGCGGTACCCGGGCGGCGGCCCCATGGAACTGGTGCAGCAGGATCGCGGAGAACGGTGAGGTGAACGCATGGGCGCCCTGCACCAGAACATCGATAATGGAGGCAGAAATGCCGGATATATTGCGGGAACGAATTGCGCCCATCCGCCCGATCGGGAACATGGCATCCGTCGCGGCCAGCCCGACGGAGCGAGCGGTCCGCCCGATGTCGACCAGCAATGGCGTGCCCAGCCGGGTCAGCGCGTGCACCGGCCCGTTCTCGCCAGCTCCCTCGTCCAGGTTTCCCGACCACGTGGGCGCGACGTAGACCGTCGGGGCTCCGTCCGCGCCGGGAAGAAGACCCACGTCCACCGTCAACTCGTCCGGACCGCCCTGGAGGATCTCACCGAGATCGGCAAGAACGCGAGAGGCCTGCGAAATCGGGTAGAAGATGGTTCCGGTCACGACGGTCGGTACGGGGTGCAGACGAATCCGCGCCGACGTCACGACACCGAAATTGCCACCCCCGCCACGCAACGCCCAGAACAGATCGGGCTCGTGCTCGGCGTCAGTGTCCACTCTGGAGCCGTCGGCGAGGACGACCTCGGCGCCGAGCAGATTGTCGGCCGCGAGCCCGAACCGCCCGGTCAGCGGGCCGTATCCACCGCCCAGCGTGATCCCGACCATGCCCACGGCGCCGGCCGTCCCGGTGACGGCGGTCAGGCCCACCCGCTCGGCGGCGGCCACGACGTCGGACGAGAGTGCGCCACCCTCCACCGCCGCAACGCGCCGGTCGGCGTCGACACGGACTCCGCGCATGTCGGCCAGATCGATGACCAGTCCCCCGGAGCGAAGCGCCCGTCCCCAGAAGTCGTGGCCGCCACCGCGTACCGACACCGGCACGCCGTGCTCGCCGGCTGCCCGTACGGCGGCCTGCACGTCGGCTGTGGTCGCGCACCGCACGACCACGGCGGGACGGATGTCGACCGCCCCGTTGAACAGCGTCACGGACCTCACATACTCCGGGCCGCCGGTGAGCACGCGGTTTGAGGTGATCGTGGACCGCAGGTCCGCCAACAGCGCGGCGCTCACTTCATCTTTGCGAGCGACGTCGGGACGAGACGGCATGGAGACTCCTGTAACAGGTCAAGGGGTTGTTCGAACGAACGACAACGCGGCGAGGCGTCGCGTTATATCGATGATGTATGTATCGCTCACTACATCAATGCCGTAGCAACAGGTCTTTGTGGAGCTTTGTCGCACCTCGATCACTCAATTCATGCGGGGGCGCACACTGAGTGCACCGCCCCCGTGAGCGCCCGGCGGTGAAGGGCGTTCAGCCGTTCCAGTACCGCGCCCGAACCGGTGGCCACGGCGAGTTGCACAGTGCATGCCGTCGGCTCGTCGCGCAGTCGGACCGTGGCCTTGAGTTCGCCGAGCAGGCCCGTGGTCAACTGGTCGAGCCGCGTGCGGATCTGTCCCAGGTCAGGGCGGGTCGTCGGTGCTTCTTCGGGGTGTGCGGTCCAGCGTGCGAACAGTCCTTTTTGTACGACTTTGCTCGCGGCGATCTGGTCCTGGAAGAAGGCCGTCGCCGAGACCGGATCGAGCCCGAGGTCGCCGGCCTGGTTTCGCACCTGCTCCAGAACCTGCTGCTCGCGCGCGGGGTCGTCGATCGGTGAGCCGGTACCGAACTTGGACGCTGCCACGTCATCGCTCACGCGAAGCCGCTGGATGACCAGGTCGGTCAATGGGCCGAGCCCGCCGAGCGACCTGCCCGGCCGGAGGGCGCCGGTCGAAGATGCGGCGTTCACTGGTGCGCCTGCGGCGCCGGCCTGGGAAACGCTCACGCTAGTCACGCCGACCACCAGCGCGGTGACCGCGAGGCCGCGTGCCGCGGTTCTGCTCGATTTCATCTGTCAGCCTTCCTCTCAATGTCTCGATCCAAGGCTCGGCCGTCTCCCCGGCGTCGTAGTCGCCCGGCCCGACCCCATGTCAGCGCTCCTTGGCGGCGCGGCTGAGACGGATGGCGGAGATCAGGAAGAAGACGCCTCCGGGGATGGCGTAGCCGGCCGCGTTGGTCAGCGTCGGGTTCTCCGCGGAGGCACCGATGATGAACGAGCTACCCGCGAGCACGGAGATGGCACCGCTGATGATCATCGGCCACTGGCCGCCCATTGTGCGACGGGTGACGCCCACGATCAGCTGGACCAGCCCGGCCACGACCGCCCAGGCGCCCCACACTCTCAGGACCGCCGGGATGCCGGACGCGCAGGCGATGGCCACGCCGGCGGCGGTGAGAAGGCTGACCACGATGTTCACGTACAGCAGCGCGGGCGATCCGGTGGTACGCGACGCACGGGCGTCGATGACGGCGGCGGCCACGTCGAACAGTGGGTACAGCACGAGCAGAGTGACCGCGAGCGGACCCAGTTCCGAGGCGGTCGTGAACATCACGAGGGCCCAGACGATGGCGAATCCGAAGCGGACGAAGTACAGCCGCCGCAGGGTGGAAGCGGTCCCAGCGATGCTGTTCGAAGCGATTGTGGCCACGGGGGTCCTTTCGACCAGGAAGAACGAACGTTCTGTCTTGATAAGCATGGCAACTTCGCCCGGGCACTGTCAAGACAGAACGTTCTACCCACAGCATGCCTGCCTGAGGTAAGAACAAGAAGAGGAAGACGAAGCGTGCCTGGTTGCGGTCGGCCGCGGGCAGGGCCCGGAAGTCGGTGATCAACCGTCCGGCGAGCCGGTTGTGGGCGAGGACGTCGAGCCGGCGGCCGAGGACGAAGGCGGGCCGGCACGCCGCTTCGAGGGTGTCCAGCAGTCGCCAGGTGGCGGGATCGACCCGCTGCGGGCGCGGGCGGCGTCTGCGCCGGGCGGGCGTCGGACGCGCGAGGGTGTGCAGGTGGTCGCGCTCGGCGTCGTCGAGACGTAGCCCGGTGGCGAGCGCGTCGAGGACCTCGGGCGAGGCGCTGCGGCTGCGGCCTTGTTCCAGGCGTGTGTAGTAGTCCACACTCACCCCGGCCAGCTGGGCCAGTTCCTCACGTCGCAGTCCGGACACCCGGCGCCGGCCAAAGGCCGGTTCGTCGAGTCCGGCCTCCTGCGGGCTGAGCCGGGCGCGGGCCGAGCGCAGGAACTCCGCCAGCGGAGCGTTGGTGTGGTCACGGTCCATACCACCGAGTGTCGCGCCCTTTCGTGTGGCGGTGGCTCGTGAGGGTGGCCCAGTTTGTCCCCCGACCGCTTGGGCCCGTTTGCCGCCTGTTCTCGCTGCTCAGGGCTGGTTCAGTGGAAGCCAGGCCGGAGACGCGCTCCCCGCGATCAGATCCGGTCTTCCCTCATCCGGTACGAAGGAGTGTTCGCATGTCCACGTGGTTCATCACCGGTTCACTCCCGCCCACGACACCTTGGACTGGGCCGGCACCGCCAACCACACCCAGCTCGGCGACCCCGTCAAGGGCGCCGCGCTGATCTACGAGGTCACCCGCCAGGACAAGCTCCCCGGACACCTGGCATTGGGCCGCGACACGATCGAACGCCGGCAGGTCACGATCCGCCGGCTCCAGGACGACCTGGCCGCCTGGCAGGACAAGTCCGCCGCCACCGCATGCGACGACGCCGCCTGAGCCACACCGCACCGGCGCGCGATCAGGTGCCGGAGCGCAGGGCGCGGGACAGGCCCAGCGCGGCGGTCCGTACCGCCGGAGCCAGTTGGGCCGGCCGGAAACGGGCGCACGGCAGAGCCACGGAGAGGGCGGCCACCGCGGTCGGTCCGTCGAAGACCGGTGAGGCGATGCAGCACACGCCGAGGGCGGCCTCCTGCTCTTCGTAGGCGAGGCCGGAAACCTGGATCTGCTCGATGGCGGTGCGCAGCCGGGCCGGATCGGTGACCGAGTGCGGGGTCAGCCGGGGCAGCGGCCGGACCAGGACCTCCTCAGCCAGCTCGTCACCGGAGAAGGCCAGCAGGGCCTTGCCCACCCCGGTGCACGTCAGCGGCAGCCGGCCGCCGATCCGTGACGGCAGCGCCAGGGCCCGGTGGCCGTGGATCCGCTCGACGTAGACCACCTCGTGCCCCTCCCGGATTCCCAGGTGCACGGTCTCGTGCGTGGCCTCGAAGAGGTCCTGGAGGAATGGCAGCGCCGCCTCCCGCAGGTGGAACCGGCGCGGCACCAGCGACCCCAGTTCGAACAGCTTGCCGCCGAGCCGGTAGCCGTCGCGGTCGCGGTCCAGCAGGCCGAGGCGCACCAGATCGGAGCAGAGACGGAACGCGGTCGTCTTGGCCAGCCCGGTACGGGAGGCGATTTCTGTGAGACGGAACGTGCCGCCGTCCGGCGGGTAGCAGTCGAGGATTGCCACCGCCTTGTCGAGCATGTTCCCCTGCGCACTGTTCCGTGTCATGGAACAGATTTTGCCGCAGTCCGGGCCACCCTTCTATACCTGTCGGAAACGCCCGGCGGCCGACTGCCGCCTCTGCCGCAACCCCGCCGACTCCCGTCCCCGGAGGTACCCCCGCATGAGCGCTCCTGAGTTCGCCGATGCCGTGGCCAAGGCGGCGGCCGTCCTGGAGGAAGCCGCGCGCACCGGAACGCCCTGCCCCCCGGTGCGCTCGCTCCTGCCCGAGAGGGATGTCGAGGCCGCCTACGCCGTGCAGCGCCGGTACGTCGAGCGTGGCCTCGCCGAGGGCCGACGGCCGGTGGGCCGCAAGATCGGCCTGACCTCACCCGCCGTTCAGCGCCAACTCGGCGTCGGCCAGCCCGACTTCGGCGTCCTGTTCGCCGACATGGCGGTGCCCGAGGGGCGGCCGATCGCTCCCGGGCGACTGCTGCAACCCAAGGTAGAGGCGGAGGTCGCCCTGGTGCTGGGCGCCGATCTGCCGCACCGGGAACCGACCGTGGCCGATCTGCTGCGGGCCACGGCGTTCGCCCTGCCCGCGCTGGAGATCGTCGACAGCCGCATCGCCGACTGGGACATCACCATCGTCGACACCGTCGCCGACAACGCCTCCTGCGGTCTGTTCGTCCTGGGCGGTACGCCGGTGCCGCTGGACCGGGTCGACCTGCGCGCCGTGCGGATGACCCTGGAGAAGAACGGCGAGACGGTCTCGCGGGGAACCGGCGCCGACTGTCTGGGCAGCCCGCTCACCGCCGCCCTCTGGCTCGCCTCCACCCTCAGCGGCCTGGGCGACCCGCTGCGGGCGGGGGACGTCGTCCTGACCGGCGCGCTCGGCCCGATGGCGGTCGCGGCCGAGGGCGACGAGTTCACCGGGCGCATCGAAGGCCTCGGTACGGTCACCGCCGCGTTCGCGGCCTCCACGACGGAAGGAACCGGAGCATGACCACGAAGGTCGCCGTCATCGGATCGGGCAACATCGGAACCGACCTGATGATCAAGGTACTGCGCCTGTCCGAGTCGCTGGAGATCGCCGCCATGGCCGGCATCGACCCGGCGTCGGACGGCCTGGCCCGCGCCCGCAGGCTGAAGGTCGCCACCACCCACGGGGGCGTGGACGGCCTGGTGAAGCTGGACGAGTTCGCGGACGTGTCGATCGTCTTCGACGCGACCTCCGCCGGCGCCCACCGGCGCCATGACGAGATCCTGCGTCCGCTGGGGCGCACGATCGTCGACCTCACCCCCGCCGCGCTCGGCCCGTACGTCGTGCCGCCGGTCAACGGCGACGCGCACCTGGACGCCGGCAACGTCAACATGGTCACCTGCGGAGGCCAGGCCACCATCCCGATCGTCGCCGCGGTCGCCACCGTCACACCCGTGCACTACGCGGAGATCGTCGCCTCGATCTCCTCGCGCTCGGCGGGTCCTGGGACGCGGGCCAACATCGACGAGTTCACCGAGACGACCTCCGCGGCCATCGAGCGGGTCGGCGGCGCCGCCCGCGGCAAGGCGATCATCATCCTCAATCCGGCCGAGCCCCCGCTGATCATGCGTGACACCGTGCACTGCCTGATCGGAGAGTGCGACGAAACCGCGGTCATCGCCGCGGTGGAGGAGATGGCCGCACGCGTCCAGACCTACGTGCCGGGTTACCGCCTCAAGCAGAAAGTGCAGTTCGACCGCGTCGCCCTCGACGATCCCCTGCGTTCGCTCCTCCCGGCCGCCTCCCGCTCCGATCAGACCACGAAGGTGTCGGTGTTTCTCGAAGTGGAAGGCGCCGCCCACTACCTGCCCGCCTATGCCGGCAACCTCGACATCATGACCTCGGCCGCGCTGCGCACCGCCGAACGCCTGGCCGCACACCGCGCCGCGGAGGTGGCAGCCCGATGACCTCCCTTTACCTCCAGGACGTGACCCTCCGGGACGGCATGCACGCCGTTCGCCACCGGTACACCGTCGACCAGGCCCGCACCATCGCCGCCGCCCTCGACGCCGCCGGGGTCGCCGCGATCGAGATCGCCCACGGCGACGGGCTCTCCGGCTCCAGCGTCACCTACGGCGTCGGCGCCCACACCGACTGGGAATGGATCGAGGCCGTCTGCGACCGCGTCACCCGTGCCGTGCCCACCACGCTGCTGCTGCCCGGCATCGGCACGCTACGTGACCTGAGGCAGGCGCACGCGCTCGGCATCCGATCGGTCCGGGTGGCCACTCACTGCACCGAGGCCGACGTCTCCGCCCAGCACATCGCCGCCGCCCGCGAGCTGGGCATGGACGTGGCCGGCTTCCTGATGATGTCCCACATGGCCGAACCGGCCGACCTCGCCCGCCAGGCCAAGCTGATGGAGTCCTACGGCGCCCGCTGCGTCT
Source organism: Actinoallomurus oryzae (assembly GCF_039541955.1). Taxonomy (NCBI): domain Bacteria; kingdom Bacillati; phylum Actinomycetota; class Actinomycetes; order Streptosporangiales; family Thermomonosporaceae; genus Actinoallomurus; species Actinoallomurus oryzae. The sequence goes on along the minus strand of NZ_BAABHF010000046.1, from coordinate 23,586 downwards.
ACGTCACCGACTCCGGCGGCCGCCTCACCATGGACGGCGTGCGCGACCGCTTCCGCGCCTATCGCGACGTCCTCGACCCGGCCACCCAACTCGGCATCCACGCCCACCACAACCTCGGCCTGGGCGTGGCCAACTCGGTCGTCGCCGTGGAGAACGGCGCCGTCCGCGTCGACGCCTCCCTCGCCGGGCAGGGCGCGGGGGCCGGCAACTGCCCGCTGGAGGCATTCGTGGCGGTCGCCGACCTGCTGGGCTTCGAGCACGGCTGCGAGCTTTTCCCCTTGATGGACGCCGCGGACGACGTCGTACGCCCCCTCCAGGACCGCGAGGTGCGGGTGGACCGCGAGACGCTCACCCTGGGCTACGCAGGTGTGTACTCCAGCTTCCTGCGGCACGCCGAGGCCGCCGCCCGCCGATACGGCATCGACGCCCGGACGATCCTGGTCGAGGTCGGACGGCGCAAGATGGTCGGCGGTCAGGAGGACATGATCACCGACATCGCCCTCGACCTCGCCGCGGCGCGCACTCGCGGCTGAGAGGTCAGGAGCCGTGCCCTGATCCGCGGTTTCGCTGGTCTGCGAGACCGCGGATCAGGGACACGAAGGCGGCGACGTGCGAGCTGTAGGTCACGCCGTCGAAGCTGTTGGTCACCGACAGCCCGTCGGTCATGGCCCGCCCGAGCACGGCCAGTTGGTCCACGAAGGCCTCGTCGACCTCGCCGCCGTCCGGCGCGAAGATCGGTGTCAGGGCCTCCACCCAGGAGGCGTGCGCGTAGTCGCGGATGCGACGCACGGTCTTCCGTACCGGCTCCGTGTCCTTGTGCGGGCCGACGCTGATGGCCAGCAGGATGCGGAGGTATTCGGGCCGCCGGTCGAGGGAGTCGCACGCCGCCGTGACCCATGTCTCGAAGCGCTCCAGCGGCTCGCGGTCGTCGAACGACGACGGGTTCGGGAACAAGGCGTGCAGCTCGTCGAAGGTGCGGTCGAGCAGCGCCGCCAGGACGCCGAGCTTGTTGCCGAAGTGGTAGTAGATCGAACTGGCCGGCAGCCCAGACTGCGCACTCAGGTCCGAGATGGCCATGCCGTCGTACCCTCTGCTCGTGATGAGGGCCCGAGCCGCGTTCAGGATGAGGTCACGGCTGCTCGAGCCGACAACAGGCGCTGCAGAGTTGGATTCCCTCACCACCAGTCAATGATAGGGCGAACGGCACGGCCTCCCGGTCGTCGGTGAGCGGCCCGCGACCGTGAGACGGTCACGTCCAGCTTCGGTAGTCGTCGTCGGGCAGCGGGTGATGCGAGGGAACCACCCTGGAGTAGACGGCGGTCAGGCAGCCGGGGCAGAAGAGCTGACGGAAGACGATCTCCGCGTCGACGTACACCGACGGGTCGCGCCAGATGTGCGGGCCGGCATCGGCGGGGGCCGCGTCACGGCGGGCCAGCGACTCGACGAACGCTCCGCCGGCCAGCGGCCCGATCGGCGTGCCGCAGTGGGTGCACACGACGGTCCCGCCGTCAGGGGATTCCAGGACGGCGAGGTTGTCGTCGAGCCGGCGGGCGCCGCTCAGAGCCGGCGCGCCGATCGGGGCGGGCCGCGTGCCGGGCAGGCCGGAGCCGGTCGCGCGCTGCTGCCGGAGCTTCCCGCGCGTCTCGTCGGTCGCAGTCGGGTCGACCTCGCCGTCCTCCCGGAGGACGACGCCGTAGACGTCCCGCGCGGCCTCCACCGAGACGCGGGCGTGCAGCACGTCGTCCCGCACGTTCCCGGCCGGGCGGAGCAGCGGGTCGCCGTAGCCGCCGCCCGCCTGCCAGTGCAGGTAGAGCGCGTCGCCGGGGCCGAGGTAGGACTCCCCCTCGCAGGGCAGCACCTCGATGTCACCGCCGAGCTCGTCCAGGCCGGCCGGGATGGCCGTCGCCCCGGCGAGCTGGGGCACGTCGATGCCGTGCACCACCAGGTCGAGCTGGGAGTTGCCCGGATGGCCCCCGGCCAGGCCGACGTTCTGGTTCGCGGCCTTGCCGGTGCCGGACACGACCAGCGACATCGTCCCGGTCTGGTCCGGGTGCTGCACGTAGCAGACCGAGCCGCTCATCCCGCCGCGCTGCCGCCCCGGTCCGCCGGAGTCGGTCTGCTCGCGGCGCCACAGGGCGACGAGGGGATACAGGTACTCGGTCATCTCCACGTCGGGTGCCCGCGCGGACGGGATGATGAGCCGCCCGCCGGTGTCCACCCCGTCGTAGTGCACCTGGGCGCCGTAGCCGCCGGCCATGACGTCGAAGACGGGCGACACGAACCCTTTGCGGGCGCCGCCCCGGACGTCGACGCCGGACACCACGCACAGATCGGTGGTGCCGTTGCAGATCGACTGCACGTCGCCGCGGCGCGCCGGTTCGGCGTCCAGCATCTTGGCGAGCACCTCGGCGACGAGGTTGCCGGCTCCCCACGCAGGCCCGAACGGTCCCTTGCCGACGGCGGCCGGGAACGAGGCGTTGGTGATGGTGTCCTCGTCGGTGACGATCTCGAAGCACCGCATGAGCCCGCCCGCCGCCCACGGGATGTCCCCCGCCAGCAGCGGCAGCACGGTGAAGACGATCCCGGCGCGCAGCCCCGGGTAGGGGCAGTTGATGATGCCGGTCTGCCCGGCCGTACCGCGGAAGTCGAAGACGAGCCGGTCGCGTTCCTTCGTCATCGCCACCCTGATGGCGTGGAGGCCGCGGTCGCCGGTGTGCGCCTGCTCCTGATAGCCCACGGCGGTCCAGGTGCCGTCGGGCAGGGTCTCGAGCTTGGCCCGCAGGCGGCGCTCGGCGTCGTTCATCATCCGGCGCATGACGGCCTTGACGGTGTCGGCGCCGTACTTGGCGACGAGCCGCAGGATCTGTTCGCCCGCGTTCTTGTTGGCGGCGATCTTGGCCCGTAGATCGAGCCCCACCAGGTGTGGAAGGCGCGACCGGCGTACCCAGGCGTCGGCGATGTCGCGCTGCAGCACGCCGTCACGCACGACCTTGACCGGTGGTGTGGGCAGCGCCTCGCCGAACACGTCGTGCGCCGACGGGCTGAAGGAGCCGGGCCGCGGACCGCCCAGGTCGACCTGGTGGGCGATGGCCGTGGTCCAGCCGAACAGCCTGCCGTCGTGGAAGATCGGGGCCAGGACGGCGGCGTCGTTCTGGTGGAGCCCGCCGCCGATCCACGGGTCGTTGCACAGGAACATGTCGCCTTCGGCGATGCCCGGGTTGTCGCTGCGGTGCTGGAGCGTCCAGGTGATGGCGAGGTCCATGGACCCGATCAGCCCGATGTTGTAGGTGCCGACCTGGACCTGCTCGCCGAGCTCATCGCAGATGGAGAAGTTGAAGTCGTTGGACTCGGTGACGACGTGCGAGCCCGACATCCTGCGCAGCGTCTCGCCCATCTCCTGGGTGATCGCCCACAGCCGGTGCCGGACGACCTCGTACGTCAGGGCGTTGACCTGATGCGTCTGCTCGTCGTCGATCTGGTGGAGCGGCAGCCGGGGCGAGATCCGGCTGAGCAGATCCGCTCGGGGCAGGGGCCGGCTGGTGAACTCATCCGACCCGGGAATGGTGGATTTCATGGGGATGGTCCTCACTGGTAGCTCAGTACGAGGTTGCCGAGACGGTCGACGCGGCCCGTGACTCCGGCGGGGACCACCACGACAGTGGTCGGCACCTCGACGACGGCCGGTCCCACCAGCTCGTGACCCGCGCGCAGTCGTGCGTAGTCGTAGACCGGAGTGGGCACGAAGCCGGTCTGCGAGTCCAGGCAGACGGGGCGTTCTTCGACCAGCGCCTCGGACGCGTCGGTTCCGTCGGCCTGCTCGATGTCCGGCAGCACGACGGGAAAGCCCAGCGTGGCCTTGGCCCGTACGCGATAAGTGATCGCCTGCACGCCGGCCTCGCGGTAGCCGGCCCCGGATCCGTTGATGCGCTCGTACTGTTCCTCGAAGCGTTCGAGGATCTCCTCGCCGGTGCGCTCGGTGAACTCCGTGTCGGGAATGGCGACCGCGAGCTCGTTGACCTGCATCGAGTAGCGCAGGTCGATCTCGCGGTGCAGCGTGACGTCGTGGAACTTCACCTTCTGGCGGTCGAGCGCGCGCTGCAGATCGGCTTCGAGCCGGGTGTAGTGCGACTCGAGCGCCCGGTGGTCGATCGGGAAGACCGACGGATCGGACAGCTCGGTGCTCAGGGCGACGTCCGAGGCCGCGAGCCCGTACGCGGAGAAGGCGGAGGCGACGGGGCCGAGAGGCACGACCACCTCGCTCACCCCCAGGTCACGGCAGTAGCCGGCGCAGTGGGCGGGACCGGCCCCGCCGAAGGCGTAGGCGACGAAGTCACGGGGGTCGTGGCCGGCCTGCACCACGGCCCGTCGGAGGAGGTCTCCCGCCTGCGCGTTCTGCACCTCGTGGATGGCGATGGCCGCTTCTTCGACCGTCAGCCCGAGCGGCGTGGCCACGTGCTCCTCGATGGCCTGGCGCGCGAGGTCCATCCGCAACGGCTTCCGGCCGCCGAGCAGTCCGCGCTCGCTCAGGATCCCGAGGACCAGATTGGCGTCGGTGTTGGTGGGCCGGGTGCCGCCGTTCCCGTAGCAGGCCGGGCCGGGAACGGCCTCGGCGCTCTGCGGGCCCAGCCGCAGGTTCCCGCCGGTGTCCACCGACGCGAGCGCACCGCCGCCGGAGCCGATGGTGTGCACCCGTATGGTCGCCGCGTTGATCGGGAACTGGTTCACGATGGAGCCCGGCGCCATGACCGGTTCTCCGTCGACGATCAGTCCGGCGAGGAACGTCGTGCCGCCGACGTCGGTGGTGATGACGTTGCGGTGCCCGAGCTGCTCGGCCAGGCGCATTCCGCCGATGACGCCGCCCGAGAGCACGGAGCCGACGGTGGTGATGGCGTGCTCCGGCGCGCGCTCGGCCGTGATGGTCCCGCCCTCGCTCTGCATGACCAGGAGAGGCCCCTTGAGGCCCCCGTCCTCCAGCCGCCGCTGGAGGGGGGTCAGGTAGCTGCGCAGCCGCGGGCCAACCTGGGCGTTCATGATGGTGGTGGAGGTGCGCGCGAACTCCCGGATCCGCGGGCTGACCTCCGAGGAGAGCGTCACGTACAGCTCCGGGGCGATCTCGTGGATCAGCTCCCGGACCCGCCGTTCGTGGGCGTCGTTCTTGAACGACCACAGCAGGCAGACCGCGATCGCCTCGACTCCCTGGTCGACGAGGGACCGCGCGACCTCGCGGACCTCGTCCTCGTCGAGGGGTACGAGGACCCGGCCGGCGTAGTCGATCCGCTCGGTGACCTCGAGGGCGCGGTATTTCGGGATCAGGGCGGCCGGTTTGCGCCGGCGCAGGGTGTCCTGGATCTCGTGCGCCGACCTGCCGAGGGTTCGGCCCTCGGCGTTCATGATGTAGATCGAGTCCCGGTGTCCCTTGGTGGCGATGAGCCCCACGTCGGCGACCGTTCCCTGGACGAGGGCGTTGATCGACGCCGTGGTGCCGTGCGCGATGTAGTCGGTCTGCGTGAGCAGTTCCTCGACGCCGATCCCCAGTTCGCCCGCGAGTTCCTCGATCGCGTTGAGGACGCCGATCTCGCGGTGTGACGGGGTCGTCGGGGTCTTGGCCGACACGATCCGGCCGGCGCCGTCGGAGGCGACGGCGTCGGTGAAGGTACCGCCGACGTCGATGCCCAGTGCGTATGGCATGTGCTTTCTCCTCACGATGTGTCACCGCTGCTGGGAAACGAAGCGCCCGGTGGCCGTCCGCAGCAGCTCGCCGGGGCGGGCGTCCGCGCCACCGATCCAGGCGACGTGCTGGTCGGGGCGTACGAGCAGGAGCGGGCCGGGGTAACGATCGGGCGGCAGCCCGGGCAGGTCGACCACCGTCAGCGGGATGCCCAGCTCACCCGCGGCGCCGGTCCAGGCGGTCACCTCGATGCCGGTGTCGGTTCGCAGGAGCGTGAAGTCCGTCCCCAGCACGTCGAGTACCGACCGGGTGTCATCCAGCCAGACATGGGGCAGCCGGAAACCCGCCTGGGCCCGTTGCTCGTAGCCGCCCATGTCGATGGCGACCTGATCCGCGCCGCCGATCACGAGCGGGGAACCGGCATAGTGGTATCCGAAACTGAAACCGTCGGGTGAGTACCGCTGCGGTTCCGTGGCCGCCAGCCGTCGCGCGAGTTCGGCACGGGCGCGCGCGCCATCCGCACCGGGCAGGTGGATGTCGGGTGAGACGTCCGCGAGTGAGGCGCGAGCGGCCCTGCCCACCGCGCGGGCGAACTGCTCGCCGACCGGCTTGCGCTCCAGCTCGTAGGCGGTGAGCAGGTCCGCGGGCGCCCACCCGTGGTGGACGGCGGCCAGCATCCAGGCCAGCGTCGCCGCGTCCTGGATGCCGGCGTTCATGCCGAATCCGCCGACGGGGATCCAGATGTGCGCGGCGTCCCCGGCCAGGAACACCCTTCCCTCGTGGTACCGCTCGGCCACGAGCCGGCGGCCGGTCCAGCGCACGACGCTGAGCACCTCGTGCTCGACGGGGCCGCCGACCGCCTCCCGGAGAAGCCGTTCGGGGTCCTCGCCCTCCGTGTCGTGGCCGGGATCGAAGGCGACGTGGTTGAGCCACAGGTCGCGCCCGTCGATCGCGATGATGGACGCGGGCCGGCGTCCGTAGGTCCAGTAGGTCCACGCCCGGTCCCGGGCCGCGAGACGGCCCAGCTCCGGTGACCGGACGAACGTCGACACGAACTCCCGGATGGCGTCGACGCCCTGGTAGCGGATCCCGAGGTGCCGCCGGACGGCGCTGTGGGCGCCGTCGCAGCCGACGACGTAGTCGCAGTGCAGGACCCGGGTCCCGGCGGCGGACTCCACCACCGCCTCGACCTGGTCCTCGTCCTGCCGTAGCCCGGTCAGCCGGGCACCGCGTTCGAGGGTCAGCCCGGGAAGGCTCTTCGCGTGCCGCTCCAGGACGGGTTCGAGGAACAGTTGCGAGATCCGGTGCTGCGGTTCCGGCGTGGGCCAGCGGTCCTTGCCCGCACTCGCCAGCACCTCCCCGGCGGAAGGCAGGTCGATGCGGAAGATCTCCTCGCCGCGCAGGCTCGTGCGGTACTGGATCGATGTCGGGTAGTCCGCCGGCAGGCCGGAGCGCCGGATGTCGCCGGAGAGCCCGAGCCGTCGGAAGATCTCCATCGAGCGGGCTGAGGTGGTGTTGCACCGTGGGTTGACGGCGCGCCGCTCCGTCGCCTCCACGACATGGCACACGACGCCTCGCCGGGCGAGGTCGATGGCAAGGGTCAGGCCGGTGGGCCCGGCCCCCACGATGAGGACACCGACGCGTCCGCTTGCTGGTCGTTTCATGTGTTCACGAAGTCTTCCACCAGGTCACAGAACTCTTCCGGCCGGTCGACGTGGATCCAGTGCCCGGCGCCCGCCACGACCTCGAGGCGCCCGTACGGCAGCGCGTCGGCGAGCCGCGCGGAGACCTCGACCGGCGCGACGTGGTCGTGTTCCCCGTGCAGGGCCAGGACCGGGCAGCCGATGCTCGCGAGGTCGACAGGTGGCGGCCCGTCGGCGACATCGGCGAACATCGCCCGGAAGTCCGCCTCCGCGCCGGGACGCAGCGCCTGACGTACCCGCAGGTCCGCGAGTTCGTCGAGCAGCTCGCGGTGCGCGCTCTCGTCCGCGACCAGCCGGGCGAGCGTGGCCCGCATGGAATCCCTCGTGGGCCGGTCGTAGAACGGGACGGCGGCCGGCAGCGGTCCGGTGCCCGCGCCGCCCATGAGAACGGCACGCCCGACCCGCTCCGGCGCCTCGGCCATGAGGGCCAGGGCCGCCGCGCCGCCCGCGGCCGAATTGCCGACGAGGTGGACACGGGCCATGCCGGACCGGTCGAGCAGCTCCAGCACCTGCTGGGCGCGGGCTCGCGCCCAGCCACGCGGGCCGCGCGGGCGCTCTGAGCCCACGATCCGCGCGCCGAAGCCGAGCAGGTCGGGGGCCAGGCACGTGAACCGGGACGTGAGCCTGGGCCACACCGTCGCCCAGTTGCTCGCGGCGTCGACCCCCGGCCCGCCACCGTGGAGCAGGACGAGGCCGGTGCCGCCCGCCGTCTCCTGCCCCGTCACGGCAGCCGCGACAGGTACTCGTCGGTGCCGACGACCTCCGACGACGTCAGGGTCATCACCCGCAGCGCCGCCTGATGCATGTCGGCGGCGGACATGGTGCCGAACCCCAGATCGGGATAGTCGCACGAGGCGCACGCGTCCGCGAGCACCACGGACCGGAACCCGCGCTCCAGCGCACCGCGCGCCGTCCCCAGCACACAGCACTCGGTCGTCATCCCGGCGAGGACCACCGTCTCGACGTCGAGCCCGCGCAGCACCAGCTCCAGATCGGTGGCGTAGAAGGCGTTGTAGCGGTGCTTCTTGATCACCGGCTCACCCGGTCGGGGCGCCAGGTCACGATGGATCTCCCCTCCCCGCTCGCCGTCGACCAGCGCCTCTCCGGCCGCGACGGGCGGATAGAGGTCGCGATGGATTCCCATGTCGGCGCCGCCACGCCGGTGGACGTGAGCGGCGTAGAGCACGGGCATCCCGCGTTCGCGTACCGCGTGGAGGACCTTCTGGATGTTCGGTACGACGCGGCGGCCCTCGGGGAACTCCAGAGGCGCGCCTTCCTCCATGAAATCGTTCTGCATGTCGATGACGAGAACCGCCGTGCGGTCCACGTCGATCAGGGGTGCGGTCACCACGACCTCCTCCGCTCAGGGGCTATAGGTACGCCTGCTCTATGAATGGGCCGGGGCTCTCACCGGCCTCGGTACGCCGGTCAGGAGGCGGACCATCCGCCGTCGAGCACCAGCCGGATGCCGGTGACGGAGGCGGCCTCCGGTGAGCACAGGTACGCGACCGCGCCGGCGACTTCGTCGGGCTCGATGAGCCGTTTCACCGCCGACCGCGCCAGCAGGACCTCCGAGACCACCTCGTCGATGCCGAGGCCGTGGACCTCTGCTTGGTCCGCGAGCTGCCTTTCGACCAAGGGGGTGCGGACATAGCCGGGGCACACGCAGTTGCTCGTGACACCGTGGGCCGCGCCCTCGAGCGCGATGACTTTCGAGAGCCCTTCGAGGCCGTGTTTCGCGCTGACGTAAGCGGATTTGCACGCGCTGGCCCGGATGCCGTGCGTGCCGCACCGTCCGCGTCGACGTCGCACACCACCACGTGGGCGCCCAGAGCGGCGAGCCGGCCCGCCACCGCCGCACCGATGCCGCTCGCGGCGCCGGTCACCACGGCGCGCCTGCCCGACAGGTCGGAGACCATCGGCGTGTCCATCACGAGGCCGGCGAAGCGAAGGGGTTGGCATCGGCGTGGTGGTGCCCCCAGACGTCGGAGACCCCGAAATCATGCGGAATCCAGTCGTCACCGACCTCGATGCCGCCCCAGCCGATCTCGAGGTGGAACCCGCTGGGGTTCTTGACGTAGAAGGAGACGGCCTTGTCGTTCATGTGCCGGCCCAGGCTGATCGAGATCGGCACTCCGTTGTTCTGAGCGCGGTCATAGGCGCGCCCGACGTCGTCGAGGCAGCCGTGTTCGAGCTCGAGGTGATGGATCGAGGCCGATTCCGCGTGCGCCAGCGCGATGCTGTGGTGGGTGGAGTTGCAACGGAAGAAGTAGAGGCCCGGCGCGCGGTAGTCGGTCAGCCTGAACTCGAGCACCGATTCGTAGAGGTCGCGAAGCTCGGCGAGCTTCGGGGCGGCGAGGACGAAGTGACCGAGACCGATGACGCCGCGGCCCGTGCCCGCCGGGCGCGCGGCGCGCGTGCGGACCTTCGTCTCGCCGAGTACGAGCTCCACGCGGTATCCGACCGGATCGGTGAACCACCGGAATCGCGTGGCGCCGCGCAGCCCCGCCTCGGTCGCCGCCCCTTCCGCGACCGCGTAACCGGCGTCTGTCAACCGGCCGGTGAGCCTGTCGAGTTCGCGTGGTGAGTCGACGATCCACCCCACCTGCTTCGGCCTGTCCTCGGCGGCGGGATGCAGCGCGAGCCGGTACTTGAACTCGTCCAGCTCGGCGAGGGCCACCTTCTCGCCGCCGGCCTCCTCGGTCGTGACGCCGACTCCCAGAGTGCGGCCGAGCAGGTCGGCCCAGGCGTCGACGTCGGTGACGTCGAGGCCGACGTACCCCAGTTTGCGAATGCCCATGACGGTCTCACTCCTTCGGCGTGACACCCGCGGCGGCGCGCGTCAGGAACTCACGAACGATGTGGTTGAACTCGGGCTCGCGCTCGTACTGCACCCAGTGGCGGCAGTTCGGCAGCACCCGCAGTTCGGCATCGGGGATGCCGTTGAGGATCTTGGGAGCCCAGCTCAGCGGCACCGTCTGGTCCTCGCGTCCCCACAGCAGCAGCGTGGGCGCGCCGATGAGACCCAGGTCCGGTGTCAGGTCGCCGAAGTTCGGGGGGACCGGCAGCTCGGGATGCGCCCGCAGGCTCGACTCGTATCGCTCGTCGATGAGGGCGTCGGTGGCCAGGGTTTCGTCGTACACCATGAGGTGCACGAACCGGCTCATCGCTTCCCGTGAGGGTTTCTCCGCCGCCATGTAGCCGAAGAGGTGCTCCAACCCGACGGGCCACGGCGGTGCGTCCGTGGGAAGCACGCCACCGGGCGCCATGAGGACGAGCCGGTCGACCATGTCGGGGTTGCTGATGGCGATGCGCATCGCGACGGCGCCGCCGTAGGAGTTGCCGACCAGATGAGCCCGGTCGATCCCGAGCGCCGTCATGGCCCGGACGACCCGGTCGGCCGCGTAGAAGATCAGCGGCTCATCCGTCGCGGGCCGCGGGGAACGGCCCCACCCGGGAAGATCCACCACGATGTTGCGGAAGTCGTCGAAGGCCGGGAGGTTCGCGCCGAAGTTGCTCATCCCCGTGGCGCCCGGCCCGGAGCCGTGCAGCCATACGACGGGAGCGCCCGCTCCGGACTCGGTGTAGGCCAGCTCGAGATCCCCGACATCCAGCGTGCTTGTCACAGGAGCACCATCCTTATGTATGTAACGCTCACTATACAAGATCAAATTCGCTCGCGACAGGGGCGACCGAGTGGCGGCGGTCGCTGATCAGGTGATCTGCATCCGCGGTCGCGAGCGAGGGCCCGAGCCCGGAAATCTACACAGTGATGATAAAAATCGACGTCGTGTAGAGTCTGTGGTGAGGGAGCAACCCGGCTCCTCGGGAGTCTCCTCTGGAGGAGCGATGCAGAACTGGCTCATCACCGGCGTCAGCACGGGCCTCGGCCGTGCCTTCGCCCAGGCCGCCCTGGCCGCCGGGCACACAGTCGTCGGCACGGTCCGTTCCGAGGAGGACCTGCGGGCCTTCGAAGGGATCGAACCCGGGCACGCGCACGGCCGCGTCCTGGACGTGACGGACGACGACGCCGTCTCGAATGTGATCACGGAGGTGGAGCAGAGCGTCGGCCCCTTGGACGTCGTCATCGCCAACGCCGGCTACGGCCTGGAGGGCATCTTTGAGGAGACCCCGCTGGCCGAGGTGCGGCGGCAGTTCGAGGTCAACGTATTCGGGACAGTGGCCACCCTGCAGGCGACGCTGCCCCACATGCGCCGGCGCCGCCGCGGACACCTGCTGGCCGTCACCTCCATGGGCGGGCTCATGGCCGTGCCGGGCATGTCCGCCTACTGCGGCAGCAAGTTCGCCCTGGAAGGCATCCTCGAGGCACTGGGCAAGGAGGTCGCACAGTTCGGGATCCACGTGACGGCGATCGAGCCCGGCTCCTTCCGCACCGACTGGGCCGGACGGTCCATGACACGCGCCCCGCAGACCATCGACGACTACAACGCGTTGTTCACCCCCATCCGTGCAGCGCGGCAGAAGGCGAGCGGGAACCAGCTGGGCGATCCGGCCAAGGCCGGAGACGCCATCGTGCACATCACGTCGGTCGACCGGCCGCCGGCCCACCTCGTCCTTGGCTCGGACGCGCTACGACTGGTCACCGCCGCGCGCACGGCCGTGGACGAGGACATCCGCGCGTGGGAGACGCTCTCCCGCACGACCGACTTCCCCGAGGGCGCTCAGCTCTGATGCCCGGCCACCACCACACGCGAAGCCGACGCACCACCGAACGCAAGGGCGATGCCCGGGAGCGGGCCATCCTCGACACCTGCGAGGCCCTGCTGGCGCAGAAGGGCTACGAGGCCATGACCGTCGGCGACATCGCCCAGGGCGCCGGCATCACACGCGGCGCCCTGTACTTCTACTTCGGCTCCAAGCAGGAAGTGGTCACGGCACTCGTGGCCCGGACCGTCGAGCACCTGTGGGAGCGGTCCCGGGCCACCGCGCAGGCCGACGAGCCACGCCAGGCCATCGAAGCAGCCATGCGGCGCACGGTCGAGCTGTGGAACGAGCACGGCCTGGTCATGCGCACGGCGATCGACCTGTCGTTGACCGTGCCGGAGATCGGCGAGCTGTGGAGCCACACAGCGGTCTTGTTCATCACGGCCATCACCGCCGTCCTGGAACGCGCCGGCATCCAGCCCGGCACCGAACCAGAACAAGCCTCAGCGATGGCGAGCGCCCTGTGCTGGATGATCGAGCGAACCTTCTACCACGCCTCGCAGGAGTCCCGCGAGGAGTTGCAAAGAGCATCCGCGACCTGCGAACACATCTGGCTGACCAGCGCCGGTCTGACCACCTGAGTCCGGCTGCGACGAATCTTCCCTGACATGTTCGCATTCGCCGACGCGCGGCTCCTGACCGAATACCTAGCCAGAGTCGATGATCGTCCGAATGGCCGCGACATAGCGCCGTACGCTCGTTGTGGACAACGGGCCGGGGGGCAGCTCGACCACGAACGCGCTGTTCGCAACGATCGTGTTCTCCCAGCGAGTGGCGCTCCCCGCATGGACGGTCAGTGAGCGCTCGGGTAGCCCCACCTGACGAGCGAAACGCCGCTCGATGGCCTTTGGTCCCTGCGATGTGTCGACCACGGCCATGGGCTGGTGGAACCAGATCCCCACAGTCGGCCTGACCCTACGGATCAACGCAGCCACCAAACGAGACTCGGGTTCCGATAATGGCCCACCACCTGCGAAGTCAACTGATCCAGGCGGCCCCAGAGGCTGCCACTCGGCGGGAAAGTTCCGATTGAAATCAACGCCGTGGGCGTTGCCCCGCGTCTGAGCCGCCATCCCGTCCGGGTTCATGACCGGGATCACCCACAGATCGGCGTTGGCCGGAGCAGGGCCGGCCGTCAGAGCATGAGCGACCGCGACACCCGCTGATTCGTCTCCGTGAATGCACCCGACGATCAGCACTCTTCTGGGGCTGGCCGGATTCCCGAGTTCATCGGCGATGACAAAGCGCCCGCCGACCGACCGTCCCAGCGCCACAGCACGCCGGACCTTCGCGGATCGAGGGGTGGCCCCCTGAGCGGACAACCGTTCCGGTGGCTTACCGGCGCCACTGGACGCCGTACACGCTGCCATCGATGACAGCGCCAGCGCGAGAGCCAGCGGCCAGATCGCGCAACCGCGGCGGGGCGGCAGGCGGAGCGCTACTCGTCCATCGCCCACGATCACGGCAGTACCCAGAAGGTGCACCGAAATGACATTCCCGACATGTCCTTGTCGTGCCCCGCGCGACTCGAACGTTACGAGTACTCATCCAGAACGTCCATGCGGTCGAATGTAAGTTCGACTCTTAGCCAAGAAAAATTTACCTTTTTGGCAGCCATCCGCGGGTTTATCGGGACTTTCGACCCTATCCGTCAACCACCGGCCAACATCATGATTGATTGCGGTCCGAACCACATAGCGATGTCGGCGAATCCGACTCATGCCGCAAAGAGGCGCGCCGAGCATCCAGTTACAGGGGTCGCCATCATGGAGAAGGAAGCATATTTCCGCCCTAGAGCAGGGTGCATTCTTGCCGCATTTACATCACTCCTCGCCGCGATGTTCATCGCAGGCACAGCATCAGCCCAAACAGGAACTGATCATTCGTTCCTGGCAGCAATTTCAAGGGCCGGAATCAATGCACATGACCAGCAGGGAGCCATCGATGTCGCCAGACGAGTCGCCGAAATGGCCGACTCCGGCGCCGGCGACGAAGCACTACGCCAGCCCGTAAAGGACTTCAACGTCGCAGACGACCACGTCGACTCATTCGTCGCCGCATCAATCGCAGCCTACGCGCCGTACACACAGGATAACGCGTTTTTGGCAGGTATCCAGAAGGTTGGAATCAATGCACACGACCAGCAGGGAGCCATCGACGTCGCCAGACGAGTCGCCGAAATGGCCGACTCCGGCGCCGGCGACGAAGCACTACGCCAGCCCGTAAAGGACTTCAACGTCGCAGACGACCACGTCGACTCATTCGTCGCCGCATCAATCGCAGCCTTCGGGTCCTAGCACTGCGCAGGCGCGGCCGTCGGCCCCGGCCATGACTATCCCAACCAGCCGAGAGGACACCGGCCACGCTCCGCGGATCAATGGTGGAGACGGCCGCTGATTTCGGACGCATCGCGCGCCGTTGCCCGGTTCCGGCGCGCGGATCCGGGCAACGGCGCGTCAGGGCTCAGCCCGTTACGGGCAGGTCCGTCGGGACCGGAGTCGGAACCGGCGCCGGGCTCGTTGGGGTTGACGGCGACGCGCTCGGGGTCGCCGTCGGCGTGGACGCGGTGCTGGTCGGCGACGGCGTGGGGTGGCCCGTGCTGCCGCACTTGACCCAGAAAACCTTCTGCTTGGCCCGGCCGTTCTCACCGTTGAACGTCCAGTACAGCTTGTAGTGCCCGTTGGGAAGCTTGAGGTCGTTCGTGCGGCCGTGGCCGTCTTGGCCGAGGGGCAGCGTCCCGTGCAGCACCTCTGTCCGGTTCCCGGTGGGCGGCCAGGAGACGATGCGCCAGGTGACCTGCTGGCCGCCGTCGAAGTGGAAGCCCACGAGGTAGAAGCCGCAGACCTTCGGCTCATTGCGCGGGTCGTCCGGCGGAGTGGTGGAGCGGTGGATCTTGACCGTTCCGTTGTCGCCCTTCGGCGAGTGCGCGGTGGCCCGGACGGTGGCGCCGGCGGTGCCCAAGCCCAGGACGGCGAACGCGGCACCTGCCGCGACCAAGGTCGCGATACTCGCCCGGGCGTAGAACATGCGTGATGGTGGCAAAGCTAGGACTCCATCGAGGTAAAGAGATGATTTCTTGGCGGGGAGTGGAGGCGCGGCCACCCGCGTAAGGCAGCCCTTCCCCGCTAGTTGACCGTCGTCGGGCCCGGCCGTGTCACCGATCCCACGGGTGACCCGATCCGAATCATTGCACTAGACAAAGATTGAACGGCTGTTTAGAGTAATAAACGTGCGTTCAATCTCAAATGACCGGACCACGCGGGCAGTCATCCGTGATGAGGCGTTGCGGCTGTTCGCCGCGCATGGCCCCGATGCGGTGACGGTGCGGCAGATCGCGACCGCCGCGGGAGTGTCGCCCGGGCTGGTCATCCATCACTTCACCTCGAAGGAGGGACTGCGCGATGCGGTCGATCAACACGTGCTGGCCACGTTCGAGGTGATGCTCGGCGAGATGACCACGGGGGCGGGCCCCGAACTGTTCGACCCGGCCGCCACCGGTTCGCTGACCGAACTGATGGCTACACATCTGCCGCCCGCATCTCCGATCCCTGACTACCTGCGCCGCCTGCTACTGAGCGACACCGAAGCGAGCCGGGTGCTGTTCCGCCGTTTGTTCGACGTCAGCCAGGCCACACTGGCCGCTCTGGCGCAGGCGGGGCTGGCCTCCCCAGGCCGGGACCCGGCCGTGCGGGCGGCCCTCCTGCTGGCCAACGACCTGGCCGTGCTGCTGTTGCGCGACCGGCTGGCCGATGCGCTCGGTGTCGACCCGCTCTCCCGCGAGGGCATGGCCCGCTGGGCGGGTGAACTGCTCACCATCTACGGCGCCGGCCTGCTCGCGCCGCCCGATTCCGGACAGATCTCGAACGAACACGAAGGGGAACGCCCGTGACCACAGCGTCTCCACCAGCGTTGAGGGCCCGCGACGTGCACAAGTCCTATGGCAGGCATCAGGTCCTGCGTGGCGCCGATCTGACCGTCGACCCCGGGCAACTCGTCGCGGTCGTCGGCGAGAACGGCGCCGGCAAATCCACCCTGCTGAAAGCCCTCGCCGGAACCCTGGCCACCGACAGTGGCCGGATCGAGGTGTCGGGCACTCTCGGCTACTGCCCCCAGGACCCCGTCGTCAGCGACAACCTCACCGTCGACCAGCACCTGCGCTACTTCGCCGCCGCCCACCACCTGCCCGACCTGCGCCGCGGCAACGAGCTGATCGATCGGCTCGGCTACGCACAGTACCGCCACCAGGCCGCCGGAGCCCTCTCAGGCGGCACCCGGCAGAAGCTGAACCTCACCCTGGCACTGCTGCACGATCCGGACCTGCTGTTGCTGGACGAGCCCTACCAGGGCTTCGACTGGGACACCTACCTGCGGTTCTGGGACCTCGTCTCTGATCTGCGCGCCCGCGGAAAGGCGATCGTCATCATCACTCACCTGGTCTTCGAACAAGACCGCTTCGACCAGCTCGCCGACCTCACCAGCGGCCGTCTCACTCCTCGCCCGGCCAACCTCCGGCAGCCCGGCCAGACCACCGAGGACGACCATGTCCGCCATTGAACTCCGGTCAGGCGGCACGCCGGCCGCCTACCGCCCGTTCCCCACCGCGCTCAAGTTCTCGCTACGTAACCAGACCCGGAATCGTCTCGCCGCCATTCTGCTCGTCGCGTTCGTGCCCATCTGGTACCTGCTGATGATCGCCATGGCCGGTCACAAACCGCTCAACTTCCGCATGTACGCCACCGGGCGGATGCTGTCGGTCGACGGCGGCCACCTGAGCTTGATCTCCGCAGGCCTCAACGCGCTATCCATGATCGTCGGGTTCACGGTGTTCGACGCGATCCGTAAGACCCTGAGGTTCGACCGGCGGCTGGTCTTCGCCGGTTACCGCCAGAGCACGCTCATCGCCGCCAAGACCCTCGCGACCGCGACCATCGCGGCGGGCGTCGCCGCGTACGCGGCGCTGGTCATGCTCGTCTTCTGGCGGCCCGGTCCCGCCGGCTGGCTGGCCGTCCTCGGCGGGTACACCGTCATCGCCCTCACCTACGGAGCCTTCGGCCTGCTGCTCGGTGTCCTGGTCAAAGGCGATCTGGAAGGCTTCTTCCTGATCATCATGGGCGGCCTGTTCGACACCTTCCTGCAGAACCCTCTCGGCAATCCGCTGGCGAACAAGCCGATCCTTGAGTATTTCCCCTCCTTCGGCCCGATGCAGTTCGCGGTCAGCGGCTCCTTCGCCCATACCGCCCTGTGGGGCCATCTCGCTCTCGGCCTCGCCTGGGCCACGGCCTTCGCCCTCGGCGGCCTGATCATCTTCCGCATCCGAACCCGCAGCCGCACACACCCCCGTTGACCACGGCACGAGAACAACGTTCAACGGGCAGGTCACGCTGCCTGAGCCCGTCCTCACCGCCGGGGACGGCGGCGCCCAAGCCATCGTTTCGGGCCGTCCACGGCGAGCCACCACCACGCCGCTCGCATCATCTCGCCCCACCCGGCCGCACGCCACCGTCTGCGCTCTTGCACCCGCATCCCCGATTGGCTCCTATCCGATCAAACCCGCCCAAGCTCACCACAAGCCCTCGCTCGATGCCGCCGATTTAGATGATCTTGTTCCATGAGACTGCCGTAGTCTGAGCCCTGCGCATTCGTTGACCCCCGTTGCGCGTGCGGGAGGTTTCCCTGTGCCTCCCGCCACCTCTGGCGGCGCTTACGACGACCTGCCGGGGTTCGAACCCCTCAAACGGAAAGGCCGGTAGTTGGCAACCAAGACCATCAAGATCGATGACATCGATGGCCGTGACGGAAACGACGTGAGCAAGCGAGACTTCGAGCTCGGCGGCGTGACGTACACCATCGACCTGGGGGACGCGAACTTCGAAAAACTCCAGGAGCTCCTTGACCAGCTCACCCCGTACATGCAGAACGCGGTCAAGGCCAAGGCCGGCCGCGCCCGAAAGAACACGCAGGACACCCCGGCCAGAGCCTGAGACGCGATCGGCCTGATGGTGCCGCCCAGCCGGGACGACCGGTCGGCGCAGCCGCGCGCCGCGAGCCCCACGGCGGAGTGCCCGGCGCGCTGTCGGCCGGCCGCCTGCGACGCACGCCGGCCACGGCCAGTTCGGCCGCGCCCTGGTTAGACACCGGGCCATCATGCGCCTGAGTGGTGGCGCGACTCTTACCCGGCTGAACACCCTCATCGCATACGGGTCACCCCACGGGGCCATCACCGTCCCAGCGGCAGGGGCAGGGAACCAGGGGCGAGTGGACCCGTCGATGGTCGAGGCGCTGTGTCACGGCCGGGGTGCCTGCCCCGGGCTGCGAATCCCCGCAGCCCGGGGCAGAGGCGGTGCGCCGTTCGGCGCGTAAAGATCGGAGGTCGCGGTCTGGTGACGGACTCGGGGTGCTCAGTGGTCTTGGCGCATCTCGGCGTTGAGCCGTTGTGCTTCTTGGAGTTGGTCTTCCAGGATGATGATGCGGCAAGCGGCATCCAAGCCGATGCCCTCATCAACAAGTTCGCGGGCGCGGGCGGCCAGGCGGAGCTGGTAGCGGGAGTAGCGGCGGTGACCACCGGCCGAGCGTTGCGGCGTGATCAGTTTCGCCTCGTCCAGGCTGCGCAGGAATCCCGGCGTCGTGCCGATCATCTCCGCGGCACGGCCCATGGTGTAGGCGGGGTAGTCCTCGTCATCGAATTTGTCGGTCTTCTTGTCGGACATGGGCTGCTGGGCTGGATCCATCCGCACCTTCCACATCATGAGGGCCCCGGTGCCGTAGCACCGGGGCCCAGGGTTTAGGAATCAACACCATCTACCGGCGATGACGCCGGCTTGTCGTATCCGCACCAATGGCCTGAAGCGCCAGATAGTGCGGGGATCGCGTAAGCGTGACCGAAGACCACCTCTCGTTCGGATGGGACTGCGGTACCCGCCCGGCGAAAAACAGCCAGTAGCGGGCGATCCGACGGCGTATGACCCTCCCCTTCTCCTCTGATCTTTCTCTTACCTTTCCTTCGGCCGCGACCTTCTGGGACCTGCGAACCTCGCCCCAGCGCGTCCAACGGCCCTCGTCACCGCCCGGAGCCACCTACCGTTACTCGGCCCCAGCGCACCTGACGTCCTGCTCTTCATCTCACGGGCAGTTCGTCATCTCCCGTGCCTCTGCGATGTTCTCTTCACTTGCGACACCAGGAACACTACCCAGCTGCACAACGAATGTCTACCTCCGTCACAGCAGATTTTCTCGTTCAGGAAGTCAAGACACACGGCTCCAGGGCAGGGACCCGGCAGCCGGCGGTCTACGCGCGGTCAGCCCGCCGACGATCGCTCCGACGGCGACGGGTCAGCCCCGTGAATCGCCCGGCGTCACCACCACACAGGCTTCGTCAGCGTGCGCGCCTTGCGCTCGCAAAGCTCGCGATCTTCGCGTCATTCGTTTTCAGGGGAATGCCGGACATCCGTCCTCGTCGGCGGACTGGCGACCTCGCTTGCGTGCTCTATCTACCGGTGGTAGGCTCAAGCGGTTGCAGTTGTGGTTCCCATAGACTTTATGTGCGCCTGCTGGTACTCACCTCAGGCGCTTTTTGTTTCACCGGAGTCATCCGGGGGGGTCATTACAGCGACGCGAGGCTCGCAGAGTGCGGGCTCCGTCAACGCCCCCGGAAGGAACAGACATGGCTACCGGCACCGTAAAGTGGTTCAACGCAGAAAAAGGCTTCGGTTTCATCGAGCAGGACAGCGGCGGCGCCGATGTCTTCGCCCACTTCTCCAACATCGCGGCTCAGGGCTTCCGCGAGCTGCAAGAGGGCCAGAGGGTCAAGTTCGATATCACGCAGGGCCAGAAAGGCCTCCAGGCGGAGAACATTCTTTCTGTCTGAATAATCACGCGGTATATCGCAGGGCTCGTACGGGAAGTTCCGGGCTCTGCCTGTTGGCCTGGTAATTTTCGTTCCCAGATAACGACGGCTGTCATCCAGGGTGCGGCCCTTTGGCGGAAATCCGCCACACGGATGCCGCAGGCTGGTGCAGGCCAGCTGACTCCGGCCTTCAGCGCCCTTCCGCGAAGGGGCATCAGCCGTCTTCATGCCGTTCCTCTGCGGCTTCGGCGCTTGCTTCGCGGCTCACTCACTTCGGTTCGTTCTTGCGATCGCTTCAAGCCAATGAGCTGCGAAGCCTTCCGCGAAACGGGCCGCTTCAGGAAGGCTTACGCATGCCCCATCCCACCCGTCCGTCCCACCGTCGCTCCGTCCACTCCCGTACCAGGGCTTCGCGCCAACCGGCCACCCGGGGGCAGAGCGACTTCGCATCCCCTGTGAGCTCTACGCCTCCTCTCCCCCCGGCCGCGTCGTTCGCCGAGCTGGAAATGCCGGCGGCCCTGCTGTCCACATTGACCCGGCAGGGCGTGACGGAACCGTTCCCCATCCAGGCCTCGACCCTGCCGGACGCGCTCAACGGCCGCGATGTCCTCGGCCGCGGCCGTACAGGATCCGGAAAGACCCTCGCATTCGGCCTGGCGATGCTCGCTCGAAGCGCCGGCCGACGCGCTGAGCCGCGTAAACCGCTGGCCTTGGTACTGGTCCCCACCCGAGAACTGGCCCAGCAGGTCACCGACGCCCTCGCCCCCTACGCCAAGTCCGTCGGCCTTCGATCGGCCACCGTCGTCGGCGGCGTATCGATCTCGCGACAGGCCGCCGCTCTCAAACACGGCGCGGAGATCCTGGTCGCCACCCCGGGACGGCTCGCGGATCTGATCAACCGAGGCGCCTGCAAGTTGGACCACGTACGCATCACCGTCTTGGACGAGGCGGATCAAATGGCCGACATGGGTTTCCTGCCGCAGGTCACCGCGCTGCTGGACCAGGTGGCCCCGGAGGGCCAGCGGATGCTGTTCTCCGCGACCCTGGACCGCAACGTCGACCGTCTGGTCCGCCGCTTCCTCACCGACCCAGTGACCCACTCGGTCGACCCGTCGGCGGGAGCGGTCACCACCATGGAACACCACCTGCTACAGGTCACGGAGGCGGACAAGCACGACACGACCGCACACATCGCCGCCCGCGATGGCCGCGTCATCATGTTCGTCGACATGAAGCACGCCGCCGACCGGCTGGTCCGCAAGCTCCTCACGGGAGGTATACGCGCCGCCGCACTGCACGGAGGCAAGTCCCAGCCGCAGCGTAACCGCACCCTGGAGCAGTTCCGCACCGGAGACGTCACCGTACTGGTCGCCACCAACGTCGCCGCGCGCGGCATCCACATCGATGGGCTGGACCTGGTCGTCAACGTCGATCCGCCGGGCGACCACAAGGACTACCTGCACCGGGGCGGCCGCACCGCCCGCGCCGGCGAATCCGGCACCGTGGTCACCTTGGTCCTGCCCACCCAGCGCCGCGAAATGGACCGGATGATGGCCACCGCCGGCATCACCCCGCAGTCCACGCGAGTGCGGTCCGGCGATGTCGAACTCAGCCGCATCACCGGTGCCCGCACGCCCTCCGGCATCCCCGTCACCTTGCCCTCTCCCGCCACCGCAGGCCCCCGGAACGGCGGCTCCGCGCCGGGCCGTCGCCGTGCCAAGAACCGCCGCTCCCCGCGAGTCGCGGCCCGCGCCGCCGGCTCCTGAAGACGTTCACCGAGCCGGCCGCCTACGAGGAACTTCGCGCCGGCCCCTCGCCTTTCATCGCACCGGTCATTCCACCGCGGACGCCGGCGGGTCTACGTACCCGCCGCGGCAGTACGGCGCCGCGCTCCGGGCACGGCGTCGTTTACGGCGACACCGGCCATGGGGAGGGTGGTCTCCAGGGGATGAAGATCACCGATGCCGCTCCGCAGGCGCCGTTCATGCCACGATTTGGGGGATCAATGCCGTACACGTCCGGGCCGAAGACGACGTTCGAGCTGCTCACCGAGCTCGAACCCGTCGTCGCAGCCGAGCTCGACCGCCATCTGGCCACGGCGAAGGAGTGGTTCCCGCACCAGTACGTGCCCTGGAGTCTCGGCCGCGATTTCGATGGCCCTTTGGACGGCGACCCATGGTCGCCCGAGGATTCCACCATCTCGCCTTCCGCGAAGGAAGCGCTGGTCGTCAACCTCCTCACCGAGGACAACCTGCCCGGCTACCATCGCGAGATCTCCACCATCTTCGGGCGTGACGGCGCATGGGGTACCTGGGTGGACCGCTGGACGGCCGAGGAGAACCGGCACGGAATCGTCATCCGCGACTACCTGACCGTCACACGAGCCGTGGACCCGGTCGCGCTCGAACGGGCACGTATGAGGCACATGCAGGGCGGCTACCAGGCCGACCACGGCGACAAGATGCTCCACGGCCTCGCCTACGTCTCTTTCCAGGAACTCGCGACACGCGTCTCTCACCGCAACACCGGCAAGGCCTCGGGAGACCCCGTATGCGAGCGGTTGCTGGCTCGCGTGGCCGCCGATGAGAACCTGCACATGCTCTTCTACCGCAACCTGCTCACTGCGGCGTTCGAAATGTCCCCGAACGCGACAATGCGCGCCGTCACCGACGTTGTGACCAGCTTCCAGATGCCCGGCCACACCATCGACGACTTCCTGCGTAAATCCGTCGCCATCGCACGCGCCGGCATCTACGACCTGCGCATCCACCTCGACGATGTCGTACTTCCCGTCCTGCGGCAATGGCGGGTCTTCGAACTGGAAGGCCTGAACGCCGACGGAGATAAGGCACGCCAGGAACTGTCAGAGTTCCTGGACCGGCTGGATACGGCGGCCACCCGATTCACCGAACGCCGAGCACGACGTGACTCGGACGAGGAGCGCTCCGGCTCGCCCATGCTCTGATCGCAGCATCGCCACGTTGTCGGGTCCGCCAGGTCGAACGTCGGGCCAGAGAAGAAATGGGCTCACGCTCCGTTGCGCCGGGCCTGCTTTTTTCTGATGGCGAGTACGACCTCCTCGACGTGACGTCCGCATACCGGATCCCGGGAGTGGCGTCCGCCGAACCAGTTCGTCTCCACGACGAGGTCCGCAGGCTCACCGCACAGGCACTCACGTGGGGCTGCCGGATCAGCCGGCACGACATGCGGTCGCCCCGAGGACGTCTCGGCCATGTAACCCCACCGGTGAAGCACTTCCTCAGCGGACATTCTCGCCTCGGCGCTCTTGACGCGCGGTGTCGTGGCGTTCGCGCTTCCGTGCACCTGGTCCGCGGGCGTGGGACGCTCCGCTCTCGGCGGCCATGGATCGGGGCTGTCGGCGGGGGTCATGCGATGGCCAGGCCGCTGGAGCGTCCCAGGCCGCGGCGTGCCGCGGTGAGAGTGGGATACATGGTGAAGGCATGGTCGAGGCCGTTGACGCACAGCAGTTCGCTCACCTCATGGCTGGGCTCGGAGATGGCGACGATGACACCGCGCAGCCTGGCCCGGCGTTGCGCACCGACCAGCATGGCCAGCCCGGAGGCATCGCAGTAGGAGACGCCCGACAGGTCAACGATGATCGGCACGGTGGCGTCATCCACGATGTC